>LXQI01000035.1:0-60130 GCA_001683845.1 Erythrobacter sp. ANT-B3C2 | reverse complement strand
GTCGCCTGCCAATACACGCAGGCGCCCGAGGAGGTCGGCGACGGAAGCGCGCAGTTCTTCGCCCGCCGGATGTTGGCCGCCGCCGCCTATGTCGATCTGGTGCTGCTGGAGGACGACGGCACCCGCCCGATGAACGAGGCGGCGACGGAGGTGCTGACGCTGCGCAGCATCGCGCATCTGAAAGGCAACGGACCCGATCGATTCAGCCTGTTCGGCGGCGGCCTGACGCTGAGTTCCGAGGCGGAGCGGGTCTTCGAGGCACCCTTGCAGCATTTCACGGGCGAGGACGGGCGCGTCACGCCTTTTCCATACAACGAGGAGCGGCAGGGCCGGCTTTTCCCGCAGGCCGCCACGGTCCCTCCGCCCCCCGTTTCGATGACGAGCTGCAGCCCGAACGCCATCGCCGGGCAGAGCGGACGCTTCTACGTGGTGATGCGCGGCGCGGACGGGCGCCTGCTCGGTGATTTCTCGCTGCACGACGGCACCAGGGCGCGGGCTTTCGCCTTCGTGCCCGTCACGCTGGGTCGCGACGATTATTGGCTCCGCGCCGTGAACATGGCGGCCTATGGCGCTGCCGCGACCGAAGGCCCGGCCGTGCCTTACCTGCGCGGCTCCGCCGACCCGGCACGGATCGAAGCGGCGCTGCGCCGCGCAGGGGTCACTGCGATCACGGCTTTCGTCGCGAGCGGAGATTGGATCGACGAGATTCGGCCTGCGGACCACGAAGCGCGCTCTTCGTGGCTCGCGCGCGCCGTTCCGCTGGTGGCCGCTCGGAACCGCGGCGGGCTCGGCCTTGCCGACCATGGCGCGGCGGAGTTCCTGCGCGGCAAGCTCGGTTTCGAGCAGACTTTTGGTGGCCTGGGCTACGAGGTGGCGCAGGCATTCACCGCTTCGGTCCGGCGACGGCAGGCGGCCAAGGGCGCATCCCCCCGGCTGGTCGCGATCACGCTCGCCGGTCCCGCCGACGCCATCGCTACCCTCTTGCGCGAGCCCTTCGCCGACGGCGTGCGGCCTCTGGCTGTCCGCAAGCCTGGGCTTGCCCCGCTGCCCGGGCAAACCGACGCCGAGCGCTTCGCGGCGACCCAGGCGATCGAACGCGAGATCTGGCTGCTAAACGGCGGTAACGGCAACCCACAGGGGACGCTTCCCGATAGTGCGCGATAAGGCCGCCCGACTCAACTGCGCCGGCGAACCAGGCGAGTGCCAGTGACGGCGCCTTCATGCGTTTGTGATGCACGCGATCCCATCGCCACGGAAGAGAGCAAACCGCGTGACCCATGTCGTTCCTCCGGTTCCCCCACCTCCGCCGCGGACCCCTCCTGATTACCTGATCAAGGAGATCGATAACTGCGGCTTCAGCCGGACCAGCATCCGCGCGCGTTATCCCGCCCTGGCCGCGTTCGCGTCGGAGATTGCCTTCGAGGACGGCGACCTGATCTTCTCGACCTTCGACAAGGCCGAGCGCTACTACGTCTCTCCGTCACGATCGGCTGAAGTCCATCAGCTTCGGCGCCAGCTCAAGCTGGAAGCCAGCGCGTTCGACGACCAGTTCCCGGTGGGGCACGCATGCCGTCAGCGCGCGTGGTGGGCGCTTGGTGCGAACAGCGGCGCGCCATGGTTCATGGCCAGGATGATCAATGGCCTGAAAGCGTGCACGGACTGAGGACCCATCCTGCGCCAGCTGAGCCCAGGCGGGCGAATGGTCGGGCTCAGAGTTGCTTTTTTCCGGCTTTCCCCTGCCGCCAGGGCCAGGCCCAGATCGCGACCGCGTACGTCGCCAGTCCCAGGACGGCCGCGGTGTCTAGGATGAACAGGAAGATCGTTGCTTTGTTGTCCAGCATGACGCCCGGCGGGTCTTCGCCGACCCAACGCAGGGCTCGGTAATACGCCAGGAAGGCGACTCCGGGCAGGCCGGCGCTGAGTAGCGGAAGCCATCGGGCGATCAAGCATCCGGCGGACCACAAGAGCAATCCTCCGATGGGCGCTGCGATCTGAAATCGCCGCAGACCGGGGTAGAAGCCGACGGGTTCGTCCGGGTGGTAGGCGCCGTAGCTGGAGGCGAAATCGATCGTCATCTGATAGTGCCAGAGGCTCGGCAGCAGGCCGCAGCCGAGGAGCAGGCCGAACAAGACCAACTCTCCCCTGCGGTCCAAGCGCATTCGGTTTGCGAACCCGGCGGCGAGGAAGCCGCCGGTGACGGCGATCACCGACAGGATCGCAAGGGGGATGAGCAAGATCCACATCGATCGCCTATGCAACGTCAACCGAAGAAGATCACGCTTCCCGCGTCGGTGACGACACTCCCGTCTTCTTAAATGGCTTCACCTGCCGCGGCGCGTGGGAGCACTCGACATGAGCCGCTCCTTGCTCGATTTAAAGCAGGAGGTGCGCGCGTCGGAGTTGGCAATTAATGCTCGTGACGGTATTTTCGGGTCGCTCGGGCCCTCTTCGAGACGGGGCGTGTAGGAAGCGGGCTTCTGTCGCCAATTTGAGGTTGACGGCGTGAAATCGAAGGGCTGCGGGAAGACGTGTCGTGCTTTGTCGTACGAATGGCCTAGACAGATTTTCTCACGGGCTCTCTGACGGTATTCCACGAGTGGCGACTGGTTTTACACTGAAGAAACAATGGGTTACCCTGTCTCCGAACAATCGAGTGGGAATGAGGCATCGGGTTGCTCTTGGTCGGGCGGGTCCGGCGGCGGCCGATCAGGTATCCTGCGGGTGGCCTATCCAGGAAGTTAAGCGCCCCGCCAGCCAGCCGGAGCCGAGCCCGACAAGGTGAAACACCGCCATCCTGATCCACTCGGGCCTACCATAATCGGTCAAACCGGAGCCGTTCGACGCCTACCCGAACCAGCGGCAATGAACACCCGAGCAGGCGCAGCGGCGGCCAGGCGATGAGCACGCCGAACGGGGCAGCGGTATACAGCGCCGATCACCCCGACGCAGATGGTGGCAAACAGCCCTAGGAGCATCACCGGCCCTTCGAAAGTGTCGCGCATGAGATCAGGATCACGGCCAGGGCGAACCGCCCATCGCCGCCCCCAGCTGGTTAAGCGATGATCTCGGTAAAGCTGACCGGCTCTGAGTCACCTCGTACACTGCGCCTCCTCCGGGCCGGGAAGCGACACCATTTCCACGCAAAGCCTGGCCGCCCGCAACGGCTTGTCCTGTGCCGGTGCGTCGCTGGAGCAATGTCGAACAGACGGGCGGGCGACCCGGCGTGCGCGGCGCACAACGAAAAAGGGGCGCCCCGCGGGACGCCCCTCTATCAGCAGCGAAGGAGTCCGCTTCGCCGGTCAGCCGCCGAGCGCGTTGCGCTGAAGCAGGCTGGCCACCTGGGTTTCGCTGCGCTTCATCGTCAGGCGCATGCAGCGGTGCTGCGCATCCAACTCTCGCAGGGAGCGGTCGGCACCCTGGCGGCACACTCTGCGGGCGGCAGTGTGCAAGCGCTTGTTCAGTTCGGCTTGTCCTTCAGCGGTGCCGAGCGCGAGATCGGCGTAGCGAACGGTGACGCTGCGCGCCTCGGCATCGACTTCAGCCTGAGCGGGCGCAACCAGCACGGCACCAGCAAACAGTGCGGCGCCGGCCATCGAGAATATCGAGGTCTTGCTTGTCATGATCGGGTCTCCTTCCCTGTGGGGCGCGCCGCGACCCATCGGTCTGCAAGCGAGAGCCGCGGCGCTGGAGTCTGTTTACATCGCCCAAGGCACCGGATCGCGTGGATCTCGGCCGATCAGCGCCGCAATCCGACGAGCGATATGGCGCCCGGACCAAAGGCGCGGCGCAACCGGCAAAGCGCGTTCGGCAACCGACGAGCGACTTGGCGGTTGAACGGTTGAATGGCCTTGATCCTCACCTTCCTGCTCGGCATCGGCAATTTTGCGGCGCATCAGGCGGTGCTGCACAGTCGTCACCCGGTGCTGGCACATCCCGCCATCGCGCGGCTGAGCGGGCGGGTGAGCCTCGCGGCGGAATTCGCGGTGCTGCTCGGCGCGCTGCTGCTGGTCGGCAACGGGAACCGCTGGTGGGTGTGGGTCTATGCGGGATACAGCCTGTTCAATGCCCTGTCCGCGTGGCTGATCACCACGCGCCGCATCTGACGGGAACGGGTGTGCCCCGCGAACGCTCTGGCGGCATGACGGACAAACGCGCCATCTGGCTGGTCAACAATTCCGCAAGCGGAAGCAACGACGAGGGTGCGCTCGGCGCTCTCGAGCAATGCTGCGGCGAGCACGGCTTTCATGTCGCCCATCGCACGATCTTTCCAGCGCAGGACCTGCCCACTCCGGCAATCCTCGACGCCGCCGGGATCGACCGACTGGCGGTCTTCGCCGGCGACGGCACGATCAACTCCACGCTGGCGGCGCTCGCCGGCTGGGGCGGTGCGGTGCTGATCCTGCCCGGCGGCACGATGAACCTGCTCTACCACCGCCTTCACGGCGAACGGGAGATGGAACAGGTGGTCGCCCGCGCCGCCTCCGGCGATTGCCGGATGCACCGCCCGGGGATCATCCGCAGCGAACAGGGCAGCGCTTATGCCGGCCTGCTCGCCGGGCCCGGCACCAGCTGGAATCGAGTGCGCGAGGCCATGCGCAAGACTGCGATCGTGGAAATGGCCGAGAACACCGTCGCCGCCATCCAGGAAACGATCGGCGGCGAACTGATTGCCTGTGTCGAACCGCCGCTCGGCCAACCGGAGGGCTATCCGCTGCTGATGCTCGACCCGCTGGAGGACGCCATCGAGATCGTCGCTTTCCACGCCAAATCGCCGGGCGATTATCTGGAGCAGGGCTGGGCGTTGCTGCGGCGCAACTTTCGCGAAGGTCCGCACGAGGTCCTCGGCCGCGTGGGACAGCTGCGCCTCGGCAGCACCCGCGGCGGTGCCTTCGGGCTGCTGATCGATGGCGAGCCCGCCAATGCCGGCGCCAGCGCCGAATTCACCTTCACGCAATGCGAGGTCGACCTGATCGCGACACAGCCCGATGCCGGCTGAAACGCTGCTGTTTCATCTCAGTGATATTCATTTCGGGCTGGAAGACCGGCGCGCGCTCGCCTGGGTGGAGCAGGAGATTGCCCGGCAACAGCCGCAGGCAGTGGCGATCACCGGCGATCTGACGATGAAGGCGCGCAGCCACGAATTTGCCGCCGCCACGCGCTGGATTCAGTCGCTCGACGTGCCGGTGACGGTGGAGGTGGGCAATCACGACATGCCCTATTTCAACCTGATCGAGCGCTTCTTCGATCCCTACAAGCGGTTCCGGGCGATCGCGAATTTGGTCGAGCGCGAGATCGACCTGCCGGGCATCGCTATCGTGCCGCTCAAGACCGCGGTGCGCGCGCAGCCGCGTTTCAATTGGTCGAAAGGCTGGGTGACCGATGTGGCGTTGGAGAAGTGCCTCGCCGCGATCGATGCTCTGCCCAGCGGCACGCAGGCGCTGGTCACCGCGCACCACCCGCTGCGCGAGGTCGGCACCACCGGCACCGCGCTGACCCACGGGGGCAATAGGGCACTGGCCGAACTGGCCCGGCGCCCGGTGCTTGGCGTGCTGACCGGCCATGTCCACGATGCCTTCGATCTGGTGGAGGATACGCCGAATGGCCCGGTGCGAATGATCGGTGCGGGCACCCTCTCGCAGCGCGTGCGCTCCACCCCGCCCGGCTTCAATGAGCTGCGGTGGGACGGTGAGCGCCTGCGTGTGAGCGTCCGCAACCTAGAGGATGTCGAGACCGAGGCCATGCAGATCGACGACGTGCCCCAGGATGCGCTTCCGCCCCGCCAGCCGGGCCAGCCGGTCGCTCCCGTCAATCGCGTGCCGATCGCCGATCCGCCGGTGCATTGAGGGCGCGGTGCTGCGCGCTGCCCTGCCGATCTACAGCATCGCGCTGCTCGGATCATGCGCCACCCCAGCTCCCGCTCCCGAGTGCCCGGCGTTCACCGACTGAGCGCCGCCAGAGGGGTTTCACCTCCGCGCGCGGTACGGTTCGGCGCCTGCGGGGGGCGACCGGCGGTCCCCGTCTGAGCGGCGACCATCATCATATCGACGTTGGGGTCAGCCGAATGGTGTGCCGCGGCGAGAGTGGGAGTGGCACTATTCTCTGGTCGCAGAACGACGGTCCGCGATGCTCGAAATCTCCCGCAAGCCGGCAGCCAGCAGCAGTTTGAACTGTCCCCAGCCGCTTCGTTGGCGCTGGATCGACTGCTCGCTTCAGAGGCGGTCTATCGCCAGGTCACGAGGATGGACGTACCACCCGCAATCGACGCGGCGTTCAACAGGATGGAGATCGTGGGACCAAGCGACGCCCACACCATCTCCTGGTACGGTCGCCTGGCTGGCCCGGCGGGAGAGGTGGCGGATCTCATCATGGTCGCGCGTGAATAGAGCTGTTGGCGCCGATGCGAATGCGCTTTAGCGGCGAGCGCAATGGCCGACGCCGCACCGCTCACGCTAGAAGGGCGGCCCCGCAGGACCGCCCCCCTCATAACCCTTGCTCGCGAAAGCCTTAGCGCTTCGAGAACTGGAAGCTGCGGCGGGCCTTGGCGCGGCCGTACTTCTTGCGCTCCACCACGCGCGGATCGCGGGTGAGGAAACCGGCGGCCTTGATCGCTACGCGAAGGTTCGGCTCGAACTTGGAAAGCGCCTGGCTGATCCCGTGCTTCACCGCACCAGCCTGACCGGAAAGACCCCCGCCCTTGACAGTGGCGACAACATCGTACTGGCCTTCGCGCTCAGCCACCTGGAACGGCTGCTTGATGACGAGGCGGAGGGTCGGGCGTGCGAAATAGATCGCCTGATCGCGGCCATTCACGGTGACCGTACCCTTGCCCGGCTTGATCCACACCCGGGCGACCGCATCCTTGCGCCGGCCGGTGGCATAGGCGCGGCCCTGCTTGTCGAGCACCTGCTCGCGCAGCACGGCTTCCGGCCCGGTGCGGGGCTTGGGCGGCGCGGGCACTTCATCCTCGTCGGCGCCGGCGCCAGCATTACTGGCGGCGCCGCCGCCCGAGGCAAGATCCTTCAGATCGGCAAGATCGGTAACGCTATCGATCTGGCCGGAATCTGTCCCGGAGCTATCGGTCTGGGTGCTATCGGCCATCACTTGGCAACCTTGTTCTTGCGGTTCATCGAGGCAACGTCGAGCGTGGCGGGCTGCTGCCCGTCGTGCGGATGCTCGGTGCCGACATAGAGGTGCAGCGCCTTCATCTGCTGACGCCCCAGCGGCCCGCGCGGCACCATTCGCTCCACCGCCTTCTCGAGCACGCGCTCGGGAAAGCGCCCGTCGAGCACCTTGTCGGCGGTCACCGCCTTGATCCCACCGATATAGCCGGTGTGCTTGTAATAGGTCTTTTCCTTCAGCTTGTTGCCGGTGAAGCGGACCTTGTCGACATTGACGACCACCACGTGATCGCCGCAATCCACATGCGGGGTGTAGCTCGGCTTGTGCTTGCCGCGCAGGATGCTGGCGACGATCGCCGCCAGCCGGCCGACGACCAGCCCCTCGGCATCCACCAGATGCCAGTTCTTTTCGACCTCGGCCGGCTTGATCGAACGGGTCTGTTTGCTGAGCGCCTTCATGGCTGCGCGATGTCCTTGCGAAACGAAGATGTGGGCGAAACGAAGATGTGGGCGAAACGAAGATGTGGGCGAAACGAAGATGTGGGTGCATCGCGTGCCACAGCCCGAAGGCCGCAGGCGCGAAGTCGGCGCGCTTTGTGCGGCAGAGGGCCGCAAGTCAAGCGAAACCGCGCGTTCCCAAGGAGGTAAAATGATACCGCTATAGACTGCCCGCTCAGGGATGCGGCGCCAACGTCCAGTTCTCGACCGTCCGGCGGCTGGTGCCCTCGACCCGCGTGACCACCTCCCGCAGCGCGGTCCGCATCAGCCCGGTGGCCGGGTCGGCCTCGGCCCGATAGGTGACGCTTACCTCGCCCTCGTCCCCGCCCGGCAGCACAAAGCGACGAGTGGCGCTGCTCTGCTCGCCGGCCGGAGCGAACAGATCGGGCGGCAGATGGCTGACCAGCGCCTCCGACTTCCCGCGCACCGCACTGGCGAACAGCGCCGCGTCCATCTCCGCGGGCCCAGCAGCCGCGAGCCGCGCGACGCTGGCGAGCACCGCCTCCACCGCTTCTTCAAGCTGCCGCGGCGGCGAATAGAGCGCGTCCTGCGCGATCAGCCCCGTCGCGTCGAGCTGGATCGGGAACAGTGCAAGCTCTTGCCGCGTCCGTTCAAGCTGCGCAAATTCGGCCAGCACGATCGGCGCCTCGACATCGACCGCCACCTGCTCGCCCTCGATGCAAAAGCCGCTCGCCTGCGGATGAAAATGCACCGCGAAGCTGCGGCTGACCATGAACCTCGCACCTTCCGGGAGGGCGCGCTCGAGCCGGCGCGTGTAGAGCATCGGCGCGGCGGGCGGGGCAAAGCCGCCACCCCGCGCCAGGGCGAGACGCGGCGCCACGCCCAGCGCCGGCACCAGCAGCGCGAAGGCACCCGCTCGCAGCAGCGCGCGTCGGTCATGCGCCATCGGGCAGCTCCTGCAGCATTGCACCGGCCAGCTCGGCCAGCCAGGCCGCCGTGGCAGGGCTCGCATGATCGGTTCGCCAGCCGAGGATCGCCGGCTCGTCGTAGGGGTGAAGCTCGGCCAGCCGCCCGGTGGCCCGCTCCAGCAGCGCGGCGTTGGTCTTGAACAGCACGCCGGTCTCCACGCCCGCGCCCCGCTCGCCGCGCCATCGATAAAGCGAACGCATCGGGGGCAGGATGTTGGCGCAGGCGACCAGCCCCTCGTCGAGCAACTGCCCGGCAGCCCGTTCGGCGCTCCCCGCATCGGCGAAGGAGCACCAGATCAGCGCCGGGCCCATCGCCTCCATGCCCCCGAACATGCCCCCGTTCACGATCTCCATCGCACCCGTGCTCGCCGTGGCCATCATGCTCGGCGACCAATGTTGTGGGCACCCCAGGTGGTCGCGGCCACCAGCAGCGCGCCGACCAGTTGGTGCAGCACCGCAAGCCACAGCGCCACGCCGGTCATCACGGTGGCGATCCCGAGCACGATCTGCGTTCCCACGGCCGCATTGATGGCCACAGAGGCGCCGCGCCCTCCCGCCATGCGAGCGCTGCGGGCCAGCACGATCAGCGCCGCCACCGCCACCCAGGCCCACCAGCGATGCAGGAAATGCAGCAGGAACGGCTCGTTGGTCAGGGCCCAGCCGAACCCCTTCGACCAATCCACCTCGGGCACGAAGCGCTCCTGCATCAGCGGCCAGCTATCGGAGGCGAGCCCGGCGTTCAGCCCTGCGACCCACGCACCCAGCAGCAGCTGCACGAACAGCACCGCACCCACCAACCCGGCCAATGGTGTTAGCCGAGCGTGACGGGCGCCGCCGCGGTGCCGCAAAAGGTCGAGTGCCGTCCACAACAGCATGGCAAGGATCAGCAGCGCGGTGAGCAGGTGAACCGCAAGGCGATGATGGCTGACGTCGGTGTACTGCGCCAAGCCCGATGTCACCATCCACCAGCCGAACACCCCCTGCAGCCCGCCCAGCGCCAGCAGCACCAGCAACCGCGCATGATAGCCCTTTGGAATCGCGCCGCGCAGCCAGAACCACGCAAACGGCAGCGCGAACGCCAGGCCGATCACCCGCCCCAGCAGGCGATGCAGCCACTCCCAGAAATAGATCACCTTGTAATCGGCCAGGGTCATCCCGGCCGGCCCGGTAACCTCGATATATTCGGGAATCTGCTGATAGAGGGCGAATTCAGCCTCCCACTGCGCTTGGTTAAGCGGGGGAATCACGCCGGTGACGAGCTCCCACTGGGTGATCGAAAGGCCGCTCTCGGTCAGCCGAGTGATGCCGCCTACAAACACCATCAGCACCACCAGTGCCGCGACCGCAAGCAGCCACCGCGCAACCGCTTCCGGGTGCACCTCGTTTGCGCGTAGAGCGGCCGCCCCCGCGCGCCCCTTGACCTGCGCGACCATCCTACCGCGCTTCTTGCTCCGAAAAGGCCAAATTCGCAAGTGCCCCTCGGGCACAAGCGGCCAATTGCAGTCTTGCGTGATGATACATGGTTACATACATGGAGCTGATGGCAAGGACCACTCCGCGCAGGCAAGGCCGATTCGATGGGCTCGGCCTCGTCCTTTCCGGCCTATGCGCGGTTCACTGCATCCTCGGGTTGGTCGTGGTGGCAGGGCTCGGGCTGACGGGTGGGATCCTGCTCGATCCGGCGATCCACCGCGTTGGGCTGGCGTTGGCGACCGCCTTCGCCGCGCTGGCGATCGGTGTCGGCATGATGCGCCACCGGCGGCCGGTCCCGCTGATCGTCGCCTCTACCGGGCTTGCCTTGATGGCCGCCGCGCTCGCCGCCGGGCATGGCGCGCACGAAGCGGTGCTCACCGTAGCGGGCGTGCTGCTGGTCGCGGCTGGCCACGTCCTCAACTTGCGCATGGCGTAACGCGCGCTATTTTGGCGCTTGCCATGCAAGACACCGCCGCCCCCGCCCGTACCCTCACCGTCAACGGCGAAACCCGCCACAGTTCGGCCGCCACCATCGCCGATCTGGTGCATGAGCTTGCGTTGCGTCCTGAAAAGGTCGCGGTCGAACACAACGGCACCATCATCCCCCGCTCCACGCTGGCCGAGGCGCCGCTGGCCGATGGCGACGTGCTGGAGATTGTCCATTTCGTCGGCGGTGGCGATCATGCACCAGCGTTGCAGGACGACGACAGCTGGACTGTCGCCAGCCGTACCTTCCGCTCGCGTCTGATCGTGGGCACCGGCAAGTACAAGGATTTCGCGCAGAATGCGGCCGCGCTCACCGCCAGTGGTGCCGAGATCGTCACCGTCGCAGTGCGCCGGGTCAACGTCACCGATCCCGGCGCGCCGATGCTGACCGACTTTATCGATCCGGCCAAGGTCACCTACCTGCCCAACACCGCGGGCTGCTTCAATGCCGAAGAGGCGGTGCGCACGCTGCGGCTGGCGCGCGAGGCCGGCGGCTGGGATCTCGTCAAGCTGGAGGTGCTGGGCGAGGCGAAGACGCTTTATCCTGACATGCGCGAGACGCTGCGCGCCTGCGAGACACTGGCCGGCGAGGGCTTTCTGCCGATGGTCTATTGCACCGACGATCCGATCGCCGCGCGCCAGCTGGAAGAGGCTGGCGCGGTGGCGATCATGCCGCTGGGTGCGCCGATCGGCTCGGGGCTGGGCATCCAGAACCGCGTCACGATCCGCCTGATCGTCGAGGGCGCCAAGGTGCCGGTGCTGGTCGATGCGGGCGTGGGCACCGCCAGCGATGCCGCGGTGGCGATGGAGCTGGGCTGCGACGGCGTGCTGATGAACACCGCCATCGCCGAGGCGAAGGAGCCAGTGCGCATGGCCCGGGCCATGAAACTCGCGGTGGAGGCGGGGCGCGAGGCCTATCGCGCCGGGCGGATGGCCACCCGCCGCTATGCCGATCCGTCGAGCCCGCTGGCCGGGATGATTTGACCGGGCAGGGAACATCGCGGAGGCACTTCCAGTCCGCACTTGACCGGTCGTCTGCTATTGCGCGCTCCTCCGCACGCGGAGCGCGACATGGCGCCCAGGTAACCGCCTTGTGTCCTATTCCGCGCTGAGGTCCTGGCGCCTCGCGGTGCCGCCTCCCGGCTCCCCATGCACCAGCGCCTGCAGCGCTTCGATCCGGTCCGCCTCGTGCGCGGGCTTGTCCCAGCGGATGCGGTGGATGCGCGGGAACCGCATGGCGAGGCCGCTCTTGTGCCGCTTGCTGGCGCGGACCGAATCGAATGCCACCTCGAACACCAGGCTCCGGTCGGTCTCGCGCACCGGGCCGAAACGGTTCAGCGTGTGCTGGCGGACATGGCGATCGAGCCGCTTCAGCTCCTCGTCGGTGAAGCCCGAATAGGCCTTGCCAACGGGCAGCAGCTCGGCGCCGCCCGCGGGATCGGCAGGGTCGCCCTGCCAGCAGCCGAAAGTGTAATCGGAATAGAAGCTGGCCCGCCGGCCGCTGCCGCGCTGGGCATACATCAGCACGCAATCCACCAGCAGCGGATCGCGCTTCCACTTGTACCAGAGCCCGGTGCGCCGCCCGGCGACATAGGGCGAGGTGCGGCGCTTGAGCATCAGCCCCTCGATCGCCTCGTCGCGGGTGCCGTCGCGGATCGTGGCCAGATCCGCGAAACTGTCGGCCGGGATGATCGTGCTGAGGTCGAAATGCTCGGCCGGCAGGCGGGGCAGCAGGGCTTCCAGCGCGGCGCGGCGATCGGTCCAGGGGCATTCCCGCAGATCTTCACCATCGAGCAGCAGCAGGTCGTACAGGCGCACGAAGGCGGGGGATTCGGCCAGCATTTTCGCCGAGACGGTCTTGCGACCGAGCCGCTGCTGGAGCGCGTTGAAGCTGGCCGCGCCGCCCTCTTCGCCGCCCTGGTGGCTGCCGCGCACCAGCAGCTCGCCATCGAGCACCGCGGGGATGGTCAGCGCCTCGGCCAGTTCGGGAAAGGTGGCCGTGATGTCGTCGCCGGAGCGCGAATACAAGCGGGTTGCACCGCCCGCGCAAGCCAGTTGCACGCGGATGCCATCCCACTTCCATTCGGCCACATAGTCGGCGAGATCGACCTGCAGATCGTCGAGCGGATGGGCCAGCATGAACGGGCGGAACAGCGGCAGGCTTTGCGTATCAGGCGGATCGGCGCCGTTTGCAGCCCAGTCGAACAAAGGTTGGAAGGGGGGCGCAAGCGCGTGCCAATATTCCTCCACCGCATCCACATCGACCCGAAAGGCGAGCGCAAAAGCGGTCTTGGCGAGCCGCGCCGAGATACCGACCCGCATCGCGCCGGTCGCCAGCTTGAGCAGCGCGTAGCGGCCATCGGGATCGAGCCGATCGAGCAGGCGCGGCAGTTCGGTGAGGACCGAGGCTCGGGTCATGGCGGAGAGCGCCTCCACTGCCTGCGTCACGCTGGGCGGGGGAGCGGGCGGCCCATCGGCGAGGGCGGGTGGCTGCCAGAGCAGGCTGGCGGTTTCGGCGGTGTCACCGACGAAATCGCGGCTGAGCTGCCACAGCAGCGGATCGACCCGCTCGTGCAGCAGGGTGCGGATGGTGCCGGATTTCACCGCCGGGAAATCGAGGCCTTCAGTCAGCGCGGCGAGCGCCCAGCCGCGCTCCGGATCGGGCGTGCGGCGCAAATAATCGGCAATCAGCTCCAGCTTGCCGTTGCGGCTGCGCGTGTAGATCAGCGCGTCGACAAGGGCGGCGAAGGCCTCCATTCTCAGCGGGTTCTGGCTTCTGCGGCTTGGCCGTGCCGCATGCCGGGCGATGCGCTACGGGGGCTTTCGCAAGGGCTGTGCGGAAGGCCGGCACCACCTGCGCCATGGCGAGCCGCGCGGCGTGCATCATCGCAGGCGGGGTCTCGCAGGCGGTTCTGGACGAAGCGCGAACTGGCGAGAGGGAGGCCGGGATGGCATCCACTCTCGACGGGGCGCTCGGGATCGGGGCGATGGCCGAGGCCAGGGGCAAGCCGGCCCGCGCCGGACCGGCTGGCGCCCGGCTCAATCATCCTCGTCCTCGTAGCCGACCAGTGCCAATGCGCGGGCGCGGCGCTGGTGGAGCTGGCACCAGCGCAGCAGCGCATCCTCGCGGCCGTGGGTGATCCAGGTTTCGGCCGGGTTCACCTCCTGGATGGTGCCGGTCAGCTCGGGCCAATCGGCATGGTCGGAAATGACCAGCGGCAGCTCTACGTTGCGCTGGCGGGCGCGCTGACGGGTGCGCATCCATCCGCTGGCCATGGCGGTGATCGGATCGGGCAGGCGGCGGCTCCAGCGATCGTTGAGCGCGGAGGGCGGGCACAGCACGATATGGCCGCGCATTGCGTCCTTGCTGGCGCCGGTGGCGGGGCGCAGTTCGCCAAGGGAGACGCCCAGCTCCTCGTACAGGCGGCACATCCGTTCGAGAGCGCCGTGCAGGTAGATCGGCTGGTGGTGGCCGGCGAGGCGCAGCTCGGCGATCACCCGCTGCGCCTTGCCCAGCGCATAGGCGCCCACCAGCACGCAGCGCTCCGGGTATTCGGCGAGGCGGGTGAGCAGCTTGGCCATCTCCCCGGCGATCGGCGGGTGGATGAACACCGGCAGGCCGAAGGTGGCCTCGGTGATGAACACGTCGCACGGGGTGACTTGGAAGGGCGGGCAGGTGGGATCGGCCCGGCGCTTGTAATCGCCGGTGACGATGACCCGCTCTCCGCCAAGTTCGAGCAGGATTTGCGCGCTGCCCAGCACATGGCCGGCGGGCAAATAGGTGGCGTCCACCCCGCCGGGCAGGCGCACGGTCTCGCCATAGTGCACCGGCTGGATGTTCTCGCGCGTGTTGTAGCGCAGATCCATGATCGCCAGCGTCTCGGGCGTGGCTGTGGTGCGGCCGTGGCCGCCGCGCGCATGATCGGCATGGCCGTGGGTGACCAGCGCGTGGGGCACCTCGCGCGAGGGATCGATCCAGCAATCGGCGGGGACCACGTGGATGCCCCAGGGCTCCGGGCGGATCCAGGAGAAGCTCGGGCTCATCTGGCAGAGGAATGGCAGAGCGGCGGGGGAGTTCCTTTGGCGGGCGGCGGGTGCGCAGCGATTTGCCGGTAGCCCGCCTTCCTATCCTTCGGACCGCCCCCGCTGCGGCGTTAGTCCTGCCCGCCTTGGCTCTCGTCGGCTTCGGCCTCGGGTTCGGCGTCGGGCTCGGCGCCCTTGCGGCGCTTTGAGGGCTTGGCCGGCTTGGCGGTTTTGGGCGCGGCGGGGCTTAGTTCGAAGGCGAGCTTGTCGTCCTTCACGCTGACATGCACCTCGCCCCCGGCGCTCAGCTGGCCGAACAGCAGTTCCTCGGCCAGCGGCTGCTTGACCCGCTCCTGGATCAGCCGCGACATCGGCCGGGCGCCCATCAGCTTGTCGTAGCCGCGCTTGCCCAGCCATTCGCGCGCAACGCTATCGAACTGGATGTGCACGTTCTGGTCGGCCAGCTGCAATTCCAGCTGGAGGATGAACTTGTCCACCACGCGGCTGATCGTCTCGGGCGCGAGATAGGCGAAGGGCACGATGGCATCGAGCCGGTTGCGGAATTCCGGCGTGAACATCTTCTTCACCGCCTCCTCGCTCGCTTCCGTGCGCTGGCCCGCGCCGAAGCCGATGCCCTGCTTGGCGGCATCCGAGGCGCCGGCATTGGTGGTCATGATCAGCACCACATTGCGGAAATCCACCGTCTTGCCGTGGTGATCTGTCAGCCGGCCGTTATCCATCACCTGCAGCAGGATGTTGAACAGATCGGGGTGGGCCTTTTCGATCTCGTCGAGCAGCAGCACGCAATGGGGGTGCTGGTCGATCGCGTCGGTCAGCAGGCCGCCCTGATCGTAGCCGACATAGCCCGGGGGCGCGCCGATCAGGCGGCTGACCGAGTGACGCTCCATATATTCGGACATGTCGAAGCGCTTGAGCTCGATCCCCATGATCTCGGCCAGCTGGCGCGCGACCTCGGTCTTGCCGACGCCGGTGGGGCCGGAGAACAGGAAGCTGCCGATCGGCTTGTCCGCCTCGCGCAGGCCCGCACGGCTCAACTTCATGGCGGTGGCGAGCAGCTCGATCGCCCGGTCCTGCCCGTAGACGACGCGCTTGAGATCCTTTTCCAGGCTGGCGAGCGCGGCCTTGTCGTCCTTGCTGACCGATTTGGGCGGGATCCGCGCCATGGTGGCGATGACCTTCTCGATCTCCTTCGACGTGATCGTCTTGCGGCGGCGGCTGGGGGGCACCAGCATCTGCATTGCGCCGACCTCGTCGATCACGTCGATCGCCTTGTCGGGCAGCTTGCGATCGTTGATGTAGCGCGCGCTCATCTCCACCGCGGTGCGGATGGCATCGGGCGTGTACTTGACCTTGTGGTGCTCCTCGAAGGCGGTGCGCAGGCCCTTGAGGATCTTCACCGTGTCTTCCACGGATGGCTCGTTAACGTCGATCTTCTGGAAGCGGCGCAGCAGCGCGCGGTCCTTCTCGAAATGGTTGCGGAACTCCTTGTAGGTGGTGGAGCCGATGCAGCGGATGCCGCCGCTGGAGAGCGCGGGCTTGAGCAGGTTGGAGGCGTCCATCGCCCCGCCGCTGGTGGCGCCCGCGCCGATCACCGTGTGGATCTCGTCGATGAACAGCACCGCGTGGGGCATCTTCTCGAGTTCGTTGACGACCTGCTTCAGCCGCTCCTCGAAATCACCGCGATAGCGGGTGCCGGCCAGCAGCGCGCCCATGTCGAGCGAGTAGATCACCGCCTGTTCAAGCACCTCGGGCACCTCGCCCTCGACGATCTTGCGGGCGAGGCCTTCGGCGATGGCGGTCTTGCCGACGCCCGGATCGCCCACGTAGAGCGGGTTGTTCTTCGAGCGGCGGCAGAGGATCTGCACCGTGCGATCCACCTCCGGGCCGCGGCCGATCAGCGGATCGACCTTGCCGTCCAGCGCCTTCTTGTTGAGGTTGACGCAGAACTGGTCGAGCGCGGATTCCTTCTTCGAGCCCTTCTCGGCCTTTTCCTCGGCCTTGGTCGCCGGTTCCTCGCTGCCATCGGGCATGCGGTGTTCGGCCGGGCGGCCGCCCTTGCCGATGCCGTGGCTGATGTAGCTCACCGCATCCAGCCGACTCATGTCCTGCTGCTGCAGGAAGTATACCGCGTAGCTGTCGCGCTCGGAGAACAGCGCCACCAGCACGTTGGCGCCGGTGACGGTGTCCTTGCCGGAAGACTGGACGTGCAGGATGGCGCGCTGGATCACCCGCTGGAAGCCGGCGGTGGGCTGCGGATCGGTTTCATCCTCGGTGCGCAGGGACTGGTATTCCTGATCGAGGTATTGGCGCACCACATTGCCCAGTTCGCCCAGTTCCACCCCGCAGGCGGTCATCACCGCGGCGGCTTCCGTATCGTCCACCAGCGCGAGCAGCAGATGTTCGAGCGTGGCATATTCATGCCGCCGTTCGGTCGCGTTCTGCAGCGCGGCGTGGAGGGTCTTTTCGAGGCTCTGGGCGAAACTTGGCATATGTGTGGTCCCGTGGGGTGCTACGATTCTCGGTATGGGCCGAAGGTGGCAGGAATATGCGCCTGACGCAGTGAACATGCGTTAAACGCAGGGTAGAAGTTCGATAGGAGCGATATGGGGCGCTGCCGCGCAATTGCGAGTGGGTCGGTGCCAGGCCTGCGGCCGGTCAAGTCGCGCCCAGCTTGCCGAACAGCGCTTCGGCCGCGTGGCGGTCACCGGCGGCCTGCTGGTGGCGGGAACGGACCCGTTCGATCTCGGCTTCCAGCAGGCGGATGCGTTCCAGCAGCTCGGCCTGCGAGTATCGGTCGAGCATTTCGCCGGCCAGTTGGCTTGCGATGTCATCGCGCCTTCGGGGGAGATCGTCCTCCATTGCCATGGAGCATCCTCCTGCCCCGGCTTGCTGTCAATGGGCCGACTCGCTAGCCCTGTTGGCCAGCCGGGAGCGGCTGGATCGAGGAGTGCAGTGGCCCCGCAAGATGCTGGATAGTGTTCCCGAGACCATGGTGGCGATCGGCATCGAAGCGCCGGGCGGGCCCGAGATGCTGGTGGCGCAGACCCGCCCGGTGCCGCGGCCCGGGCCGCGCGAGGTGCTGGTGGCGGTGGGCTTTGCGGGGGTGAACCGGCCCGACGTGCTCCAGCGTCGCGGGCTCTACCCGCCCCCGCCGGGCGCGCCCGAAATTCCCGGGCTGGAGATCGCCGGCACGGTGGTGGCGCTGGGCGAAGGCGTGGCGGCGGGGCTGCTGGGGCAGCGGGTCTGTGCGCTGGTGATCGGCGGCGGCTATGGGCAATATTGCCTCGCCAGGGCGGCGCATTGCCTGCCGGTGCCGGACGGGCTTTCGCTGGCAGAGGGGGCGGCGCTGCCCGAGACGCTGTTCACCGTGTGGCACAATGTGTTCGAGCGCGGCACGGCTCGGGCGGGCGAGACGCTGCTGGTGCATGGCGGCACCAGCGGCATCGGCACCATGGCGACGATGCTGGCGAAGCTGCGCGGGCTGGATGTGATCGTCACCTGCGGCAGTGACGAGAAATGCGCCGCTGCCCGGCGGATCGGAGCGGACCATGCGATTAATTACCGGACGGCCGATTTCGTCGAGGCGGTGCGCGCGATCACCGGCGGGGCTGGCGTGCCGCTGGTGCTCGACATGGTGGCGGGTGCGTATACCCAGCGCAATTGCGATTGCCTCGCGCCCGACGGACGGCTGGTGACCATCGCCGTGCAGGGCGGCGCACTGGCTACGGTGGACATGGCCAAGGTGATGGTGCGGCGGCTGACGCTCACCGGCTCGACCCTGCGTGCGCGGCCCGATGCGTTCAAGGCGCAGTTGGCCGAGGCGATCGGGCGCGAGGTGTGGCCGCTGGTGGCGCAGGGGCGCCTGCGCCCGGTGATGGACCGCACAATCCCGCTGGCCGAGGCCGCCGCCGCTCACGCGCGGATGGAGGCGGGCGAGCATATCGGCAAGATCGTGCTGGCGACGGGCGAGGAGGGAGCGACATGGCCGTGACGGAAACACCCGCAGGCAATCCGGTGCCGACCCCGGTGCCGGTGCTGCACGAGGATGCGCGCAGCGGCAATTGCTACAAGATCCGCCTCACCGCCGCGCTGCTGGGCCAGCCGCTCGACCGGCGGCAATACGATATTCTTGACGGCGAGACGCGCACGCCCGCCTTCCTCTCCACCGTCAATGCCAATGGCCGCATTCCAGTGCTGGAAGTGGAAGGGCGCTTCCTACCGGAGAGCAACGCTGCCTGCTGCTACCTCGCCGAGGGCAGCGCACTGGTGCCGCCGGGCCGTTTCGAGCGGGCCGATATGCTGCACTGGATGTTCTTCGAGCAGTACAATCACGAACCCAACGTCGCCACGCTGCGCTTTTGGCTATGCGCGCTTGGCGAGGAGCGGTTGAGCCAATTGCAACGCGCGCAGATCCCGGGCAAGCGCGCGGCGGGCGAGGCGGCGCTGGCGCTGATGGAGCGGCACCTGGCGACGCGCGAGTGGTTCGTGGGCGAGCGGGCCTCGCTCGCGGACGTCGCGCTCTACCCCTATACTTCGGTGTGCGAGGAAGCGGGCTTTCGCCTCGATGGACTGCCGCATCTGCGCGCATGGCTGGGCCGGGTGGCCACGCTGCCGGGCTTCCCGGCGTGGGAGAAGGGCTGACCGGCAATCGTCATACAGTCGCGCAACTGACTCCGAAAGGAGGGGAGGCTGTCACAATCGCCCGCTAGACGTCAGGGTATCCAAGAGCCGCTTGCAGGATCTTTGCCGATGCTGGGTTCGACCGACGATACTACCACCGGAGCGGACGTGCTCGCTTCCTTGCCCTCGCTCGTGGCGCGCGAGCCCAGCGTGCCCGAGGCCGCGCCCGAGGAAGGCCGCCGCCGTTTCCGCACGATCTGGATCAGCGACGTGCACCTGGGCACCAAGGGCTGCAATGCCGCGCTGCTGATCGACTTTCTCGACAATGTCGATTCCGACACGATGTACCTTGTCGGCGACATCATCGACGGCTGGCGGCTGAAGAAGAAGTTCTACTGGCCCGCCACGCATAACGATATCGTCTGGCGCATTCTCAAGCGGGCCAAGCGCGGCACGCGGATCATCTATATCCCCGGCAATCACGACGAGATGTTCCGCCAGTTCACCGGGCTCAACTTCGGTGGGGTGGAGATCAAGCGCGCGGCGTTCCACGATACGGCGGACGGGCGCCGGCTGATGGTGCTGCATGGCGATGAATTCGATACGGTGATGCTGGCTCACCGCTGGCTGGCCTTTGTGGGCGATGCGCTTTACGTTTCGCTGATGGGGCTCAACCGCTGGGTCAACAGCGCCCGGCGGCGATTGGGAATGCCCTATTGGTCGCTCAGCAAGATGGCCAAGCACAAGGTGAAGAACGCGGTGGAGTTCATCTCCAAATATGAGGAGGTGGTCGCCCGGGCCGCCGCCGAGCGCAAGGTGGATGGGGTGGTCTGCGGCCATATCCACACCGCCGAGTTCCGCAACATCGACGGCATCGAATATTGGAACGATGGCGATTGGGTGGAGGGCTGCAACGCGCTGGTCGAGCATTTCGACGGGCGGATGGAGATCCTCCACTGGCCCGAGGAAATCGCCAAGCGCGAAGCCGCTCGCGCCGCCAGCGCGGAACAGGCCCTTGTGGCCGTGCGTAATCCGGGTCTGGCCGCCGCCGCGTGACAGCGAGCAGCGGGCCGGTGCCCTGGAGTTCTGGCCTAACCATCGGCCGGAGCGCCAGCTCAATAATTGGCCCAATGATTGGCCCGAACGCACGATGAGAATAGCCCTGGTGACCGATGCATGGGCGCCGCAGGTGAACGGCGTGGTGCGCACGCTGACCGCGGTAACCGGTGAATTGCGCCGGCGCGGGCATGAAGTGGAGATCGTCTCGCCCGATCTCTACCGCTCGCTGCCCTGCCCCACCTATCCCGAGATCCGCCTGGCGCTCGCCGGCCGCCGCGCGGTGGGCCGCCGGCTCGATGCCTTCGCGCCCGAGGCGGTGCATATCGCCACCGAAGGGCCGCTGGGCTGGGCGGCGCGGGGCTGGTGCCTGGACCGTGGGCGCAGCTTCACCACCGCCTACCACACGCAATTTCCCGATTATCTCGCCCGCCGCACGCATCTGCCGGCTTCCCTGTTCTGGCCCTACATCCGCCGGTTCCACGGCCCGTCGGCCGGGATCATGGTGGCGACCGAGACGATCCGCGCCCAGTTGCGCGCGCACGGCCTCACCCGGCTGCGGCCCTGGAGCCGCGGCGTGGACATGGCCAATTTCGGCCCCGACATCGGCCCGCCCGACCTGTTCCTGGCGCTGCCGCGGCCGATCCAGCTTTCGGTCGGCCGGGTGGCGGTGGAAAAGAACATCGAGGCCTTTCTCGCCAACACGCACCCGGGCTCCAAGGTGGTGGTGGGCGACGGGCCATCGCTCGCCCAGTTCAGGCGCGACTTTCCCGAGACGCTGTTCCTCGGCCAGCAGACCGGCCGGGCGCTCGCCGCCTGCTATGCCGCGGCCGACGTGTTCGTGTTCCCCAGCCGCACCGATACGTTCGGGCTGGTGATGATCGAGGCGCTGGCCTGCGGGACGCCGGTGGCGGCCTATCCCGTGGCCGGCCCGTTGGACGTGCTGACGCCCCGGAGCGGCTGCATGGCCGAGCGGCTGGAGGATGCGATCGCCGGTGCGCTCACCCTCAGCCGCGCGGATTGCCTGGCGCATGGCCGCTCGTTCAGCTGGGAGGCGAGCACCGACCAGTTCCTCGCCGCGCTGGAACCCGAGACACCGGCGCCGCCCTCGCCGGCTGCGCGCGCCGCCACCGCCTGAGCATACCGCCGCCCGCCCGTCGCGCCCGCCCCTCCCGCATCCCGCCGGCATCCCGTCCCAGAGCGGCACGCCTGAGCGGCTTGCCGTTGCGCCACATTAAGCCTACATCGGTGGGCATGGTGGCCGCTCCGGGAAGGGGCGGCCCTTTGTTTTCATGCCGGAGAGTTCCCGTGGCCCAGCCCACCCCCCTGATGCCCCATGCCACCGCCTCTTGGCTGGTCGACAACACCGCGCTCAGCTTCGAGCAGATCGCCGCCTTCTGCGGGCTGCACATTCTCGAGGTGCAGGCGATGGCGGACGATCTCGCCAGCTCCAAATATACGGGCCGTGATCCGGTCCATTCGGGCGAGCTGACGCATGAGGAGATCGAGAGGGGGCAGTACGAGCCGGAATATCGGCTGAAGATGCACCGCGCGCCGGTGGATGTCAGCCGCACCAAGGGCCCGCGCTACACCCCCGTTTCCAAGCGGCAGGACAAGCCGGACGGCATCGCCTGGATCATCCGCAACCACGCGGAGATCTCGGACGCGCAGATCGGCCGGCTGATCGGCACCACCCGCAACACGATCAACGCCATCCGCGATCGCAGCCATTGGAACATCTCGAACATCCAGGCGAAGGACCCGGTGACGCTGGGCCTGTGCTCGCAGCGCGAGCTGGATGCGGCCGTAGCCAAGGCGGCCAAGCGCGTGTCGACCGGCGAGCCGGAGACCGAGGAAGAGACGCAGGCTGATACCGGCGACGATCGCGCGCGGCTGATCGAGGAGCTGCGCGCCGAGCGCGCCGCCTCCACCAAAGCCGCCGCCGAAGCCGCTCAGCAGGCCGAGGCCGCAGCCTGGCTCGAGGCCAAGCGCGCCGCCGAGGCGAGCGAAGCGCAGGGCTGAGGGGCCGGAGCGCCGCTCACGTTGCGGCGCTGCCTCACAAAATGGGCGCCGGGTCGGTGCCCGGCGCTGCTCTCCCATCTCGTGATCTCGTAAGGCCGCACACCGGCGGCGGGCGCATCAATGGTCGTGCGCGCGGGCTTCCTGCAGCAGTTGCGGCGCATTCTCCAGGAACGGGCGCGGATTGACCGCCCGGTCGTACACCCGCACTTCGAAGTGCAGGTGCGGGCCGGTGGAGCGGCCGGTGTTGCCGATTGCCCCAATCACCTCGCCAGCGGAGATCTCCTGCCCCACGCGTGTCTTGAAGGCGGACATATGCGCGTAGCGGGTCATCAAGCCGTTGCCGTGGCTGATCTCCACCACCTTGCCGTAGCCGCCTTTGACCCCGACGAAGCTGACCCGGCCCGTCGCCGCGGCGTGGATCGGCGTTCCGGTCGCGCCGCGGAAATCGAGGCCCGAGTGCATCGCCGCCTCGCCGGTGAACGGATCGTGCCGCAGGCCAAAGCCCGAGGAGATCATCCGCAGATCGGCGGGCATCACCTGCGGGATATGCGCCAGTGCCTGCTCCATCTCGTCCATCCGGGCGAGGCTGGTGCCCAGCCGCTGGAAGGCGCTGCCGAGGCCAGCAGTCGGCAGGCGCTCGAGCGGACCACCGCGGCCCGCCTGCGCCCCGGCGAGCACCACGTGCGGATCGAGCCCGAGTTGGCGGATCGCCGCCTCGGCCCCGGCGGCGCGGTTCACGGCAAAGCGAGTCAGCCGATCGGCCAGCGCCAGCTGGCGCCGTTCGAGCCGGGCCAGCGCGCCGGCCTCGGGCATCGCGGCGCCGAGCCTGGCTGCGGTCTCGGTGTCGGTGCTTTCGGCTGCGGCGGCGTCCTCGCCATCCGTCACATCCTCGGGCAGCAGCTCGACCATCTCCTCGAGGAATGCCTGCCGGGCCTGGAGGTCTTGCGCCACCGCATTCAGATCGCTGCGGAAGGCCTCGACCCGTGCCGCCTCGCTCGTCACATGCGCTTCGCGCGCGGCCAGCTGCTCGCTTGCCGCCTGGGTCTGCTGCCAGCCGAGCGCGCCCACACCCAGCGACACCGCGCATACGGCCGCGCCGGCTACGGCGAGGAGCGTCTGCTTGCGGCTGGACGGGGTCCGCCCGCTAGAGCGGAGAGAGGGCGCGCGCTCTGCAGAGAGGGCCGGCCCGCAGCTCGGCGAGCAAGCGGCATCGTGATTTCGCAAAACAAACCCTTGAGTGGTTTCCCGTAGGCGGCGCGGTTACGCTGTATCATCGGCCCGAGTCCAATCTTGGGACGGCGCTTCAAGGCAACACGGGGTCACTTTGCGATGAAATGAGCGATCCGAGGAAATAATTTGTCGGAAAGTCGGGAACCATCCCCGCAGAGCGGCATTGCCCGCCACCATCAGCCGATTCGCGCCTGACAGGCTGTTCAGGCGCTGGTAGACGGTCGCGCATGTCTAGCCAGCCTCTCCCCACTCACCAGGAGCCGAACGATTTCGATGCGCTGATCGCCGGCCTCGCGCAGGCCGGCCGTGCCGCGCAGCGACAGCTGGTGCAGCTGGGCGATGCCACCCGGGCGCAGGCGCTGCGGGAGGCGGCTGCGGTGTTGCGGGCGAACGAGGCAAGCATTCTCGCGGCCAATGCGCAGGACATGGCGGCGGGCGAAGCAAATGGGCTCACCCGGGCGTTGCTCGACCGGCTGCGGCTCGACGGCGCGCGGCTGGAGGGCATTGCCGCCGCGCTGGAGGCGGTCGCTGCGTTGCCCAGCCCGGTGGGCGAAGAGATCGACCGCCGCAGCGTGCCGAGCGGGCTGGAGCTGGCGCGCATTCGTATCCCGATCGGGCTGATCGGCATCATCTACGAAAGCCGCCCCAACGTCACCGCCGATGCCGCCGCTCTGTGCCTGCGGAGCGGCAATGCGGTGCTGTTGCGCGGTGGGAGCGAGGCGGTGCATTCCAACCGTGCGATCCATGCCGCGCTGGTGGAGGGGCTCGCCGCCGCCGGGGTGCCGGCCGAGGCGGTGCAGTTGGTGCCCACGCAGGAGCGCGCGGCAGTGGGCGCGATGCTGCGCGCCGCCGGGCTGATCGACATGATCGTGCCGCGCGGCGGCAAGGGGCTGGTCGCGCGGGTGCAGGCCGATGCGCGGGTGCCGGTGCTCGCCCATCTCGACGGTGTGTGCCACACCTATGTGCACGCCGCTGCCGATCCGGCGATGGCGCTGGCGGTGACGCTGAACGCCAAGATGCGCCGCACCGGCATTTGCGGCGCGATGGAAACGCTGCTGCTCGATGCGGCCTTCCCCGCCGGACGCGACGTGGTGCAATCGCTGATCGAAGCGGGTTGCGAGTTGCGCGGCGATGCCCGCGCGCAGGCGATCGACCCGCGGATCGGCGCTGCGAGCGACGAGGATTGGGGCACCGAGTATCTCGACGCGGTGCTCTCGGTGGCGGTGGTGGACGGGCTCGATGCCGCGCTCGCGCATATCATCCGCCATTCTTCGGGCCATACCGAGGCGATCGTCACCGCCGATGAGGCCGCCGCCGAGCGCTTCCTGGCCGAGGTGGACAGCGCCATCGTGATGCACAATGCCTCCACCCAGTTCGCCGATGGCGGCGAGTTCGGGCTGGGGGCGGAGATCGGCATCGCCACCGGAAGGCTGCACGCGCGCGGGCCCGTGGCGCTGGAGGGGCTGACCACCTACAAGTGGCAGGTTCGCGGCACCGGGCAGGTCCGCCCGTAGCCTCCGGGCCTGCCGTCTGCCGGACAGGAGACGACCATGCGCTACAACACGCTCGGCCGCACGGGCCTGCTCGTCAGCGAACTTTGCCTGGGCACCATGACCTTCGGGACGGAAGAGGGCTTCTTCGGCGCGGTCAACGGCGTGGGGCTGGAGGGGGCGACAGCGCTGCTGCGGCAGGCGGTGGAGGCCGGGATCAACTTCGTCGATACCGCCAACGTCTACACCAACGGCCAGTCGGAAGAGCTGCTGGGCGCGGCAATCAGCGCGCTGGGCCTCGCCCGCTCCGAGATCGTCGTCGCGACCAAGGCGATGGGCGGGATGGGCGAGGCGCCGAACCAGTCGGGCACCGGGCGCAAGCACCTGCTGGACCAGATCGATGCGAGCCTCGCGCGGCTCGGGCTCGACCATGTCGATCTTTACCAGATCCACGGCTGGGATCCGGTCACCCCGATGGAGGAGGCGCTGCGGGCGCTGGAGGACATCGTCCGCTCGGGCCGGGCGCGCTATGTCGGCGTGTCGAACTGGGCGGCGTGGCAGGTGACCAAGGCGCTCGGGCTGGCGGCGGGCCACGGCTGGGCTGCGCCGGTCTCGGTGCAGGCCTATTATTCGATCGCCGGGCGCGGGCTGGAGCGCGAGCTGGCGCCGATGCTGGCGAGCGAGGGGCTGGGGCTGATGGCGTGGTCGCCGCTGGCGGGCGGGTTGCTCAGCGGCAAGTACCGCTTCGGCGCGGCTGGCATCGAGGGCGAGGGGCGCCGTGCCAGCTTTGATTTTCCGCCGGTGGACCTTGCACGCGCCGGGCCTGTGGTGGAGGCGATGCGCTCGATGGGCAAGGCGCGGGGCGTCTCGGTGGCGCAGATCGCGATTGCCTGGCTGCTGCACCGACCGGTCGTTTCCAGCGTGATCGTGGGCGCCAAGTGCGCGGACCAGCTGGCCGACAACATCGCTGCCTGCGCGGTGGAGCTGACCGCCGACGATCTCGCGCAACTCGAGCGGCTGAGCGCCTTGGCCCCCGAATTTCCGGGCTGGATGATCGAGCGCCAGGGTGGCTACGTCGCCCGCCACCTGTCACCGCCGCGTTGCCCGGCCTGAGGCGCGCGCCCTGCATGAACCACCTTCCGTGACTCGTGACGGTCCGCTCATCGGCCTGCTCGGCGGCAGCTTCAACCCGGCGCACGGAGGCCACCGGCGGATCACTCGGTTCGCCATCGAGGCGCTCGGGCTGGATGAGGCCTGGTGGCTGGTCTCCCCCGGCAATCCGCTCAAGCCCGCGGCGGGCATGGCGTCGCTCTCCGCCCGCTTCCGCTCGGCCCGGGCGATGGCGCGGCGGGCGCCCATCCGGGTGACCGCGATCGAGCGCGAAGTGGGCACGCGCTACACCGCCGATACGCTGCGGGCGCTCAAGCGCCGCTTCCCGCGACGGCGATTCGTGTGGCTGATGGGGGCCGACAATCTCGCCCAGCTGCACCTGTGGCGCGACTGGCGGCGGCTGGCGCGGGAAATGCCGATTGCGGTGGTGGCCCGGCCCGGGTATGATCCGCAGGCCCTCGCGAGCCCCGCGATGGCCTGGCTGCGGCGCTACCGGTCGCCTGCCGCCAGCCTGAGCGACCCCGCATTGTTCAACCGGAACGGATGGAGCGCTCCCGCTCTGCTTGAGTTGCGTTTCGACGCCGATCCGCGTTCGGCCAGCGCGATCCGCCTGGCGGATCCCAATTGGGCCGCCCGGTTGGGGGGTGCGACTCAACGCGATGGCGTGACCCGGTCCCTCATTCACGATGTGACCCCTATTCACGATTTGGCAAAGGTGCCCGCGCCACAAGGCGGCGGTGCATGAAATTGGCGCGCGCCAATTTGCCCGGCCCGCTGGGCCCTTTTCTTTCAAGGAGCATGAATGGTCGCGATGAACCAGACCCAAGGCTGGCCGGTGCCCACCGGCGCTCCGACGCAGAGGGCACCGCTCGCGCCCATGGCTGACACGACAACCGAGCGCCGCTCCCAAGCCGACGCCTTGCATGCGCTGGTCCTCCACCAGCTGGACGAGGACCAGGCGCAGGACGTCGTCTCGATCGCGCTGGAGGGCAAGTCCAGCATCGCCGATTACATGGTGATCGCCTCAGGCCGCTCGACCCGACAGGTTGCGTCGATGGCGGGCAAGCTGGCCGAGCGGGTGAAGACGGCCGGCCACGGCGCGTGCCGGATCGAGGGGCTGCCGGCGGCGGATTGGGTGCTGATCGACGCGGGCGACGTGGTGATCCACCTGTTCCGCCTCGAGGTGCGCAGCTTCTACAACCTCGAACGGATGTGGGGCTTCGGCGAAGAAGACGTCTCCGCCACCGCCGGGCACGCCTGATTCGGGTCACAGCGGCGGCGGCTTGCGAGCAGCGCACCTGTTCAGCCTTCGACGCCTCCGGTCGGCGCGGACACCGGCGCGCTACCGCGCCGCAAGCGCGAACGCGCGCCGGCCGGAAGGCCGAACTAAAATGGCCCGCGCCCAGCGCCTGAAGGACTAAAACAACATTCTCCTTCACGTGATTGCCCGCGGAAAAATCGCTCGCTCACCGGAGGCGGAGCTGGTCGCTCGCTACCAGAAGCGAATCACCTGGCCTTTCCGGCTCACCGAACTGCCCGAGAGCGGCGGCCGCCTGCCCGATCCGCTCACCCCGTGTCGGCAGATCCTGCTCGACGAGCGCGGCGAGGACCTTGCGTCGGAGGATTTCGCGGCGCTCCTGCGGCGCTGGCGCGACGATGGCGTGCGCGAAACGCGGTTCCTCATCGGCGCGGCCGATGGCCACGGCGATGCCGCGCGGGCGGAGGCGGACCTGCTGCTCGCCTTCGGCCGCGCTACCTGGCCGCATCTGCTCGCCCGCGCGATGCTGCTGGAGCAATTGTTCCGCGCCACCGCGATCATCGCCGGCCATCCTTACCACCGCGCTGGCTAGCGCTCCTTGAAGCGGGCGCGGGAACCCTCATCTTCCATTCATCGGTGGCACAGGATACAAGCCGCCTCACGCACAACAGGAATCCGCTTTCCCATGAAGCTTGCCCAGCCGCTGCGCGCCGCGGCCCTCCTGACCGCCGTGGCCCTGCTGCCCGCCACCACCGCGGTGTTCGCGCAGGTCGAAAGCCGCTCCTCGTCCGAATTCGGCAAGCTGTTCGCCACCTACCAGCGGATCAAGGCCAGCTATGTCGAGCCCGTGGAGGACGAGGTGCTGATCCGCGGCGCGATCGACGGAATGCTGGCCGCGCTCGATCCGCACTCGGCCTATCTCGATGGGCCCGCGCTTCAACGGCTCGAGGCGATGATCGACGGCAATTACCAGGGCCTGGGCATCTCGGTGCAGATGGAAGATGGCGCAGTGAAGGTCGTCTCGCCGTTCAAGGGCAGCCCGGCGGACCGGGCCGGGATCAAGGCCGGCGATTTCATCACTCATATCGACGGCAAGCTGATCTACGGGCTCGCGCTGGACGAGGCGGTGAAGCAGATGCGCGGGCCGGCCGGCAGTTCGATCGAGCTGTCGATCTTCCGCCCGGGCCGCGATCAGCCGTTCGAGGTGCTGGTCACGCGCGGGCTGATCGAGCTGGAGCCGGTCACCTGGGAGCTGCAGGAAGGCCGCATCGGCACAATCAGCGTCAACGAGTTCAGCCGCGACGTGGGCGCCGATGTCAACGCGGCGCTGTCCGGCCTGCGCAGCGAGGCGGGCGGGCGGCTGGCCGGCCTGGTGCTCGATCTGCGGCGCAACCCGGGCGGCTCGCTCGACGAGGCGGTGGCGCTGGCCGACCTGTTTCTTACCAAGGGGCAGATCGTCTCGCAGCGTGGGCGCGCCAAGCGCGACACGATCTATTACCAGGCCGAGAGCGTCTATCGCGGCGATGCCGCGGCGGGCGTGCCAATGATCGTGCTGATCGATGCGGGCTCCGCCTCGGCAAGCGAGATCGTAGCGGGCGCGCTGCAGGACCAGCGCCGCGCACTGGTGATGGGCGAGCGCAGTTTTGGCAAGGGCAGCGTGCAGACGCTGCTGCCGCTGGCGCGCGATGCGGCGCTCAAGCTCACCACCGCGCGTTACTACACGCCCTCGGGCCGCGCGGTGCAGGAGGGCGGGATCGAGCCCGATATCCGCGTGCCGCAGCTCAGCGATCCCGATGCCGCCCGGCGCCAGCAATATGCGCTGCGCGAGAGCGATCTGCGCGGGCACCTCGTCAACGAGGTCGATCTGGAGGACAAGGCGCTGGAGCAGGATCGCAAAGCCGATCCGCGCTTCACCCTCACCGCCGAGGAGCTGGAGGCGCAGGGAATCGACGATTTCCAGCTCGATTACGCGATCAAGGTGCTGCGCCGCACCGGCAGCGCGGTCATCGCCGCGCGCTGACCGTCCGGGGCCTGCTCGATGATGGCCGAGGCCGGTTGATCCGTGGCTAATCCCGGCCACAGCCTCTCCCCTGATCCATCCGGCTCGCAACCGCTCGCGCGGCCCGTGGCACTGGCCCCGGCCGACCTGCTCGCGCAGCGGCTGGCGATCGGCGTGCCCGCGCTGCTGATCGCGGGGGCGTATGTGAGCGAATATGGCTTTGGCCTTTACCCCTGCGAGATGTGCTGGTGGCAGCGCTATGCCCATTTCGTGGCGATCGCCCTCGCGCTGCTCTCCACCCGCGTGGCCCCGCGCGCGCTGCTGCCGTTCGCCGCGCTGGCGATTATGATCTCAGGCCTTATCGGCCTGTTCCATGCCGGCGTCGAGTACGGCTGGTGGGAGGGGGTCACCGGCTGCGCCAACGCGGCCGGAGTCTCTGGGGGCGCGGGCGGCGATCCGCTGGAGGCGATCATGAACGCGCCGCTGGTGCGCTGCGACGAAGCGCCGTGGCGGCTGCTGGGTGTTTCGCTCGCCGGTTGGAACGCGCTCCTTTCGTTTTTCGCCGGGCTCGCCATATCCCGCTTGTTGGGCCTCAGGAGCGCGCGCGGATGACGAACAGGAACGAGAGCCAGCGCGATCGGATGATCCGCGTCGACCAGGCGGGCGAATTCGGCGCCACGCGCATCTATGCCGGCCAGCTTGCGGTGATGGGCGAAAGCGCCACCCATTCGGCCGAGATCCGCGCGATGGCGGAACAGGAGGCCGCGCACCGCGCCGAGTTCGATGCGCTGCTGGTGCGGCGCGGCGTGCGCCCGACAGTGCTGCAGCCGCTGTGGTCGGCCGCCGGCTACACGCTGGGCGCGGCCACCGCGCTGATCGGGCCGGAAGCGGCGATGGCCTGCACCGCCGCGGTGGAGACCGAGATCGAGCGCCACTATACCCGCCAGTTGGAGACGCTCCAGCAGACCGGCGAGGATCCCGAACTGGCCGGCATGATCGAGCGCTTCCGCGACGATGAGCGTGAGCACCACGATACCGCAATGGCCTCCGGCGCCGAGCGTGCGCCCGCCTATGCGCTGCTCTCGGCCGCGATCCGGCTCGGTTGCCGGGTGGCGATCCGCGTCACCGAGCGGGTATGAGCCTCCGGGCGAGGGCTGGTCGAGGGAACCGAGGCCCAGCGCGGAGCGCTTCATTGCATGTTCAGCGCCTTGGGCGCTCAAAGGATCTGATGATGAGACACCCCTCCAATCGCTCCTGGCTTTCCGCCGCCCTTCTCGGCCTTGCTCCGCTGCTGGCGCTCGGCGCCGCTCCTGCCGCCGCGCAGGAGGATGGCGGCGACCGCGTCAACACGCTGATCATCTATGGCGACGACCCTTGCCCGGCCACCACCGGCGCCGAGATCGTGGTCTGCGCCCGGCTCGACGAAACCGAGCGCTTCCGCATTCCCGAGCGCCTTCGCCAGAGCGGCAGCCCGGACAATGAGTCCTGGGCCAGCCGCGTCCAGTCCTTCGAGGCGGTGGGCGATTTCGGCCCGCTCTCCTGCACCCCCATCGGCACTGGCGGCGAGTTGGGCTGCACCGCCAAGATGATCGAGGCCGCTTATGCCGAGCGCGCGACCAGCTCGGACGTGCGCTTCGGCCAGCTGATCGCGCAGGCGCGCGACGAGCGGCTGGCGACGATCGACGCCGAAGCTTCCGAGACGCAGACCCGGGTCGAAGAACTCGAGCGCCAGTACGATGAGCGGCTGCGGCGCGAGCGAGACGGCGAGGTGCCCGTCACCACCGACCGCCCAAGACCGGCCCAGGTGGTCGATCCGGCGCGGGTTCCCACCGCTCCGCCGCCGTCCGGCCCCGGCGGGAACTGACTCCGCCCCACCCCGGCCTTAGCACCCTGGCCGCGCCCACGCCCATTCTGACCATCCTCGGCACGCGCCCCGAGGCGATCAAGCTGTTCCCGCTGCTCCACGCGCTGCGCGACGATGCGCGTTTCACCAGCCGCGTATGTGTAAGCGGCCAGCACGGCGCGATGGTGGCGCAAGTGCTGGACCTCGCCGGCATTGTGCCCAACCGCGATCTGGCGCCGATGCAACCGGGTTGCACCCTCGATGCACTCACCGCGCATTTGCTGACCGGGATCGGCCATGCGCTCGATGCTGAACGGCCCGATTGGGTGGTGGTGCAGGGCGACACCGCGACCGCGATGGCGGGGGCGCTCGCCGCCTATTACCGGAACATCCCGGTGGTCCATGTCGAGGCGGGGCTGCGCAGCGGCGACATCCACAACCCATGGCCCGAGGAGGTGAACCGCCGCATCGTCGCCACCCTTGCCACACTGCACTGCGCGCCCACACAGGGCGCCGCCGCGGCGCTGCTGGCCGAGAACGTCGCTCCTGAGAGCGTCCATGTCACCGGCAACACGGTAATCGACGCACTTCACTGGATCACCGCCAGCGTGGCGCAGGAGCCCACGCTGGCGGCGGCAATGGGCGCGATCGAGCACCGCTTCGCGGGGCGCCGCATCGTCGCCGTGACCGCCCACCGGCGCGAGAACTGGGGCGCGGGGCTGGCCGGGATCGCCGAGGCGGTGCGCCGGCTGGCCGGGCGCGACGATATTGCCATCGTGCTCCCGCTCCATCCCAACCCCGCGGTGCGCGCGGCGCTGGAGGAGCGGCTCGCCGGGCTTGCCAATGTGGCGCTGACCGGGCCGCTCGATTATCCGAACTTTGCCCAGCTGCTGGCGGTCGCCACGCTGGTGCTGACCGATAGCGGCGGGGTGCAGGAGGAGGCCCCGGCGCTCGGCGTGCCGGTGCTGGTGCTGCGCGAGACCACCGAGCGGCCCGAGGGCATCGCCGCCGGCACCGCCCGGCTGGTGGGCACGCAGCCCGACCGGATCGTCGCCGAAGCCACCCGCCTGCTAGACGACGCAGCGGCGCACGCGGCGATGGCGCGCGCCCACAGCCCCTATGGCGACGGCAAGGCGGCGGGCCGGATCGTGCAACTGCTCGCCCGCCTTGCGGTCGAACACGGCGAGCCGGTGGGCGGGCAGGCGCCGCTCTCCTGACAGTGCGGATGAGGAAAACCTTTATCTGAAGACGGCGCCGCTGGCGCTCACCCGTCCTTACCCGCCGGCGAGCGCCCACAACGCCGGGCTCGCTATGCCTCGGGAAACCGCTCGAAATGGGGCAGCGCTTCCAGCCGGGCCATGTAGCCCAGCCGCTCGGCGCACTGGATCTGCGCCGTGGGTGGCAAACCCTCGGGATCGTCGAGCGTCGCGGACGTGATGTCCACGATGCCCGGCAGCATCGTCTCGTTCACGAAGTAGAGCCCGGTGCCGCAGGTGGCGCAGAAAAACCGCAGCGAGCCGGTGTCCCCCTCCCAGCAGCGTGCCTCGCCGGCGGTGACGCGGAAGCTCTGGGCAGGCACCGCCAGCCAGGCCGTCACCGGCGCGCCGGACGAGCGGCGACAATCGGCGCAATGGCACAGCGCGTGATGCAGGACCTGCTCGGCATCAGCCTCGTAGCGCACCGCCTCGCAGCGGCATCCTCCGGTGATCATTCCCCTGTCTCCCAACCGAGTCGCTCACGCGAACATAGCAGGAACTTGGAGAGGCCGAAAGCTCACACCAGCGCGATGTCGGGCGCGTCTTCCTGCTTCATGCCGACCACGTGATAGCCAGCGTCCACATGGTGAACCGCGCCGGTCACGCCCGAGGCGAGGTCCGACAGCATGTAGAGCCCCGCGCCGCCGACCTCGTCGATCGTCACGTTGCGGCGCATCGGTGCGTTCAGCTCGTTCCATTTGAGGATGTAGCGGAAATCGCCGATTCCGCTGGCTGCCAGCGTCTTGATCGGCCCGGCGCTGATCGCGTTCACGCGGATGTTGTCCGGCCCCAGATCATTGGCGAGGTAGCGCACGCTTGCCTCCAGCGCCGCCTTGGCCACGCCCATCACATTGTAATGCGGCACCACCTTTTCGGCGCCGTAATAGGTCAGCGTGAGGATCGCGCCGCCGCCGGTGCCATCCTCGGCCTTGGGCGGCATCATCGCCGCCGCGCGCCGGGCCACGGCCACCAGCGAATAGGCCGAAATGTTCATGGTCATCAGGAAATTGTCGAGGCTGGTATCGACGAACCGCCCGCGCAGCTCGTTCTTGTCCGAGTAGCCGATCGCATGGACTACGAAATCGATGCTGTCCCACCGCTCGCGCAGCGTCTCGAAGGCGGCGTCGAGCGAGGCCATGTCGCCCACATCGCACTCGAAGGTGAAGTCGGAGCCCAGCTGCTCGGCCAGCGGCCGCACGCGCTTGCCCAGCGCCTCGCCCTGGTAGGAGAAAGCCAGTTCGGCCCCGTGCTCGGCCAGTTTTTTGGCGATACCCCAGGCCAGCGATTTCTCGTTGGCCAGTCCCATGATGAGGCCGCGCTTGCCGGCCATCAGCGCTGTCATTGCTCGATTTCCTTCGTGTCCGTCCCCGCGGCAGCCGCCGGGCTGGCCGGTGGCTCCTCCTTCTCTTCGGGTGTCTCGGCGAGCGCCGCGTTCAGCTCCGCGCCGGTGACCATCCCTAGGCCGATGAGCCAGAAAAAGAAAAGCGCGATCATGATCCCGGCTAGCGATCCATAGGTCGCATCGTAGCTGAACAGGCTTCGCAGCAGCGGCGGCATCGCGATCGAGACACTCACCCACCAGATGGTGACCAGCGCCGCGCCGGGCCATTTGGGATAGCGCTGCTGGCGGTAGGCCGCCGGCGTCAGCGTGTAGAACAGCAGGTAGAGCGATCCGAACAGCCCGATCGCCGGGATGATGCGCGACCAGGCCAGGCGGGCAAGCAGCGTGTTGAGATCGGGAAAATAGGCCGCCACCACCTCCTGCACCGCGCCGATCATCACCTGCGCGATCAGGCTGAGCAGCAGCAGAATCACCGCGATGATGATCATCCCGGTGGACAGCAGGCGGTACATCCAGAAGGCGCGGGTGGGCTGCGTGCCATAGGCGCGGCGCAGGATGTCGCGGATCGTCTCCACCAGGCTGCCCACAGTCCACAGGCCGAACAGCCCGCCGGCCCACAGCAGCAGCCCGCTGCGCTGGTCGACCACGCTGCGAGCGACCGGCCCGATCACCTCGCCCACCACCGGCGGCAGCGCGGTGAGCACGGCGTTGATGGCGGCGGCGCGATCGGCCTCCTCGCCGAACAGGCTGAACATCGCCGCGCCGGTGATGAAGAACGGGAAGATCGCCAGCACCGCCATGTAGGCGAGGTTGCCGGCATGGATGAAGCCATCGTTGTAGGTGCCGATCCACACACGCTTGGCGATCTCGAAAAAGCGCGTGCCCGGACCAATCTGGCCGCTGACCCGCGAGTGCAGGCTGCGGTGGTGGTGCCGGTGGTGCAGCGCCTGCCGGCGCCGCGCCTCGGGCGAGAGATCGGGGACCGGCATGCCGGGCCCATCGTCTTCGGTGAGGCCGGGCGGCGCCATCGCTGCGGTTCTACCAGCCAGTGAACCCGTGTCGAGCGGGCAATGACCTGTTGGGGCTCAGAGGCCGAGCCAGCTGCGCCGGGGTGGCGGCGTTCAGAGGCCGAACCGCGCGCGCACCGGGGTGGTTTCCTCCCAGCCCTCGAGCCGCCGCGCGAGTTCGGAGAGGTCCTCGGGAAGCTGGATCGCCACCGTCACCAGTTGGTCGCCGCGCCCGCCGCCCTTGCGCGAGAAGCCCCGCCCTTTAAGGCGCAGCACCTTGCCCGATCCGGTGCCGGGCGCCACCGTCAGCATCACCGGGCCCTCCACCGTGGGCACCCTGATCCGCGCGCCGCGCACCGCCTCGTCCAGCGTCACCGGCAGCTCCAGCCGCACGTCGGCGCCCTCGCGGGTGAAGAAGGGGTGCGGCTCGATCTCGATCGTTACCAGCGCATCGCCCGTGCCGCCGGGCCCTTGCTCGCCCTTGCCCTTGAGGCGCATCTGCGTGCCATCTTCCACCCCGGCGGGCAGCTTGAGATCGATCGTCGCGCCGTCGCTCAGCGAGATCCGCTGGCTGCTGAGCGCGGCGGCCTCCACGAACGGCACGCGCATGCGATAGGACCGGTTGGCGCCCCGCTGCGGCGGCACGCCTCGCCGTTGCCCGCCCGCGCCTCCCATGCCCGCGCCCATCCCGGCACCCATTCCGGCACCGGGCCCGCCGCGCCCGAACAGTCCTTCGAAGATGTCGCCCAGGTCGACCTCCTCGCCCCCGCCGAAGCCCTCGAAATCGCGAGCCGAGCCGCCCCGCGGCGAAGCGCCGCGTGCGCCTCCGGCCCCGCGGAAGCCCCCGCCGAAGCCGCCGCCGAACGGCATCGCCGGGTTGCCGTCGATATCGATCTCCCCACGGTCGAACTTCGCGCGCTCGTCCTTGTCGGACAGCAGGTCGTAGGCGCGGGTCGCTTCGGAAAAGCGTTCGGTCGCCTTAGGATTGTCGGTGTTGCGGTCGGGATGCAGCTCTTTGGCGAGCTTGCGATAGGCGGATTTGATCTCCTGCTCGCTCGCACCGCGCTGGACGCCGAGGATCGCGTAAGGATCTGCCATGGCGTGTCAGCTAGGTAAGCCGACGGGCAAGAGCAAGCGCCCTTTCCTGTGGCGGCGCGAGGGCGTAGGGCTGGCGGCCTGATGAAGCGCCCCACCGAACCCGCCGCAGCCAATGTTTCGAGCAGCATCCCAGCCTCTCTCGCAGCGGCCAAGAGCGCCGCAGCCGACGCCGCCATCCCGCACACGGACCCCTTCGCGCTGTTCGACGCATGGTTCGCCGAGGCGCGGGCCAGCGAGCCGAACGATCCCAACGCCATGGCGCTCGCCACCGCCACTGCCGAGGGCGCGCCTTCGGTACGGATGGTGCTGCTGAAGGGGCACGGCGCGCAGCAGGGAGAAGGCCCGGAGGGCGAAGGGGGCTTCGTGTTCTACACCAACGCGCAGAGCCGCAAGGGCGCGGAGATCGCGGCGAACAGCCAGGCGGCGCTGCTGTTCCACTGGAAGAGCCTGCGCCGCCAGGTGCGAATCGAGGGCGTGCTGCACGAGGTGAGCGCGGCCGAGGCGGACAATTACTTCCACTCGCGCAGCCGCGATTCGCAGCTCGGCTCGGCCGCTTCGGAGCAGTCGCGCCTGCTGGACCGACGGGAGACCTATCTCGAACGTGTGGAGGAACTGCGCCGGCTTTACGAAGGCGGCGAGGTGCCGCGCCCGCCGCACTGGACCGGCTTTCGGCTGGTGCCGCTGCGGATCGAGTTCTGGCTCGACCGCGCCAGCCGCCTGCACGAACGCCGGCTGTTCACCCGCGATGGTGACGGCCGGGGCGGGCCTTGGGCCAGCACGCTGCTCTACCCATGAAAGCGGTTCCGTACTGGCACATCGATGCCTTTGCCTCGCGGCCCTTCGCCGGCAATCAGGCGGCGGTGATGCTGCTCGATGGCTGGCCCGCCGATTCCGTGCTGCAGGCCATCGGTGAGGAGAACAATTTCGCCGAAACCGCCTTCCTGGTGGCGGACGAAACCGGCGAGGCGGATTACGAACTGCGCTGGTTTACCCCCACCAGCGAGGTCGCACTGTGCGGCCACGCCACGCTGGCGAGCGGGCATGTGCTGCTCACCCGTGAAGGCGCCCGCGAGCGAGCCACCTTCCGCACCCGCCAATCCGGGCTGCTGGAGGTTCGCCGCGCTGGCGGCGCTTACGAGTTGTCGCTGCCCGTTACCCGCGTCGAGCCCCGCGCCAATGCGGCGCTGCTGGCGGCATTGGGCGCAGAGGGCGAGTGCTTCGAATCGGTCACCGGCGCCGAGCAGACCGCGATCGTCCTGCTGGAGAGCGAGGCGGCGGTCCGCGCCCTCCGCCCCGATCTTCGCGCGCTGGGGTCCATCGACTTGATGGCGATCTGTACCGCCCGCGCCGATGCCGGCTCCCCCGACGGCGCGGACGTGGTCAGCCGCGTGTTCGTGCCCGCCTGGGGTGTGGACGAGGATTCCGTCACTGGGGCGGCCCATGCGGCGCTCGCGCCGTTCTGGGCCGAGCGGTTGGGGCGGGAGCAGTTCACCGCGCATCAGGCCTCGCGCCGCGGGGGCGTTCTCACCTGCCGGCTGGAGGGCGGGCGCGCCTGGCTCGGGGGGACATGCGTCACAGTGGTGGAAGGGCGGTTCTTCCTGCCCGACTAGGGCGTATCAGCCCGGCTCGGTGCTTTCGATCCACCCGCCACCCAGCACCCGCTCGCCCGCATAGAGCACCGCCGCCTGCCCCGGCGCAACGCCATATTCCGGCTCGGCGAAGCGGATCGTGCACGCCGCGCCGTCTCCCAGCGGCCCCTCCAGCACCACCGGCACCGGCCGCGCCATCGACCGTACCTTGGCGGTGATCGGTGCCGACATGCCGGCCTCGGGCAGCGGGCCGATCCGGTTGGTCTCGACCATCCGCGCCGCGCCCACCGCCAGCATGCGCCTGGGGCCCACCCGCACCTCGGCCGCCGCCGCATCGATGCCCACCACATACAGCGGCTCGGCCTGTCCGCCGATCTCTAGCCCCCGCCGCTGGCCCACGGTATAATGGATCACCCCCGCATGGCGCCCCAGCACCGCGCCGCTCTGGGCGTGGACGATCGCGCCGGGCCGCGCCCCTTCCGGCCGCACCGCGCGCACGATGCTGGCATAATCGCCATCGGGTACGAAGCAGATGTCCTGGCTGTCCGGCTTGGCCGCCACCGCCAGCCCGAACTCCAGCGCGATCTGGCGCACCGCGGGCTTGGGCAGCCCGCCCAGCGGAAAGCGCAAATAATCGAGTTGCTCCTCGGTGGTGCCATAGAGGAAATAGGACTGGTCGCGCGCGGCCTCCAGCGCCCGCCACAGCTCCGGCCCGTGGGCACCCGGCACCCGCCGCACATAATGGCCGGTGGCGAGGCAATCGGCGCTCAACTCGCGCGCCATGCGCAGCAGGTCGGTGAACTTGGGCCCCATGTTGCAGCGGATGCAGGGGATTGGCGTGCGCCCGGCGAGGTAATCCTCGGCAAAGCGCTCGACCACGTCGGCACGAAACGCGCTCTCGTGGTCGAATACGTAATGCGCGATGCCCAGCCGGTCGGCCACGGCGCGCGCATCGCGGATGTCGTCGCCCGCGCAGCAGGCGCCCTTGCGGGCCGTGGCCGCGCCATGATCGTAAAGCTGCAGCGTAATCCCGGTCACCTGCGCGCCAGTGGCGGCCGCCAGCGCCGCGACCACCGAGCTGTCCACCCCGCCCGACATCGCCACCACGATTCGGCAGTCCGCAGGCGCGCGCGGCAGGTCGAACAGCGGTGCCGCCTCGGCAGCGTGCATGGGAGCAAAGACGTTCATCGCGGGCCCTTACACCGGAAGCGCCCGCCACGCCAAACCGGCGGTAAGCCGTGCGGGTTTACCTCTTCTTGACCCCTGCCCGCTACCAGCCTGCGCATGGACGACGACAAAAGCTCAGGCATCATCGGCACGCCTCGCCCACTGGCGGTTCCGCCACGGCGCGGCGTGCTGCATCCGTTAACCCTGTTGCTTCAGCGGATCGCAAACCGCTCCGGCGTAGTGGCGCTTCCGAGAGGAACGCAATGACAGACCAGCCCGCCCCCAGCCCCACGCAGGTCATCGGCCCACTCGGCGAGCCGCTGACCCGCGCCGATCTGCCGCCCGCCGATACCAAGCGCTGGGTCATCCGCCGCAAGGCCGAGGTGGTGGCCGCGGTCAACGGCGGCCTGCTGACGATCGACGAGGTGCTCGAGCGCTACGGCCTCACGCTGGAGGAATTCGCCGGCTGGCAGCGCGCGGTCGACCGTTCGGGCATGAAGGGCTTGCGCGTCACCCGCCTCCAACACTACCGCGATCTGTACGAACGCCAGCTGCGCTTCTGAGCGGTCTCGCCAGGGCTGTGCCCGGGCGTGGCCCAATCGTGCAGGGGCGGGTCGGGGAACGCTTCGCTTGACCTTCCGTTTGAGAGGCGTGCGCACATCGACGGCGTCGAAGGGGAGACCTCACTATGGGTTGGATTATCGCAATTATCGTTGGCGGTGTCGCCGGTTGGCTGGCCAGCATGGTCATGAACCGTGATGCCTCCATGGGCATCTTCATGAACATCATCGTCGGCATCATCGGCGCGGTGATCGGCAATGTGCTGGCCGGGTCTCTGTTCGGTATTCAGGGCAGCATCCAGGAGTTCAGCATTACAGGGCTCATCATCGCAGTGGTTGGCGCTATCGTGTTGCTCGCCATCGTCAATCTGGTGCAGCGCGGCCGGGTTCGCTAACCGACCGACAACCTATTACAAACATTGCAAAAGAGGGCGGAGCGCGCAGCGTTTCGCCCTTTTTTCCTGCGCTCCATCAGGCGTCGCTCGTCGGTCGACAGGCACCGTCGGCAGACTGGCGCGTTGCGATTAGGCACCGGTACGGCTATCTGTGCACCATCGGTTGCTGCAAGCGTGCCGCGCGGGGGATCTTTTACCCGCGTTCGCGATCGGCGACTTCGTAATAGCTGGTAGGGCCGATGAACTACGAACGCAGGGCGGTGGAGTTCGAAGGCACGCCCGATGCGGTGGCTTCCGAGGCCATTGCGGAGGAGCGCGAGAGTAAGCGCAGCCGCTACATCATTGCAGCGGTGATCGCCGCCATCTTCATTGCGCTTGCCGTCTGGATGCTCTCGCAGGGCGGCGGGGACGAAGCGGCCTTTACCGCCGCTGACGAGACCGCGCCCGCGGTCACTGTCGTGGCGCCCGGCCGCGGCACGATCGAAGGCGTGATCACCGCCACCGGAACGCTGGCCGCGCGCCGCGAAATGCCCGTCGGCGTAGTGGGCGAGGGCGGGCGCGTCGTCTCCATCCCGGTCGAACAGGGTGATTGGGTGCGCGCCGGCCAGGTGCTCGCGGTGATCGACCGCTCCGTGCAGAACGAACAGGTGCAGAGCCAGCGCGCGCAGATCCAGGTCGCGCAGGCCGATGCCGATCTCGCCCAGGCCAATCTCGATCGCGCGCTGCAGCTGGTTGATCGCGGTTTCATCAGCCAGGCCGATGTCGATCGCCTCACCGCCACCCGCGATGCCGCCCGCGCGCGGGTCGGCGTGGCCGACGCGCAGCTGCGCGAATTGCAGCAGCGCAACGCCCGGCTCAACATCGTCGCCCCCGCCGGCGGCCTCGTTCTCCGGCGCAATGTCGAGCTCGGCCAGGTCGTCAGCGGCGGTGCCAGCCCGCTCTTCACCATCGCCAGCGGCGGCGAGATGGAATTGCTCGCCCAGCTCGGCGAGAGCGATCTCGCCGCCCTTTCCACCGGGGCCACCGGCCTCGTCACCCCGGTCGGCAGCCGTGAGACCTTCGAATGCCAGGTGTGGCAGAAGGCGCCCACCATCAACGAGCAGACCCGCCAGGGCACCGCCCGCTGCGCGCTTCCCTATGCCTCCGAACTGCGCCCCGGCGGCTTTGCCACCGTGCGCCTCGTCAGCGGCACGCTGGTCGCGCCGTTGCTGCCCGAAAGCGCGCTCCAGTCCGACGATGAGGGCAGCTTCGTGCTCATCGTGGGCGAGGGCAACCGGGTCGTGCGCCGCCGGGTGGAACTGGGCCTCGTCACCGCCGATGGCATTGCGATCACCTCCGGCCTCACCGGGCAGGAGCGGGTGGTGATGCGCGCCGCGGGCTTCCTGGCAGAGGGCGATACGGTCCGCCCCGTGGCGGCCCAGCGCCGCGCGAGCTGACGGGCGGCACCCCTATCATGAACCTCAACAACATCTCTGCCTGGTCGATCCGCAATCCGATCGTCCCAATCCTCGCGTTCATCGGTCTGGTCATGGCCGGCCTGCTGAGCTTCCAGCAGATGGACATCCAGAACAACCCGGACATCGAGTTCCCGGTCGTAATCATTTCCATCTCGCAGCCCGGCGCCGCGCCGGCGGAGATCGAGAACCAGATCACCCAGCGGGTCGAGGCGGCGGTGCAGACGCTGGAGGGCGTCGAGAACATCTACTCCAGCGCGAGCGAGGGCAACACCAGCACCAGCATCGAGTTCGCGCTGGGCACCGACATCGCCGAGGCGGTGAACGAGGTGAAGAGCGCGGTCGACCAGATCCGCGGCGAACTGCCCGATGGCATTCTCGAACCGCAGGTGTTCAAGCAGCAGACCAGCGGCGAGCCGATCGTCTATTACGGCGCCGCGGCCGACGACATGACGATCGAGCAGCTTTCGTGGTTCATCGACGATACGCTGACCAAGCGCCTGCTCATGGTAGACGGGCTGGCCGAGGTCGGCCGCAACGGCGGGGTCGATCGCGAGATCCTGGTGATCCTCGATCCAGCCAAGATGCAGGCGCTCGGCGTCACCGCCAGCCAGGTCAACAACACGCTGCGCCAGCTTAATCTCAACGCCGCAGGCGGACAGGCGGAGATCGCCGGCTCACGCCAGTCGGTGCGCGTGCTCGGCAATGCCGCCTCGGCCTACGAACTCTCCCAGACGCAGATCGCGCTCGGCGGCCAGCGCACCGTGCGCTTGGGCGAGATCGCCCGCGTCAGCGACAGCTACGGCGAATTGCGCTCGCTCGCCAAGCTCAACGGCAAGCAGGTGATCACCTTCTCGATCACCCGCGCGCGCGGCGAATCTGACGTGGCGGTGTACGATGCCGCGGTCGAGCAGCTGCAGGCGCTGGAGGAAGAGAACCCCGGCATCAGGTTCACCCGGCTGTTCACCGACGTCGATTACACCTTGGCGCAATACGAAAGCTCGATGGCGGCGTTGATCGAGGGCTCGGTACTCGCCGTGATCGTGGTGTTCCTGTTCCTGCGCGACTGGCGGGCCACGGTGATCGCCGCGCTGGCGATCCCGCTATCGGCCATCCCGACCTTCTGGTTCATGGACATGATGGGCTTCTCGCTCAACACGCTCTCGCTGCTTGCGCTGGGGTTGGTTGCGGGGGTGCTGGTCGACGATGCGATCGTGGAAATCGAAAACATCGTGCGCCACATGCGCATGGGCAAAAGCGCCTATCAGGCCTCGATCGACGCGGCCGACGAGATCGGCCTCGCGGTGGTCGCCACCACTTTCTCCATCGTCGCGGTCTTCCTGCCGGTAGGCCTGATGCCGGGCGTGTCGGGTCAGTTCTTCAAGAATTTCGGGCTTACCGTGGTGGTCTCGGTGCTGATGAGCCTGGCGGTCGCCCGCACGATCACGCCGATGGTCGCAGCCTATTTCCTGAAGGCCAAGGGCCAGGCGCAACATGGCGAGGGGCCGATGATGGATCGCTACATGCGGATCCTGCGCTGGTCGATCGACCGATCGCGCGCCGACGAGCGGCGCCAGGCGGCCGGCCGCGTCGAATATCACTGGCATTACGGCCTGATCGGCTTCGTGCTGTTTTCGGTGATCCTGCTTGGCTTCCTCGCCGGGCTCTATTTCATCTTCTCCATGCTGCTGTCCTATGGTTCGCCACTGATCACCGCCGAAAGCTGGAAGGCCGGCATGGCCTTCCTGCCCGATTGGCTGGGCCAGATCGTCGGCGTGCTGCTCGCGCTCGCCATGCTCACGGTGGGTTTCGCGGTCGCGGTGGCGCTCGGCTGGTTCACAGCGATCTTCTTCGGTTGGGTGCTGGGGTTTGTTGCCGCGCTGTTCGGCAGCGGCTTTCGCACCTGGTTCCTCAACCGCAAGGCGCGCTATGGCGCGCGCATGCTCGATCACCGGGTGTGGATGATGGGGGTCGGCGTCGGCGCCCTGCTGCTCACCGTGTGGATTGGCTACTCGCTCCCCAAGCAGTTCTTCCCCAATGCCGATAGCGATTTCTCGAGGATCCAGGTCGAGATGGTGCCCGGCACCACGCTCGAGCAGACCGAGGCGGTGGTCAGCGCCGTGGCCGCTCGCATGGAGCAGGAGCAGGAGGTCGAAGTCGCGATCGGCATCGTGCGCGAGGGTTCGGGTTTCGTGCGCCTGGTGCTTCGTGACGATCGCGAACGCACCAGCCTCGAATTCGAGCGCGAGCTGGCCCCCGTGCTGCAGGACTTCGCCGATGCGCGGGTCAATTTCAATGACCCGCAATCTGGCGGCGGCGGCACCGGCCGGGCGATCTCGATCATGCTTTCGGGCTCCGATCCGGTGGCGCTCGATGCGGCCGCCAGCACGGTGGCGGAACAGATGCGCGGGGTTCCCGGCGCGGTCGCCCCGCGTGTCGAGATCGATCTGCAGCGGCCCGAACTGATCGTTACCCCACGCGAGGATATCGCCTCCAGCCTCGGCGTTTCCACCGCCGCGCTCAGCCAGGCGATCCGCATCGCCACCATGGGCGATATCGACCAGAACGCCGCCCGCTTCTCACTGTCGGATCGGCAGATCCCCATTCGCGTGCGGCTCGCCGAGGGCGATCGGCGCGATATCTCCACCATCCGCAACCTGCCCGTACCCACCGCCAGCGGCGGCTCGGTACCGCTCGATCGGGTGGCCGAAATCACCTTCGGCATGGGACCCACCACCATTCAGCGCCACAACCAGAACCGCCGCGTGTTCGTCAGCGCCGATGTCGCGCCGGGCTTTGCCAGCGGCGACGTGAAATCGGCCATCAACCGCCTGCCGATCATGCAGAACCTGCCCTCGGGCGTCTCCAACTCTCCAGTTGGCGCTGACGAATGGCAGCAAGAGATGATGCAGGCCTTCGTGGTGGCGCTGGGCACTGGCGTGCTGCTGGTGTTCGCGGTGCTGGTGCTGCTGTACCGCCGGCTGGTCTCGCCGCTGGTCAACATGGGCTCGCTGTTCCTCGCGCCACTGGGCGGGATGATCGCGCTGTGGCTGCTCGGCCAGCCGATCTCGCTGCCGGTGTTCATCGGCGTGCTGATGCTGTTCGGCATCGTGGCCAAGAACTCGATCCTGCTGATCGATTTCGCGCTGGAGGAACTCGCCACCGGCAAGCGCAAGCGGGATGCCATCATCGAAGCCGGGCACAAGCGCGCCCAGCCGATCGTGATGACCACCGTGGCGATGACCGCGGGCATGATCCCAACGGCGATCTCGCTCGGCGGCGACTCGGCCTGGCGCGCTCCGATGGGCACCGTGGTGATCGGCGGGCTGTTGCTCTCCACCCTGCTCACGCTGCTGATCGTGCCGGCCGGCTTTAGCCTCGCGGATGGCATCGAGAAGCGGCTTGGCCCGTGGCTCAGCAAGCGCCTGCTCACCTACAAGGAGGGCGACGATGGCGAGGGCGAGCGCCGCCCCCCCGCCGCCTATCCGGCCGAGTGACGCGCACCCTGCCGGGCTCAGGAACAACGGCAACCGGACCCATGGTTTGAGGCCGCTGCAGATCGGAGCGGAGCCGCCCGACCGGGCACGCCGGATGCGCATGGTCGCCACCCTGCTTCTGGGGGCGATGGCGCTGGTGTTCCTCGGCGCGCGCCAGCTGGAGGAGGGCGGCCACCCGGCGTGGGGCTACGTCGTCGCCTTTGCCGAGGCGGCGATGGTCGGCGGGCTGGCCGATTGGTTCGCGGTCACTGCGCTGTTCCGCCACCCGCTGGGCATGCCCATCCCGCACACCGCGATCATCCCGGCAAACAAGGACCGCATCGCCGATACGATGGCGGGCTTCCTGCAATCGAACTTCCTGATCCCTTCGGTGGTCGCCCGGCGGATGCGCGAGATGAACGTCGCGCGGGCCGCGGGCGAGTTCCTCGATCCCGCGCGCCTGTCCGGCGGCGGGCGGATTCGCGCAGGTGCCGCCGGCCTGTTCGCCGATCTGCTGGAATCGCTCGATCCTGAGCAGCTGGGCCTGCAGGTGCGCACCGGCCTCGCCCGCCAGCTCGAACGACTGGAGATCGCCCCGCTGCTGGGCCGCGTGCTGGAAGCGGCGCTCGCGGGCGGCAAGCACCGCCCGCTGTTCGATTCGATGATCCGCTGGGCCGGCCATGCGCTGGAAGAGAACGAGGTGCTGGTGCGCCAGATGGTGCACGATCGCGCCGGTTCCGTGCTGCGCTGGACCGGGCTGGACGAGCGGCTCGCCAAATCGGTGCTGGACGGGCTCTATCGCATGCTGGCCGAACTGCTGATCAACCCCGATCACCCGCTGCGCCTGAAGCTGGAGCAGAGCCTGCAGCAATTCGCCCACGACCTAGTCCACGATCCCGCAACGCGCGAAAAGGTGGAGCGCGCCAAGCGCGAGATCCTCGCCAACCCGGCGGTGGCCGATTGGTGGATGGGAGTGTGGGAAAAGCTGCGCCTCTCGCTGATCGAGCGCGCGCGCAGCGGCCAGACCAGTCAGGGTGGGGCCGGCCAGGGTGGCTTCGGCAGCCAGCTGGGCGAGGCGATGGGCGAGCTAAGCCGGGCGCTGCGCGAGGATGCGGGGCTGCAATGGCAAGTCAACCGCTACGCCCGGCGCACCGCAGTGGGCGTCGCCAGCCGCTATGGCGGCGAGATCGTGCGGCTGGTGTCGGAGACCGTGCGCCGCTGGGATGGCCAGACGATCAGCCGCCGGATCGAGGGCGCCGTGGGCCGCGACCTGCAGTTCATCCGGATCAACGGCACGCTGGTGGGCGGCCTCGTCGGAGTGACAATCCACGCGCTGATTCAGGTGTTCTAATGGCGGTGCAACCCGCTTGCGCCCCGCTTCTGACCACCGAACGGCTCGATTTGTGGCTGCCGCAAAGCGGGGATTTCGCGCATTTGGCCGCCATTGTGGCCGATCCGCGCACCGGCCGGCACTTGGGCGTTCAGGCGAGCCTGGCCGATCATTTCACCCGCTTTTCACGCAGTGCGGGCAGCTGGCTGCTCTATGGCTACGGCGCCTTCATCCTGCGCCCGAAAGGCGGCCAGGAGGTGATCGGCAACTGCGGCATTTTCCACAGCTGGCGAGGGCTGGGCGCGGATTTCGACGACAATCCCGAAGCCGGCTGGATCATCGCCGCCCGCCACACCGGCCACGGCCTCGCGCGCGAGGCGATGGAAGCGAGCCTCGCCTGGTTTGAGTCCGAGCACGTCCCCCGGCGCACAATCTGCATGATCGCCCCCGAGAACGCCCCCTCGCTGCGCCTGGCGGAGAGGCTCGGCTACCAGCCGATGCGCGACACGGTGCTGCCCGGAGGCGAGCCGATCCGGCTGTTCGAACGGACCCCGGCGCCGGGCTAATCCCACAGGTGGACGACGCCAGCGGCCCTGCACAGCCGAGAACATAGGGAATCCGATCGAACACCAGGACAGCAGAAAAGCAGCGCATTCGGTTGGGGCGGCTTTGCGGCGGCGATGGGGGTGCTGGCCCTCTCGTGCCGATGGCCGCTGGCCTCCTAGATGCGCTGATCCGCCGCCGCCCGGCCGTCCTCCTCGGGTTCCAGCACCTTGCCGGCGAACAGCGGCTCGCCGAACAGAAAGCCGATCACGTTGGGGCGCCCGAGATGATCGATCAGAGCGGTGAGCGACAGCAGGATCGGCACGCTCAGCAGCGCGCCCGGCACGCCCCAGATCCAGGTGAAGTAGCTCAGCGCCAGCAGGATCATCACCGGGTTCATGGTGAAGCGCGCGCCAAGGATCGAAGGCGTGACGATGTTCGATTCCACCGTATGAAGCGCCAGATAAGCCGCCGCCGGGATCAGGCCGACCAGCGGCGTATCGCCGGTGCCCAGGCCAAACAGCGTCAGCAGCGCCACCATTCCCAACGGCCCGACATAGGGGATGAAGTTGAGCAGTGTGGCGAGCCCGCCCCACATGATCGGCGCGCCCAGCCCCAGCGCCCAGGCGCCCGCCGCCACGATCACCCCCACACCCATGTTGATCAGCCCGACCGTGAGGATGTAGCGCGCCACCCGGTCCTGCACGTCCCGCATTACCCGGGCGGCCTTAAGGCTGGCGCCAAAATGCTGGCGTTCCAGCAGCAAGCGGCGGCGCAGGCGGACCCGCGCCTCGATCATGAAGAAGGCCATCAGAAACGTCAGCAGCACCTCCACCACTACCGTAGGGGTGGCAAAGGCCAGCTGCTCGAGCATGCTTGGCCCGGCCAGCACCACCAGCTCGCCTTCTTGCTCGCCGATAATCTCGGCCACCTGTGCATTGAGGCGCGAGATCCACGCCAGGCTACCCTGCAGATTGCTGAAATGCTCGCCGATCCGCGTGATCATCGCCGGCGCCTCCGCGAACAGGCTCACCGCCGGGTGCAGCACCGCGGTCAGCCCGAGCGCCAGCACGCCGATGAACACCATCAGCGCCAGGAACGAGGCGAGCGGATTGGGCAGCCCGAACAGCGCCAGCCGATCGGCCAGCGGCGAAAGGATGATGGTCAGCACGAGGGCGGTCACGAAAGGCAGAAACACCACCGACCCGATCGAGAGCACGAACGGCAGCGCCAGGAACAGGCCGGTCGCCAGCAGCACCACCAGGGCAGAGACCAGCCGCAGCTCCTGATCGGCCAGGGTGTGCACGGGTGACGGTTCATCCCCATGCGCGGGAAGCACCGCATCTGGCGCCACGCGGTCCGGGAAAGGCGCGCCCGGGCCCCGCTGGCTGCGAAGCGGGTCCGCCTCGTCGATCATGGCTGCGCGCCCCCCAACGCGGTCTGCCGGGCCGCTACTTGGTCGGCACGGCGAGGCCCCGGCCCGCGGCCACCTCGTCCAGCTCTTCCAGGATCGCGCGGTGGGCGGTGGGATCTCCGATCGCGCGATCGGGGATGTCGCCTTCCTCGATCATGCTCGAAAGCGCGGCCCGCGCGCGGCCAACCCGGCTCTTGATCGTACCGACCGCACAGCCGCAGATATTGGCCGCCTCCTCGTAGGAGAAACCGCCCGCGCCCACCAGCAGCAGCGCCTCGCGCCGCTCTGGCGGCAGCGTCAGCAGTGCGCGGTGCATATCGGAAAGGTGGATCGGCTCCTCCTGCCCGGCCGGGGCTGTGAGGATGCGCTCGGCCGCGGTCTCGTCATATTCGCCGCGAAAGCGGTTGCGCCGCATGTCGGTCAGATAGGCGTTGCGCAGGATCACGAAGGTCCACGCGCGCATGCTGGTACCGGGTTCGAACCGCTCCTGCGCGGCCCAAGCCTTCAGCAGCGTTTCCTGCACCAGGTCGTCGGCCATGTCCGGGCGGCCGCACAGGCCACGGGCGAAGGCGCGCAGATGCGGCACCACCCCGGTCAACTCGCGCTTAAAGTCACGCTTGTCGGCGGCGCTGCGCTCGGGCAGCTCCCGTTTTTCCTTGCTCATCGCTTGTCGTCGTCGAGGCGGGAGATCAGTTCCTTGAAACTGTCCGGCAGCGGCTCGTCCACAACCTGGTCGTAAAGCTGCTTAAGGCCAGAGCTCCAATCGGGGCTCCGCTTCCTGTTCGTTGCAATCTTACCCCCCACAGAAGAGGTTTTTTTCCCAGCACCAATCATTCGAGATATGCCCGCCTGCTTAATCCAGAAGTGATTCCCCGCGCTTACCACGGCTAAGCCGGCAAGCGCCATGGAACCTTGGCCCTGCACCAACAGCGGCCCCCCTTGCGCGATTTGGAACGAAATCACCTTCGTCCGGTTCCCCCTTCTACCTGCCGAGGGCCGAGGTCGGCCCTCCATGCGGGTGCATTCTGCCGCCGGACAAGGCCGGCCGGGATTTCGGCGAACGCGCGGGGAGTTCTCTCTTTGGTTCAGAGTGCCGGCCAGCGCAGCGCGACGAAGCGGTGGCTCGTTCGTTTTCCGCGTGGGCTGCCGGTGGCGATCTTCCTGCTGATCACGGCCATCACCATGCTGGCTGTGTTCGCGATCGAGCGCGGTGAAGCGGGCCGCGATGCGGCGCAGCTGCGCAATCGCGCCATGGCGATCACCGCCTCACTGGAGCGGCGGGCCAACGCCAGCAGCGCCTATTTGCGCGCCGGCGCGGCCTATCTGGCGACGCTCGAAACGGTCTCGGCCTCCGATTTCAGCCGCTTCGTCAGCGAATTGCGGCTCGATACCGACTATCGCGGAGCCGAGGGAATTGGCTGGGCCAGAATCGTGCGGCCCGGCGAGGTGGAGGCGTTCGATGCCGCTCTGGAAGCGACATCGCGCGGGCCCGTCCGGATGTGGCCCCGTCCGGAGGCCGGCCAGCAGCCCTATGCGGTGCCGGTGACCTATATCGAGCTCGATACGGAGCGGAACCGGCGTTCGCTGGGCTACGACATGTTCTCCGAACGCGTTCGCCGGCAGGCCATGATCGAGGCGCAGCTTACCGCTCGCCCGACCGCAACCGACAAGGTGGTGCTGGCGCAAGTGGGCGATGGCAACGCGCCCGGCTTTGTCATTTTCATGCCGGTGTACGAGCGCGGGCCCGCCGGGCGGGTACTCAAAGGCTACATCTTCAGCCCGTTCAACGCCGGCCAATTTCTGGCATCCGCGCTCGAACAGGACGATGCTGGCAGCTATTCCGTGCGGCTGTACGATGGCGAGCCCGCGCCCGGGCGACTGCTCGCGGCCGGCAGCAGCGCCGAACTCGATGGGCCAACCGCTTCGGAGGTGGTTCTGATCGCCAACAATCCGTGGGAGCTGCGGGTCACCTCGGCGCAGAGTGGCGCGCTCTCGGGCTTGTCGATGCTCACGATCATCTTTGGCCTGTTGGTTTCCAGCCTGCTGGTCCTGCTGGTGCGCATGCTGACCACCCAGGCGCTGGAGGATGAGGCGAAGCTGCGCTGGTTCGAGGAGCAGGAATCGATCCGCATGTCGCTCACCCGCGAGCTGAACCACCGGGTGAAGAACACGCTGGCCAATGTGCTCTCGATCATCGCGCTGACCCGCCGCCGGGCGGGGGAGCTGAACGAATTTGCCGACGGGCTGGATGGCCGCATCCGCGCGCTGTCGGCGACGCATGACCTGCTCACCCAGTCGCACTGGGGCACCACCCCGATCCGGGCGGTGGTGGAAGCTGAGCTGCTGCCGTACGCCCAAGCCAGCGACCACCAGGTCGACATCGGCGGCCCCGACATCGAACTCGCCCCCAACGATGCGCTTTCGCTCGGCCTGGCGATGCACGAACTGGCCACCAATGCGGCAAAATATGGTGCGCTCAGCCTGCCAGGCGGGCAAATTACCGTGCATTGGCGGATGGTAGCCGATGCGCTGGTGCGGATCGAATGGCAGGAGAGCGGCGGGCCGCCCGTACCGCAGAAGCGCGGCCGGGGCTTCGGCACCGACCTGATCGAACGGATCGTCGCCTCCGAGCTCAAGACCCCGGTCAAGCTGGATTTCGCGCCCGAAGGGGTGCGCTGTGTTCTGACAATTCCCGTGCGCCGGCCAAGCGATTTCGCCATGCGCGCAGCCAAGGCTGCGGCCGCTCCGGTCGAGCTGCCGGACTTTGTGAACGCCCCTCACTCCTAAGACGGCCCTTCGCTGGTCCGGATGCGGTCCATTCCGCTTGCCACACCGGAGGTGCGCGGTTGCAAGAGCGGCGAAGGCGGGGTTTGCCCACGCAGAAGCTCCGGGCCGCCACCGGCGCAGCCCATCCCTTCGGGCAAGGCCGGCGAGCGGGAACAAGGATTTCCGAGCCTACGTCTGCCTGGCTAACGGATCCCGATGGCCCGCAATCGAAGCTTAGGGCGATTTTAACCAAGTGCCATGATAGATAGCGTTGCGCTCGTCGCACTTTGGGGGAGCGTCCATGGTTCTGGGTCTGGTCGGCGCATGGCAAGGTTGGCTGTTGGTCCTGCTCGTGATCACGGCCATGCTGGCTCCCGCCATTCTAAGCCCAACGTTTGCGCGTCTGGAGCGCTTCTTCAGCTCGATCGGAGAGGCGCGCAACCTGCACCTGGCAATCGTGTTCCTGCTGGCAGTGGGTCTGCGGGCGGCGCTTTTGCCCTTGCTTCCCGCACCACCCTTGCTGATCCCCGACGAGTTCAGCCTGCTGTTCCAGGCCGAGCTGATGCTTCAGGGGCGATGGGCTGCTCCCTTCGATCCCATGTGGCAACATCTCGAAGAAATGCATCTAATCGTCACGCCGGTCCGGGCGGCGATCTATTTCCCGGGCCGCAGCCTGCCGTTGCTGCTTGGACTGATCATCGCTGGGAGCCCGTGGGTGGGCACGCTCCTGACGACTGCCGCCCTAGCGGCTGCCGTCACCTGGATGCTGCAGGCCTGGGTGCGGCCGCTCAGCGCGCTTCTCGGCGGCGTTATCGTAGTGCTGCAGTTCGGGCTCTTTAGTTACTGGGTGAACGGCTATTGGGGCGGCTCGGTGACGGCGCTGGGCGCAGCGCTGACACTCGGGGCCGCCGGGCGGCTTCAGGCTGGTGCGCGCTGGAGGCACGGCATCTGGGCCGCTTTTGGCGTGTTCCTGATGATGACCAGTCGTCCCTTCGAGGGCCTCTTGTTTTGCGCCGGAATCGGGCTTGTGCTGCTTCCCTGGGCGTTGCGAGCGATCGCCAGCAAACAGACCAGCGCAGTGGCTAAGTTCGCCCTGCCCGTGCTGGCGGCGGTGGTCATGGGCGGCGGCGTGCTCGCCTCCCACTCAGCCGCAATCACCGGCGACCCTCTGAAACCCGCCTATGAGGTCGGCAGGGTGCAGTATGGGGGTGCCCCGCCTTTTCTCATGTCGGCACCCTTGTTGCGCACGACGTGGCCTGACGCACAGCTCACGAAACTCTACCGCTGGGAGATCCCCCCTTACGAGCGGCGGGCATCGATCCCGACCCTATTTGAGGCATTGGTCCAGAAATCGCTTCTTCTCTTCGCGTTCTTTGTCGGGCCGGCGATGCTGATCCCCTGCGTCGTCGGTTTCTTCTCACTCGGTTACAGGGGCGCCATGCCGGCGCTGGCAGGCGGATTCGTGAGCATCGGGTTCATGGTGACGACGTGGGACTTTCCGCACTACGCCGCGCCGCTTCTCCCCTGCGTCTTGCTCTTCGTGGTCGCTGGTTTGGAGAAGCTGCGCGGCCTCAGCTTTCGGGGGCAGCCATCGGGCCTGTTCTTGGCCCGCACTCTTCCGCTCCTGCTGCTGCTCGGTGTCGCGCTTCCCGTCGCGTACCTTGCAACCGGGTGGCCCGCGGGCATCTCGAACTTCTGGGACCGGTCTTGTTGCGCCGTGGTCAGGACAACCGAACGCGAGGCCGTCGAGCGCAGCCTGGAGGCCACGCGGGGCGACGACCTGGTGTTCGTTCGGTACGATGAGCATTCCGGTCGCCATGCCTGGGTGTACAACGCGCCAGACCTCCAGAGCGCGCCTATCATCTGGGCACGCGACCTTGGCGACGAGCGCAATTCGCGCCTGATCGCCCGTTTTCCGGATCGGCGTGTCTGGGTGGTGCAGCCGCGAAACTGGGTGGTCCAGCCGAGGCCCTATCATCCTTTTCAGGGCGATTGACTGTCTAGGTGCCGAAGCAATAATTAGGCGAATCTTCACGGCTGCTCACTATGCGCGGCGCGTCAGGGGCTCGGGGAACGGTATCGATGTCTACGGGAATAGCGAGCCGCGTGGCGCTGCCGCGCCAAGCGGGAAAGCGCGATTATCTGCGGCTTGCGCGATTCGATCATATCACCAAGCAGATTTTCGTGGTGCCAGGCGCGGCGCTCGCCTTCCTGCTGCGGGACGCGCAGAACAGTAATCTGCTGCTGCACGTGGTGCTCGGGTTTGTCTGCGCCATCTCGATCGCGTCGGCGAATTACGTGATCAACGAGTGGCTGGATCGGGATTTCGACCGGCACCATCCCACCAAATCGGCACGGGTATCGGTCCAGACGGAATTGAACCCTGCCTATGTCTACGGGCTGTGGGCGCTGTTCATCGCCATCGGCTGCGCCGCTGCTGCTGCATCCAGTACTCCCATGCTGATCGTCGCGGGTCTGTTCGCAGTACAGGGCGTTGTCTACAATGTGCCGCCGGTCCGCACGAAGGACAAAGCGTATCTGGACGTGATCTCCGAATCCGTGAACAACCCCTTTCGTCTCCTGATCGGCTGGCTGATGATCGATGCCACGTCGGTTCCGCCGATGTCCATCATTGTCGCCTACTGGCTGGGCGGCGCCTATCTGATGGCCGCCAAGCGGTGGTCTGAGTATCGCGAGATATGCGCTTCTCATGGGCGCGATCTCCTGATCCGGTACAGGAAGTCGTTCGCGGGCTATACCGAGATCCGCCTGCTCGCATCTTGCATCGCCTACGCTTTGCTGAGTTCGAGCCTGTTCTCGATCTTCATCATCAAGTACCGGATCGAATATATCCTTCTGGTCCCGCCGCTGTGTTTCCTGTTTGCCGTCTATCTCGGGATCTCGATGCGCCATGGATCGGTCGCGCAGGCGCCGGAACGGCTTTTCCAGGATCGTACGCTGATGCTGGCGATGCTCCTGGTGGGAGCGACCGCCGTGGTCACGACCTTCTTCGACATTCCCGACCTCCAGACGTACACAGACCAGCAGTTCATCGAACTCAGGAAATGAGCTGGGCAATGCGTTATACCCGTCCAGCGCGCGCGACTGGCCTCATGTCTCTGGCTCGTGGTCCTCGAGCGTGAGCGGGTTGTTTGCGCACCGCGCCCAGTCCGACGGGTAGTGGTGGCCGAGCCTGCCGATCTGGTCATTCGAGAATGGAGCCAGCCAAGTTGAAGGGATTTGACGAAATGCGGTCTCGGTGGAGTCTGATCCCGAGAGCGGTCAGGTCAAACGCGGGGCATGCCTATTCGCGGAAGTCGCCGCGACTGCGGCTTTGTGCCGCGCGCAGACAGGGCTAGGCAAGCGAAGGATGAATTTGCGACCAGTGCGCCATTTAGTGCAAGCGAGTGTGCCAATGCGCCAGCCGTTTGCCTTGCAATGGGCGCGGGGCGCTTGGTGGCGTTGATGGTCGGAGTATCCGGTTCGACAAGCTTCTCGCTTTTGGTCCTTTGGCAGGCTCGAAGGTGAGCGCGACCGAACTGGGCAGGAGGCAGCTAGAGTGGGCTCCTGAGGGGCAGTTGCGCATTGGCGTCAAAGCTGGTGTGCCGCCCGCTGAGAGCGTCATGATCATCAACCCAATCAAGCAGGAGAGCGGCACGGCGCTGCGAGCCTGTGCCTTCTTCACGCTACGGAAGCGGCTTGCTTCGCGCAATTTCGAGGCGTCTTTCACCAGCTGTCGGATTCCGCTGTTCCGAAGCGAGGATATCCGGTGCCAGTCCCCGGGCTGACACTCTCTGCACGCTCCGCGGCTAAGCTTCGCTATCTGGTGGTCGTCGGCAGTGCGGCGATCATCGACCTGGGTGGGTTCGTGCTGCTGGTGGCCTCGGGCGCGGCAGTGCCTGTCGCCGCGGCGCTGAGCTTCCTGGTCGCAGCGGCTTACAACTACCTTCTGATTTCCCGTATCGTGTTTCGTCAGCGGTCGCAGATGGGGCGCTTTGGCCTGTTCTTGGCCGTCGGTCTTTTCGGTCTGTTCGTGAATACGGGGGTCACCTGGATGGCAAGCGCATTTGGCATACCCCATCTGTTTGCGAAGGGGGCCGGCATCGGTGTGGCGTTCCTCTTCAACACGGCGCTCAATATATGCGTGGTGTTCGGGCCCGGTTACTCCCGATCCCATACCCGCTAGCTACGCCGCGCATCCGGTTCATGGAATTGAGCCGTTATCCGGTGGTCAGACAACCAAGGAGGGCGGAGTTGCAGAATGAGTGGCGCCGCGGCGCGAAGGGGCGGGCTGTAAAAGCGGTTTACAAAGGCATTAGAGAATGTCGCTGCTCGCTGGTTCATGAGCCTCAGCACTGGGCGCTTGGAAGCGGCTTGGTCGATCGTCTACAGATACACTTGCAGAAGCCCCAGCAGAAACGAGCAAAGGTGGTTGCACGCCGCCGGAGCGTGTCCTCTGAATCCTCGCCAGGGGCACAAGTACAAAGACGCAATTTATATTTACTTCTATCAGTGGGAGCAGACTTTCGGCCGGGCCCAGTCGATTGGCTTGAAGACGAGCAACTTTCGCTCGATCCAGTTCGGCCGGTGCCCCGTGTATGTTGCTGCAGTGACCCGCTCGAACCGCTGGCTGCCCATTTCGTAGGTGACCCACATGTTCGGATTTGACAGCAACTGGAGCGCAATATCGTGCTCGACCAACCCGAATTGGCCGTCCATTGCCTGTTCGTTCAAGCTCGGATCGGAGCTTTCGAGGATTCGTGCCGCACGCGATTGATAACCAAAGATGTAGGGTGGCGTGGGGAAGACCAGGTGGTTGCTGACCCCCCCCTCAGTGTGCAGGTTGCTAAACATTGCAATTGAGCTTTCGGTCTTCAAACCGACGTAGGGCGATGCGCTCATCACGAAAAGCGTGGCGGGTATCGCGAGGACCCACCAACGCTGCCGCGAGCGGACCTTCGCTTCCGAATATGGCTGTTCGAGCAAGGCGGCACGGACGATCAACACCATGCTGACCCCCCCAAAGATCGTCCAGATGATCAACCAGGCCGAATGCCAGATCAATTGACCATCCCGATCAGGATGGCTTTGCGCCACTAGCCAGGCAAACACCAGTGCTGCAGCCCAGACGGTTCCGAACAGCACCATTGCCGCCGAACCCGCGCGCAATCTGGGAACTTGGCGCAGCAGCGACACGCCGGACGAGTAAAGACCGGAAGCCACCTCACGCGGGACTGCGACCATATAAAGGGCGAACACAAGGCTCGAAAAATCCATGTACCATGAATAACCCGAAATCGGGATCACATAGTGGAAGGGTAGGCTAATCAGCAGACCGACCCAGAAAAATCGTCTCCAGTACAGGCAAACAATCGCGATCACTTCCACAATAAAGGTCGATGCTATTGCTAAGTATTGTCCGTACAGGTTGTGCCCCAGATTCAATGGTTTCATTAATGGTTGATACAGGGCCGTTGCACAACTTGTCTGAGGATTGAGGAAGTCGATATTGATCTTGTGGAAAATGCCGTAGAAGTACATCACAGCAAGCAAGCCCCGCGCGACCACGCGCAATTGCTCGTAAGGCGCCTCGCGGTCCACATACAGGGTGCGGCCCTTGATGACTTGGCTGCCCACCGCAATGAGGATGGCCGTGTTCATGAACAGCGAAATCGTCCGGTTGTTGGAGGCGACCGGCAGGAGGAGCAGATACATCACCGTCATCAGCCCTGCCACGATCAAGAGCAGGCTGGTCTTTCGGGGGTTCATCACCAGCAGGGCGGCAGATCCAAGCGTGCTCCAGGCGAGGAATGCCAGTCCAAGTCCCTGACCGCCTCTCAGGAACCATGTCTGCGAGGCCGCGCTCAGCATCATGGCCATGCCCCACATCACCGCGAACACAACCAGCCCATCCCTGGGCTGGGCCGCCGTATCCATCTCGTGTCGAGAAGGATGGAACAATGCTGTCCAACCGCGCCGCGCTCGGGGACTCGCCGCGACCAGTTGGTTCATTGCGGAACGCTCCCCGTGACAACCGGCAGATTGAACATGACGATGAGCAAACCGCCAATTGCCAGCAGGACGATGCCAGCAATAATTGCTGACTTCCAATAAGCCGGCTTCATCGATGTCTTAGGCAGCAATTTCTTCATTTGCGATCCATTAATGTTTATAGAACTTCAAATTATATTTTGTTATGTGTTGCACTGTAACCAATTCGGACTTCACGCCGAAGCTTAATCCGCTCAAAGGAATCCGCTCCTGCTTGGCTAATGGAGGGGAAATCGCGAACGTGGCTCGGTTTAGGCAGAGTGGCGCTGCCTTAACTCGAGCCATACATCTGATGACCTATCTGATCAGTAAGTACCTTTGACGCTGGCCGAACCCGCGTGTCTGGTGACGCTTCAAAACAGCTTAGTCACTGTCCAAAATGAAAGAAAAGATGGCGAACTCTTAAGAAACCGGCTCAGTCGGAGGGAATGCTCCAAAGGCCTACCCATTCAGCGCCTCCTTGCCAAGGCGTCGACCATACTCGGGGGGAGGCCGCTGCAAGACAAGAGTGTTCGGCAGTCTGTGCCAAAACGGGCCTTGGTTTGAACGCCCAAACCATAAACCCGCCGTTAGACCGCCTGAAGCCTTCAAGACCAAGAGAGAAGCGGCGCGGCGATGTCCCTATCGTCAGATCTGGCATGGCGTCGTCTGAACCGCCTCCCTTTAGAGCCAGCTTCCCGCGTTGCGAGAAATAGACGCGGCACATGTTGAGGATGGCGAGCGGAGGCGCCGTAGCCCCGCAGGATCGGACCTTCAACAAGGATCGACAATCGCTGGATCGCTTGACTCGCGAAGGACAATGGAGCCTCGCCATCCCGCATCATGTACGGCCCCGGGCAACCATTCTGCTGTTCATTGACGCGGGGTTACCATAGGTGGCCGGGCTCAATCATGAACTACAAACGGAGCTAGGCAGTCGTGCCATTTTCGGACCCGCAACAGCAAACCTACGATCTCATTGTGATCGGGACCGGTTTTGCGGGCTCGTTCTTCCTTGAGCGGTACCTTGCAAAGGCCGCGGCCAGCGCACAAATTCTGGTGCTGGAACGCGGCAAACTGACCGAACACGCCGACCGGGTGGCGGCCCGGGCAACCGACACCACTGCGCTCGCCGAGCCCTACATTTCGCGGACCGGCGATCCCGACAAGCGATGGATTTTCAGCGTCGGCTTTGGCGGCGGTACGAATTGTTGGTGGGGCAACGCCCCTCGGTTTCTACCGGCCGACTTCGAGATGCGCAGCCGCTTCGGCGTCGGTGAGGATTGGCCCATCGGCTATGACGATCTTGAGCCGTATTATGACCGGGCGGAAGCCATTCTGTCACTGGCCGGCTCCGACGATGCTGCGCCATACCGCCGCCTGACCGGATACGCACAGCCCTCACACCGCCTGACCGCGCCTGAGGAATTGTTGCGGCAAGCTTATCCGCACCAGTTCTTCAGCATGCCCTCGGCGCGAGCGCGCGTGCATGGAGCGGGGCGCGGGGTCTGCTGCGCGAACGGCATCTGCCAATTGTGTCCGGTCGACGCAAAATTCACTATCCAGAACGGGCTGATGCGGGTCTACGAGGATCCGCGGGTCACCGTGGCCCTGGCGGCTGAGGCACTGACGATCGATCATGACGGCAGCGTTGCGCGAGGAGTGACTTACGCGCGCAACGGACGCGAGCAAACCGCCACTGCCGATCTCGTTGTCCTGGCCGCGAATGCGATCTTCAACCCGGTGATCCTGGAGCGCTCCTCGCTGGCTCATCCCCTGCTCGGACGGCGCCTGCACGAACAGGTCGGAGTGGTGGCCGAGGCCTTTCTTGACGGAGTCGAGAGCTTTGGTGGCTCGACCTCCGTGACCGGCATCGGCTACATGCTGTATGATGACGAGGCCCGGCGTCGGGACCGCGCGGCGGTGTTGCTGGAAACCTGGAACGTGGGTACGCTACGCACCGAACCCGGCCGTTGGCGACAGGTCTTACCGCTGCGGCTGGTACTCGATGTCGTTCCTGATGTTGCCAATACCGTCCGGACCAACCCGGCCGATCCCACCAAGCCTCAGGTTCATTATATTGGCCATAGTGCGTATACGCAGAAGGCCATCGACCAGGCACAATCCGATTTGGAGCGCGTGCTTGCCCCATTGCCGATCGAGCGCATCGTGGTGGATGAAAGGCTGGCCGTGAGCGAGGCGCATATCATCGGCACCACTTCGATGGGCAATGATCCCGCTACGAGCATCGTCGACCGCGACTGCGTGCACCATCAGCTGCGCAATCTTCTCGTGCTCGGAAGCAGCACCTTTCCAGTGGGTGGACCAGCCAACCCCAGCCTGACGATCGCGGCCCAAGCCATGCGATCGGCCGACCGGGTGATGGTCTGATGGAGCGGGTCACTCGTCGCAACCTGCTGATCGGGGGCGCCGCGGTGGCAGTGTTGCCCGCGGGCTTGCTGGCGAGCCACGCGGCGACTTCCCGGTCCTCGATGATCGTCGATTATCTGCGACGGCAACTCCCCGGACTGGCGATACCCGACGCGACCCTTGAGCAGTTCGCCGAAGAATATCTGGACCAAAGAGTTTTCGATCCTGGGTTCAGCGTCTACTATAATGCGATGTTCCTGATGCTGGCCAATCCGATGGTTGCCGCAGCAGCGCCCGGTCGCGCCAAGGCGGCGTTCGAACAGTTTAGCCGCGGCCTCCTCAGCAGGTTTATGCTGGCGACCGACTTCTTTGGCGCCGCAGAGCAACAGCCTGAACGCACCCATTTTATTGGTACCGATCCATATGCTTCGGGTTGCGCCAACCCCATCGCCCGTTTCGACCTGCCGGAATGATCGTCGAAGCAACTGATCAGCCTCATCATCTACTGGACCAATCCGTTTCCTAGCGGTTTTGGCTGCAGCTGGTTCGACGCGGTCAGGCTGCCACGTAGCGGGAGGTGGCGCCGCGCTGGTCGAAGGTGAGAAGCCAACTGTTTAGATCGCCTTTCGGCCGGTGTAGCGCGACAGGTGGGCCAAGCACCGCGTTCGAGCCCGGCAGGCGGCGGCATTGCGTTGGTCACCCGGCGCCACTGCAGAAAACACTTTCAAGTCATCGAAGCGGCTGCAGGTGATTTCGCGGGTCGTGCTCAGCGGCTGGCGGATGCGCCTGGGCGCGAGCTCAAGGCGGGCGATATTGGGACTGCTTTCACCTCGCCTATTCGATCAACGTCGATCATTCCCTTTTGCGCTGGTGTATAACAAGGAAACTCGCGCCAGCGACGGGGCATCGCTGTTCGCCGGGACGATCACGGTCGGCTGGCGCGAGCAGAAGGTCAGCGGCGGGGCAAGGGGCTGGTGTCGTCCGCCAGCGTGCGCGCAATCCTGTCCGCAGCGAAGGGCGCCATGGCGAATTCACCCGCTTTATCCACGCGAGACTCGAACAAAGCGCTTATTCTCGGAAGGTTCAAGTACCAATGGTTCGCCGGACGGTCCGGACAGCTCCGCCGGTGCTTCCAGCCGTCCGTTTTCGACCAGCCA
>LXQI01000034.1:155758-170283 GCA_001683845.1 Erythrobacter sp. ANT-B3C2 | reverse complement strand
CCATGCCGGCCGCCTTCAGGCAGAAACTCCACTTAACCTACTGTGCAGATTTGCCGAGCCACCTCTGTGCACGGCACTCGCGATAGTAGAATGCAAAGGTGCCAACCGGAATCCCACGTCCGTTCAAAATGGGGCTGGACCAGCAGGCGCGCAGCCCGAAAGAAAGCGCCAGAAGCTTATGATCATTCCAACGCGGATCCCTCTCGATATCCGTCACCGTGACCGCCTTGCCGAGGTAAGCAGCCGTACCGCATGAGCCAACTTCCGGGCCGATCGGCAGCCCCTCCAGTTCCCTCGAGTACGAATCGGCGAGACTCGGTGCGGCAAGCGGATGGAGCAGGCCTGCAGGGTCAACCGTGAGGACCGAGCAGACCACTCCCGGTGAGAGCTTTTCGACCTCGATGCACAGGCGTTCGGCGGTACGCTCCAGGGAATCACCCTTCGCGACCATTTCCAAGATGACATTCTGCAGCTGGATCAACGATCCCATGAGTCTGGCGCCATCCTCAACGATCAGCTGGCACATGCGCCTGCCCGGCGGGGTATAGGGAAATAGCGTTACGAAAGCCTTGATGTGCAGGCGCCCGCTCGGCCTACTGAGGGTGACGACCAGGCTCTTTGTCGAACGGCTTCTCAGCCCGAGTTGCTCTCTAGCCCAGCGAATGTGCGCTCGCCCGCTGCCTCGGCCTAGGGAGCGCGATCGACGAAGCGCGCCTCTACGATGTGGTGATCGTCGGCGCAGGTCACGCCGGTCTGGCCGCATCGGTCCATGCTGCACCCGAGGGCTCGACGTTTCGACGCTCGATTGCCGCTCCTTCGGAGGACAGGCGGGGGCCTCGGCGTGAATCGAGAATTCCCTCGGCTTCCAACCGGCATTTTGGGGATGGCGCTGTTGCCCGGACCCGCGATCAGGCGCAGCATTCGGGGTGTAGCTTGCCATTCCCGCCCAGGCGCAGCGTCTCGAACGCCGGGTCGCCAAGACCATTCAGACGATGCGGGCTATCATGTGCTGACGCTGACCATTGATGTGAAGGGCCCCGAGCGGGATCGAGGGCGCGACAAGGGCATTCGCGCACACATGGAAGGTACGGCGCCGACGGCATGCATGTCGGCACCGTCGACAAGCTGAGGAGCATCGCATCAAGCTCACCAAGGCCGACAGCGGCATGGGTTCGCATAAGGGGCATCACTACTACATAAGCGGCAACTGGTCCCGAAGGCGCAGCCCCATGGCTTTTCTCTCCAAAACAAGCTGTCAGCCGCCGCGGCAATGCGGCGCATTTTGAACAGGCTGGAGCTGGAGCTGCATCTGCTGAAAGAAGCGGCAACTCGATAGCGGTGCATTTGCCACTTCACCGGCAGAGCCAAGAAAAAATCCCGCCAGTACCGCGGTCGACGATCCTGTTTGTGGAAATACGCAGCAAATCGCGGATGGTGGAGTAGCGCTACCAGATCGAGCGCCTGATGAGCCAGATCTTATATTCACGGCTAGAGAGTGAGCCATAGAGCAGCACGAAGTGTCCACTCTCCGCTGTCGTCGGTGGTGAGGTTCATGGCATCGTAGATCAGCACATGGCTGAGGCGTGGATATGACCTCAGGCCCGGCGCACTGATGCAGTCTGCTCAGACTCTAGCAACCGAACGAACGATAGCCGCCACGCTTCTCGCAATAGGCCTCCTAGGATTGCTTCTAGGCGATAGCCTTTCAGCGCCAGCACTCAGCGCGATCGCGCGGTGGCCAACGTGCTTCGAAGCCATGGAGATCAGAATCGCAACACTTTCCTGAGCAGTGTTCCGCCCCGATCGCGCAGGATCTCTATGGTCGCATACTTAGCGAAGAACTCGCACCCGATCCGCACCAATCTTCTTTGGCGTTCGTGCAAAACATGGCCCTGTGCAGCCGTTGCCGGAGCCGGGATCCCAAGCAAAGCGGTCGGTCGGGAACAGCCGGTCCCCTCACGGACCTCACGCCCTGCAGCTCCGGGGACCGCCCTCACCCCCGCGCTCGCCCTAGGCGAGCGCGTCCTCCGCATCGAGGCCATAGGCGGTGTGGAGGATGCGCACAGCCAGCTCGGTCTCGTCCTCATCGATCAGCACGCTGATCTTGATCTCGCTGGTGGAGATCGCCTGGATGTTGATGTTGCGCTCGGCCAGTGAGGTGAACATCGTCGCCGCCACGCCCGCATGGCTGCGCATCCCCACACCCACGACGCTGATCTTGGCGACCTTGCTGTCGATCACGATGCGATTGTAGCCGATCGCACTGCGACGGTCCTCCAGCAGCGCCTGCGCGCGCGGCAGGTCGGTGCGCGGCACGGTAAAGGTGACGTCGGTCTCGCCCTTGTCGCGCCCCACGTTCTGGATGATCATGTCCACATTGATCGCCGCGGCCGCCAGTGGGGTGAAGATGTGCCCCACCGCGCCGGGGCGATCAGGCACGCGGGTCAGCACGATGCGCGCCTCGTTGCGATCGTGGGCGATGCCGGTGACCAGCTGCGTTTCCATTCCGCTTTCCTCCATGATCTGCGCCATTTCCGCGTCCGAGACAATCATCGTGCCGGGCAGATCATCCGCCGGGGCGCCCTCCTCGACGAAGCTGGAGAGCACCTGCACGCGCACCCCCTCCTTCATCGCCAGGCTGACCGAGCGGGTCTGCAGCACTTTGGCGCCAACCGAGGCCAGCTCCAGCATCTCTTCGTAAGTGACATATGCGAGCTTGCGCGCGCGGGCGACGATGCGCGGATCGGTGGTGTAAACCCCGTCGACATCGGTGTAGATATCGCATCGGTCCGCTCCCAGCGCGGCGGCGATCGCGACCGCCGAGGTATCGGACCCGCCCCGGCCCAGAGTGGTCAAGCGGTTGTCTTCGCCCACACCCTGAAAGCCGGGGATCACGGCGATCTCGCCCGCCTCCATCGAGGCGATCATCGCGGCGCTGTCGATCTCGGTAATGCGCGCCTTGGCATGCGCCTCCACCGTGCGGATCGGCACCTGCCAGCCGAGCCAGCTGCGCGCCTTGCAGCCGACCGCCTGCAAGGTCAGCGCAAGCAACCCGCTCGTCACCTGCTCCCCGCTGGCGACAACCACATCATACTCGGCCGGATCGTACAGCGGGTTCGCCTCGCGGCAGAAATTCACCAGCCGGTCAGTCTCCCCGGCCATTGCCGAGACCACCACCGCCACTTGGTGACGCTCGCCGTTCGAGCCGTGCTGCTGCCGCCGCACGAGATTGGCCACGCGCCGGATGCGTTCGGTGCCGGCCATCGAGGTGCCGCCGAATTTCATCACGATGCGCGCCAAACCCGGTCCGCTCCTTTAGAGAGGTGCTGAAAACCGCGGGGCAGCCACCCGCCGTTCACCAGGAACACCCCATGCCGCACGGCTGGCGCCGCCCACGGCGCGCTGTTAGGGGTGCCGGATGGTCGATGCAACTGTCGCAACTGTAACCATCCGCCCCCAAGAGGCCGAACATTTTGCCCGGCTAGCGAAGGATTGGTGGGATCCGAACGGTAGTTCGGCGATGCTGCACCGGGTCAACCCCGTGCGGCTGCAGTTCATCCGCGAGGCGATCGACCTGCACTGGGGCGGCGACATCGCCGAGGGGCACCCGCTGGCCGGCCGTCGCGCGCTCGATGTCGGCTGCGGCGCGGGTTTGCTGGCAGAGCCGCTGGCGCGACTGGGCGCCGAGGTCACCGGGATCGACGCGGCGGCCGAGAATATTGCCGTTGCCCGGCGACATGCCGAGGGCGCGGGGCTGCTCGCCGCCGATCAGCCCGCCACCGGCTCGGTCCGATACCGGCACGGTGAGCTTTCCGCGCTGGATGCTCCGCCATTCGACCTCGTCACCTGCATGGAGGTGCTCGAGCACGTGGCCGACAAGCCCGCCTTCGTCGCCCAGCTAGCCCACCACCTCGCGCCCGACGGGCTGCTGGTGATATCCACCCCCAACCGCACGGTCACTTCGCGCATGCTGCTGGTGGGCGGGGCGGAGATGGTGGGTATGGTGCCGCGCGGCACGCACCGCTGGAGCGATTTCGCCACTCCGGAGGAACTGCATGGCCTGCTGACGGGCGCCGGGCTGGTAATGGGAAATCCGCGGGGAATCGCGTGGTCACCGATGCAGCGGCTGCACCTTTCGAGCGACCTTTCGCTGAACTACATCGTCACCGCGCAGCGTCCCGTGCGGTGACTGCCTGTGCCGGATGGTCGGTGAACACGCCATCCACCCCGGCACTCTCCAGCAGCCGCCAGAGCGCGGCGAAGTCGCCCGGTGCCGCCGGGTCCTCGCCCGATCGCAGCGCCGGCGGAAGGAACTGGTTCTCGCGTCGCAGCGTCCAGCCATGCACCTTCAACCCCACCGCGTGGGCCCGGTCTACCAGCCCGGTCGGGCTGCCATCGGAGCCCAGCAGCATGCGCAGCTCGGCGCCGATCGCATCGGCATAGGCGGCGATCCGCTCCAGCCCGTCGCCCGCGAGCATCTGCGCATAACTCAGCTCCGCGCGGTCCGCCGGGCCGCCCTCGCTGGCGATCAGCTGCACCAGCGGCAGCTCGGTCATCCCGTCGAGCCGCACCAGCGGAGCCATCTCAAAGCATTGGATGAACACTGGCTCGACCACCGAGCGATAGCCCGCTTCGTGCAATTGCTCGACCAGCAGCGCCACCACATCGTGCCCCTCGCCTGCCAGAAAACTCGGGTGCTTGAGCTCGGGATACAGGCCGATCCGCCGCCCGGTCTCCGCTTCGCGCGCGCGGACCAGCGCGATAATCTCGGCCATCGTCGGCACCTGGTAGAGCCCGTCAAACCGCGCGCTTTCCGGGCGCAACGGGGCGATCCGCTCGCGGGCGCGCAGCGTGCGCAACTCGGCGAGGGTGAAATCCTCGGCAAACCAGCCGGTGACCTTCTGCCCGTCGATCCGCTTGGTGGTCCGCCGGCCGGCGAACTCGGCCCGCTCGGCGACATCGGTGGTGCCGCCTATTTCGTTCTCGTGCCGGGCGACGAGCACGCCATCCTTCGTCACCACCAGGTCTGGCTCGACATAATCGGCCCCCTGCTCGATGGCCCGATCGTAGGCGGCGAGCGTGTGCTCGGGCCGCTCGCCGCTGGCGCCGCGATGCGCGATCACCAGCATCTCGCGCGCGGCTTCGTGGGGATGTGCTGACGTCATCGGGTTCTCCTGTGCGCCCGCCGGGCAGGCGAGGCCAAGCGCCAGCAGCGCGGCGAGCCACTTCATACGAGCACCCGCTCCCACTCGGCCTGATCAAAGCCGATCAGCAGGCCGGCCCCTTCAGCGCCATCATGCTCCACCACGGGCCTGCGGATCATCGACGGCTGCTCGGCCATCAGGCGCAGCGCTCGGGCCTCGTCCAGTCCCTCCGTCTCGGCCGGGTCGAGTTTGCGAAAGGTGGTGCCCCGCCGGTTGAACAGCGCCTCCCAACCCAAGGTCCCCGCCCATCGAGCCAGGCGGTCTGGGTCGACACCCTGCCTGCGGTAATCGTGGAATGTGTAGACGGCGCCCTGCTGGTCGAGCCACGCCCGTGCCTTCTTCACCGTGTCACAATTGGGTATGCCGTAGAGGATCATGCTGCGGGTTTGCGCGGCAAAGCTGACAACGCGGTGACAATGGCCCCATCCTCATGTCGAAAGCTGTGGGTGCGCGGGGTGTCGCAGGTGAACAGCGTGTAGCTCTCGTAATATTCCTCGCGTCCGCGCCGCTGCGCCGCGCGGTGCTCGGGCAAGCGCCCCCAGGCGCGGGCGGACGCTTCGTCAACCCACTCGGAAAGGGCGATCACCTCGCCATCCTCGGCGGCGTAGCTCTTGAAGGCGAGATAGCCGGACTGCTCGCGGGCCTGCTCCTCCATCCGCTCGGCCTCGGCGGCATAGGCGGCCTGGTCGATGCCCGCGCGCTTTCAGTTGCGGAAGACGACGAGGAACATGCAGCCTGCCTCCTGGTCCACGAAGGCGCGAACTCGCGCGCCTGTCTCACCGGCGCAGTCCGCTGCCGCACTCCGTCCTACGGCAATTACGGGCAACCCGACAAGGTCACGAGACACGCGCTCGCGCGGCCGGCCCCGCGCCCAGATGCGCTTCGGTGATGGCCACCGCCAACGCATCGGCCGCGTCCGGCCCGGCGATCGCGGCACCGGGCAGCAGCATCTTCAGCATCGCCTGCACCTGTGCCTTCTCCGCCGCCCCGGTGCCCACCACCGCCTTTTTCACGCTGCGCGCCGCGTGCTCGCTCACCGGCACCCCAGCGCTGCCACAGGCGGCCAGCACCGCGCCGCGCGCCTGCGCCAGTTTGAGCGTGGAGGCCGGGTTCTTGTTGGCGAACACCTCCTCCACCGCCGCGCGATCGGGAGAATGGGCCTTGATCACGGCAAAGATCGTGGCGTGCACATGGTGCAGCCGCTCGGCCATCGGCGCGCGCGGATCGGTGGGCACCTGTCCGTTGGCGATGTGGCTCAGCCTTGTGCCTTCACTGCGCACCAAGCCCCAGCCCGTGCAGCTAAGCGAAGGATCGAGGCCGAGGATCAGCACGCCATTTCGCTCCCGCTAGCAGCGGGAGAAAGAGGCATCAGGAGAGCCGCTCCATCACCGCTTCGCTTACCTCGTAATTGCCCCACACGGTCTGCACGTCATCATCGTCTTCCAACGCGTCGATCAGCTTCAGCAGCGTTTCGGCCTCGCCTTCGGCGACGTCGACGGTGAGGTTGGGCTTCCACGCCAGCTTCACGCTCTCGGCCTCGCCCAAAGCCTGCTCCAGCGCGGCGGAGACTTCGTGCAGGCTCTCCATCTCGGTCCAGATAGTGTGGCCGTCCTCGGTGCTCTCGACATCGTCAGCGCCGGCCTCGATCGCCGCTTCCAGCACCGTCTCGTCCTCGCCCGCGGCGGCCGGATACTCAATCATCCCCTTGCGCTCGAAACCATGGCTAACGGCGCCGGTCGCGGCCAGGTTGCCGCCGTTCCGGCTGAAGGCGGTGCGCATGTTGGTGGCGGTGCGGTTGCGATTGTCAGTCAGCGCCTCGACAATCAGCGCCACCCCACCCGGGCCATAGCCCTCGTAGCGGATCTCCTCGTAATCCTCGCCCTCGCTGGCGCTGGCCTTGTCGATCGCGCGCTGGATGTTGTCCTTGGGCATGGATTGGCCCTTGGCGGCGTTCACCGCAAGGCGCAGGCGCGGGTTCATGTCGGGATCGGGCATGCCCGACTTGGCCGCCACGGTAATCTCGCGGGAAAGCTTTGAGAACATCGCCGAGCGCTTCTTGTCCTGCGCGCCCTTGCGATGCATGATGTTCTTGAACTTGGAATGGCCGGCCATCAGAACCCCAGATCGTGCTGCTTGAAGGAGCCCCGGTCGGGCTCGCTCTCGCCGAGTGGCCTTACACCCGGGAGGCGCGGGAGGGCAACGGGCCGACAAATCTGCACGGGTAACGATGGCTGATCGGGCCAGCTTGCTGACTGCAGCCTTCGGCACGCTAACCCGGGAAAATCTCCGTTCGAGATCTCTGTTGAGAGCTCAGGTCGGCTTCTGGACCCGCACCGGTTTGCATCGGCCTCTCGCCATTCCGCCTTCACCTCCGGGCCCAGCCCGCGCCGACCACCGCCGCCTCCTGCGCTCGTTGCGATCGGGAAAGAGGCGCGGGTAAGGGTGCACCGCACTTTGTCATGATGATGCAGCTTGCTACATAGCAAAACGCGCGGCCGCTGGCGCCAGCCTGGCAGCTCTCGTGCTTTGTTCTCGAGGTGGTGCGTGGCAGGAAAATCGGCATGAAGATCGTCGTCACCGGTAGCTCAGGTCTTGTGGGAGAGCTTTTGAGCGCCCGGCTCGTCGATTCCGGCCACGGAGTGCTTCCGATTGACCTGGTCGGTGGCCATCCCCAGGATTTCAGGCAATGGGCGGCCGGAGCCTGCCGTGTACCCTTCGATGGCGTTGTGCATCTTGCCGCAATCTCTCGCGTGGCGTGGGGGGAAGCGCAACCGGACCTTTGTTCCTCGATCAATGTCGCGGGTACGCAGGTGCTGTGCGACATGCTGGCGACGCACCCCGCCCAGCCGTGGCTGCTCTTCGCAAGCTCGCGCGAAGTTTACGGAGATCCCGTCAGCCCGGTGGTGTTCGAAAATGATCCGCTCCTGCCGGTGAACCACTACGGTCGCTCCAAGCTCGAGGGAGAGCGGCTGGTGCAGAGGTTCCGCGCAGACGGAGGGCAGGCGGCAATCCTGCGCCTGTCCAGCGTCTATGGCGGGCGCCGCGACCATCCCGACCGGGCCATCCCGGCGCTGGTGCAACGCGCACTCTCGGGCGAGCCGCTCCGCCTGACCGGGGCCGACCATTATTTCGATTTCGTGCATGTGGCCGGCGTGGTGGACGGGATCGTTCGCACGATCGAACTGCTCGCCGCGGGGGAGCGGGCGCTGCCGCCCGTCCATCTCGCGAGCGGCGTGGCGACCAGCCTGCGCCAACTCGCGGAGGAGGCGGTGAGCGCGACCGGTTCCGCTTCGCCGATCATCGAGACGCCAGCGCGCAGCTTCGATGTGGCGGGGTTCTGTGGCTCTCCGGAGCGGGCCCAGCGCCTGCTGGGCTGGAAAGCAACGACAAGCCTCGCAGAGGGAGTGCGTCAGGTCGCGGACAATCTGCGGAGAGCGGGACCGCTCACGGCCGTGCTTATGCCACTGGCATGAAACGCGGCAGCGAGGTGCCCGCGGTCTCGGTCGTCATCCCCACCTACAATTCGGCCTGGTCCATCGGCCGCACGCTGCAATCGGTTCTCCATCAACGGCTCGCCGAATTCGAGGTGATTGTCGTCGATGATGGATCAACCGACGAGCTTGAGCCGGTGCTGCGGCCGTTCCTGAGCGATGCGAGGGTGCGGGTCGTCCGTCAGGCCAATCGCGGGCTGGCCGGCGCCCGGAACCGCGGGATTGCGGAGGCGCGGGCACCGCTGGTGGCACCGATCGATGCCGATGACATGTGGCATCCCGATTTCCTTGGATTGTGCGTGGATGCGCTCGCCCGGTCTCCCGAGGCCCCGTTCGCCTTCGCCTATTCGTTCCGGATGGACGAGAACGACTTCGTCGTACCCTTCGGGGTAACAAAATCGCCGCCACGGCATGACCTTCTCGGCTTGCTGAGCCTCAATTCGGTGGGCAATGGCAGCGCGGCGGTGTACCGCATGGAGCCGCTCCTGATGTGCGGGGGCTTCGACGAGGAGATGGGTCGCCGCCAGCTGCATGGCGCGGAGGACTGGAAGCTGGTGCTGCAGCTTGCCCGGAAGGGGCACCCGGTTCTGGTCGCCCGCCATTTGGTTGGCTATCGTATCGTCGAGGCGAGCATGTCGCAGAAGGACCCGGCCCGCCAGTTGCTTGCCATCCAGGCCGTGATCGCGGACCTCAAAGCGGCATGGTCCGACGTTCCCCATCGGCACTTTCGTGACGCGCACACGATGATGGTTGCCTGGCTCATGCCCACTTACCTGAAACAGCGGCGTTTCGCAGAGGGTTTCCGCCAGGCGCTTAGGGCCTATGGGCTAAACCCCGGCTGGTTGCGCAACCCGCTGCTGCGGCGTGCACATTGGTCCCGGCTGCTGCTCGAGCTTAATGCTTGGGCTAGAGGGATGAGGATTGGGTACCAGCCGCTGCATCTGAGCAAAACGCTGTTCGAGGGCGAGCGGCCCTTCAGCTACCTCGCGGAGACCCAGCGCGGCGGCGGCTGAACAGGAGCGTCCAGCCGAGCACCTGGCTTGCATAAATGTGGTAGAAGACGTGCAGCAGAATGGCCCCGCCCGTCTGCGACACCGACAGGCGGCTCCGCAACAGGCTGAAGAACGCCCGGTTGCGGTATCCGTAGAGCCACAGTGACAGCCCCGCGGCCGCGAGCAATGGCGGGAACAGCACTGCGGCGGCCAGCAGCAGGACGACGAGGTGTGCGAGGATAGCGGAGATGCGCTCGTCAGCCGATGCGTTCAGATCGAGGGAGAGACCACCCCGTTCCGCGATCAGGCGGGACCAGGGGATGGCCCGTTGCCGGATATCGGTGCGCCAAAGCTGGCGAACCGTCCAGTGCTTCAGATGCGTCCCTTGCGCGCGGGGTTCCAGCCTAATCCGGCCGCCGCCGGCCACGATACGCATTCCCAGCTCGATGTCCTCGATGCTGGGCTTGTCATACGATCGGCTGAAGCCCCCGGCCGTGAAGAACACCTCGCGCCTTACAGCACCCATGCCAGCCCAGAAGGTCGAGGCAACCGGAGAGCTGCGACCGTGCACGAAATGGTGGCGCAGGTTAACGTAGCGACTGGCGGTGTTTGGGGCGGGCGGTCGATCGTCATAACTACCGAACGCCGCTGCCACGCCCGGCTCCTCCATCGCCGCGGCCAGCAGCCTCAACGCGTCGGAATGCACCAGAACATCGGCATCAACGAACCAGAGAATTTCGCCGGTCGCGCAGCTTGCCGCACGATTGCGCCCTTCCGCCGGCCCGAGCGGCGGGCCGGGATTGCGCAGGACCTTGGCGCCGTGCGCAGAGGCAATCGCTCCACTCCGATCAGTCGAACCGTCGTCGAAAAACAGGATCTGCGCGACAGGGTAATCCGAGGCGGCGATGGCCGCGAGGCAGCGCTCGATCATCCCTGCCACATTCAGGCCCGGAACGATCGCCGAGACGGTCACCCCTGCTGCCGGCACAGATCACGCCGCCCGGCGTGGAACGCGCTTGATCTTCGCTGCCGATTCGACATCCTCGTGGTAGGATTGATCGACATTGACCGCCCACAGATCATGGTCGGCGCCGGCGATGTTCTCGATCGCCAGCATGGCGGTAAGCATCGAGTGATCCTGATTGTTGTAGCGATGCATGCCATTGCGTCCCACCATCTGCAGGTTGGAGAACTGTGCGAGCCAGCCGCGCAGCATGTCGAGGGCTTCACGATAATCGCCATCGTAGACAGGGTATGCGAGCGGCTGCCGGATGACCGTGCCATCGACGACCGAACTCGCCTTTTCGAGGCCGAGGATTTCGAGTTCCTTCGAAGCCATGGCAATCAGATCCTCGGTCGACATCGACCACACTTCGTCTCCCTGATTGCAGAAGTACTCCATGCCGATGCTGGAGCGGTTTGCATCGGGGACCATGTCTGGCGACCATGACCTGAAGTTCTGAATGCGGCCGACATTCACATCGGGCGAGTGGATGTAGATCCAGTTGTCGGGGAACGGATCGGGATTGTCGAGGATCAGGGTAACGATCAGAAAGTCGCGGTACCGCAGGCGAGAAGCCGCGCCCAGGATTTGCTCGGGCGCTGGCGGGTGCATCACGCGCACGAGGTGAGTGATGGGCATGCTGGAGATGAACTGCTGTGCTTCGACGCGGCTGACCGCGCCGTCCGGCGATGTCACCTCGACAGCCGCGATCCGTTCGTGATCGTGGTAAACGCCGGTTACTTCGGAATTCATGCGGACTTCGCCGCCCTTTTCGACAATGGCGTCGCGAAAGGCTTCCCACATCATGCCGGGGCCGAGCCTCGGGTAGTCGAATTCCTCGATCAGGCTCGTCGTGTCGTTGGCGCCGGTAACCGCATTCACCACTGCCTTGCGCAGCGACAGGTTCTTGATCCGCTGCGCGGCCCAATCCGCTTTGATCTCGGTGCATGGGACACCCCAGACCTTCTCGGTGTAAGTCTTGAAAAAGTGCCAGAACAGGCGGCCGCCGAAGCGATTGGTGACCCACTGCTCGAAATTCTCTTCCTCGGAATGCGGCCTTGCCTTCCATTTCAAGTAGCTGAGGAGAATACGGCTTGATTCATACACGCCGACGTTGCCGAGCGCATTGAACAGCTTAAGCGGGTAGGCGTAAAACTTGTCCTTGTAATAGATGCGGCTCAAGCGTGGCCGACGTAGAAACTCCTCCTGCATCACCTCGATCCACAGCGCTCGTACTGAGCTAACCTTGGTGAAGAAGCGGTGCCCGCCGATATCAAAGCGGTAACCCTTGTAGCTTTCGGTCCGCGCGATGCCTCCGACCTGGTCAGTGCTTTCCAGTACGACCGGCCTGAGCGAAAGGCCGTTCTTCAGCGCGCAATAGGCAGCAGTCAGTCCGGCGGGACCCCCGCCGATAATGGCAAGGGTCGCTTTCCTGTCTCCATCTCCCCGGAACGCGACATTGTCCTGGCTCTCGCTGTCAACTCCTTCGGCGGCAACGATCATGTTAAGCCCTTCTTGTCAGCCCAATTCCGGACTTCAGTTAATGAAATGCGCAAGGCCCAAATTCCGGCGCCGCTAATTGCCTGCGGCAGTGATTCTCATACGAACTGCAAAGCCGATCGGGCTCAATCGAGCACCAGTTCTTCGTAGTCGTTTATCGTTAAGGATTGCAAAAAGATGCAAAGCCAACGCGCGCATCATCGGCCTCAACTACCAAGACCCCCCAAAATGGGGCCTGCGAAATGCTGCACGAGCGGATCTGCCGTTCACCGTGACAAATCTTCACAAGCTGCCCCTTCAGCGCCTGCGGACTGAGTGGAGACAGTCCATCAATTTCTGTGCGTGCTCCGATCGTATTTGCCAACCCGGCGAAACCGAGCAGACCCTAAACGACCTTCAGGTGACGATCATCGAAGCCGTGCGTTCCGCTATGCCGTACTCATTACCTGCCCTGCATCACGTCTTACCCACCAGCGCAGCAACGGCACTCACATTCCGCTGAAATTCTGCTCTGTCAGCTACATAACGGCAGAATGCAATATGCCAAGAAGATGCAATCTACCGACTTCAGGCATAATGCTCAGGGATCGCACATCACGCGCACCTCGAAGGATGCAAGCTCCTACCTATCCGGCGACCCGTTTGTCGTGGCTGGAGCGGCCTCTGGTTGATCAATGGTCCGGTGCTGGCCCGAGGCGCGGGAGCGCAAGGTCTTGCCGAGCAACCCTCGCTTGGAGCTGGGCAGGAAGAAAAGTGCAAGCAGCGGAAGTAGCCACACCACGCGCGCCTGGTAACGGTCTGTCACGCCAGAGAAGACGGCGCAAATTACCGCATTCAGCAGCAGACCGAGCACCACGAGAGCGAGGACCACCCGCCGGTCATGATCCAAGCGTCGGACGAACAGCAGCAACGCGATCAACGCAAGCGCGGTAGACAGCAGGGTTGCCCAGCCCAGCAGATGCAGTGCGGCTTGGCCGCCGGGGGCAGGCACCCTTTGCAGGCTGATGTCGCCGCTCCGATCGCGGGCGATCCGCTGATCGATATAATTGTCCCCAAAGCCGATCTGGACCAGTTGCCGCATGCTATTTTCAAACATGCTCGAGGCCTGTGCCGACGGATATCGCTCTGCCGCTCGCAAGAGGATCTCCTGCTCCTCGGCGCGAATGCGATCCAGTTGCGAAGGGGTCGCACGGACGGTGATGCCGTCTGGCTCCCACAGGAACGCCGGCACCGTTTCCGGCAGATCGGTGCCGAACACCTCGCAAATGGCGTAGCTGGGGCGCTTGCACTCCTCCTGCAGATACCAGCGCGCCGGACCGTCCTCGATCGAGCGCGCCAGTGTGAGCGGAAAGCGCTTGGCCGCAAGGCTGGCCTCGCCGAAGCCGACCCAGCTACTCGTTACCGTTATGAGCGCCCCTAGGAGCAATGGAGCGCCAAGGACGCCTGCTAGGGCAAGAATCAGGCGAACACCCTCGCGGTGAGACCGAAGGAGCTCGCCCAGCAACGCGAACAGGGCGAGCGCGCCCAATAGGGGCATGTGGCTTGCGTGAACCGTGGCTGAGATCGCGAGCAGAAGCATCAGGCCCCATCGGGCCGCCGATGAAAAGCGGTTGCGCGCGATGGCGAGCATGGCCACAGCCAAAATCCCGGTTGCCGCGAAAACATCGGGCATGGCGTAATTGGCGAAGATCGCCACCGGGCTGGCAAGCGCAAGCACCGCTACCGCCCCCACAAACCGCCAGCGCGAGCGGAGTTCGATCAGCCGGGAGAACAGCGCCAGCTGGGCGGCGATGATGGCCGCCTGGACCACGGCCAGCAGGCCCATGCTGAGAGCAGGCCAGGAGAGCAGATAGGCGGCGATACTGTAAGCGATCGAACGTGCCCCGCGCGCCTCACCCGCAGGAACTTCGGCCTCCACTTGTCCGCCAGCCCGATCGCGACCGCTCTGGACGACCACCGGTGGCGGTGGGCTGAGCCGATCGGCCACGTAGGTCACGGCGAATGACCCGCCCCTTAGATACGAAACGCTGTCCGGAAAATACGCAGGACGCCCCATCATCAACAGCGGCCAGCAAAGGAGCGCCGTGGCGATCAGGCTTCGTACCAAAAACTCCCGATCAAGCCCAACTTTGCTCAATGTTCGTGTTCCCGTCTTCCATGGCAAGGACCTGCCAGCAGCCGACATTTTCTACCTTCTCGGACCGCATTTGCCAGCCGAAAGGTGCTCACAATAGGCGCGCTGCAAAGCGCAGTGCCGGCTCGAGACAGCGGGTCTACTGGCGTTTGCCGGTACGCGCTTCAGCCACCTTGCCAGCGTTCCTGTCAACCGCCGATC
>LXQI01000034.1:137087-155646 GCA_001683845.1 Erythrobacter sp. ANT-B3C2 | reverse complement strand
GCCGGGGGGGGGGGGGGGGGAGACGACGCAGCGGGGCAATGGCCCTGGCTTATGCGCTCACGGATCTGCACCCGCCTGGCGATCCGGGTGCGCGGCAACGAAGGCGGACAGGCGGCTTGCCTGCTCGCTGGCCGCCAGGAGGCGCGGATAGGGCGTGAGATCGACCCCGAAACGCGACGCCGAATAGACCTGCGGCACCAGGTAGCAATCGGCAATGGAAGGCGCTGCGCCATAGGCGAAGCCCGCGCCGTGGCGGGCGACCAGTACTTCCAGTGCCGCGAAACCTTCAGCGATCCACTGCGTGATCCAGCCGCTCACCTGCTCCGGGGAGGCATTGAACCGTCCCCGCAACGCCTCTAACACGCGCAGATTGTTGAGCGGGTGCATGTCGCAGCCGATCAGTGCCGCCATTGCCCGCACCATCGCCCGCGCGGTCGCATCGGCCGGCAGCAGGGGGGGATCGGGATGCAGCTCCTCCAGCCACTCGATGATCGCCGGGCTCTGGGTGAGGACCGTGCCATCGACCTCCAGCACCGGCACCAGCCCCTGCGGGTTGAGCGCACGAAAGGCTTTGCTGCGCTGCGCTCCGGTGCGCAGGTCCAGCGGCGCGTGCTCATAGGCCACGCCCTTGAGGTTCAGTGCGATCCGCAGCCGATAGGAGGTGGTCGAGCGCCAGTAGCCGTGGAGGATCATGCGCGGGACGGCAGCACCGTGGCGGTACAAGGGCCGAAGCCGATCGACACATAGCCTTCGGCGTGGGCCACGGCGCTGAGGGTCACCGTGTCGCCATCTTCCAAGAAGGCGCGGGTCTCACCAGTCGGCAGTTCGATCGGTTCGGCCCCGCCGCGCGTGATCTCGAGCAGGCTGCCCAGGCCGTCGTCGGACGGTGCAGAAATCGTGCCCGAGCCGAGCAGATCGCCAGGGTGCAAGTTGCAGCCGTTCGAGGCATGGTGAGTGACGATCTGCGCCACCGTCCAGTACATGTTCGCCGCAGGGCCTTGACCGAGGGTAAACGGCGCGGCGCCAGCCTCTCGCATCGCAGCGCTTTCGAGCGTCGCCTTCAACTCGATTGCAAGGGCGCCATGAGTCTGATCCGCCTCGTTCCACAAATGTGGCAGCGGCTGAGGATCGCCCCCGGGCCTTGGCGGCTGTGCAATGCGGAATGGTGCAAGCGCTTCGGCGGTGACGATCCAGGGTGAAACGGTCGAGTGGAAGCTCTTCGAAAGAAATGGGCCGAGCGGCTGGTATTCCCAGGCCTGCAGGTCTCGAGCCGACCAATCGTTGAGCAGGCCGAAGCCAGCGATATGTTCACCCGCCTGATCGATTGGAATTGGGGCTCCGAGCTCGTTGCCCACGCCAATCCATACCGCCAATTCAAGCTCATAATCGAGCCGGGTTGAGGGACCGAAGGGTGGCGCCTCGCCCTCGGCCGGCTTGCCCTGTCCTTGGGGACGGAGGACCGAGACGCCGGATGGCCGAACCGAAGAGGCGCGGCCATGATAGCCGATCGGCACCCATTTGTAATTCGGCAGCAGCGGATTGTCCGGCCGGAACTGCCGCCCGACATTGTTGGCGTGGTGAATGCCGACATAAAAATCAGTAAAATCACCGATCGCGGCCGGCAGATGCAGTTCACACTCAGGGGCGGCATGCAGCGCTGGCTCGATGGCGGTGCGGTGGGTCTCGGCCGAGACCAGCATCGAGAGCCGCCGCCGCAGCGCCAGGCGCTCCGCCGCCGGCAGGCCCAGGAGCGCGTTGAGCGTACCGCTGTCGAGACGCGCCGCTGCCTCTGCAGGCAGCAGAACCGCGATCGCTTGAAGGTCAAGGATCCGCTCGCCGATCGCGACACCCGGACGGGGTGCGCCTCCAGGATGGGAGAAGATGCCGAGCGGCAGGTTCTGCACCGGAAATTCGGCATGGCCATTGGCCCCGGCCACCCAGCTCGAGAGCGCCGGATCGTGAGTCTCGTCAATTGAAGGGCGCATCAGGCGAGCCTCGCCTTTTCAAACCCGCTCCACACCATGTCATAGTCGAGCTGCTTGGTCGGGCTTTCGGCTGCCCAGTCGGTCACGCCGATGACGTGCCGGGTTTCAAACATGAACGCCATAGTGCCCTCGATCCTGTGCGGCTTCAATTCGGTGGTGCTTGCTTTCTCGAACGTCGCGCGGTCCGGGCCGTGCCCGTTCATCTGGTTGTGGAGCGATGCTCCACCGGGCACGAAGCCGCCTTGTTTGGCGTCGTATTCGCCGGCGATCAGGCCCATGAACTCGCTCATGACATTGCGATGGAACCAAGGTGGGCGGAACGTGTCTTCCGCCACCATCCAGCGCGGGGGAAAGATCACGAAATCGCAATTGGCAGTGCCGGGCGTGTCGCTGGGGGCGGTCAGCACAGTGAAGATCGACGGATCGGGATGGTCGAAGCTTACGGTGTTCATCGTGTTGAACAGTTTGAGATCGTACCGGAACGGCACCAGATTGCCGTGCCAAGCCACCACATCGAAGGGCGAATGGCTGAGCATCGTGGTCCAAAGGCGGCCCTGAAACTTCTGCACCAGCTCGCAGGGCTCGTCTCGATCTTCGTACCAGGCGGCGGGCGTCTCGAAATCGCGCGGATTGGCCAGACCATTGGCCCCGATCGGTCCCAGCTCGGGCAGACGGAACAGCGCGCCGTAATTTTCACAGACATAGCCCCGCGCGCGGCCGTCGGGCAGCGCGATGCGGAAGCGGACGCCGCGCGGGATCAGCGCGATCTGCAACGGCGCGATAGCGATCTGACCCAGTTCTGTATCAATCGCCAGCCGCCCTTCCTGTGGCACGATCAGCAGTTCGCCATCGGAACAGAAGAAGGCGCGCTGCATGTCCGCCGTGGCGGCGTAGCAATGGATCGCGATGCCGGTCTGCGTGCCGACATCGCCGGTGCCGCCATAGGTGACGAGGCTGTCGATCCAGTCGACCGGCGTTGCGGGCCAGGGCAATGGGTCCCAGCGCAGGCGGTTGGGCGAGGCGGTGTTGGCATCGAAGGGCGCGGTCTTCAGCTGCGGCGCGCCCGCATAGGGTGTGAACGGTCCGTGCTGTGCGGCGGGGCGCAGACGATAGAGCCAAGAGCGCCGGTTTTCATTTCGGGGCGCGGTAAAGGCGGCGCCCGAAAGCTGCTCGGCATAGAGGCCAAAGGGCGGCCGTTGCGGCGAGTTGCGGCCGACCGGCAGGGCACCCGCTACCGTCTCGGACGAAAAATGATTGCCGAAGCCGGGGAGGTAGGCCGGGTCCTGCCCGGCTGCCTGCAGGCCGGTCGACATGGGCTGATCGCCGCTCATCGTCATCTCTCTCCCCGGAGGCGTCACTCGTCGACTTTGACCACCCCGCGCCGGATCTGGTCCAGCTCAATCGATTCGTACAGCGCCTGGAAGTTGCCATTGCCGAACCCCTCGTTGCCCTTTCGCTGAATGATTTCGAAAAAGATCGGGCCGACCATGGGCTCGGTGAAGATTTGCAGCAGGATGCCTTCATCCCCGACATCGCCGTCGATGAGGATACGATTGCGCTTCAGCCGCTCAAGGTCCTCGCCGTGCCCGGGCACGCGGCTGTCGACCAGCTCATAATAGGTTTCCGGGGTGTCCTGCAGGCGCACGCCGCGCTGCCTCAAGCGCTCGACCGTGCCGAAGATATCGTCGGTGGTGAAGGCGAGGTGCTGGATGCCTTCGCCCCGGTAGTCACGGATGAACTCCTCGATCTGGCTGTTCTCGTCCTGGCTTTCGTTCAGCGGAATGCGGATCGCCCGATCAGGGGCGATCATCGCCTGGCTGAACAGGCCGGTCGCCTTGCCCTTGATGTCGAAATACTTCTGTTCCTCGAAATCGAAGATCTGGCTGTAGAACTGCGACCACACGCGCATCTGCCCGCGCCGTACATTGTGGGTCAGGTGGTCTAGCACTTGCAGGCCAACTGCATTGGCGCGCTCGCCCTCCTGCCAGCCAGGGATTTCTTCCCAGCCGTGGTGGAGGCCGCCGTTTTCACCCTCGCGGTCGACGATATAGAGGTTCGATCCGCCGATTCCTTCCAGCACGCAGGCGCCCTCGCCCAACGCGCTGAGAGAGGCGTCCGCTGGCTTTGCCCCGCGCTCGACCGCCGCGTTGAAGGCCTTTTTAGCATCGTGCACGCGAAAGGCCATGCCGTTGGCCGAAGGCCCATGATCGGCGGCAAAGGCACCCGCCTGCCCCTGCTTTTCGCGATTGAGCAGCAGACTGATGCCGCCCTGCCGATAGCGGACCACGTCCCGCTTTGAATGCCGGGCCGCGGCAACGAAGCCCAGTTGCTCGAAGAGTCCGGCCAGGAGGTCTGGATCGGGCGCGGTGAACTCGCAGAACTCGAAGCCGTTCAACCCCATCGGGTTCACGTCCATGTGCTCCATGACATACTCTCGGCTGTGGTTTCTGTTGCAACCATTATGGGCACAGATCCTGGGCTCGGGCCAGCCCCAATGCGCATGTCGTCCCTCCGATTGCCCTCTCCATAACCAATTCGGTGTTTCGAAACCTCTGTCCTACACCATATTGGAGAACATAGAGCGAACTCACCGAAAACGAGGAGAGCGCTCTTGCCTGCAGGAGATCACCAGGTCCGTTGGGCCGCACATTGCGAAGGACGCCCGGCATGAGTGGATTCGACTTCACGGCACGGGCGCTGGCACAGCAGGCGGCCCAAGCCTCCAAGAGCGGCCAGGCTCGCGCTCAGGAGCTTTACGATCAGGCGGTCCGGCCCGAGCGCCATGCCAACGGGTCCAAGATCACCGGGGCGCATCTCGCCGCCGCGATCGAGGAGGCTCACGCCAATTTCGATAAGGGCAAGACCGCCGTGGTGCTGCTGCCGCCTGGCGAGATCGTGGTCGAGGCGCCGCTGCCGGCGATCACCCGCCCGATTGGACTGGTCGGCCTCGGCGGGCCCCTTTCGTCCTTGCGCTTCACCGGTGAAGGGCAACTGTTTACCATCGTGGATTGCGGCTTCGGGGCCGGGGACGCCGGTAATCTCGCGCTGTTCGGCGACACGCCCCAAACCAGCGAGACCACCGTCCATGCCGGGCTGGCGCTGCGCAACTTCGCGGTGACCGGCGACCGCCGGCTCGCGCAGGATGCCTTCGTGTTCGAGGGCAGCTGCGACAACGTTTTGTTCGAAGACGTACAGGTGCTCTACGTCCGCGGCCACGCGCTGTACCTCGGCAAGTCGCGCGACGGCGTGCGGGGCCATGTGCGCGAGAGCCGCTTCCAGCGTTTTCTTTTCCGCCGCTGCGGCGACCGGATGGGGAGCAAGCCCACCGTCCTCATCCAGCGAGACCCGCTGAGCGCCGACCCGGGAGCGGACAGCTGCCGCATGCTGAGCTTCCGCGACGGGCAGATCGCCTATCCGCAGGGGCACGGCATCCACATCTATGCGCCTGATGGGGCGACGAATGGTAGTGTGCCGATCAACGACATCCATTTCGACAACGTCCGTCTGCATAGCCAAGAAGGGACGAGAGATCCCCAGCTGATGTCGAATGGCGATCTGGTGCGGATCGAGGGTGACGTGCAAGGAGTCACCGGCAATCTCGCGCCGGTCAAGCAGATCGGGCCGCACGGCTATGCGTTGTGGCTGGGGCCGCAGGGCACGGCAAAGCCCATCGTCGATCTCACCGCGACGATCCGGGACGCTGACCAGGGCGTTGCTGTTGGTGATATCCTGCAGGCCAAGCTGGTGCTGCCCCGGCCCTACGCAAGGACCGTGCTGGTCGAGGGCAAGGACTTTCATAGCGGCGATCTCGTCCTCATCATCGACAACGATGTGAATGGCCTCGTTCCCGAGGGCGAAGTGACGCTCGCCGGCACCGCGGCCGTGGCGGTCGACTTCAGCCAGAGCCCGGCGGGCGCGGTGGATGCCTTCTTCGGCGCCCCGAACGTGCTGAGCGTCACCGCTTGCCTCGATGGCACGGTCGGCACCCTCGTCCGCGCCAGCGCCTCGGCAATTGCCGCCGCTTTCACCCCTGAGACGAGCAGTACCGCAACCTTCGTAACGCCGGTGTTCGATAAGGTGCTGATCCGCGACGATCGGCCCGCTGCTCTCTCCACGGGGCGATGGGGCGGCAAGGCGAGCCTCGACCGACGTGTGCCCAAGCCAAAGCCAAAGCCAACACCGACACCAGCCGACACCACTGCGCCGACGCTGACCAGCCCCTCGAACTCCCCCGTCGGAGAGAATGGCGCGAACCTATCGGTCAGCACGAACGAGGCGAACGGCGTACTCTACGCTTACCTCTCGACCAGCGCCACGCCGCCCACCGCCACACTGCTCAAGGCGGGTACCGGAGCGACCATTCTGGCCACTCAGCCGGTCACACTCACCGGGGCGCAGTTGATTCCCATCGCCACCGGACTTTCGGCCGGTACGACCTACTACGCGCACTTTCTGCACCGGGATGCGGCGGGCAACGACAGCTTGATCGCCAGCGCCACCGGTTTCACCACGGCGACGCCGGCGCCAGCATTCACCACGCAGCCGACCATCTCGCCCACCTCCGGCACGGTCGGCACCACCTTCACCGCCAACAACGGCGCTGCCACCAACGCCGCCGGATACACGCGGCGCTGGCTGCTCTCCGGCATTTCCATCGGCACGGGCATCACGGTCACTCCGAACGCAGCCGGCAGCCTTTTGCTCGAAGTCACCGCCACAGGCAACGGCGGCAATACCATTGCGACCACCGCCGTCACGGTGGCGGCGGCTGCTCCTGCTCCAACGCCGACGCCCGCTCCATCGTGGAGCGTACAGCCGAGCATTTCGGGCACGCCGACCGTGGGGCAGACGCTCACCGGCAACAGCGGCACGATTGCCAACGGCACCGTCTCGGCCCGCCAGTGGCTGCGGGGCGGCATTGCAATCACGGGCGCCACCAATGCTACCTATGCGGTAGTGTCGGCCGATCAGGGTACGTCGATCTCCTTCCGCGTCACCGCAACCGGAACGGGCGGCACTTCCAACGCCACCAGCCCCATGGTTGGGCCGGTTGCTGCCGCACCTGTCAGCCCTACGCTCAACACGCTCACCGGCACGTTCTCGCTGGCGGAAAGCGCGGCGCAGGGCGCTACTGCGGGTACGCTCGGAGGGATCACATCCGGCTCGACACTATCGCTCACCGACAATGCGGGCGGGCGGGTGCAGCTGTCCGGCACTATCGTGCAGCGCGGGGGCACGGCACTCGATTTCGAGACGGCCACCAGCCACAGCTTCACTGTGCGCGAGACGCTGACCGGGGCGACCAACACCCCGCGCGATACCACGCTCACCCTGGCAGTCACCAACGTCTTCGAACAGCCCAGCCTTGCCGCCCTGACCGTCAATCCGACCAGTGTGGCGGCGGGCGCTGCTCGGACCATCAACCTCGTGGGCACCGCCCCCGGCTCCACCCTGACCGTGCAAAGCGGTTCGCTGCCCACCGGCATGACGCTCAACAGCGCCGCGCGCACGATCACCGGCACGCCCACCACGACGCAGACTGCCTCGTTCACGCTGCGGGAGACCCTGGCCGATAGCGCGAACAGCCCGCGCGATACGGCGCTCTCTGTCAGCATCACCGCTGCGGCTGACACCACTGCGCCGGTTCTCCAGACGACGGCGGTCGACGGCACCGCTCTGACGCTGACCTATAACGAGGCGCTGAACGGCGCCAGCGTACCGGCGGCAAGCGCTTTTACCGCTCGCGTTGGTGGCGTGCCCGAAGCGATTCGCAGCGTGAGCGTATCCGGCATGGCGGTGGCGATCTCGCTGGCGGCCTCGGCGCCCAACGGCACAACGGTTACGCTCGATTACACGCCCGGCGCCAACCCGATCCGCGATGCCGCAAACAACAACGCGGCTGCACTGAGCAACCGGGCAGTCACCAACAACACCCGCGCGCTTCCGGCTGCATTCCAGCGCACCGCGATTGCCACTCCGCCCGCGATGACCGGTACGACCTATTACGTCTCTGCGGCGGGCAGCGATGCGGCGAACGGCACCAGCCCTGCTACAGCTTGGCAAACGCTCACCAAGGCCATCAACACGGTTTTCACGCTCACTCCGGGTTCTGCAATCCTGTTCCGTTCAGGCGATACCTTTACGGGTAGCACGCAGATTTGGGCCGGTATCGACAACACCGGAAACGCGGCCATTACCCTGGGCGCATATGACCGCGTGACAGGGGCGACCAGAGCGTATGGCTCCGACCGGCCAATCCTCTCGATCTCGGTGGCCAATAGCCAGTGCATCCAACTCTATGGCTTTGGAGGATGGTCAATCCGCGACCTCATCCTCGATGGCAACGGAGTGACCCGGTACGGTATCGTTTACGGCGCCTTCCAGCACGTGCTTTCTGGCTGTTCCATCGTCAACGTCACCACTCGCAACATGGCAGAGAACGGTGTTCTGATTGCTGTCGATGACGTTGCCGGCTCGCTGGCCAACACCACCATTTCCGGCCTCACTACCCACAACAACGCCCTGCAGGGCCTGTTCTGCTACGGCCCTGCATCGGGCAACGGCTTCGCTGGCCGCAACAATCGCCGGATCAGCAATCTACAGATTAACAACAGCGTGGCGTATTCGAACGGCGACAGTGGGTTCAAGATCGGAGGCGTGCGAGATAGCGCGGTTCGCTGGTCGGTCGCTCACAGCAACCTGGGCGCGGCCGGTACGCCGATCGGTGGGGGCATGTGGTGCTACGACAGCACGCGGTTCCGCTTCCAGTTCAACGAGTGCTACAGCAACAAGACCGCTGGCACTTCCGATGGCTTCGGCCTGGACATCGACGGTGGCTCCTTGGATTGTGTGGCAGAGTACAACTACTGCCACGCAAATGATGGCGCGGGCATCCTGTTCTGCTCTTACGACACTTCCGGACAGATGGAAGGCTGTATTGTTCGCCATAACATCTTGGTCGACAATGCGAGGAAGGCCACATTCACGGCTGGCGAACTGACCTATTTCGCCGTCGGCTCCAGCCTGACGAACTGCCATGCGTACAATAACACGCTCGTTCGGAAGGTGAACACTGGAGGCGGGGGCACGATCAAGAGCGACAACCACAATAACGGCAGCTTCGTCGGTTGCCGGATTGCCAACAACATCGTGCAGACCCCCGCTGATGCGGTTGCCGTGTGGCTCAACGTCACCACCGGCATCACCTTCACCGGCAATTTCTACGCGGGCACTCAATCGTGGCGCAATGCCGGGACGGCCATCAGCACGCTCGCGGCATGGCAGACCGCCAAGGAGGCCAGCGCAACGACCGGCACATGGACGGTTCCCGCCACGCTGCTCTTTGGCAAGTACGATCCGGTGGCGCTGGGCGAACTGCACGGCTCGCCTGACGGGCACCCAACGTTGGCTGGAGGAGTGGACCTTTCCACGCTCGGACTCTCCGAGCCCCTGGTTGATGCATTCGGCGGCGGCTTCCGCGATCAGAGCCGGGGCGCCGGTGCGCGGACCCCGCTGCCTGTTGCAGCCTCGAGCCCAGTTTTGATCGGCGGGCAGACTGTGGAGATTGGCGGCTTGCCTGTCTTGATCGGAACGTCCGTTGCGGCACCAGCCCCGCCACCGGCAGGTAACGGCTCGCAAGACCCGATGCTTACGCCTTTCGAGTTCGGCATCAACGAGGGCTTCCTGGATACGTGGGGCCAAGCTGATTTCCCCAATGACCTGATCGACGGGTGTGATTGGCGCTCGCAGGGTTTCGGGTTCAGCTATAATGCGGTGGGTGGCTGGCCGTCTGACGCGCGTGGGTATCCGCTGGCGTTTCCCGTTGCTACGGACACAGTGTTCAGGGTTGAACTGCCTGGGGCCCGCTCTCTTGCAAGGGTAACAGGCAACTGGGTGCTGACTTCCACGGGCCTGCCGACCGGATGGTTCTGGCGCGCCGGCTTCAATTCCACGCAGACGCAGGCTTATGCCAACGGCGTGATGAAGTTCACCCACCCGCAGGACAACCTTACGACGGTGGAACTTGTCCGCACCAGCACAGCGGTTCCGTTCCCTGCGCCGGGCTCGTGGAGTGTCTCCATCCGTAAGGAGGGTGTGGTCAATGACGGCACGATCTATCAGCCAGAAGCCATAATCCCGCTGAAGGCGCTCGGCTCGCACAACCGCTCGATGTCCTCGCGCCGCATTAACCAGCCACGCAGCAAGTTCAACTCCATGGGGGTTGCGCTCCCGCGCACGCTGGCGATGCGGACCACAGGTTCTGCCGGTATGCAGCAGCAGCCGATCGAGTTCCACATCGACGCCTGTAACCAGGCGGATCAGAGCATCTGGCACAACATCATGCATACCGACAACGATGATCTCGTGCGGGAGGAGGCACGGATCATTGCGACAACTCTGAACCCGAACAAGCGGGTGATGGTCGAGTTGTCGAACGAAATGTGGAACTTCCAGTTCGCGCAGTATGGCGAGCCTCGCCCGATGGCGCTGGCGCTGGGCTATTGCGACTTCCCGGCCAATGCCAACACTGGCACCCCGGTTCCGAGGAATGATTTTAAGCTGAACCGGAACGGTCGCAACATGGACCGGGCCTACTCGACGGGGGAGATTGTCCTGCTCAGCCAGGGCGGTTGGAAGCTGCTGCGAGCGCTGGCCGATATCCCGGCCGTTCCCAGCGGCGGAACCTCGCAGGTTGACGTGCCGAACAACGAGGCCCCGAACGGCACTTTGGTTGGCCATTCCCTCAATGGCGTCAGCACTCCCGCGCAGTGGGAATTGCTGATGAACAATACGCAAATCGAGGTTGGCTGTTATCGCTGGATAAGCGACCGCACCCAGCAGGTGTGTGACATTTGCGACGAGGAAATGGCCAAGGTTGGGCGCCCTCGCGTCACGCGGATCATTGCATGGCAGGCTGTCGGGATGGGCATTCGCCAACATCACAATGCCATTCCCGTCATGCTCGATTGGAAAAACAACTATCTGAAAATCGACCGGGTTGCCATCGCTCCTTATTGGGGTGCAGGCGTCGGGCTCAACAGCAGTAGCGAGCCGAAGGATATGAGCCGGTATTCGACTCACTACCCCATGCCTCCGTCAAGCGCCCCATGGACCGCGCTTGAAAAGGACAAGGCACTCACCGACCCAACGGCGTTCCTCAATCACTTCTTCGACGCGGCTGAGTTCTCCGTGAGAGCAGCGGTCGGCCGTGCGGTATCCATGAAGAACGAGCTGGCTGCCTATGTCGCGGCCAAGGGGCTTCCCCCGGGCAGCATCAAGCTGTCAGGGTACGAGTTCAACCATCACGTAATGTGGGGCAGCGATTGGGGCTGGGGCACATCGGGAAGCCCCATGGCCGTCGCTATCGGTCTGCGCTTCCGCGAGATGGTTCGCCACCCGCGCATGTACAATACAATGAAACTCTACGGTGAACTGATCCGCGATACTGTTGCCGAGGGCGAGTGGGCCTGGTTTGATCGTGGAGCCCGAGTGCCAAACACCGGCAACACCCTGATGACCTACGGCATGCAAGAGAACAACGTCGATATTGGTCTGGACAACCACCGCTACACGGCGGTCAAGGAAGTGGTCGCCACCACCAAGCCGCCCGTCACGCCTTAATTCTAATCCTTTGGAGTAACCACTATGGCCGATACTCGTACCCGTCCCGCCGCTGCTGCTCTCACAGGCAACGAGGTGCTTCCGCTCGATCAGAGCAATGGCTTTGTCCACCTGGGCCTGAGTGCCTTGCGGACTTGGATCAATGCCAGTGCGCCAGCGCCATCGGCAACAGGGGCGATTGCGCCAGCATTTCGACCCAACACCTTCTACGATCTAATGCCCTCTACCTATTCGGATGGCGATGTCTTCGGGGCCGGCCAGATGATGTTTGAGCCTATGTGGTTGGAGCAGAACGTGACGATTGCCGAGTTGGGTGGGGTCGTTACGCTCGGTGTTGCCGCTTCGTCGGCGCATCTGGCGATCTATGCTAACGATCCCGCGACACAGCGGCCTACCGGAAACCCCTTGGCCGCTGCTATCATCGACGCCGCAACGGGCGGCGAAAAGACGGTGGCGCTGACTGCTCCCGTCACCTTGACGGGGGGTAATCTGTACTGGCGCGCATCCATCAGCGAAGGCGCTATTCGGATGAGACGGCCAGCGATGACGCTGGGCGTTGCGCGGACGGGCAGTCAGATCATCGGCGGCACCACTACGGGCACCCTCCGCGCAAATAGCCAAACACCCGGCACTTGGCCGACCATGTCCACGGCCACGGCCGGGTCCATGAGCCCGTCGGGCGACCAGCGCTTCAACCCCAAGATCAAGACCGCAGCGTGATGGGGCGGTGTGATGCCTTCCGCCGCCTTCCCTGAGCGAGACGACAACCGGCCGTGAACACGGCGACGGAGGGCATCCCATGTTGACCGAGATCGCAACCGTAATCGCTGCCGTCCTGACCGGCGGGGGGCTGGGCGCAATCGTCGTCCCAAGGATGAAGGGCCGCGTGGGCGAGATCGACCGCCTGCGCGAGGACATCAAAAAGACCAGAGAAGAGTTGGCCGCCACCAAGGAGGTTATGAGCAGCTAAAGGAACACACCCACGGGTGCTTGAACGCCTGCGCGCGGTTGAGAAGGCGACCCCGACCTATCTGGCCCGGTGGATCAAGGGCCAGGACAAGCGCATCATCTGGATGAACGACCGGGCCTATATGACCATGTTCGCCCGGCTCGGGTGGTCGCGCGAGCAGGTGATCGGCAAGACGTTCTCCGACCTGCTTGGCCCGGCGGGCGATCATGCAGTCAGACTACTGGACGAATTGGATGCTGCCGCGCTTGCTGAGTATGGCGAGGTGCACGCAGATGTCGATCTATTTTCGGGAGGAGCGGTTTGCCGAGATGGCAGTCCGTTACAACCGCCTGCTGATGACGCTGGATATGGACCTACTTCTATTCTCGTTTGCCTCCATCTCGTCACCGAACGGGTTCAGCCACGGCATTTGGGGTATCCTTGATCGCATTGACTAACTGACCACTCACCAGTGGCTCAAGCTGCGCGATCTGATGCGCTTCCCGCCGACGCAGCACGCCGAACCGGTAGCGCGGGGAGTGCTGGGGTAGAGCGCAATCCTGCTCGGGCCTATCCTCCGCCGCAATGCCACACCCCGCGTCCTGCACGCCTGTTCCGCAGCCGATGTGTTCAATGCGACCACTTGGCCTACGACAATGTGCGGGGCGCGGCGGGCATAATGGAGGTGCCCAGTTGCGGTCGCTGATTTGCACGACAGCCACGGCGACGATCAGAGGCAGGCAGATGCTGATTGCGAACGGAGTGCCATGTTGTGCATTGCCACCACGGTGTGGGAGGATATGGTTCCGTAGCGTCACTGACCGATCCAGAGCGCGTTCAGCGACGCTCACATCCCCCTTCCTCGCAGCTCCGGCAACTTTAGGGCCCTGGGGAGGCGCGCAGAACGACGATTTTCTGGAGACCGGCAACGCACTACCCTTGCCGGTTAGAATCCGCCAATTACCCGACTGCACGAGGAAAACAGCTCCGCGCATGGCGAACGCGCGCCCGTGAAAGGAAGTTGGTTTCGCCAGCCAGTTACCCGCATTGACAACATCGCGCCGCCGCGTTGACCCGGACAGAGGCATTCGGAGGCGTTCGAAGCAGGCATCTCGCAAACAGAGCGCAGAGCAGATCGAGCCCCTCGCTTCACCACGCCTGTGGCGTTGCTGGACATTGCCACAACCCCATGTCAGCGCCCCAGCCATCCACAGCCGCAATGGTCCGGCTTACAGCTTGCTTGGCCGCGAGAGACTGCTAACGCTCCCCGACGGCTGGCCGAAGCCGCCGCCAGATGTCCACACGTTCGCTGCGCGGCGTCCAGGCCTCAAGATCCGTCGTTAGGCCGAGCAGCGGGCGATAAAGCTCGGTAGCAGATTTCATGCGAACCATTCTGGTAACCGGAACGGCCGGTTTCATAGGCTTCCATCTGGCCCGATTTCTGATCGGCGAAGGCTTCCGCGTCGTTGGCATCGATTCGATGAGCGACTATTACGATCCGGAATTGAAGCGCCGCCGGCATGATTTGCTCCGCGAGGCCAATGCTTTCAGCGCCGAAGAATTCGACATTCTCGATTTTGAACGGCTCCGAAGCTTCGTCAGCAACGCCAATCCCGAGGCCATCGTCCACCTCGCCGCACAAGCCGGCGTTCGCTTCAGCCTGACGGCGCCGCGCGCTTATGTGGAAACCAACATCGTCGGCACGTTTAACATCATGGAATGCGCCCGCGAGCGCGGCATCGATCACCTGCTGATGGCCTCGACCTCGTCGGTCTATGGCGCCAATACGGATCTGCCATACGCCGAGACGCACAGCGCCGATACTCCGCTCACCATCTACGCCGCCAGCAAAAAGGCGAACGAGGTGATGGCCCACAGCTACGCGCATTTGTGGAATGTGCCAACCACCATTTTCCGGTTTTTCACCGTCTACGGGCCCTGGGGGCGGCCCGACATGGCGCTGTTCCGGTTCACCAAGGGGATCATCGAAGACACGCCGATCGACATCTACAATCATGGCGAGATGTGGCGCGATTTCACCTATGTCGCCGATTTGGTTCGCGCCATTCGCCTCCTGATTGACACGCCGCCCGCACGGCCGGCCGCCCGAGATGAGATCGCTGCGGGTGACAGCCTGTCCCCTGCAGCTCCGTTCAGGATTGTGAATATCGGCAACGGCCAGTCCGTGCGGCTGGAGGAGTTCATCGACGCGCTCGAGCAGGCCATCGGCAAGTGCGCAATCCGCAACTATATGGATATCCAGCCGGGCGACGTGCCCGCGACCTGGGCTGATTCCTCACTCTTGCAGACACTCACCGGCTACAGCCCACAGACCGATGTGCGCGAAGGCGTGCAGCACTTCGTTGATTGGTACCGCGAATACTACGCCATTTGACCGCGGTCCGCGCTGCTGCGCACGCGCAGGACCTCAAAGAGTTGCGACGGCCGCAGCCACCAGGGCGCCCCACGAGAGAACGGCAAGCCCCATGATCGTCCGCATCCGCGCGGGAAGCGACAGCTTCTCGATCGCCGCGTCGTCCTCCTCCATGGCATAAACAGTCGCGCGATCGGGTCCGCCCAGCGGCTCGGCGCGCAACAGCGCGGCGCTGATCGCAGCAGCCGGGATCGGTTCATCGAAGTGGCAGCCATACAGCGCACCATCGCTCCAGCGAACGGTGGCGCTGCGCATGCCGATCTCGGGAATGGCGATCTCGATCAGCTCGCCCCGCTCGAGCGCGGTGCGGCACTCGATCATCATCCCCGTGCGCGAGAGGTTGCGCAGCACGATCGCGCCCGCCGACCCGTCCGTAGCGACTGCCAGCCGCAATGGCCGCCGCGGCGCGCTCCGAACCTCGGCCGCCTCGGCCACTCCGATCGCATGCTCTGCAATTGCCGCACTAGCCGCCATGTCCGATCTCCTCTGACAGGAGACGAAATAGCGGCGAGGGGTTAACGATTTGTAAGGACCCGCGGCCGTCGAGGGCGGAGTCCGCGCCAGGCCCGCTAGCGGCCGATGGCAACGTAGCGGAACCCCTCACGCTCCACCGCGGCACGCGAATACAGGTTGCGCAGATCGATCAGCAAAGGCGTGGTCAGCAACTCCTTGGCGCGGGCGAGGTCGAGCGCGCGGAACGCATCCCATTCCGTCAGGATCACCGCCGCGTCGGCGCCCTCAAGCGCATCATAGGAATTTTCGCAATAGACGACATCGTCGAGCAGCTTGGCCGCCTGCTCCATCCCCGCAGGATCATAGGCGCGCACGGTGATGCCGACATCCTGGAGCGCCTGCACCACCGCCACGGCGGGCGAATCGCGCATGTCGTCGGTGTTGGCCTTGAACGTCAGGCCCAGCAGCGCGACCGTCTTGCCGTGCGGATCGCCGTCGAGCGCCTGCACCACCTTGCGCCCCATCATCCGCTTGCGCTGGTCGTTCGCCGCCACCACCGCCTCGACGATCCGCAGCGGCGCCTCGTAATCCTGCCCGGTCTTCAGCAGCGCCAGAGTGTCCTTGGGAAAGCACGATCCGCCATAGCCCGGCCCGGGCTGAAGGAAGCGCGCACCGATCCGGTTATCGAGCCCCATGCCATGCGCCACGTCCTGCACGTCGGCCCCCACCTTCTCACACAGATCGGCGATCTCGTTGATGAAGCTGATCTTGGTCGCCAGGAAAGCGTTGGCGGCATATTTGGTCAACTCGGCCCCCCGGCGCGCCATCACCAGCAGCGGCGCATCATTGCGCAGCAGCGGCTGGTAGATCTCGCGCAGCACCTTGCCCGCTGTGTCCTCGTTGACGCCGATCACCACCCGGTCGGGGCGCTTGAAATCGTCGATCGCAGCGCCTTCACGCAGAAACTCGGGGTTGGAGGCAACGTAGAATTCCAGGTCCGGCCGCGCCTCGCGAATAATCCGCTCGATGCCGTCGCCGGTACCCACCGGCACGGTAGACTTGGTCACCACCACCGCGCCCCGGCGTAGGTGCTCGGCCATTTCGGTCGCGGCGGCGTAGACATAGCTCAGATCCGCATGGCCATCGCCCCGGCGCGAGGGCGTGCCCACCGCGATGAATACCGCATCCGCTTCCGGCACCGCACAGGTCAGGTCGAGCGTGAATTCCAACCGCCCGGCCGTCACGTTGCGCTCGACCAGATCGTCCAGCCCGGGCTCGTAAATCGGCATCCGCCCCTCGAGCAGCGCATCCACCTTCGCCTTGTCCTTGTCGACGCAGATCACGCTGTGCCCGAAATCGGAAAAGCAGGCACCCGAAACCAGCCCGACATATCCCGTCCCGATCATGACAATCCGCATGCAGAACCCCTGGCTAGAACTTTCGCAATTGACAGGCCGTAAGCCCCCTTTTGCGCGGGTCTCCTAGGCGCATTGCTGGCGATTTTGCAACCGCCCACGCGGGCCGCACGCGCCGATCCGTCCTCCGCGACGCGCCCTCCCGCCGCCGCGCCGAACCGCGCATCCCCCCGGCCGCCCGCTGTCGGACCGCTAAGTCGTTGCACACGCGCAAACCCGGCGTTCAGCTGTTGCCTGCCGCCAAGCCGGCAATTGTGGGTGGCAACCAAGCGCACGATCCGGCAAAGCGGGGTCAAGCGGGCTTCGCCGCCGCCCCATCCTGGGGTCGGCCGGCGTGGGAGGTTGCAGTCGGACAAGGCTGCGGAACACTGCCCTCTCTCCTGACATCGCCTTTTCCCAGACGCCAATCCCGCGTCCACGGCCGCGAGCCCAAAGAGCGGTAAAGTAGGCGCAGTTCAGCCCCGTCCGCGGTAGGGAGCGACCCCCTGATCAGGCAACCACAGGCTGGCCGGCGGTGGGCCGCTCTGCCAGAACACGTCGATCGGGATCCCGCCCCGCGGATACCAATAGCCGCCGATCCGCAGCCATTGCGGCACCATCTCGTCAACCAGCCGCCGCCCGATCCCCACCGTCACGTCCTCGTGAAACCCGCAATGGTTGCGGAACGCGCCGAGGAACAGCTTCAGGCTCTTCGATTCCACGATTGTCGCTCCCGGCGCATAATCGATCACCAAATGGGCGAAATCGGGCTGTCCGGTCACCGGGCATAGTGAGGTGAATTCTGGCACGGCGAACCGCACGCAATACAGCTCGCCAGGCCGAGGATTGGTCACGTAGTCAAGCTGCGCCTCCTGCGGCGAGGCGGGCAGCCGGCTCTCGCGGCCGAGATGCAGCGGCTGGTCGGGTCGTTCCGGCTGGTCCATGGGCAAAGCGCATCGCGCACTCGTCGCACGCTGGCAAGCCGCTGGCGCTTGCCGTGGCGCGCCAAAGCGTCGATTAACAGCCGGTTCAGCCCGAAAAGCAAAGCCCCTTCACCACCATGCGCGCCGTCTTCTCCTCCTTTTCCACCGCATTTGCCTTTCTCGCAATGGGTGCGCCAACCATTGCTCTTACGCAGGATGGCGGCGGCTCGCTCCGCGATTTCCGACTACCGCCGGCACCGGCCGAACGCACCTCCCAGCCGGCGCAGGGCCCGGTCGCGCCCGATATCCCCTCCTCGCGCGAGGTCCTGCGCCCCTCCGCCCCGGCGCCGAGCGCCCAGCCCACGCCCGGCCCCGCTCCGTCGATTGTACTGCCCCCCGTGGCGAACCCCACCCCCGACGACCGGCCCAGCCCCACCGCCGAGCCGCGCTCGGCGCCCGCAGCACCCGCCACCCCCGCTCCGCGCGATTCCCGAGCAGGAGCCGCTCCCGTCGCTCCGGCGCCGGAGCTGCCCGCCAGCCCCTCCGCTGTATCAAGCGCGCCAGCAGCCTCACCCGTCGCACCCCCGCCAGCCCGGCCGCTCCCTGATAGCTCCCCATCCAGCGCTGCCGAGGAGCAGGAGAGCGGATCCTCGCTCCTTTGGCTCCTCGCCGCATTGCTGGTCCTCGCCGGCCTCGCACTTGGCGGATGGGCATGGCGCCGCCGCCAGCAACCCGATGGCGCCACCACCCGTGTCCCACAGCTCGAGCGCCGCCGGCTCACCCCCTCCATGCCGGCCGCA
>LXQI01000034.1:87544-136945 GCA_001683845.1 Erythrobacter sp. ANT-B3C2 | reverse complement strand
CGCTGATGAACGCCCCCCTCGCCTATCGGCTGGAGCTGACCAATCGCGGCGCCGAGCCGCTGGAGGCGCTCTCGATCGGCGCCGATATGATCGCCGCGCACGCCTCCGTACCGCGCGAGCAACAGCTGTCCGGCCCCGATGCAAATGCGATGCAACTGGCTTCCATAGCGCGGCTGGAGCCCGGAGAGAGCCGCATCATTGCCGGCGAGGCGCGCCTGCCACTCGGCCGGATCACCCCGATCCGGCAGGGACCAGCGGCGCTGCTGCTGCCGCTCGCCCGCTTCCGGCTGGAAAGCGCCGGCCGCCCCCCGCTCATCCGCACCTTCCTCGTTGCCCAGCCGCCCGAGCGGCCCGGCGCCGGGCTGCAACCCTTCCGGCTGGACCAGGGCCCGCGCATCTACCCTAGGCTCGCACGGCGCGCCTTCGCCTGAGCCACTGTTTACCCTGCGCCCGGCACAAGCTACCGACAGGGGCGATGGACGATCTCGTGACTTCCGAATGGCTGGCCGGCTGCCTTGACGACCCGCGGCTGGTGATTCTCGACGCATCCTGGCACCTGCCCGGCACCGGACGCGACACCGCCGCCGAATTCGCCGCCGGCCACATTCCGGGGGCCCGCTTCCTCGATCTCGGCAGTTTCATCGATCCCGCCAGCGAAGTCCCCGCCGCCGTCCCCACCGCAGCGCAGTTCTCCGAGCGCCTGCAACAGCTCGGCATCGGCGAGGGCGACTGCGTGGTGCTGTACGACGACAGTACGATAAGGACCGCCGCCCGCGCCTGGTTCATCTTCCGCCTGCACGGCTTTGCCTCGGTGGCGATCCTCGATGGCGGCCTTGGCAAATGGCGGGCCGAGCAGCGCCCACTCGCCGCCGGCCAGCCTGAGCCGCGGGAGGCGCAGGTCTGGCACCCGGGCAGCGGCGCCTTCGCCACCCGCAGCAAGCACGATCTCCTCGCCAATCTTGCGCACCATCGCGAGCAGGCGGTCGATGCCCGCAGCCCCGGCCGGTTCGCCGGCACCGATCCCGAACCGCGCGAGGGCATGGAGAGCGGGCACATCCCGGGCTCCATCAACCTGCCCTACAGCGCGGTGCTGCGGGAGGACGGCAACTTCAAGAGCCTCGACGCGCTGCGCTCCCTCTTCACCAAGGCCGGCATTTCGCTCGACCGGCCGGTGATCACCACCTGCGGCAGCGGGGTCACCGCGGCGGTGGTGCTGTTCGCGCTGCACCTGACCGGCAAGACCGACGTTGCGCTGTATGATGGCAGCTGGGCCGAATGGGGCGCCGATCCCCTCACCCCCAAGGCCAGCGAGGGGCCGATTTGAGCGGGGCAAACGACAGCGGCTCCGGTTCTAAGGGGCAGCCCGCTACCCGCCTCGTGTCCGCCGGGCGCCGCCCCGAATGGACCGGCCCGGCGGTCAACCCGCCTGTCTGGCGCACCAGCACGCATCTCTATGCCGATTGCGCCGATCTCGCTCGCGGCCGCCCGAATGAAGACGGGCACTTCTATTACGGACGCCGCGGCACCCCCACACAATGGGCGCTGGCCGATGCGCTGACCAGCCTGGAGCCCGGCGCCGCCGGCACGTTGCTCTACCCCAGCGGCCTCGCCGCGATCGCCGGCGCCCTGCTCGGCCTGCTCGATAGCGGCGACGTGCTGCTGATGAGCGACAATGCCTATGAGCCGAGCCGCACCCTTGCCGAAAAGCTGCTCGGCCCGCTGGGCATCGAGACCCGCTATTTCGACCCGCTCGATCTTGCCGCCTTCTCATCGCTGTTCTGCGAGCGCACTCGCGCGGTGCTGCTCGAAAGCCCGGGCAGCCTCACACTGGAAGTGGCCGACATCCCGGCGCTCGCCGCCATCGCGCGCGAGCATGGTGCCACCACTATGCTCGACAACACCTGGGCCACCTCGCTCCACTTCCCGGTGCTGGAGCGCGGCTGCGACGTCGCGATCCACGCGCTCACCAAGCATGTCGGCGGCCATTCGGACCTGATGATGGGCGCGGTCACCGCCGCCGAGCTACACCATTCCCGCCTGCGCGCCCGCCACCAGCTGATGGGCCAGTTCGTCTCGCCCGACGATTCCGCGCTGGCCCTGCGCGGATTGCGCACGCTGCAGTTGCGGCTGGAGCGGCAGGCCAGCAGCGCACTCGCTATCGCCCGCTGGCTCGCCGAACGGCCTGAAGTGGCGCATGTGCTCAACCCGATGTTGCCCGGCGCTCCCGGGCATGCACTGTGGCTCCGCGATTTCACCGGCGGCTGCGGGCTGTTCAGCTTTGTCCTCGCCGGCCGCACGCCCGCCCACCGTACGCGGCTGGTCGATGCCCTCGGCCTGTTCGGCATCGGCTTCAGTTGGGGCGGCTACGAAAGCCTTGCCATCCCGTTCGACCCTGCCCGCAGCCGCTCGGCCAGCGCCTGGCCACCTGCCGGCTGGAACCGGGCCGACCGGATCGCCATCCGCCTGTCGATCGGGCTGGAGGATCCAGCCGACCTGATCGAGGATCTGGAAAGGGGCTTCGCGGCGATGGACGCCGGGAGCGAGCGAGCATGAGCCCCTTCTACACCCAGGCGGCTCGGGATCCCGCCCCCGAACCCACCAGGGAGCCAGCGGCCGAACCCGGCACAGCCTATAGCACCGCCGATGGCGCGCCCGAAGCCACCGCCACGCCCGCGCCCGATCCGCTCGCCCCCGGCCTGCCTGAAGTGCCGGCGGAAGATGCGGTCACCGGCGCCGATGCGCTCCGGGCCGAGCTGACCGAACAAAGCGTCACCGCCGGCAGCATCATCGAGCAGCTGGATGCCATCGGCATCACCATGGACGAGACCCGCATCTCCTTGTGGAGCGTGGCTGTCGTGGCGCTGGTGATCGTGGGCATCATCCTGGCCGCGCGCATCGCCACCCGGCTGGCCAACAATCTGCTGCGCCGGTTCACCCGCCTCTCCCCCTCGCAATCGGTGCTGGGCGAGAAGATCGTGGCGATCGCCGTCTGGGCCTTCGCTTTCTTCGTCGGGGTGGACCTGCTCGGCATCGATCTCACCGCGCTGGCGGTGTTCTCGGGCGCCTTTGGCCTTGCGATCGGCTTCGGCCTCCAGCGCACCTTCGGCAATCTGATCGCCGGAATCATTCTGCTGATGGACCGCTCGATCAAGCCCGGCGACGTGATCGTGGTGGCCGATACCTCGGGCAAGGAGACTTTCGGCCAGATCCGCCGGATCGGCGTGCGCGCGGTCTCGATCATCACCCGGGACGAGAAGGAATATCTCATTCCGAACGAGAACCTGATGATCAACCAGGTCGAGAACTGGTCCTATTCCTCGCGCCAGGTGCGCATCCAGGTGCCGGTCGGCGTCTCGTACAATGCCGATATCGAACTCGCCGAAAAGCTGATGATGGAGGCGGCGAAAGCTTGCAAGCGCGTGCTCGACCGACCGCCGCCGAGCGTGTGGATGACCGGCTATGGCGAGAGCAGCGTCGATTTTATCATCCATTGCTGGATCGTCGATCCCGAAGACGGGGTCGGCAACATCCGCTCCGAGGTGCTAAAAAACCTGTGGCACCTGCTGAAGGAACACGAGATCGAGATCCCCTTCCCCCAACGCGACCTGAACCTGCGCGATACCGACGAGTTCCGGCAATTGCTGGCGGCCCTCTCGCAGCGGGTCGAACGCTCGGAGCACTAGGCGCGCATCGCCGCCGCGTGATCAATCGGAAGCACGAACCGGTCAGCTTTGCGTAAAGCTGGCCTAGCCGGCGCCAAAAGCATTCTCGCTGGAACGGCGCGCGCTTCGCGGCCATTTGCACTCCATGGCAATCACCGGCACCGTTTACCTCGTGGGCGCAGGCCCGGGCGACCCCGACCTGCTGACGCTGCGCGCCGCGCGGCTGCTGGGCTGCGCCAGCCTCGTGGTGCATGATGGGCTGGTCGCGCCCGAGATCCTCGCCCTTGCCCCGCCGCGAGCGGAGCTGATCTCGGTCGCCAAGAGCCGCTCTCGCCACACGATGGAGCAGGAGGCGATCAACGCGCTGCTGGTCCGCGCCGCGCTCGCCGGACGCGACGTGGTGCGGCTGAAGGGCGGCGATCCCTTCGTCTTCGGCCGTGGCGGCGAGGAAGCCGAGGCTTGCCACGCGGCCGATGTGCCGGTCGAGATCGTGCCCGGCATCAGCGCGGCGATGGGCGCCGCCGCCGCCGCGCAGATCCCGCTGACCCACCGCGATCATGCCAGCATCGTCAGCTTCGTCGCCGGGCAGTGTAAAGGCCTCAGCGAGCAGAATTGGGCCGGGCTGGCCGGGTTCGGCCGCACGCTGGTCATCTTCATGGGCGTGAAGACCGCACCCCAGATTGCCGAAAAGCTGATGGCCGACGGCCTCGCACCCGACATGCCGATGGCGGTCATCGAGAACGCCAGCCGCGCCCGGATGCGCGTGCTGCGCGGACCGCTCGCGGGACTGCCCGAACTGGTCGAGGACGAGGCGGTTATCAGCCCCGCGCTCATCGTCATTGGCGAGGTCACCCGCGAGAGCGATGGCGTGCTCGCCCGCATCGTCGAAGGAGCCGCTGCATGAAAGTCCTCACCGGCAACGATCTGCGCACCGGCGCGGTGGTGTGGTGGGATGGCATCGGCTGGTCGCTCCATGTCGAGCACGCGGTGGACGTGGGTGAGGAGGCCGATCTCGTCGCCGCGCGCGAAGAAGCCGCCCGCCGCGTCAACGTGCCCTACGCCATCCAGGCCGAACGCGATGCCACCGGCCGCGTGCGCCCCGCCCATATCAAGGACCGGGTGCGCGCACTCGGCCCTACCGTGCGCCCCGATCTCACGCTCCGCCCGGCCGATCCCGACGCCGGCAATTGGGTGATCTGATGTACCGCTACGATACCTACGACCAGACGATGGTCGAAACCCGCGTCGCCGAATTCCGCGACCAGACGCGCCGCCGGCTGGATGGCAAGCTGAGTGAAGATCAGTTCAAGCCGCTCCGGCTTATGAACGGCCTTTACCTCCAGCTGCACGCCTACATGCTGCGCGTGGCCGTACCCTACGGCACGCTCAGCAGCGCGCAGATGCACGCGCTGGCGGACATCGCGGACAAGTACGATCGCGGCTACGGCCATTTCACCACCCGGCAGAACATCCAGTACAATTGGATCAAGCTGGAAGAGGCGCCCGACATCCTCGCAGATCTGGCGGAGGTGGAGATGCACGCAATCCAGACCAGTGGGAATTGCATCCGCAACATCAGCTCAGATCACTATGCCGGCGCCGCGGCCGACGAGGTGACCGATCCGCGCCCCTATGCCGAATTGCTGCGGCAATGGTCGAGCTTCCACCCCGAATTCAGCGCTTTGCCGCGCAAGTTCAAGATCGCGGTAATCGCCTCCGAGATCGATCGCGCGGCGATGCGGCTGCACGATATCGGCATCCGCCTCGTGAAGAATGCGTCCGGTGAATTGGGCGCCGCCTTCTATGTCGGCGGGGGCATGGGCCGCACGCCGATGATCGCTCCGCTGATCCGCGAGTTCGTGCCGCTCGACCAGCTAATAACCTATTCGGAGGCCTGCCTTCGCGTCTATAACCGCTATGGCCGGCGCGACAACAAGTTCAAGGCGCGCATCAAGATCCTTGTCCACGAGTTGGGCGCAGAAGAATACACCCGCCAGGTGGAGGAGGAATTCGCCCACCTGCTCGCCCTCGGCATCGAGCCGCGCTTCGCCGAGCTGGAGCGCATCCGCACCCATTTCGCCGACCCTGCCTTCATCCCCGGCCTGCCCGAGACAATCGACCGCTCCGACCCCGCCTTCGCCCGCTGGATCGAGCGCAACTGCCACCTGCACCGCCAGCCCGGCTACATCGCCGTCACCATCAGCCTGAAGCCGGTCGGCGGAATTCCCGGCGATGCCTCGGCCGAGCAGATGCATCTGATGGCGGAACTGGCGCGCGAATACAGCTTCGACGAATGCCGCGTTACCCACGCTCAGAACATCGTCTTGCCCCACGTGCAAAAGCGCCGATTGTACGCGCTGTGGCAACAGCTGGAGCCGGCGGGCCTCGGCACCGCCAATCTCGATCAGGTGGGTGACATCATCGCCTGCCCCGGCCTCGATTATTGCAGCCTCGCCAACGCCCGCTCCATTCCCCTGGCGCAGAAGATCTCCGAGCGGTTTGATGCCAGCGGCAAGGCCGATGCGCTGGGCGAGCTGAAGCTCAAGATCAGCGGCTGCATCAATGCCTGCGGCCACCACCATGCGGGCCACATCGGCATCCTGGGCGTCGACAAGAAGGGCCTGGAAAACTACCAGCTGCTGCTCGGCGGCAGCGAGGGCGCGGATACCTCGCTCGGCAAGATCACCGGCCCCGGCTTCGACGAGGACGGTATCGTCAATGCGGTGGAAATCGCCGCCGATGTCTATCTCGCGCAGCGCGCCGATGGCGAACGCTTCCTCGATACTTACCGCCGCATCGGCATGGAGCCGTTCAAGGAGGCGCTCTATGGCTGACATGCTTCCCGTCGATGCCCAGGGTTTTCGTGAAATCGACGATGTGCAGTTCCGCTTTCGCAGCGACGAAGCGGCCGATCACCCGGGGGTCACCGTCGATGCATTCCTCGGGCAGACCAATGCAGCGGCGGTGCGGGTCGAGCCGGGCGACGATACGCGCGCCTTGCTCCCCCATCTTGCCCGCATTGCATTGGTCGAGGTGAACTTCCCCGCCTTTACCGATGGCCGCGGCATGTCCGCCGCCCGCATCCTGCGCGAGGCCGGCTACACCGGCGAATTGCGCGCGGTGGGCGATGTGCTGGTGGACCAGCTCGCCTTTATGCGCCGCTGCGGCTTCGACAGCTTCGCGCCTGCACAGCGGATCGACGAGCACGATGCCGCCGCCGCCTTCGCCCGCTGGCCCGAGGTCTACCAGCCCGCCGCCGACGCCCGCGTGCCGATCTGGGCGCTGCGCCACGGCAGCAAGCCCGGATCAGAAGAGGGCTCAGATGGCTAGCCGCGCGCGCGACATCATCGATCCGCAGCCCGGCTTCGTCCCGGCCGATGCCGATGCGCTGAACGCCCGCTTCGCCAGCGTGGATTCGGCGGCGATGCTGTGCGAATTGCTTTCCAATGGTGCGCTGGGCACTCCGCTGGGCCGCGTGGCGGTGGTGTCCTCCTTCGGCACCGAAAGCGCGGTGCTGCTGCACCTCGTGGCGCAGGCCAACCGCAATGTGCCGGTGGTGTTTGTCGACACGCTGAAGATGTTCGCCGAGACTATGGCCTATCGCGAAACGCTGATCGAGCAGCTCGGCTTTACCGACAGCTCGATCGTCGCCCCGCACGCGGCGGTGCTGCAGGCGAAGGACGGTACCGGCCTGCGCTGGTCGTGGGATCCGGATGGCTGCTGCGACATCCGCAAGGTGGAGCCGCTGCGCCGCGCCAAGCAGGGGCTGGACAGCTGGGTTTCGGGCCGCAAGGCGTTCCAGTCCTCCACCCGCCAGAACCTGCCCCGGTTCGAAATCGAGGACGGTCGGCTCAAGATCAACCCGCTCGGCGACTGGACCAAGGACGATCTCGAGGCCTATTTCGCCGCCCACGACCTTCCGCGTCATCCGCTGGAGGCGAAGGGCTATCTTTCGGTCGGATGCGAGCCGTGCACCAGCACCGTCGCCCCGGGGGAAGACCCGCGCGCCGGACGCTGGCGCGGCTGGGACAAGACCGAATGCGGCATCCACTCGTCCGGCGATTCGGCGAGCGCTCCATCGGGCGAGAACGGGGGCGAACTGCCGCCCGGCTATGAACCCGTCTTCTGATGAGGTGTTCGATTGCGTTTAGCGCAACATCAGTTGCGCTTTTCGCGTTTGCAGCATAGATCGGATCGGCCCATATCGATCGGGCCTTCACAGGCATCCTCTCCCAAAACTTTCAAGGCCCGGCCGGCAACGGTCGGGCCTTTTTTCGCGTCTCAGAGCCAGTTTTGCGCGCGATACCAACGCGCGGTCGCGGCCAGCCCATCCGCTGTCGACACCTGCGCCTGCCACAAATCGGCGGGCGGCGCCTTCGCAGGCGCACAAACCCAATCGGGATGCGTCATATAGCCGACCCGGTCGGCGGTCAGCTTTGCCCCGTCGCGCCGGAGCAGCCGATCGATTCGCGCCACCATCAGCAGCACGCGCCGCGGCAGATGCGGCACCCATACGCCGCGCTCCACCGCCGCACCGATTGCGCGCGCGAACTCGCCATGGCTCCAGCCTCCCTCGCGCCCGTCATCGGGCTCGAAAATACGCTGCCGTGCAACCGGCAAGCCAGGCACCAGCGCCAGCAACAGCCGCGCGAGATCGGCAACATGCAACAGCGAGCTGCGCCCAGGCGGCGGCATCGGCACCACCCGCCAGCGGGCGGCGCGGAACAGTTCCAGCACCTCGCGGTCGCGCGGGCCATAGATCGCCGGCGGCCGCACGATCGTCCAGTCGAGCTGCGAGGTCTGCACGATCTCCTCGGCATGGCGCTTGGAGCGGCCGTAGGCGGAAAGCCCCGGCTCGCGCGCCGCCAACGAAGAAACGAACACGAACCGCTCCACCTTCGCGTTGCTCGCCGCCGCCACCAGCGCCTCGGTCCCGTCGACATTGCCGGTGTGAAAGCCTTCACGATCGGGCGCGTTGACCACCCCGGCGATGTGCAACACCGCCCGCGCGCCCTCCACCAACCGGGCGAGCGCTGCGCCATCAGCAAGATCACCGCTCACCCACTCGACACCGCCGCGCGGGGCCTGCTCGCGCCGGGCGAGAGCGCGAATGGCTATTCCCTGTGCCGCCGCCTTGTCGAGCAGCGCCTGGCCGACGAAGCCGGTCGCCCCGGTCACCGCCACCGGCCCCATAGAATAGCCGGTCACAACAGCACCAGCTGGTCGCGATGGATCACCGCCGCGCGTGGGGCATAGCCGAGCAGGCCGGCCTGCTCCTCGCTGCGATGCCCCTTGATTCGCTCGATCTCGGCCGAGCCATATTCGGAAAGACCCTGCGCCAGCGGCCGCCCGTGCTCGTCGCGCACACCCACTGGATCGCCGCGGCGGAAGACACCCTCCACGCCGACGATCCCGCTCGCCAGCAGGCTTCCGCCACTGGCGAGTGCGCCCGCACAGCCATCATCCACCACCAGCGCGCCCTTCATCCGCTGCCGCCCGCCCAGCCACGCCTTGCGCCCTCGGTCGCGGCGGGTCGGCTGGAACAGGGTGCCGGTCTCGCTGCCGATCGCCCGTCCGAGCGGGGCATCGTGGGTGCCGTTGATGATCGCTAGAGTAATGCCGGCACGGGTGGCGATCTCGGCGGCCTGCAGCTTGGAGGTCATCCCCCCGCTCCCCACCCCCGAGCCCGAGGCACCGCTGGCCATGGCGTGCACCGCCTCGGTCAGGCCCTCCACCCGCCGGATCAGCTTCGCGCCCTCGGCCTGCGGAGCGCGGTCGTACAGCCCGTCCACATCCGAGAGCAGCACCGCCGCCGCCGCCCCGGCGGCTTGCGCCACGCGCGCGGCCAGCCGATCGTTGTCGCCGAAGCGGATTTCCTCGGTGGCGACCGAATCGTTTTCGTTGATCACTGGCACCACGCCCGCCTTTAGCAAGCGGCCGAGCGTGGCCGAGGCGTTGAGATAGCGCCTCCGGTCCTCGAGGTCCTCCAGCGTCAGCAGCAGCTGCGCGGCCACCAACCCCTCGCCCGCGAGCAGGCCTGACCACAGGCCCGCCAGCGCGATCTGCCCCACGGCCGCGGCGGCTTGCGCATCGGCCAGGCTGCCGCGCCCGCCCTTCTCCAGCGCCAGCCGCGCTGCGCCCAGCGCGATCGCACCCGAGCTGACCACCACCACCCGCTGTCCCCGCGCCTGCGCCGCGGCGATCTCCGTCACCAGCGAGCCAAGCCATTCGCGGCGCGGCGCCCCGTCGGGCCCCACCAGCAACGCCGATCCCACCTTCAGCACCAAACACGGCGTGGCGGCGGGGTCAGCAAGGTCGGCGAGGCGCGCGATGGTCATGCCGATGCGCTTAGAACCAATTCGCCGCAGGGGAAATCACCGGCAGGAACCGGCGCCACGGCACCGCCTCCCTGCGCCGCGCTCAGCCGAGTGGTGACCAGGCGCGCGGCTCCTTGTCGTCCAGCTCCTCCGTATCGGTCACCGGGGCGGGCGCAATGCCCTCGGTCGCGGTCCGCTCGGGCAGATGCGCCAGCGCCGCGTCGAGCAGGGCCGGAACCCCCGCGCCGGTCGCACCCGAAATGGCGAACACGCGCTCCGCTCCGGCCGCGCGCAGCTCCGCCGCGAAACCCTCGGCCAGCTCGGCATCGGCGAGATCGATCTTGTTGAGCACGATCAGTCGCGGCTTCTCATCCAGCCCCGCGCCATAGCTCTCCAGCTCGCGTTCGATCACCCGCATCGCCGGGGCCGGATCGGTGCCCGAGATGTCGACCAGGTGGATCAGCACCCGGCAGCGCTCGATATGGCCCAGAAACCGGTCGCCGATACCCGCCCCGTCGGCGGCGCCCTCGATCAGGCCGGGGATATCGGCCAGCACGAACTCGCGGTCCCGGTGGCGCACCACGCCCAGCTTAGGCACCAGCGTGGTGAAGGCATAATCGCCGACCTTGGCACCGGCATTGCTGACCTGGTTTATGAAGGTCGATTTGCCCGCATTGGGCAGGCCGACAAGGCCCACGTCCGCCAGCAGCTTCAGCCGCAGCCACACCCACAGCTCCTCGCCCGGCTCGCCCGGCTGGTGCTGGCGCGGGGCGCGGTTGGTGGAGGTCTTGTAGCTGGCATTGCCGCGTCCGCCCATGCCGCCCTGCAGCAGGACGACTCGCTGGCCGGCCTCGGTAAAATCGGCGAGCACCGCCTCGCGCTCCTCGTCGAGCACCTGGGTGCCCACGGGCACTTCGATCAGCAGGTCCTCAGCGCCCTTGCCGGTGCGGTTCTTGCCCATCCCGTGACTGCCGCGCGGCGCCTTGAAATGCTGCGAATAGCGAAAATCAATCAGCGTGTTGAGCCCGGGCACCGCCTCCAGGATGATGTCGCCACCGCGGCCGCCATTGCCGCCATCGGGCCCGCCATATTCGATGTACTTTTCGCGCCGGAAGCTCACCGCCCCCGGCCCGCCACCGCCCGAGCGGAGATAGATCTTGGCCTGGTCGAGAAAATGCATCGTCTGTTCGCCTCATGCGCCGCCGGCCAAATCGCGGCCCGGCCAACGGAGCGGCCGTTAACTTGCGGCCGATCCGGCTGGCCTTCCAAACGGACCAGCGCCAACTGCAAAACCAGCCATTCCTTGCGACTGTTCCCGTCGCCACATGGCATCCGACCGCCGTCTTCGCTTTGCGGTCTCTCTACGGCGAACCACACCCGCGCCCAACGCGCGAAGTTCAGACGGTGGCATCATGCCGACCGGTCCCGCGATGGCCAAGCGGCCGAGCAGTGGAATCAGTTTCCGGGCAAGCGATCGGCCGAACCGCTCTACAATTCCCCACGCACCGAATAAGAGAGTGGCACCGCCCAGAACCATCGCCCGTACGGCTCTGGGCATGAAGACCTGGTGGAGCCGAGGGGCTTATAAGTGCCTTCTCAAGTGGTGTCAAACCGTTCCAAGTTACCAACGATAACAGTACCTTGCCTACACCAACGAGTTCACGTAATTTCTCCTCGTGCCGCTCCGTCCCACACGAAATGTGGGACGGATTGTGGGACGGGAGAGTTATATGTCCGGATTGACAACCTTACAGGTGCGCACCGCCAAGCCCGGCCGTCACGCGGACGGACGCGGCCTCTATCTCGTCGTCCGCGAAGGCGGTTCGCGTGCTTGGGTGGCCCGCATCCAGGCCGATGGCAAGCGACGCGATTTTGGCTTGGGCTCGGCGCATACGGTATCGCTAAGCGACGCCCGGTCTGCGGTCGCTGAGCTTCGGCGTAAATATCAGAATGGCGAGACGATCGCGCCGAAGAAGGCGTCCGCTGCTCCAAAAGCGTCGGTGCCGACCTTCGAGGACGCGGCGCGCACGTGCCATGCGGCGATGAAGGAGGGATGGCGCAACAAGAAGCACATCGACTCCTGGATCGCGTGCCTGGAGAACCATGCCTTCCCGACGTTCGGCGCGGAGCCGGTCGATCGGATCGACACCATCATGGTGCGCGATGTGCTGGCGCCGATCTGGCTCAAGGTGCCTGAGACGGCGCGCCGTACGCTCCAGCGGATCGGCACGGTGCTCGACTATGCGCACGTCAATGGCTGGTGCCCAACGGAAGCGGCGCTGCGCTCTGTGCGCAAGGGGCTGCCGCGCCAGCCGCGCCGCGACAATCATTACGAGGCGATGCCGTTCGCGGACGTGCCAGGCTTTGTCGGCGAACTGAAGGCGCTATCGCCCACGGCTGGGCGCGACGCGTTGCGCTTCACGATCTACACGGCCGTCCGCTCGAACGAGACGCGCTTTGCTGTTTGGCCGGAGTTGGATTTGGACAAAGCCGTCTGGGCCATTCCCGGCGAGCGCATGAAGACGGGCAAACCGCATGTCGTGCCGCTGCCCGAGAGCGCCGTCGCGTTGCTCCGTCGGCGCTGGAAGCTGCGCGAGGCGGACGATGGTCTGGTGTTCTCGAACGATGGCGAGAAGCCGCTGAGTGACATGACCATGACCAAGGTGCTGCGCGATATGGGACACGAGCGGATCACGGTCCACGGCTTCCGCTCGGCTTTCACCGACTGGGCGGCGGAGGAGACCGAAACGCCCAAGGAGATCGTCGATAAGGCGCTTGCCCATCAGCTCCCCGACAAGGTGGAGGCAGCCTATCGCCGAACGGACTTTTTCGCCAAGCGGCGGATGTTGATGGATGCTTGGCGCGACTATGTGGACGTCGGCTAACCTCCGTCCGCGCGAAGCTGCCCCTTGCTTGATTATGTGCGATGCAGAGAGTGGCCATAAGCGATCAGTCCGTTTCGCAAAACGTCGAGCCGGAAGCGGTTGCGGTTGGCCTGCGATTTCTGAACTGCTAGGCCTTGCGTCAGGAACTCCCCGGCGGGTCGCTCGTTGCGGTTGGCCTGCGATTTCTGAACTGCTAGGCCTGCGGATAGCACCGTGTCTCCAAAGCCCGCGTTGCGGTTGGCCTGCGATTTCTGAACTGCTAGGCCCTCGGTTGCCGCCTCTACATCAGCGACAGGGTTGCGGTTGGCCTGCGATTTCTGAACTGCTAGGCCCTTCGCCGATCACCCCCTCGAGAATATCCTGTTGCGGTTGGCCTGCGATTTCTGAACTGCTAGCCCCCGTTTCCGTTCGGCACTGGCAGCAAAGCGTTGCGGTTGGCCTGCGATTTCTGAACTGCTAGGCCGCAGGTGATGGGCATCGGCCTGCCCGCCGAGTTGCGGTTGGCCTGCGATTTCTGAACTGCTAGGCCAAACCTGATCGACATCTGCGCGGCCGGTGGGTTGCGGTTGGCCTGCGATTTCTGAACTGCTAGGCCATCGCTGCGAATGTCAACCGCCCCGCCGAGGTTGCGGTTGGCCTGCGATTTCTGAACTGCTAGGCTAGGCAGCCGTTTCGTAAGCCTGCCGAAAGCGTTGCGGTTGGCCTGCGATTTCTGAACTGCTAGGCCAGGCGTGATGCTGTTGCGGGACGAGCTTAAGTTGCGGTTGGCCTGCGATTTCTGAACTGCTAGGCCCCCCGGCGGCGCTTTGTGGCCGATCGGCGCGTTGCGGTTGGCCTGCGATTTCTGAACTGCTAGGCCCTGCGGGGTCTGTCCCCATCTGCCTACTGAGTTGCGGTTGGCCTGCGATTTCTGAACTGCTAGGCCCCAGACGGCTGCGGCTGAAGCGGCGCTGGGGTTGCGGTTGGCCTGCGATTTCTGAACTGCTAGGCCCCAGGAGGCACTGAACCGGCCTTCGAAGCAGTTGCGGTTGGCCTGCGATTTCTGAACTGCTAGGCCCCCGAGCTGTACGAGCCCGAAGCGCTGGCGGTTGCGGTTGGCCTGCGATTTCTGAACTGCTAGGCCTACGCACGATCGGCGTACCACAACTCGTTAGTTGCGGTTGGCCTGCGATTTCTGAACTGCTAGGCCCGCCAGCACCCGCTTCCAGGTTGAGACGGAGTTGCGGTTGGCCTGCGATTTCTGAACTGCTAGGCCACGGGCGCGCGGGGCGAATATGTCCGCTGCGTTGCGGTTGGCCTGCGATTTCTGAACTGCTAGGCCGCGGCGGCTAAGACTGCCAACTACAAGTGTGTTGCGGTTGGCCTGCGATTTCTGAACTGCTAGGCCCGGAACACCCAGCACCCGGACCCCGCTCTGGTTGCGGTTGGCCTGCGATTTCTGAACTGCTAGGCCCGGGCCGGTCCCCGTCCCTTGGCGTCCAAGGTTGCGGTTGGCCTGCGATTTCTGAACTGCTAGGCCTGACGCGCTTGCCGCCCTGATAGCGCCCGAGTTGCGGTTGGCCTGCGATTTCTGAACTGCTAGGCCGCGTCTGGTTCGCGATGCTGCTGCCTAGTAGTTGCGGTTGGCCTGCGATTTCTGAACTGCTAGGCCTCGCTGGGAGGCCATGAAGGCGGGCTTCTAGTTGCGGTTGGCCTGCGATTTCTGAACTGCTAGGCCAGGCATAGGCGTTGGCGTTGGCCTCAGCGTAGTTGCGGTTGGCCTGCGATTTCTGAACTGCTAGGCCGGTCTCTGTTGGCTTTCCCCCGCCCCAATCGTTGCGGTTGGCCTGCGATTTCTGAACTGCTAGGCCACGGTGGCCAGCGTGGACGCGCTAACCGAGGTTGCGGTTGGCCTGCGATTTCTGAACTGCTAGGCTTGGCGAGGCGGGCGACCCCGGTCTCCCTTGGTTGCGGTTGGCCTGCGATTTCTGAACTGCTAGGCCACGTGGGAAAAAGTAGCCCTGCCGCACATTGTTGCGGTTGGCCTGCGATTTCTGAACTGCTAGGCCGATCGAATGCCCCGACCCCCGAACCGGTGAGTTGCGGTTGGCCTGCGATTTCTGAACTGCTAGGCCCAACCTCTGGCGTGACACCCTCGAAATAAAGTTGCGGTTGGCCTGCGATTTCTGAACTGCTAGGCCCGAACGGGTATTCAGCAACCGCGACAGTCGGTTGCGGTTGGCCTGCGATTTCTGAACTGCTAGGCCTGCCGATCCCCGCGATCCCCGCGCCCCCTAGTTGCGGTTGGCCTGCGATTTCTGAACTGCTAGGCCCGTAATTCGTTCCGTTGCTCGTCATGGCACGTTGCGGTTGGCCTGCGATTTCTGAACTGCTAGGCCCAACCGCACGGCGGGCCGCCAGATGACCCAGTTGCGGTTGGCCTGCGATTTCTGAACTGCTAGGCCGGATGAAGGCCCAGCACGATGCCACCGTCAGTTGCGGTTGGCCTGCGATTTCTGAACTGCTAGGCTTGGCTACCGCGATATACGCAGCGGGCGATAGTTGCGGTTGGCCTGCGATTTCTGAACTGCTAGGCCTCTGCTCGATAGCATCGTTTCGATGGCCTCGTTGCGGTTGGCCTGCGATTTCTGAACTGCTAGGCCATCTTGGTCCCAGGCTGCTGGCCACCCGCCGTTGCGGTTGGCCTGCGATTTCTGAACTGCTAGGCCCGGACCTGGGGCCGGTATATATCGCCATCGGTTGCGGTTGGCCTGCGATTTCTGAACTGCTAGGCCGAAGATCGCGAGGACATGACGTCGTGTTGGGTTGCGGTTGGCCTGCGATTTCTGAACTGCTAGGCCGAATCGTCAGGCTGCTGTCCTGAAAGGGAGGTTGCGGTTGGCCTGCGATTTCTGAACTGCTAGGCCGGGCGCGGCGCGCAAGCTGAAGGACGGGCAGTTGCGGTTGGCCTGCGATTTCTGAACTGCTAGGCCCTTGTCGGCCGCAGCGCCCTTGAACTGGTGGTTGCGGTTGGCCTGCGATTTCTGAACTGCTAGGCCGGCCGGGTAGTGGAAGCCGAGCGTGCCGCCGTTGCGGTTGGCCTGCGATTTCTGAACTGCTAGGCCGAGCGCGGCGGCAACACCTAGGCGGGGCAAGTTGCGGTTGGCCTGCGATTTCTGAACTGCTAGGCCGCTTGGTCGAACCCCTCGAACCCGTCGAGGGTTGCGGTTGGCCTGCGATTTCTGAACTGCTAGGCCCGCACCACTCGTCGGCATCGGGATCGCTTCGTTGCGGTTGGCCTGCGATTTCTGAACTGCTAGGCCCACCACGCGCCCGGGACGCTCCACCGTGAAGTTGCGGTTGGCCTGCGATTTCTGAACTGCTAGGCCCATATAGGTGAGAATGTCCTTGTTCTGCTCGTTGCGGTTGGCCTGCGATTTCTGAACTGCTAGGCCATTCCTGCGGGTGGGGCTGACATCGAAGGCGTTGCGGTTGGCCTGCGATTTCTGAACTGCTAGGCCGGATGTGTCGATAACCTGTTGCAAGACAACAGGAATTCGGCGCATCCGGCCGCCACGAACCGCCGGACATAATCAGAACATGGCGAGCTGGTCGGGGTTCTTGCGCGGCTTTTTGCGGCGCTGGCTCGAGAATCGGACGATATTCTCATACTGACGGTCGGTGAAGGTGAGGACATGGATGTCGCCCTTCTCGGGCAGGTTGCGCTCGATCCGCTTCAAATGCGACTCGTAGCTGTCCTTGCCGTTGCAGAACCGCGCATAGACCGAAAACTGGCTCATCTCAAAGCCTTCGTCGAGCAGATACTCGCGGAACCTGGTCGCCTCGCGCGACTGCTTCTTCGTTCCCACCGGCAGATCGAACATCACGAAAATCCACATCAGCCGGTACCCGCTCAAATGCGCGCCGTCGCCCGCGCTCACTCCGTGTCCTCGGCGCCGACACGGCCGGCGCCCGCCCACTCGATCGCCGTCGGCGGATCGAACAGCGCCAGCTCGGGACGGCCGGTCTCGAAGGCGCGGGCGAGCGACTGGGCGAGGCGCTGCGCGGCGACCGAGACCGGCGAGGTCTCCCCGCCGATCCTGAGGTCGAACGCGATCAGCCGGGCGAAGCGGCGCTTGGCGGGCGGATCGAGCGTCGCGACTCCCTCGCTCAGCATCCCCATCACAAGCGCGTCGACGAGCGGACGGAACGGCTCGACCAGATCGTCGGCGAGCGCGAAGGCGTTGCCGCGATTGGCGTGCTGGATACCGATCGTCGGGTGCAGCCCCGCCGCGACGATCGCCCGCGCCACGGTCGCGCGCATCACCGTATAGCCGTAATTGAGCAAGGCGTTGGCGCCGTCCTGCGCGCGGTCCCGCCGAAAGGCGTCACCCATCAGAAGCGGCCAGTAGCGTCGCGCCGCCTGGGCCTCCAGGTTCTCCGGGTCGCCCGAACGGACGCGGCGCGCGATATGGGCGAAGGCCACGGCGCCCTCGGCCGCGCGTGCCTCCAGCAGCGATCCCTGCATCGCGATCTTGGCCTGGACGACCCGTCGCCACAGCTGCTTGCACAGCGGCCGCGACGCCCCCCATTGCGCCCGCATCTTCGCGCCCTGGGCATGATGGCCCTCCAGCGGTAATGTCACCGCGATCGGGCAATGGTTGGCGCCGCAGAACACGACCGGCGCGCCGCGCGAAGCAAGCGCGGCGACGATGTTACCGCTCCACGTGACGCCATGCGCGTGGACGATGACGGCGTGAACATCGTCGAGCGCGACCCGCCCGACCTCTTCGCGCTCTTTCTCGACCATCAGGAAGCCGCGATAGGTGGAGAGGTGGAGACCTTCGGTAGCGATATCGACGATGCGGTCCATGCTGCCCCTCCCGCGGCGCGTTGTCAGGCCGGTTCGCGCGGCCCCGGATCGAAGACGCGGCCGAGCGGGTCGATGCGCACCTGGCGGGCCCGGAGCTTCTTGAGTCCGCCGGCGGACGAGTAGACATATTTGAACGGGTCGAGTTCGTTGGAGGTGGCGTCCCGCGCCTTGAGCGCACCCGCCTCATTATCCGGTGCGAGCGCGATCGCGCCGATGGTCGAAAATTTGACGACTCGTACGACCTGCGGAGATGCGCCGTCGCGCTCGATGGCGATCATGTCGTTCTGCCGCAGGCTGAGCATCTTCCTGGCGGCGGGATGCGGCCGGCGATCGGCTTGCGCCGGCTGGTGCGCGTCGAACATCGACACGATATCCGCCGTCCACTTGCCGTCCGGCATCCGCCAAACATCGAACCGCGCGTTGGCGTCGCCCTTATAGGCTTTGTAGGCGCGTCCTGCCTTGTCGCGGATCGGGATGACGTTGAGCGGCTCGCGCACGCGGACGCGCCGGATGCCCTTGAACACCTTGTCTGTTGCCGCGAAGCGGGCGAGGGCCTGTTCGCGGGGCTTGCCGCTAAGGCCCTCGGTCGCGCGGTAAAGCGCGTCGCGCAACGCCTCGTCCGGAATGCGGAGCGGGTCGGTCAAGTCGCCCGGTTTCAGGCTCGTCAGCGGCACGCGGTGAACGACGATCGGCGTCTTACCGTCCGCCGCTGTTTCTCCGGTCAGGCCATAGGCGGTGTCGTTATGCAGCTGTCCGGCGGTCACGTCGTGGCCGGGGGCAGGGCGCCCCTTGCGGCCATGGTCGGGCTTGTGGCTGACCGTGACGTTGCCCAGCTTATCGCGGAGTTCGTCGCGGAAGCCGGGCCAGGGTTGAGGCAGTCCTTCGAACTGCTTGTCGAGATCCTTGTCCTCGGCGCGGCCGGCCGCCTTGGCGATCTCGCCCAGTAGCGAACGGGTCGTGACCGCCACGACTGCCGCGTCGATCGCGTGATGACGGTGATCGAGCCGGTTCTTAGGCGCGTTGGAGTGCTTGTTCTCGACGATGTTGTGGTCGCCGAGGATGTCGTTCAACGCCCATAGGCGGCGCAGCATGGCGGTCATGCGGCCGGGGATGACGTAGACGCCTTCGCCTTTCTCCTCGCCGATGTAGAGGCTGGACAGGTAGCTGCGGGCCATGCGCGACAGGTACTGCGTATCCGTCAGCTGGCGTGCGAGGAAGCCGCCGTCCTTGTCGAACCGCTCCATCGCGTCCGGCCCGAAGCGCCACTGCTTGGATTTGTGCAGCCGTGCGACCTGCGCGGTGATGATTTCCCAGCGCGTCTCATCCGCGCCCCAGCGCTCGTACGGGGTCTTGTTGCCCTTGGCGCGATTGCACGCGCGGTGGGCGACGACCTTGTTGGCGGTGCCGTCGTCCAGCGTGCGCGAGTAAGGGAGGATGTGGTCGACGTCGGCCGCGCCGCTGGCGAACAGCAGCTCGGCCCCGATCATCTCGCCGCAATAGGGACAGCGCCGGTCGAGCGGGTTGTGCGGATTCAATTCTTCCCACATGCGCAGCAGCATGCGATTGGCGCCGGTGTCGGGCTGGCCCATGCTCACGAGCTTTTCGGAGCGCTTGACCGCCGCCGCGGTGTTGTCGCGGATGCGGACATTGTGCTTCTTCTTGTCGTCCTCGCTGAGATTGAGCTCGCGCGCCAGCTCGACCACGATCTGGTCCGGCCGTCCGTGGACCGCGATGACCGCATTGACGAGCTTTTCCAGCTGGCGAAGGCCGATGTGAACGGTGGGGTTGGTGATCTTGCCCCAGCGCACCTCGGGCGGATCGGCGGGGTCGAGCGTGCCGGGCGGGATCTCGCGGGTGAGGAGCTCGCCGTAATAAGGCAGCTTGGGCAGCACCTCGCCCGTGCGGAAATCCGAATGATGGTGGGGCAGCGCGCTCCGCACGGCGACATCGTAGGTGACGACGTCCGTCTTGAGCGCTTCCAGGATCAGCCGGGTCGCGGTGTTGCCGAGCCGGCCGTGGCCCTCGGGCAGGGGGGCTTTCGCGGTCGCGCGGGCGCGGTCTTCGTCGAGGCCGAAATCTTCGGTGAGAAAAGCGTGGAGCGCGTCGGGGTCCTCCTCGTCGAGCAGCCGCTCGATGACCAGCCACTGCCGGTCGGGACCGAGATGCGCCCAGTTGGGACCGAAGCGCCTTTTGTCCGCGAGCGCGGCGTATACCTCGTCGCCGCGCAGGTGGGTGCGCGCCTCGCTCGCCTTGTTGAAGCTCTGGCCGGGTTCGAGCTTGAGCCGTTTGCCCAGCCGCGCGAAGCTGACCTCGCGCTTGCCGCGCATTTCGAGGATTAGGTCGTCGCGTTCACCAGGTGTCAGCTTGCGCGGCGCTTCGCCCGGGGTCGTGATCTCGAGATGGTTGACCTCCTCGTACAAGCGCCGCTCCTGGAACAGCGGGTGTGCCTTGGGCAGACGGTACTCGTGGTTGGGCGGCTGGTTGACGAAGGTGCACAGGCCGACCGGCTGTTCCTTGAGCGGGCGCTGGAAGAACAGGATGCGGTGCAGCGCCACGCGCGCGGTCTCGGTCAGGAGGGCAGGGTGGTGCACCGCCTGCGACTCCCAGATGCGGCCATATTCATACTCGACGTGCCGCCGCTGCGGGTAGAAGTCATACTCCTGGTTCTCGCCGCCCATGCGTACGCGCTTGGTGTCGCGGAACGACAGGAACTCGCCCAGCGTGTCCGCGCCCGACTCGGCCATCGCCTGGTCGAGCGCCCGTGCGCCGCCGGCGATCTTGCCGTCCTCCTGGTCCTTCTGCTTGCGCTCGGCCTTGCGGTTCGACTTGAACCCGCGCCGCTGGTTGAGGTGGAACAGCGCGCGGCCGATGTCGTACGGGTCGAGCCGATCGTGCAGCGCGCGGGCGCGCAGGACATAGGGATCGCGTTCGCCGACCAGCCGGGCCTCGTCGGCATCGGCGGGCATCAGCCCGTGTTCGACCAGCGCGGCGAGGAAGGCGGAGCGGCGGCCGATATAGCGGTCGCGCCGCCGTCGCATGCCGCGCGCCATGCGCCGGTCGACCGCGAGCGACGCGCCGGACTTGGGGTCGCGTCCGTCGGCGAAGATGCGCGCGCCGATGTCGACGATGCGTCCGTCGTCTTCGGTCAGGCACCAGCCGATGCTGTTGGTGCCCATATCCAGTCCCAGTCGTCTCATATCAACCTCTAGCTTGGGAGGGCAGAACTAGTCCTGCCCTCCGGGCCCACCAGTCGCGCAGCTTAGCTGTGCGGCAGAGCTAGCTACGCCTATATCAACATGTCCGTCAATGCCTACGTAGTGCTTATCAAGGAGGCTAGGGATTGTGCGAGTGAAGGTTGGTGCTTAGGTTCCAATCATAGACGCGTGTAGCACTACGTGTTGCTGCTGGCCTCGATCTCTGAACCGAAAGCCTTCCTGCCCACTTATGCGAGCGGGAAGGCTTTCGCACTTGACGCTTCAACCGTTTCGGTGAAAAGGGACTGAGTTCAGAAATCGCAGGGCCAGCTGTTAACAAGCAGTTTGACTGCACCAAATAAGGGCGGGGCTACGGCCCCGTCTTTTTTGCCTGCTACTTGGCCAATTCCACTTGCTCGAACTCCAGTTCCACCGGCGTCGCGCGGCCGAAGATGGAGACGCTTACTTTGACCCGGCTGCGGTCGAAGTCGAGTTCTTCGACCAGCCCGTTGAAGCTCGCGAACGGGCCGTCCAGCACCTTGACGCTGTCGCCGATCTCATAATCGACGCTGATCTTGGCCTTGGGCGCGGCGGTCGCCTGTTCGTCCTTGGTGTTGAGGATGCGGTTGGCCTCGGCCTCGGTGATCGGCTGCGGCTTGCCCATGCTGCCCAAAAAGCCGGTGACCTTGGGCGTGTTCTTGACGAGGTGATAGACGTCGTCGTTCATCGCCAGCTTGGCCAGCACGTAGCCGGGGAAGAACTTCTTGTCGGACGTGACCTTCTTGCCGCGGCGGACCTCCGTCACCTTTTCAATGGGGACTTCGACCGATTCGACGAGGCTGTCGAGGCCCAGGCGCGTCGCCTCGCCCAAGATGCTGTCGCGGACCTTGTTCCCGAACCCCGAACAGGCGTGAGTGATGTACCAGCGCGACATCAGCGGGCGAGCCCTAGGTGTTTAGTCCCAGGTTGTGATGGTGTGGCTGAATTCCAAAGATATCGATTCTGATTGAGCGGCCGCTTTGAGGCAAGTCTGTAAAGTCGGTTCGCCTGTACCAATCGCTCACGCAATGGCCGCCTGACGGTCGAGCGGCTTGCCCTTGAACGGGGCCACATTGATCTCGCCCGCCCGATCGCGGGTGAGGGCGATGTCGTAGCTATTCTGCATCCGCATCAACGTGTCCATTGACACGCCGAACGCCTTTTCGATGCGTAGCGCCATTTCGGGCGAAAGGCTGGCGCGCTCGTTCAGCAGGGTCGAAAGCGTCGCCCGCGTCACCCCTAATACGCCCGCCGCCGCCGTCACCGACAGCTCCAGCGGCTCGATGATCTCGTGCTTGACGAAGCCGCCGGGATGGGCAGGGCGCTTCATGCGAAAACCAGAAACCGCGTTCATTGCCACCTCCTAGTGGTAGTCCTCATAGTCGAGGTCGATGATCTCGACCTCCTCTCGGTCGATCCGGAACGTCATCCGCCAATTCTTGGTGACGAACAGGCTCCAGCTGCCCTTGCGGTCGCCGGTGAGCTGGTGTGCTTTCCAGCTCGGCACGGTCCGCATCTCTTCCTCGCGCTCCATGTCCTGGAGGAATGTGACGATGCGACGGACTTTCGACAATACAGCAGGCTGAAGCCCGCTGGCGTCGTCATCCTCGATGAAGCGTCGCAATCCGTTATGGACGACGTTCCTGATCCTCATGGCCTTAGCTATGTTCCCGATTGTTCGGTGTCAAGCCACGCAATACGGCGAAGCGGGAAGTCATCCGAATAGGGCAATGACCGACCCGCCAAGCGCGGCATAGAGGGTCGCACCTCCGACCAGCCCCGCGATTCCGACCTGAAGCAGCCGCCGGTTCTGCTGGTCCGCTGAGCGCGCGGATTCGGTCCACTGGCGCAACTCCTCGGCCGCCTGAAACATCTCCGCCTGCGCCTGCCGGAACGCGAGCATCTCCACCTCCCGCCCCTCCTTTCCGGCCGCCGCCATCTGTCGCCCCACATCCTGCGGCGTGAGCGCGAGCGCGGGGCTGGCCTTCAGCTCGTCGAGCCAGCGTCCGATCGTCCGGACGTTCCCGGCGATCTTCCCCAGCGTCTCGCTATAGTCGGGAATCTCGATCCGGGCGCGCTCGGCGGACATGCCCGCGATGGCGTCGTGCAGCAGCGCCACCTCGCCGCGCAGCTTGTCGAACGCCTGCGCCGCCGCATCGGGTTGTTCGCTGTCGGTCTGCTGATCCATTCCGTCCTCCTTCACATGCCGATGCCGAGGCCACGCCCCCGGTCGAAGCCGATGCTGGTCATCAGGTCGCGGCTGATGCTGCGGCCCATGTCGATGCCGATGCCGAGTTCGATCTTGCGGGCGCGCAGCAGCGATTCCATCTGCGGGTCGCGCTCGAGGCTTTTCGCCATCGCCCCCATGCTGTCGCGCACGCGGCACATGGCCTGGTCGTCGCCGGCCCGGTAAGCGTGGAGTCGCTGGCTATCGAACTTTTGCCAGCGTTCGACGAAGCGATCGGCCCGCATCCGGGGATCGGCGCGGAGTTCGGATTCGAGCTGCATGGCGCGGATCGCGCGCTGGGTGCGCCCGCCCGCCACCTCGGCGATCAGGGAGGGATCGCGCGCGTAAGCGCGCTCCATGTCCCCCGCCGCGCGTTTGCCGGTGGCGTCCAGCGACTCCCGCGCGCGATCGAGCGCGGTCTGCTGGTGCGGCAGGATCGGCAAGCCCTTGTCCTGCATCCGCCGAACATCGATGACGGCGCGGGCGTGGCGCTCGACGGCGCGGCGCTGGACCGCGCCGCGATCCTCCGGCCTGGGCGTGGCCTGCTCCGGCGCGATCGGCCTCGGCCGGAACCCGTCGAACATGCCGCGCGCCTTCTGCACGACCTCGCGGACGCGCCCCGCGAAGGTGATGCCGCGCCGTTCGGCGAAGCGCCGTTCGGCGAAGTCGCGGGTGTAATCGGTTGCCATGTCCTTGGCCCGTTCACGCGAGAGCGCACGGGTCAGCCGGTCCATCCCGTCGAAGTCGTCGCGGCCGTAATAGAGCTGAACGCTGTCCCTGTGCCGCGATAGGGCGACATAGGTGGAATGACGGTCCATCCCCGGCGTGGCCAGCACATGCGACCGATCAACCGTGACGCCCTGCGACTTGTGGATGGTCGAGGCATAGCCGTGGTCGATATGGGCGAAGTCCTTCAGATCGAAGGCGACGCCGCGCCCGTTGTCGAGGCGGACCGCCATCCTGTCGGTAGAGACGTGCGCCACCTCACCCAGCATCCCGTTCTTGACGTCGAGGCCACGGTCGTTCTTCAGGATCATGATCCGGTCGCCCGGCGCGAAAGCCCGTTCGCCGCGTCCCACGTTCACCGCCACGTCCGCGCCCAGCCCGCCCGCGTCGCGCATCCGGTCGCGCGCGATCCGATTGAGGTCATGCACGTCGTCGTTGGTGTGGGCGAAAATGATGCGGGTTTTGTCAGGTTCGGCGAGCCGGTCGCGGTCCCAGCGGTCCACCAGCTCGGCGCGGGCCTGCTCGCGCGTGTCGGCGGCATGGACCATGCGGTGATCGGCATAGGCCCGGATCGCGTCGCCCGTGCGGTCGGTGGCCATGTGCCGGGTGGCGTCGCGCTGCCAGTCTTCGTGCTGGCGTCGGATCTCGGTGATCTCGGCATGGGGATGGCGTTCGGCGATCGAGCGGAACGCCGCTCCGGCCTCGATCGCCTGCAACTGCTGAGCGTCGCCGACCAGCACCACCTTGGCCCCGGCGTCCCGCGCGGTGGACAGCACGCGCTCCATCTGCCGCGTGCCGATCATCCCGGCCTCGTCGATCACCACCACGTCGCGTGGGCCGAGCCCGTCGCGGTCGCGCGACCACTGATGCTCCAGGCTGGCGATGGTGCGCGAGGCGATGCCGGAACCGGACTCCAGATTCTCGGCCGCGATGCCCGACAGCGCCAGCCCCTGGACGCGGTAGCCCGCCTCCTCCCACGCCTCGCGCGCCACCCCCAGCATCGCCGACTTGCCGGTCCCGGCATAGCCGATGACGACGCTCATGCCCCGCCCGTCCGTCACATGCTCCAGCGCCGCGCGCTGCTCGCCGGACAGCACGAGGCCGCGCGCCTCCGCCTGCGCCAACGCCGCATCCCGGGCGCGCGCATCGACACGATGTTGATCGTGTCCGGCCATCGCCTCGGTGGCGCGATGCAGACGTTCCTCCACCGCGATCATCTCGCGCGAGGTGAAGCGCTCCTGATCGCGCCCGTCACGGCCGAGCGCCACGAGGTCAGGCGAGGCGCGTACCGCGCTTAGCGCCTGGTCGAACTGGTCCTTGCCGTCCGAATGACGATGGATGAACATGGCCAGGTCGCGCTGCGTGAACGTTGCCTGCTGGCGGGTGATGGCGTCGAGCGCGATGCCGGGCGCGGCGATGATGCGCTCGCCGTTCTCGCGCGCGATCTCGACATGCTCGTCGAGCCGGTCGGCCTCCAGCCCATGCCCCGCCATTCGCGCGGCGGCGGGGCCGATCTTGTGCTGCGGCTCCAGCGCGATGCCCTGCGCTTGCAGCGTGCGGTGATCGACGCGGGCGTAGATGTCGAGTTCGGCCAGCCGCTCGTTGACATGATCGGCCCAGGCCTCGCGCCAGTGCTCGACCAGCGCAGTCGCGTTCCAGTCGCGGACCTTAGCGCCGAACCCGTCTTCGCCCACCTCGCGCATGGTCAGCATGACATGGGCGTGCGGCTTGGCCAGGCCGTCCGCGCCCACATCCCAATGCACATTAACATCCGCGATCATGCCGCGATCGACGAACTGCTCCTGGACGAAGTCGCGGGCCAGCGCGACGCCCTGCTGCTGGTTCATCTCTCGGGGAATTGCGAACTCGACCTCGCGCGAGAGCTGGGCGTCCTTGCGCTTCTCTCCGGCCTCGACGGCGTTCCAAAGATTTTCGCGGTCGCGCAGAGCCTCGGGCGCGCCTTCGGGCAACAGCACTTCGGAATGAACGACGCCGGACTTGTTGGTGAAGTCGTGGTCGCGGTCCAGCCGCTGGTCGTGCAGCCGCGAAGCGGAGCGATAGGCGGCCGACGCCAGCGCGCTCGATCCATTGGCGCGGCTGATGACTTTGACCGAGAGATGGTAGATCGCCATGACGGCGAACCACTTACTACCGCAAGCGCACGTCGGCACGACGTATAAGCGCGCCCTCACAAGAAACATTCTTGCTCGGGACCGGGACGTACCAGTCCGTCTCAGCAGCAGGCAAGCATCCAACGAGCGGCCGAACTATAGTAGCGCATCCGCTATGTTGGGAGGTCCTCGATGCGCAAGGTGCGCGACTTCAATTCCGAGCTGAAGGCGCTTGAACTCAAGACACGTAGCCTCAAGCAACGCAAGCTGCGTCAGCTTGGCGAACTTGTGATCGCGACGGGTGCCGCCGCGCTCGACCCGGATGCGCTCGCGGGCGGGTTGCTGGCGATGGTCGACGCAACCAACGGCGATGTGAAGGAGGGCTGGCGTCAGCGTGGCGCGGCATTCTTTCAGGGAAGGTCACGCGACGCTGCGCGGCGGGCTCGAAGCGACAAAGTCGGCGACGCGACGCGCGACGATCGCGCGGCGTCGACTTGAGGCAGCCAGCGCCTGCACTGACACGCGCGAGTGGACCGTGAAACGCCGCGAACGCACCCGTCACCTGATCGAGCTTGGTGGCCTGGTTGTGAAGGCCGGACTGGTCGATCTTGCGAACGACGATCGCACCGTCATGTACGGCGCATTCCTCGCGGTGGCCGATCGGCTGAGCGGCGAAGACCGGGAGCGCGCGCTGACACTGTGGGCACGGCGCGGGCGGCGCGCCTTCGAGGCTGACGCGGAGAACGCGCGCGCCTGATCGAACACCTTGGCAGCCGCGACTCGGCTGCCGAAGCTCGTCTTGCAGCCTTCCGACAAGCAGGAATGGAGCCAGTCCGATCAACCTTGGCCGTGGTCGATCTACGTTCTTATGCGCTGCTCTACGCCAAAGCGCGATGTCACCTAAGAGGCTCTTGTTGCTTAGCTTTTCGGCTCCAATGCTGGCCCAAGCGACGCCCCGGCGTCCAGCCTTGTGGAGCCCTGACCATGCCCGACCCCGAACGTATCATCCGCATCCGCACCGTGCTCGCCCGCACCGGGATCAGCCGCTCAAGCCTTTATCGTAAGATGAACGACGGTACCTTCCCGCGCCAGGTGAAGCTCGGCGAACATAGCTCCGGCTGGCACGAGTCGGCGATCAATCTTTGGATCGCCGATCCCTCGCGCTATCGCGGCACGAGCAGCAATGCGGTCGACGGCCCGACTGCGAACCCAGCCGGACAGCAGGCCTGCTGACTCTGCTCCTCTGGCTTCCAAAGGCGGCCCGGCGCGCGAAAGTCCGCCGTTGCTCCTCCGTCGGCGACATTCAGCGACGTGATCCACAAACCCGCCCGCTGGTGACTCATGCGCCTCCGGCGTCCGCCCGGAGAGTTGGGCAATCGAAGTCAGTCTCAGCCCGCACCAACTCGACCCGGCGAGTGCCGTCAAAGCGCAATAGGAATGTGGGGCCGTGTGTGGGACGGCAAGGCGATTGTCTTGATATTATTCAATGATAACAAGCGCTTATGCGCCGGGTGTGGTGGAGCCGAGGGGGATCGAACCCCTGACCTCGTCATTGCGAACGACGCGCTCTCCCATCTGAGCTACGGCCCCGTTCCGGGATCGCCAAGGGGCAGCGCCACGGCGAAGAGCGCGCCCCCTAGCGGACCCACGACGGCGTGGGAAGTGCCAATCTGCCCCTCCGCCAAGTGGCCCTAGCGCCCGTCAGCGTCGTTCGGCACGGGCTGGACCAGCGGCACGCTCGTGTCGATTGCCGGTATGATAATCGGGATGGAAGCGCCCGAATCCGGATCGCGCACCTCGCCCGCCAGCTGCGGAATGTTAAGCTGGATCAATCCGCTGGCGACGCTCGGCACCCGGCTGCCGTAAACCGCCACCCAGCCGGGCTGCGAGGCGCCGTAACGCTCGCCGTAACGCGCATCCCACGCTGCGGATTGAGCCTGATAGCGCTCATATTCGCGGAAGAAATTGAGGAACACCGCCTCGAACCGCATCAGCCCGCCCTGTGCAAAATCCGCGATATCCTCCGGTGGCGCTGCCAGCGTCTCGTTTGCGATCGCTAGCGCCGTGTTGCAGAACGGCTGCCGTGCGGCCGGGTTGGCGAAGTAATTGTAGACCTGGGTCATGTGCACCTCGCGCGCCACAAGCGCCGCACGGCGGTTCTCCGCTCCCTCGCGGAACTGCGCGTCGATGGCGCTGTTGGCAGCGCTCAGCCGCCGGGCACCCTTGGTGAGGAATGCCGAGTAACCGTCGGTGATCGGGGCATAATGCGGATCGAGGCAATTGAGCGCGGCCACATTCCAGCCGGAGCGGAAGTGCCACAGCGTCTCATTCGCGTCGAGGTTGCTGTTCACCGTCAGGCGGGTGCCATCCGGGCCCACTGGCGGCAGAACCATCGCATAATCCGCGCCCACCGGGGGAATCGGGCGATAGGGCACCGCCTCGACCACCACCGGCGGCGGGGGCGGCGGAGGCGGGGGAGGCGGCGGAGGCGGCGGGGTCGCACAGGCGCCGGCCAGAGCCACTGCGCCCAGCACGGCCGCCTTCGTCAACCACTTGCGGCAATTCAATGTCATGTTTGCGCCCTCTCCGATGCGCCGGCGGCAAATGTGCCGCGAGGCACCTTGCGCGCGGCTGAAGCAGAACGCCTAATGCCACGAAATGCCTAAGAAAATGCCCGGGGAGCACTTATGCACCCCGGGCACCATCAACCCAGCCTGGCTTGCGCCTAGTAGCGCCTCTCGCTCACTCTCGCGAGGAACCCATGAAGCGCAGGAGAAACAGGAACATGTTGATGAAATCGAGGTACAGGCTCAGCGCCCCCATGATCACCATCTTGCCCAGCGGGTAAGCGGCGACGGCATTGGGGTTGGTCAGCTTCATCCGCTGCACCTGGAGGTACTCGCTCTTCAGCCGCTGCGTATCGTAGGCGGTCAGGCCAGCGAAGATCAGCACGCCGATGAAGCTCACAGCATAGGACAGCGCCTCTGACTGGAGGAACATATTGATCACCATAGCGATGATCAGGCCGATCACGCCCATGATCAAGAAGCTGCCCCAGCCCGTCAGATCCTTCTTGGTGGTGTAGCCGAACAGGCTCAGCCCCGCGAAGGCACCGGCGGTAGCGAAGAACGTCGCCGCGATCGAGGCACCGGTGTAGACGAGGAAGATGGTCGAGAGCGAAAGCCCCATCAGCACCGCGAAACCCCAGAAGAGCCCCTGCAGCGTGGAGGTGGAGAAGCGCTCACGCCCGAAGCTCATCGCGAACACGACCGCCAGCGGCGAAAGCGCCACCAGCCACATCAGCGGCCCTTGGGCGAAGCGCAAAGCCAGCCCGGACTGTGCGGTCAGCATAGCGACAACGCCCGTCAGCAGCACGCCCGAAGCCATGTAATTGTAAATCGAAAGCATATGCCTGCGCAGGCCCGCATCGAAAGTCGTGCGTCCCGCCAGATCCCCTGCTCGCTCCGGCGACACGCCGAAACCCTGGCGGGTCGCGCGGGGCTCGTTCCAGTCTGCCATGGTAATTGAAACTCCGTCCAATAGCGGCCTCACTCAGCGGGCCGCACGATGCGCAATATCGGCATGTTCGCCTAAGGTTTCAAGCAAAACCGGAAAGCGCCGCGACCACGTGCGATTACCGAGGTGAGCGCGCTTCCTCCGTCATCGCCGCACTCCGCTCGGCCGCCAGGCGCACGGTGTGCGCCACCAGCCGGTTCAGCGCGCTCTCCTCGTCGAGCACATCGAGCCCGGCCTGTGTCACCCCGCCCGGGCTGGCCACCCGCCGCGCGAGTTCACCCGGATCGTACGGGCTGGCGGTGGCGAGCGCGGCAGCGCCCTCCACCGTCGCCAAAGCCAGCCGCGCAGCCTTGTCCCGCGGCAGGCCCAGCTCGGCCCCCGCGAGCGCGAGCGCATCGATGAACCGATAAACAAAGGCCGGGCCCGATCCGGCCAGTGCCGTCACCGCGTCGAACTCTGCTTCCCCGAACCATTCGGGCCTGCCCAGCGGGTCCAGCAGCGCCCTCACCGCTGCGCACTCTGCCTCGCCCAGCCCCTGCGCCGCCAGCGCCAGCGGCGATCTGCCCAGCGCCGCGGCGAGATTGGGCATGATCCGTACCCAGCCGCCGGCTTGCGGAAATTTCTCGGCCAGCACCCCCAGCTCCACCCCGGCCAGGATCGAGAGCAGCAGCGTCCGCCCGCTCACCAGCGGTGCGAGCGTGGGGGCGACCGTCGCCAGCACCTGCGGCTTCACCCCCAGCAGCAACGCATCGAACGCCTTATCCACCGGCGCCACCGCCAACCAGCGCACGCCCTCGCGGCGCTGCCCGCTGTCATTGGGATCAACCACAGTGAAACGCGCCGGCTCCGCCCCGCCCGCTAGCCATCCGTCCAGCATGGCACCGGCCATGTTCCCGCAGCCGACGATCAGCACGCTGTCAAGAATAGGAGGCCCAGCTTCGGTCATCGCCTCAGGCCTCGCCCGCCGGATCGACCAGCGCCGCCTCCAGCGCCTCCTTGGGCCGCTTGTCGCCCCACAGCACGAATTGAAATGCGGGATAGAACCGGTCGCACTCGGCCACCGCGGTCTCCACCGCCAGCTGCGCCATGTTCAGGCTCAGCAGCCCCTCCTCGCCCAACATCAGCCCGTGGCGATACAGCAGCACGCCGCCATTGGACCAGATGTCGAAATGGCCGAGCCACAGCTGCTCGTTCACCAGCGCCACCAACTCGTGAGCCGGGCGGCGCTTGGCATCGGGCACGCGGATCTCCGGCAGGCAGAGCAGCTGAAGCACCCGGTCCTCGGCCCGCCAGATGCAGCGCAGCTGATATTTCGTCCAGCTGCCCTGAATCTCGCCCGAAAGCTCGTCTTCGCCGATGAACTCGCACGGCCAGCCATTCGCCTCGAACAACTGGGCAAGCATGTCGACCGGCGCGGCGTCCTCCAGCTGCTCGGTCGGCTCGCTGATGTTCATGTCGATGTCCTCCGGCGGTTCGGGTACCTGGCCTGCTGATGCGATGCCACGCGCTCGCTTGGCAACGAACCGCCTCTGACCGGCGGTGGACAGGCTGACAAGCCTGTTGGCAATCTGTGCACAAGCGCCCGGTGGCTTAGCGCAGCGGGGCGACCTCCTGCCCCGCCGTGCTGCTGAACCGGAACGTTTCGACCGATCGGCCCGCCAGCGCGGTGACGAGCGCCTGCGCCTCCTGCTGGTTGAACGGTCCGGCGAGCAGGCGGCTGTTCGCACCCCAGGCGGCGAGGTGCGGCTGCATACCATCGAGCAGGCCACCGGCCTCGCGGCGGATGCGCCGCCAGTCGAACCCGAGCGCCGCGCGGTCGCGCCCGGTGGCAAGCTGCACCCAGTGCCGCGCCGGATGCGTGGCGGCCGCCGGCGGCGCGGGCGCTTCACGCGGGGGCTGGAAGCCGGTGATGTCGACCGCGCCTGGCCGCGCCACGGGAGCGGAGACCGTGGCGCCCGCAGCGCCCAGATCGGCAAAGGCTTCCGACAGGCCGGCCCTCGTCTCCAATCGCCCACCGGCCGGCGGGAGATTGTCGATGCGCGGCGTCGGGGCCACCCGCGGCGCAGCCGATCCCATCACCGGCCCCGTCGGCTCCAGCCGCGCATCGGCACCCGGCGATGCGCCGATCGAGGCCGCAGAGGGCGCCACACCCGCCAGAGCGGCAATCTCCGGCGAGTCGCGCCCGATCTGGTCCGATCGCGGAAAGATGCCGACATGCACCGCGGCCGCCTGCTGCGCGCGGGTCAGCCGGCGCATGTAGCGCAGATAGGGCGCCAGCCGGATGGAAAGGCGCTGGGGCAGCATCGTCTCGGCGATCGCCACCGCATCGTCCTCCTGTCCCATGATCGCCAGCGCGAAGGCCCGCGCGCGATAGGCGGCAAGATCCCGGCGCTGGAGCAGCGGAAGCAGCGTGCGCTCGGACGCCGCGCGGTTGCCGGCGATCGCCTGGCTCAGCGCCAGCCGGTGCCGCACCTCGTCCCCCTCTCCCTGGTCGAGCGCCTGCGTATAGAAGCGCTGGGCCGCCATGTTGTCGCCCAACAGATCGTGTGCCAGTCCCAGTTCGGCTGCATGGGCCGCAGCCGGTGCGCCAAGCCGCTCGGCCGCGGCAAACAGCCGGAGCGCTTCGAGCGGGTGGTTGTGCCGCAACATCAGCGAGGCAAGCCCGGCCTTCACCCGCCCATCGGCCGGCGCCACGCCCTCGGCAGTGCTGAGGAAGCCGAGCGCGCCCGGCAGATCGCCCAGCCGCATCGCGGCATCGCTGGCACTCAGCAACGCCTCGAGCGAGCGTGGATTACGGGCGAGCAGCTGTTTCGCTTCGGCCAGCCGCGCCTCGGCCGGGTCAGGCAGCGGCTGGACGACGGCCTGAGCGGCAACCGGCTGCGCTCCCACTAGCGCGGTCACCAGCGCCGGCGCCAGCAGAACGGCGCCCGCAAGCGAGCCAAGGCGCAACCGCGCGCGCAACAGACGCTTGGCAAACCGAATCATGGAAAACCGCTTGGCGCTGTCCGGCTGAACCCGCGAGGAATGGCGCGGGTGTCCCGGCTACTGGTTGCCCTGCCGGTTGAGAAACCGCGGAATGCGCAATCCACCGCCCGCCGGCGTGCCACGTGCGGCCTCCTGCTCCTCCTCGGGCTCCTCCTCGGGGGTGCGCGAGAAGCGCTCGAACAGCGATCCCGCACCCGTGCGCGCGGCAGGGGTCGGGCGAGCGGCGGCGGGCTTTCGCGGCAGGGCGGCACCGGCCTCGCCATTCCGCTCGCCAGCGCGCGGCAGCGGCGAAGCAGCGCCCGGCAGCCGGCGCCCACGAGGCGACTGGCTGGCCGGAGCCGCAGCAGGCGACGCATCCTCGTTGCCCAGCAGCAACTCGTCCTGGCGGGTCGGCCTCGCCGGCTCCGGCTCGGCCCGGGGTTGTGCAAGCGGCTCCGCCTCGGGCTCCTCCTGCGCCTCCATCGTCAATTCGAGCGCGTCGTCCTCGTCCTCGGCAAAGGCGGCGGCGCCCTCGGCCTCGTCATCATTGGCCCAAGGCTGCGTCGCGCCGTCCGACGAGACTGCGCCATAGCCGCCGGGCTCCGCGCCGAAGCCATGATCGTCGGTCAGGTCGGGGATTGGTCGCGCACCCTCGGTCACCGGCTCCGCCTCAGGGGCCGATGGCTCCTGCGCGGAAATGCCGAACCGCGAGCTGCGCGCCAGCGCCCCGGCAGCCTCGTGCTCCGCAGCCAGCCCCGAAGATCGCCCCGCAGCCGGCCGTCGAGGCCCACGCGCATCCGAAAGACCGGAGTGCCCGCCCATCATGCCAGCGCCCTGCGCAGCCGGACGCGCGTGAGTCACGCTTGCATCGATCCCGGTCGCCACGACCGAGACGCGGATGCGCCCTTGCAATTCGGGGTTGAAGGCCGAGCCCCAAATGATGTTCGCATCCGGGTCGACCAGTTCGCGGATATGGTTGGCCGCCTCGTCCACCTCCATCAGGCGCATGTCCTCGCCGCCGATGATCGAGATGATCACGCCCTTGGCGCCGGCCATGCTCACGCCATCGAGCAGCGGGTTGGCGATGGCCTTCTCGGCCGCCTCCAGCGCGCGATTGGCGCCCTCGCCCTCGCCAGTGCCCATCATCGCCTTGCCCATCTCGCCCATTACGGAGCGCACATCGGCGAAATCGAGATTGATCAGGCCCGGCATCACCATCAGGTCGGTGATGGAGCGCACGCCCTGCTGCAGCACCTCGTCGGCCAGCTGGAACGCCTCCTTGAAGGTCGTTTCTGCCTTGGCGACCAGGAACAAATTCTGGTTGGGAATCACAAGCAGCGTATCGACATGCTTCTGCAACTCGTCGATCCCCGCTTCCGCCGAGCGCATCCGCCGCGTGCCCTCGAACAGGAATGGCTTGGTCACCACGCCAATCGTGAGGATCCCTTTCTCGCGCGCGATCTCGGCGATCACCGGCGCCGCGCCGGTGCCGGTGCCGCCACCCATGCCTGCGGCGATGAACACCATGTTCATGCCCTCGAGCGCCTGCTCGATCTCCTGCACCGTCTCTTCCGCCGCCGCGCGGCCGACCTCGGGGCGCGAGCCGGCGCCGAGACCTCGAGTGATCTCGGGCCCAAGCTGGATGCGATGCTCGGCAATCGAGGTGTTCAACGCCTGCGCGTCGGTATTGGCGACGATGAAATCCACGCCTTCGATCTCGGCGCGGATCATGTTGGCGATGGCGTTGCCGCCCGCGCCGCCCACGCCGATGACGGTGATGCGGGGCCGCAGCTCATCCACCGAAGGCGGGCCGATCGTGATACTCATTAAGGATGCTCTCCCGGGGAGGCGTTAGAATGCATGACTTGGCTTGTGCCACAAAGAGTTTTCGCGGTGCAGGAGCGATTAACCGCTATCCACAGCCCCGCGAAGCTCAGAACGATTCCTTCATCGCACGCCAGAGGCGGACCATCGTAGCAACGCCCGCCGGGCGCCGCGAATATTGGGTGTGCGAGTGCAGTGCGCGGATGTCGATCGGGTCGTCCAGAGCATACAGCACCAGCCCGGCCAGCGTGGCGAATCCCGGAACGCCATGCGCCTCGGGCAATCCCTTGATCGCCGGCGGCCGGCCGATCCGCACCGGCCGCCCAAGCGCCGCCTGCATGTAATCGGCGAGGCCCGTCAATTCGGCACCGCCGCCCGTCAGCACCACCTGCCGGCCGTTGCGGCCCGAATAGCCCATCTGCTCCAGCGCCCGGCCGATCTCGCCGGCCAGCTGGTCGAGTTCGCCTGTGATCACCCCCACCACCTCGGCCCGGGCGACCTGCCCCTGCGCGTCCGCACCCCGCGGCAGCGGGCCATCCCGGTCGTCTCCCGGCCCCGCCACCGGCACGCGCTCGCGATGATCGCCGGGGCTGGCGAGCGCCGAGCCGTGCACGCATTTCAGCCGCTCGGCCTGCGAACGGCGGATGCCCAGCGCCGAAGCGAGCGCATCGGTAATGTCGGACGAACCGCGCCCGATCGCGGTCAGCGCCACCAGATTGCCCCCGGCATGGGCCGAAACATTGGTCACCTGCGCGCCGAACTCCACCAGCGCCACACCCAGCTCGCGCTCCTCGGCGCTGAGGCAGGCATGCGCCGCCGCCAGCGGCGAGGCGACCACGCCCTCCACCTCCAGATGCGCGTTCTGCACAACCTCCTTGAGGTTGCGCATCGGCGCGCCTTCCGCCCGTATCACGTGAATATCCACGCCCAGCTGCTCGGCATGCAACCCGCGCGGATTGGCGATGCCGTCGGCCCCGTCAAGGTAGTAGAGCCCCGGCTGCGCGTGCAGCACCATCCGCCCGTCCGGCTCCAGCGCCTCGCGCCCGGCCAGCAGCAGCTGCTCGACATCCTCCTCCTCGATCCGACGGCCGCCGATCTCGATCTCCACCGGGCTGATCCCGGCCGAAAGGTTCGCGCCCGAACAGCCGATCCACACCGCGTCCACGCTGGTGCCGGCGAGCTTCTCCGCCCGCTCCACCGCATCGCGCACCGCATAGGTGGCGGCGGCCATCTCGGTCACATAGCCGCGCTTGATCCCCTGCGCGGCCCGGTGTCCGCTGCCCAGAACGGTCAGCTCGCCGGTCTCGCTCACCCCGGCGATCATCGCCGAGATGCGGAACGAGCCGATATTCACCGCGCCGATCACCCGGGCCATTCGCGCATCCACCATCAGCTATCCTCCGCCTTTTCGCGTGCCGCCGCGGCGGCCGCGGCGCTGCCCGGCACGCGCAGATACATTCTTTCGGGGTTGCGCATGTCGAACGAGGCGACCTGCCCGCCGATCAGGCCATTGCTCCCGTCAAGGCGCGCGAAGCTGAGGATCGCACTGCGGCTGCGCTCCTCGCCCTCGGGCAGCGCGAGCACCTGGCCGGTGGTGAAGGTCAGGTTCCAGCGCCGGTTGCCGACCCATTCGGCCTCCACCACCTGCTCGCGTAACGCCGGCGCCGCAGATAGCAGCGCCGCGAGCCGGTCGACCTGCTCCGTCACCCCCTCACCCGAAACCACCAGTGCCCCGCGCGCCGCGCCTGGTGCCAGCGCCTCGAGCACGTGGCCGGTCTTGTCGATCAGCGCTAGCCCGCCCGCGGTCCGCAGCACCGCGTGCGGCTCGCGCTCGACAATATCGACCACAATGGTATCGGGCAATTGCCGCGAAACCCGCGCATCGCGCACCCAGGAAAGTTCCAGCAGCGAACTGCGCAAGGCCGAAAGGCTCACCAGCGGCATCGCCCGGTCGCGCACGCCCAGCACGCGCTCGTACACCGCCAGTTCGTCCAGCCGCTCGATCCCGCGCACCTCCACCCGGCGCACCTCGTACCCCGCCTCGCCGATCGCATCGGCGGCCTGCGCGCCGGCCTGCTGCGGCAGCCCGGCCAGTGTGGCGGCGAACAGCGCGGCGGCGGCCACCGCCAGCAGGATCAGCCCGAGGAAAAAGCGCTGCAGCTGCCGCTCGGTGAACGGCAGCACACGCATCGCCGCATCCATCACCGCCCCACCGGCCGAGCGGCGCTGCGCTCCCTTGCGCCCGCCCGCTGCCCGGCCCTGCCGGCGAACGGGCTTGGCCCCGCGGCGGATCGTCTCAGCCATTGCCGTGCGCCGTCCCATCCTGCAAAGCCGGCAAGCGATCGAAAAAGCGCAGCCCGTCCTCCACAATCAGCTCGACCAGCTCGGCATAGTCGATCCCCCGATGCCGCGCCTGCTCGGGCACCAGGCTCAGCGGGGTCATGCCGGGTTGGGTATTGGTTTCGAGCAGGAACAGCCCCTCCTCGCCCTGCTCGTCGTCCCAGCGGAAATCCGAGCGGCTGGTGCCGCGGCAGCCCAGCAATTCATGCGCCCGCAGCGCATGTTCGAGGCAGAGGCGCTCGATCTGTGGCGGAATGCGCGCGGGGAAGACATGCTCGGTCAGCCCGTCGGTGTATTTGGCGTCGAAATCGTAGAACCCGCTGCTCGGCACCAGCTCGGTTACCCCCAGCGCGCGCGCGCCCTCGGGGCCCGCCAGCACCGCGGTGGTCAGCTCGCGCCCGCGAATATAGGGCTCGGACAGCAGCCGCTCGAAGCGCTGCCAAGGCCCTTCCGCATCGCGGCGGATCGGCTGGCCGCAATTGCTCTGGTCGGTCACGATCGCCACGCCCACGGACGAACCCTCGTTCACGGGTTTTAGCACATAGGGCCGTGCCAGCGGATCGCCCTCGTACAGCGTCTCGCTGGCGACGATCCGCCCGCCGGGCATCGGGATGCCGTGCGGCACCAGCGCATGCTTGGTCAGTTCCTTGTCGATCGCGATCACCGAGGTGGCGAGGCCCGAATGGGTATAGGGCACGTCCATCAAGTCGAGCATTCCCTGCACCGTGCCATCCTCGCCCGGCACGCCGTGGAGCGCATTGAACACGATATTAGGCGCAGCGGCGGCGATCCGCGCGGCCACGTCACGCTCCATATCGATCCGCGTCACCCGGTGACCCCGGCCCTCCAGCGCATCGGCCACGCCCTTGCCGCTCATCAGCGAAACCGGCCGCTCGTTCGCCCAGCCCCCCATAAGCACGGCCACATGCAGCTTCGGCAGGCTCCCCACCCGCTCGCTCACGGCCGCCCCACCCGCTTGATTTCCCATTCCAGCATCACGCCCTGGCTGCCGGCCACGCGCCGGCGCACCTCCTCGCCCAGCCCTTCAATGTCGGTGCTGGTCGCCTCGCCGGTGTTGATGAGGAAATTGGCGTGTTTCTCGCTCACCTGCGCCCCGCCCATGGTCAGCCCCCGGCAGCCCGCCGCATCCACCAGCTGCCAGGCCTTCAGCCCCTTGGCCCTCTCAGGCGGCGGGTTCTTGAAGGTCGAGCCTCCGGTGCGGGTGCGCAGCGGCTGCGTCCGCTCGCGCTCGTTGGCAATGCGCTCCATCTCGGCGCCGATCGAGGCCGGATCGTCTTTCACCCCGCGAAACCGCGCCGAGGTCACGATCGCCCCGTCGGGCAGGCGCGAATGGCGGTAGGAATAGCCAAGGTCCCTCACCGGCAGCGCGATGCACTCGCCATCGGGCAGCACCACCTCACAATCGATCAAAATGTCGGCCACCTCACGCCCATAGGCGCCGCCGTTCATCCGCACGAAGCCGCCCACCGTGCCCGGAATGCCGCGCAGGAACTCCAGCCCGCCGATCCCCGCATCGCGCGCGGTCGACGCCACGAGAATGCCGCTGGCCCCGCCGCCACATTCGAGCACGCAATCGCGCAGCACCTCCACCGTGGCGAAGGGCTTGCCCAGCCGCACCACCACACCCGGCACCCCGCCATCGCGAACGATCAGATTGGAGCCCAGCCCCAGCGCCATCACCGGCGTTCCCTCGTCGAGCTCGCCGAGGAAGCTGGTGAGATCATCGAGATCGGCCGGCTCGAACAGCCAGTCGGCCGGCCCGCCGGTCTTGAACCAGGTCAGCCGGTCGAGCGGCGCATCGGCGGTGAGGCTGCCCCGCACCTCCTGCGGCACCGCGCCGCTATGCTCGTGCATCTCCTCAGAGCCGGGCGCATTGCCCACCGGGGGGAGGGTACCGCCAGCCTGGATCATGCCGCGCCTCCCGCGGTCCGCAACCCGGGCGAGACCGGCCGCGCCCGCGCGATCCCCTCTGCCAGCCCGGCCGCCCAGCGCGTGATATCGCCCGCGCCAAGGCACACGACGAGATCGCCCGGCGCAAGGATCGCAGCAATCTGCCCGGCCAGCTCTTCCGGCCCCTCCACCAGAGCGGCCGAACGGTGCCCCCGCGCCTTCAGCCCGCCCACCAGCGCCGCCGAATGCACCCCTTCAATCGGCGGTTCGCCCGCCGGGTAAACGGGCGTCGCGAACACCATGTCGGCATCGTTGAAGGCCCCCTGGAACTCGTTCATCAGCTCGTTCAGTCGCGTGTAGCGGTGCGGCTGCACCACCGCGATGACTCTCCCTCCCGAGTTGCCTGCCGCACCGGCCGCCTCGCGCGCAGCCGATAGCACCGCGCGGATCTCCACCGGATGGTGCGCATAATCGTCGATTACAACTGCGCTGCCGCCCTCCAGCGCCACCTCGCCAACGCGGGTGAAACGCCGCCGCACGCCGGTAAAGCGCGCAAACCCGGTGCGGATCACCGCATCGTCGCAGCCCAGCTCCGCCGCCACCGCGATCGCGGCCATTGCGTTCTGCACATTGTGCCGCCCCGGCATCGGCAGTATAACGTCGTTAATCACCCGCCTGGCACCGTCCCGCCCGGTGTGCACCGCATCAAACAGATTGCCGCCGGGCTGCGGCCGCACGTTCTCCGCCCGCCAGTCGGCCTGCGCGGAAAAGCCGTAAGTCACCACCCGCCGGTCGCGCACGCGCGCAATCGCCGCCTGCACCTCGGGATGGTCCACGCACAGCACCGCCGCGCCGTAGAACGGCACGTTCTCGATGAACTCCACGAAGGCCTCGCGCACCGCGTCGAAACTGCCGTAGTGGTCGAGATGCTCGGGGTCGATATTGGTCACCACGGCGATGGTGCCGTCCAGCCGCAGGAAGCTGCCATCGCTCTCGTCGGCCTCAACCACCATCCACTCGCTCTGGCCCAGCCGCGCATTGGAGCCGTAACTCTCGATGATCCCGCCGTTGATCACCGTGGGGTCCAGCCCGCCCGCCTCCAGCAACGCGGCGACCATGCTGGTGGTGGTCGTCTTCCCGTGCGTGCCGGCGACCGCCACCGTGCGCTTCAGCCGCATCAGCTCGGCCAGCATCTCGGCGCGGCGCACCACCGGAATACGCCCCTCCAGCGCCGCGGCGACCTCCGAGTTGTCACGCTTCACCGCGGTGGAGACAACCACCACCGCCGCCTCGCCCAAGTTTTGCGCCGAATGGCCGATGGCGATCGGGATGCCTCTCGCCCGCAGCCGCTCCACGCTCGGCCCTTCGGCCACGTCGGAGCCCTGCACGCTGTAGCCCAGATTGTGCATCACCTCGGCAATGCCCGACATGCCGATCCCGCCGATGCCGACGAAGTGAATCAAACCAATCTCCGTGCCAGCGCCCTTCATGCCGCGCCACCGGCCGTAGCCGTCCGCGACGCGCCACTCGTGGCCTTGTGCGGGCTGACCCGAATCACGTCAGCCAGCGGCGCCCCGCCGAAGCTCTCGACCAGATCGGCCAGATCGCGCGCCGCATCGGGCAGACCGCACATCAACGCCGCATGGGCCGCGGCCATCAGCGCCTCGGGCTCGCCCGCCAGTTCCTCGATCTGCCGCGCCAGCACCTCGGGCGTGAAACCCGGCTGCGCAATGGAGCGCGCCCCGCCCGCCTGCGCCAGCTCGCGCGCATTGGCGGTCTGGTGATCGTCGGTGGCGATCAGCAGCGGCACCAGGATCGCTGGCCGGCCCACCGCGGTCAGCTCGGCAATGGTGGAGGCCCCCGCGCGCCCGACGAACAAATGCGTGCCCGCCAGCCGCGCCGCCATGTTCTCGAAATAGCTCGCCAGCTCGGCCGCGATCCCCTCGGCGGCATAGAGCGCGCGCACGGCCTCCAGATCCTCCGGCCGGCATTGCTGTGTCACCCGCAGACGCCGCTTCAGCGCGGGCTGCAGCAGCGCCAGCCCCCGCGGCACCACCTCGGAAAGCACCCGCGCCCCCTGGCTACCCCCCGTCACCAGCAGCCGCAGCTCGCCCGTCGTATCGAGCGCCGGAAACGGCTCATCCCGCAGTGCGAGCACGCCCGCCCGCACCGGGTTGCCCACCAGTCGCACCTTGCGCTCGTACCGCGCATCCAGCCGGGCGACCTTGCGATAGGCCGTCGCGATCGTATCGACCCGCCCCGCCAGCAGCCGGTTCACCCGCCCCAAAACCGCGTTCTGCTCGTGAATCACGGTCGGCACCCCGGCCCCGCTCGCCGCCAGCAGCGCCGGCAATGCGGGGTATCCGCCGAAGCCCACCACCGCGCCGGGCTCGAACTCCGCATAAAGCCGCTTGGCCAGCCCCCGCCCCTTCAGCACCGCCGCCAGCGCCCGCGGCCAGCCGAGCGGGTTCTTCGCAAAGCGCCCCGCCGGCAGCACATGCGTCTCGAGGAAATCGGGCCTGCCGGGAATCGCATCGCCGCGCGCATCGGTGATCAGCGCCACCCGGTGCCCGCGCCGCTCAAGCTCCTGCGCCAGTGCGAAGGCCGGCGTCAGATGCCCCCCGGTCCCCCCGGCGGCGAGGACGAAATGGCGGCTGACGGCACTCACCTCACATCTCCAGCAGCGCGCGGCAGCGCGAAGGTTTCGCGCAGCAGATACGGGTTGCGCCGCGTGATGGCCAGCAGCAGCCCCAGCGTCAGGCACTGCGCGATGGTGGAAGAACCGCCATAGCTCACCAGCGGCAGCGTCATCCCCTTGCTCGGAAACAGCTGCAGATTGACCAGGATGTTGATGAACGCCTGCCCGCCGAACAGCGTGATCAGCCCAGCGGCGGACAGCAGCGTGAACAGATTGTCCTCGTCGATCAGCCGGGAAAGCACGCGCAGCACGATAGCGAGGTACAGCACCACCACCAGCCCGCACACCAGCAGCCCGAACTCCTCGCCGATCACCGAGAAGATATAATCAGTATGCGCCTCGGGCAGCATCATCTTGCGCGTGCCCAGCCACAACCCGCTGCCGGTCCAGCCGCCGGCCATGATCGTGCGCGCCGCCAAGTCCACCTGGTCGTAAGAGGTGCCGCCGCCCAGGAAGCTGTCGATCCGGTGGCGCGCATTGTCATAGGTGAGATAGGCCAGCGCCAGCAGCGCCACGCCCCCGCCCGCCAGCAGCCCCACCCGCTTCAGCGGCAGCCCGGCCAGCACCACCAGCGCGCCCCAGGCGGCCACGATCAGGATTGCATCGCCCAGATTGGGCTGCAGCATCATCAGCACCACCACCACCGCCAGCACCCCGCCGCTCACCGCGATCACCGGCAGCTCCGGGTCGCGCAGCCGCCAGCTGAGCACCCACGCACTCGCCACCAAAAAGGCGGGCTTGAGGAACTCGCTCGGCTGGAAGCGGATACCGACATCCAGCCAGCGCCGCGCCCCGTTCACCTCGCTGCCCACGAAAGGCACCAGCGCCAGCGCCACCAGCATCAAGCCCGCGAACAGGATCGCCGCGCGCCGCACGGCCGCCAGCGGCACCAGCGCGGTGCCCAGCAACACCGCCAGCCCCATCAGCTGGAACGCCAGGTGCAGCCAGAAAAAGTGCAGGTCGCCCAGCGATCCTGCCGCACCCGAAAGCCGCCGCGCGCTGGCCGGCGAGGCCGCCGCCACCGCGATTGCGCCGACCGCCATCAGCGCCAGCACCAGCAGCAACAGCACGCGGTCGATCTCGCGCCACCAGATCCGCAGCGATTGCCGGCGCGTGCGCGGGAATTGCGCGGTCGGCTGGCTGCGCATGCCCGGCTGGGGCACATAGGGACGCGAACTGTTCAAGTAACCGGGGCTCATGCCGCGCACCATTGGGGGTCCACGCTGCCGCCGCCGGCCAGCCCATGCACCAGCCGGCGAAAGGCATCGCCGCGCGCCTCGTAATCGCGGAACTGGTCGAAGCTGGCGCAGGCCGGGGAGAGCAGCACCACCTCGCCGGGCCCGGCGGCGGCAATGGCGCGGCGCAGCGCCTCGCACAGCATCTCGCTGCGCTCGACCCGCATGTGCGGAGCCAGCAATTCCGCGAACCGCGCCCCCGCCTCGCCGATCACATAGGCCACCACCACGTTCGCGAAGAACGGCGCGCATTCGTCGAGATCGTCGCCCTTGGGCAGCCCGCCCACGATCCAGTGCAGCCGCTTGTTTGGGTTTGGCGGATAGGCCGCCAGTGCGGGCGCGGTGGAAGCCGGATTGGTCGCCTTGCTGTCGTTGACGAACAGCACGCTGTTGTACTCGCCCACCCGCTCCATCCGGTGCGGCAGCCCGGGAAAGGTACGGAGGCCATTAGCGATTTGAAAACCAGGAATGCTAAGCACAACTCCAACGCCGACTGCGGCACACGCATTCTGGAGATTGTGCGGACCCTGGAGCGCGGGCCATTGAGGCTGATCTCCTTCGCTTGGAAAAGCGGTATCGGCTGGACATTCCGAAAAAACGTCTTCGAGCGCCATTACTCTCCCTGAATTCCCATCACTCACAACACCAGCGAGCTTGTCGTCGCTGTGAAAGTACTTGGAAGGGGCAATCGCTACGTTTTCGATCCATTGCATCCAGAAAAGTCGAAGCTTTGAGTTCGCGTAGTCCTCGAACCGCTCATACCGGTCCAGGTGATCCGGAGTGATGTTGAGCAGCACCGCCACCTCGCAAGCAAGCGAGTGCGTCAAGTCCAGCTGATAGCTCGAAAGCTCCAGCACATAGACCCCGCCCGCCGGGAGCGGCTCCTCTCCCAGGATCGGCAGCCCGATATTGCCGCCCATCGTGGTCGGCACGCCGGCGGTCTGGAGGATGTGATGCACCAGCGCCGTGGTCGTCGATTTGCCATTGGTCCCGGTGATCCCCACCACCCGGTGCGGCGGCAAATCGCCCCGCGCCAGCGCGAACAGCTCGATATCGCCGATCAGAGGCACCCCGGCCTCGCGCGCCTTGGCCGCGATCGGATGCGTGTTCAGCGGCACCCCGGGCGAAACCACCACACCATCGAAGCCGGTCAGGTCGATCCCCAGCGGGTCCGCCAGGGTCACGCGGCCCGCAAACGGCTCGCGCGGCTCCTCGCGCGCATCCCAGGCAGTCACCTCGGCGCCGCTCGCCAGCAGCGCCTCCACACTCGCCTTGCCCGAGCGCGCCAGGCCCAGCACCGCATATCGCTTCCCGCGAAAGGCGCCCGATGTGATCACCGCAGCTTCAGCGTGGAAAGGCCGATGACCGCCAGCACGATGGCGATGATCCAGAAGCGGATCACCACGGTCGATTCCTTCCAGCCGAGCTGCTCGAAATGGTGGTGGATCGGCGCCATGCGGAAGATGCGCCTGCCGGTGCGCTTGAACCAGAACACCTGGATAATCACGCTGGCGGTCTCCATCACGAACAGCCCGCCCACGATCAGCAGCACGATCTCGTGATGCGCCGCCACCGCGATCGCCCCCAGCGCCCCGCCCAGCGCCAGCGATCCGGTATCGCCCATGAACACCGCGGCGGGCGGCGCGTTGAACCACAGGAAGGCCAGCCCGGCCCCCATGATCCCGGCGCAGAACACCGCCAGCTCGCCCGCCCCAGGCACGTGCGGAATGCCCAGATAATCCGAATAATCCACCCGGCCGACCAGGTAGCAGATCAGCAGGAAGGCCCCGGCCGCGATCACCACCGGCATGGTGGCGAGCCCGTCCAGCCCGTCGGTCAGGTTCACCGCATTGCCGAAGCCCACGATCAGGGTCGCGGCGAACACGTAATACAGTGGCCCCAGCGGGATCGCCCGCCCCGTGAGAAACGGCACGTAAAGATTGGTGCTGATCTGGCTCACGATGATCCAAGCGGCCACGCCCGCAACGATGAATTCCAGCAGCAGCCGCGTGCGGCCCGAAACGCCCCTGTGGCTGCCTTTGGTCACCTTGTCCAAATCGTCCATGAACCCGATGAAGCCGAAGCCCACCGTCACCGCCAGTACCGCCCAGACGAAGGGGTTTAACGGGTCGGACCAGAGCAGCAGCGAGACGGTGAGCGAGGTCAGGATCATCAGCCCGCCCATAGTGGGCGTGCCGCGCTTGGCCTGGTGGCTCTGCGGCCCGTCCGCGCGGATCGGCTGGCCCTTGCCCTGGCGCACGCGCAGCATGTTGATGAAGCGCGGGCCGATCACCAGCCCCAGCGCCAGCGCGGTCAGCATCGCCGCGCCCGCGCGGAAGGTCTGGTAGCGTACGAGGTTCAGCAGACCCTCGAACTCCAGCCATTGCGCCAGCAGGTAAAGCATCGCGAGCCTTCAGCCTTCTCTCGCGGCGAGATGGGCGACGACCCGCGCCAGCCCCACCGAATTCGAACCCTTGACGAGGACCGCGTCACCGCCCGCCAGGCCCCATTCCTCCAGCGCGGCAATCGCCTCGCCGGGGTTGCCGCAATGCGCGAAGACCGGCGCCCTGCCAAGCGGGTGCGCTCCGGCTTTCCCCAACTCGCTGGCCAGCGGGCCCATCTCCGCGCCCACCAGGATGGCGTAATCAACCCCGGCCTCGGCCAGCGGCGCGGCCAGCTGCGCATGGAAGCCAGAGGCGAAATCGCCCAGTTCCTTCATGCTGCCCAGCACCGCGATCCGCCGGGTGGCGGGCGTGGTGCCCAGCTGCGCCAGCGTGGCGCGCATTGAGGCCGGATTGGCGTTGTAGCTCTCATCGATAATCAGCGCGTGCCCGCCGGGCACCGGCACGCGGTGCCGTGCCCCTCGGCCCTTCAGCCCGCCCATCTCGGCCAGCGCCAGCCCGGCGGCGCCCAGGTCTCCGCCCGCCGCATGCACCGCCGCCATCACGCACAGCGAGTTCTCCACCCAATGCGCCCCCGCCGCCGCGACCGACCAGCACAGCCGCCGCTCGCCACCGGCGGCGTTCAGCGCCGCCGTTACCAGCGATCCGCCATTGGCGGCTGGAATCACATCGAGCAGCCGCATCTGCGCCTCGGGCGAACGGCCGAAGGAGAGCACCTTGGCCCGCCGCGCCAGCGCCGCATCACGTAGCCGGGCAAAGTGCGGGCTGTCGGCCGGGATCACCGCGGTGCCGCCCTTCTCCAGCCCGGTGAAAATCTCCGCCTTGGCATCGGCGATCGCTTCTTCGCTGCCAAGGTTCTCGATATGCGCGGGCGCAATGGTCGTGATCACCGCCACATGCGGGCGCACCTGAGCGGTGAGCGCGGCGATCTCGCCGGCTTGGTTCATGCCCATCTCGAACACGCCGTGGCTGCTGCCTTGCGGCATCCGTGCAAGGCTCAGCGGCACGCCGACATGGTTGTTGTAACTGCGCACGGAGCGGTGTGCGGCCGCATTGCCACCCCGTTCCAAACCGGCGAAAATCGCCTCCTTCACCCCTGTCTTGCCCACGGAGCCGGTCACCCCCACGATCCGCGCCCGCGTCCGCACCCGCGCCACAGCGGCCAGCGCCTCCAGCGCGGCATGGGTATCGGCCACCAGCACATGCGGCTGCGGAATCGGTCGATCCACCACGGCCGCCGCGGCGCCGCTGGCAAAGGCCTTGTCGAGGAAGCGGTGCCCATCGGTGCTCTCGCCGGTGAGCGCGACAAACAGGTCGCCGCTCAGCACGTCGCGCGAATCCATCTCGACGCCGGAGACCTGGAATGCGCCGCTGGCGGTGCCGCCCGTGGCGCGGGCGATCTCCTCGGCGGTCCACAGCGCCAAGCGGCGGCGGCTGGCGCTCGGCCAGCGGAGCATGGCGGTGGGCGCGCTCATGCCCGCTCTCCCGCCTGTTCGGCGGCGAATTCGCGCACCGTGCCAACATCGTCGAACGGCAAGACCCGCGCTGCTTCGCCCGTGCCCACGATTTGCCCCTGCTCGTGCCCCTTGCCGGCGATCAGGACGATATCGCCCTCGCGCGCTTCGGCGATGGCGACTTGGATCGCTTCGCGCCGGTCGCCGATGGAGCGTGCGCCCGGTGCGCCTGCCATGACTTGATCCCGGATTGCTGCCGGATCCTCTCCGCGAGGATTGTCGTCTGTCACGATCACGATTTCGGCCCGCCCGGCCACGATCTGGCCCATGGCGGTGCGCTTGCCGGGGTCGCGGTCGCCGCCCGCGCCGAACACCACGATCATCCGCCCGCCCACCGCAAGATGCGGGCGCAGCGCATCGATCGCCGCGCCCAGTGCATCGGTGGTGTGAGCGAAATCGACATAGACCGGCACGCCGGCCGCAGCGATCGCCGCCAGTTCGAGCCGCCCCCGCACCAGTTGCAGCCGGCTCAGGGCATCAAATACGGCGGCAGCTTCGCCACCTGTGGCGAGCACCAGGCCGGCGGCCACCAGCGCATTGGCCGCTTGGTATGCGCCGATTAGCGGCAGCATCACCCGATGCTCCGCGCCATCATAGGCCACCACCAGCTCCTGACCCAACTGCCCCGGCGTGCGGCTGAGCAGACGAATGTCTTCCCCCGCCTCTCCCACGGTCAGCACCCGCAAGCCACGTGCTCGCGCAACGTCCAGCACCCGTGCGGACCAGCCATCGTCGGCCCACACCACTGCCGTTCCGGAGCCGTCCACCACTTCCGTAAACAGGCGCATCTTGGCGGCGAAATAGTCTTCCATGTCGGCATGGTAATCGAGGTGGTCGCGGCTCAGATTGGTGAATGCCGCCGCCGCAACCGGCAGTCCTTCGCTGCGGAATTGCGAGAGCCCGTGGCTCGAAGCTTCGTAGGCCACATGCGTCACTCCTTCGCGCGCAAGGCCGGTCATATTGGCAAGGAAGGTGACGATGTCGGGCGAGGTCAGCCCGGTGGAGACGCTCTCGTCCGGCGTGGTGACCCCCAGTGTGCCGATCGAGGCCGCGCGCTCACCCATGAGTCGCCAGATCTGGCGAGCCATCTCGACTGTGCTGGTCTTGCCGTTGGTGCCGGTGACGGCCACCACCACCCGCGGCACCGGGCGGAAGAACTGCGCCGCCAGCCGCGCGAAGGTTCGCCGCGGCTGCGGATCGGCCAGATGCGCCGCGCCCTCGACCGGCACCTCGCCCCGGGCGACAACCGCCACCGCGCCCGCCGCCACCGCCGCGGGGACGAAATCCTCGCCATTCACCGTCAGCCCCTGAAAGGCGCCGAACACAGTGCCCGGCGCAACTTTCCGGTGATCGATAGCGAAGCCGGTCACCGGCGCGTCGCTCCAGCGGCCCAGGGGCCCGGACGCGCCAAGTCCCGCGCTCTCCACCAATCGGGCAAGATTCACTTTCTGGCGCCCTTGATCAGATGATCGACATCGCTGAGGTCCACCTCGCGCCCCTCGTCCGGGTAGACGCCCAGCAGCGGGCCGATGCGCGGCACCAGCCGGCCGACCGTGGGCGCCGCGTTCCAGGCCGCGGTGCGCTGGTACGAACTGGCGGCGGTACCCTTGGGCTCGTCATACATGATGATGATCACGAAGCGCGGATCGTCCATCGGAAAGGCCGAGGCGAAGGTGGAAACCAGCGTGGTCCGCTGATAGCCGCCATCGCCGGGCTTTTCCGCGCTGCCGGTCTTGCCGCCTACGCGGAAACCGGGCGCATCGGCGGTGCGGCCGGTGCCGTAGAGCGAAATCATCCGCACCAGCTGGTTCATACGCTGGCTGGTGCTTTCCTTGAACACGCGGCGGCCGCGCGGCGCCTGCCCCGGCTCTACCTTGCGCAGCGTCGCGGGGCGCCAGATGCCGCCGTTCACCATCGTCGCATAGGCCGAGGCCAGGTGCAGCGGGGTCACCGCCACGCCGTGGCCGTAGCTGATCGTCATGGCACGCAAGCGCGGCCACTCGCCGCTCGGCCAGATCGGGAAGCCGCGCGCGGGCAGCTCGATATAGGGCCGTTCGTTGAAGCCCAGCTCGGCCATGGTCTGCTTCATCCGCGCCGGGCCGAGCTCGTCGGCGATCTGCGCGGTGACGATATTGGAGGAGGAGGCCAGCGTCTGCGCCGCATTGAGCGAGGCGCCGATCGGCTTCAGGTCGCGGATGCGGAAGCGGCCCATCACCAGCGGGCGACTGGCCTGCCACTGGCGCGAAATATCGGGGATCAGCCCCGCGTCGATCGCCGCCGCCACGGTCAGCGGCTTGAAGGTGGAGCCCAGCTCGTAAACTTGGTTGGTCACCTTGTTGAAGACCAGCTTGTGCTCCTCGGCGTCCATCCGGTTGGGATCGAAGGCCGGGAGCGAGGCCATGGCCATCACCTCGCCGGTATCGACATCGAGCACGATGCCCGCCGCGCCCACCGCATTCACCAGCCGCATGCCTCGGCCCAGCTCGTCCTCCAGCGCGCCCTGCACCCGCGCATCGATCGAAAGCGCCACCGGCTGGTCGCGCTGGGCCGGATCGGTCAGCCGCTCGTCGAGCACCGCCTCCATCCCCACATGGCCCTCGCCATCGGTGACATAGCCCAGCACATGCGCAGCGAGCCGTCCCTGCGGATAGTGCCGGTCGCTCTCACGCGGCAGTTCGAGCGCCAGTTCGCCGATCGCCTGCACCTTGTTGGCATCCTCGGGCAGCACGCGGCGGCGTATGTATCCGGCCTTGCGGGAGGCGAGCTGGCGAGACAGCACCGCCGGGTCGAGATCGGGAAAAATCGCCGCCAGCTCCTGCGCCACGGCCTGTGGCGATTTCACCAGCGGCGAGCCGCCATCCTCCAGCGCCACCGGATTGTACCACAGCGCATAGGCCGGGAAGGCGCGGGCCAGCGTGACGCCGTTGCGATCGGTCAGCTCGGCGCGCGTGGGCAGCAGCGCATCGGCCATCGAGCGCTGGGCG
>LXQI01000034.1:61987-87476 GCA_001683845.1 Erythrobacter sp. ANT-B3C2 | reverse complement strand
GGGGCGGGCTCCACCGAGCCGAGCCAGGCCAGCCGCAGCAACGCGGCGGCGGCCAGCAGCACGAAGCCGCCGCCGAACAGCAGCACCCGCAGCTGCGCGGCGGCCAGGGCGCGCCGCCGCCGGTCCACCGGCGCGGTTGCGGTGCCGCCGGCAAAGAGCGGGGCGGCGAGCGCGGTCACTCGGCGGCGGCCGTCTCGGTGAGCGCGGCAAGGGCAATGCGGCCGGACGGAGCGTCGAGCCGCACGGTCGCCAGGTGGAACTCGGCCTCGGCCGCCTGCCGCTCGGCAAGACGGTCAGCGGCTGCGGCGGCTGGCCCCGCGAGCGGCGCGGCGGCAGACGGCTCGGCAGCGGCCAGCACGATCTTCGGCGACTCTCCACCGGCTTCGCCGCGGGCGAACTGCACCTCTGCGCCGACGCCGGGAAGGCCCGAGACGCCCAGCGCAGCCAGCTGCCGCTCGCCGGCCAGGAACTGCCGGGAGGAGGGCGCGACAAAGCCGAAATCGACCCGGTTCCAGGCGGCCAGCTGGATCTGGCTGGCGCGCGTCTCGAACTCGGTGGTCAGAAGCAGCTTCTCCTGCTCCAGCGCCACGATCTTGCGCTCCGCGCGAACCACGTCGCTGTGCACCGCCTGCACCTTGACATGCAGCGCAAAGGCGAGACCGGCGAGGATCACGAGGAAGGCGATCCACCCCATGCGGCGGAACTGTGCGTGCGAGGTCATGCGGCTTCTCTTGCTGGAGCGGGGGTGCGTGTGGCGGAGCGGAGAGTGGCGGAGCGCGCCCGCGGGTTGCGGGCGGTCTCGGCGGCGGAAGGGCGGATCGCGCGCGAGCCTTTCGCGAAGGTGGGCGCGGCGGCGGTGGGCGCTTCGGGCAGGTGGCGGCTGGTGCGTGCAGTCTCGCCCGCAGCCTCGCGCAGGAAGCGCTTGACGATCCGGTCTTCCAGGCTGTGGAAGCTGACCACCGCCAGCCGTCCGCCGGGCGCCAGCAGCTGCTCGGCGGCGGGAAGGCCGGCCTCCAGCTCGTCCAGTTCGCCGTTCACGTGGATGCGGATCGCCTGGAAGCTGCGCGTCGCCGGGTCCTTGGGCTGGCCGGGATGATGGCCCAGCGCGCGGCGCACCACCGATGCCAGCTCGCCGGTGGTGGAGAGCGGCCGGGCGGCGACGATCGCCCGAGCGACGCGGCGGCTCTGGCGCTCCTCGCCATAGCGGTAGAGCACGTCGGCAATGTCCGCCTCGGCCGCCTCGTTCACGAAATCGGCAGCAGTCGGCCCGCTGCGCTCCATGGTCATGTCGAGCGGGCCGTCGGTGGAGAAGGCAAAGCCCCGCTCCGGCCGGTCGAGCTGCATCGAAGACACGCCGATATCCATCACCACTCCATCCACCCGGGCGATTCCCGCCTGCCCGAGCGCCGCCACCATCTCGGAGAACCGGCGCGGATAAAGAACAAGCCGCGGCGGGTTTTCGGCGGCTTGCGGCCACTTATCCCCGGCGGCGATGGCATCGGGGTCCCGGTCGAAGGCATGCACGGTGGCGCCCGCTGCCAGCAGCGCGCCGGTGTAGCCGCCCGCGCCGAAAGTCGCGTCGACAATCACATCGCCCGGCTGCGGCGCAAGCGCCTCGAGCACCTCGGCCAGCAGCACGGGAATGTGCGGGAGAGCGGTCGGCGACGAGGGGGTGGGTGCCGGGCTCACTTGCGCTTCCCCCGCGCCTCGGCCTCGAGCTGGCGGCAGGAGGCCTGCGCCGTCTCGAAGCCGGGGCCCATCTGGTAGAGCTCCTCGGGCGCCCACAGCGTGAAATAATCGCCGGCGCCGTTGAAGAACACGCCCTCGCCCAGCTTGCCCAGTTCGGCCAGATGATCGGGCAGCACGAAGCGGCCGCTGGAATCGAACGGCAGGCGGGCAAAGCCCCACAGCTGGTGCAGGCGGATATCGTAGTCGAACTCGCGGCCGGCGCGCTCGGCGCGGGCCTCCTCGCGCTGCAGCAGCTCGTCGAAGCGAGCGGTGCGGACAAGGCCGAAGCCGGTCAGGCAATTCCAGCGCTCGTGCTTGGTGAGGCACAGAGTGCGCTCGTCACCGGTATCGGCAAAGGCCTTGCGGAAATCGGGCGGCAGGACGAGCCGGCCCTTCTCGCCGCGAAGCGAAAAGCCCTGCCCGCTGTACCCTGCCGGCACCGTCGCCACGTTCCTCAGCCTCCCGCCGAACTCCTCGAACCGTTCCGGACAAAGCTTCCCCGCATCCGGGCACGCGCATTAGCGGGCCCGTCCACCCGCAATGGGTGCACGCGAACGATTTGTCCGATGGGAGAATCCTGTAGCGCGGGTGAGCGCGGGAGAAAAGGGGAAATTGCGGGAAAACCCGCCTCTAGGGTGTGTTACGGGGGGTTCTGTAGAGGTTCCGGAAACGCGGGTGGCGCGGTATTGCTGCTCGAAGGCATCGTGCCGGCAGCACTGCCCGCACTTTCCCGCACCTCGCCGAAGGCGCGCCGCAGCAGCATCGCCAGCGCGGCACCGGCCTGCGCCGCGGGCTCGTGCAGATCGAGCAAAGCGGCGTCCGCAAGCACCACAACCTGCCCTTCACCCAGCTTGCAACTCGCCAGCACGCCCTGGGCTTCGAGGGTGCAACCGCCCTGCACCGGGGGCGCAAATCGGCCCGGCAGGTTCACCGGCACGATCACTCCCGCGATTTCCCGCGTGGTGGTGCCATCCGGCTGGCCATCGTCGAATTCGAGCGCGAGGCCCCAATGGGCGAGAATGGGCGAGAGCAGGATCACGTCTTGCGGCCGCCGGCGATCGCCGATGCTGAAGCGCGAATGGCCGGTCATCATCGGATCGGCGAACAGCAGCAACCGCCCTCCTTCGCGCACCCAGGCGTCGAGCACCACGTTCTCGTCCGGCGCGAGGCCGCGCGGCTGGGCCATCAGCAGGTAATCGAGCCCGGCGAGGTTCTCCGGGGTGATCGCGGCCATCGGACGAAGGGCGAAACGCTGTTCCAGCGGAGCGCGCGCCCAATGCGCCTCTCCCTCGCCGGCGAGGACTTCGCCGAGGCCCGAGCTTTCGCCCCAATAGAGCGGGATGGTGCCCATCACGCCCAGTTCGGGCTGCCCGGCGTCGGTTGCGGGCAGCGCCAGCGACGATGCTCCCTCGCTCTCCGCCGATATGACCTGGCCGTTGCCGCATGCCGCAAGTGCAATGGCGAGCACCGCCGCAATCCACGGTCTGGTTTCCGAAGTTTCGCTGGCAGCCGGGCTAAGGCATTGGAATGGGCACATCGGCGGCTCCAGGCGGGGGAACAGCGGGGGCTTGCCCGGCGCGCCCGGTTTCCGAAGAAGCGGGCACCACGCCCATGTCGGCCAGCGGATCGCTGACCGGCGGTGCGGGAGGGCGGGCGCTTACGGTGGGCGCCGCTTCGGGCACCACCTGCGACTGGCTCTGCTGCGCGCTGGTGAGGATGACATTGGCCAGACCCACCAGCAGCACCATCGCCGCCAGCCCGATCAGCCCGATCTGCACGCGCTGCACCGATTGAGCGCGAGGCCTCTCATCGGGTATCGATTCAGCGGCGGCATCCTGTGCTTCGCCGCCGCGCAAATGCGGCGTTTCCCCAGACATAGCGGGCAGTGTAACGAGAGAGCCTTAACGCAGCCAGTCGAAAACCGGCAGGCCCTTCGATTCGAGCCACTGGCGATCGTAGAGCGTGGAGAGATAGCGGAAGCCGGTGTCGCACAGGATGGTCACCACGCGGGCGCCGGAGCCCAGCTGGCGGCCCAGTGCGACCGCGCCCGCGACGTTGATGCCGGAGGATAGGCCGAGGCACAGCCCCTCCTCGCGCAGCAGCCGGGCGACCCAGTGCAGCCCCTCCTCGTCGGAGATGCGGAACTGGGTGTCGATCGGCGCGCCTTCGAGATTGGCGGTGATGCGGCCCTGGCCGATCCCCTCGGCCACCGAGCTGCCCTCGGAGCGCAGCTCGCCATGCGCGTAATAATCGTAGAGCGCCGCGCCATGCGGATCGGTCAGCGCGATGCACACCTTATCGTCGCGCTCCTTGAGGCCCAGGCCCACGCCGGCCAGCGTGCCGCCGGTGCCCACGGCGCAGGTAAACCCATCGATCCGGCCCTCCATCTGCTCCCAGATTTCGGGCGCGGTGGTTTCGATATGCGCGCGGCGGTTGGCCACGTTGTCGAACTGGTTGGCCCAGACGGCGCCCTCGGCCTCCTCGGCGAGGCGGCGCGAGGTGTGCACGAAATGCCCGGGATTATTGTACGGCGCGGCCGGAACGGTGACCAGTTCGGCACCCAGCGCACGCAGCGTGTCCATCTTCTCGCGGCTCTGGGTTTCGGGCATCACGATGATGGTGCGGTAGCCCTTGGCATTGGCGACCAGCGCCATGCCAATGCCGGTGTTGCCGGCGGTGCCTTCCACGATCGTGCCGCCCGGCTGGATCAGGCCACGACTTTCCGCATCGCGCAGGATCGAGAGCGCCGCCCGATCCTTCACCGAGGCGCCGGGGTTGAGGAACTCGCACTTGCCGAAAATGTCGCAGCCCGCCGCCGCGCTGGCACCGGCGAGGCGCACCAGCGGCGTGTTGCCGATCAGCTCCAGCGTGTCGGGCAGCAGAGCCGGGAGGGGCGAGGATCCGGACGAGGGGGAAGCGGGCGATGAGGATGCGGGCAATGAGGATCCGGCCAATGTAGATCCGGCGAGTGAAGATCCGAGGGGCGTTGGTCCGGTCATGGCCGGGCGGTAAGGCGCGGGGGAGCGGGGCGCAACGCAATCTGCCTCGCTGGCCGAGCAGCTAATCTTCCTCGGCGATCCGCACCTTGAGGCCATCCAGCGCGGCGGTGAAGGGCACCTGGCAGGAGAGGCGCGAGGTCTCGTTCCGGTCGCGGCTGGAATCGAGCAGATCGTCCTCGTCCGACGACATCGGCGGCAGCAATGCGAGGAACGCCGGATCGACATGGACGTGGCAGGTGGCACAGGAGCAGCATCCGCCGCACAGCGCGAGCAGCTCGTCGAAGCCGTTGTCGCGGATCGCCTCCATCACGCTCAGGCCCTCGGGTGCGCTGACGGTGCGCTCTTCTCCAGTGCGGGTGACGACGGTGAGCTGCGGCATCATGCTTCCTTTGCGACGCGCGGCGCTGCTAGGGCGCGGGGTGCAGTTTGGCAAGGCGACGCCTGATTTGGCGCTGCACACCAAGGAGGGACGAGCAGATGGGGCTGAGTGCCGAGCGGATCGCCGAAGCGCTGGGCGAAGTGGCGGCGCGCGAGCCGGCGATCGCCCGCGCCATCGAGCGCGCCGGCCTCCCCGAGCCGCGGATCTACCAGCCCGGCCATGCGACGCTGCTGCGCACGATCGTGGGCCAGCAGGTCAGCGTAGCCTCGGCGGCCAGCGTGTGGCGCAAGCTGGAGGCGCTGCTGGGCGTCGACATGGAGCCCCCGGCGCTGCTGGCGCAGGATTTCGACACCCTGCGCGCCTGCGGGCTCAGCCGCCAGAAGCAGGCCTATGCGCGCTCCCTGTGCGGGTTGGTGGCGGAGGGCGCGCTCGATCTCGCGCATCTGCCCCCAGACGACGAGGCGGCGATTGCCGAGCTGGTGCGGATCAAGGGCATCGGGCGCTGGTCGGCCGAGATCTATTTGCTGTTCGCCGAAGGGCGGCCCGATATCTGGCCCGCGGGAGATCTGGCCGTGCAGGTCGGCATCGGCCGCATCCTCGCCCTTGCCGAGCGGCCCAACGAGAAGGCCACCCGCGCGCTGGCCGAACCGTGGCGGCCGCATCGCGGAGCGGTCGCCATTCTCACCTGGCACTGCTACAACAACCCGACCTTGTAGCGCCTCAATGGCCGTGCGTCGGAGTGGGACATGGTTTCATCGGCAAACAGTTTGATATTGGTGCGCAAGATCGTAAGCTTCGATTCTATCGCGCAACAAGGCGCGAACGGAATCCGGACGGCCCCGCCGGATCGGCTACTTCATCAAAGGGTTACGGCATGACCAGACGCCTTCGGTTCACCGCCACCATCGCCGGCCTGGCGGTGTGCGCCGCGCTCGGTATGCCGGCCGCCGCTCAACAAGGGAACAGCATGACCGCCACCACCGAGAGGACCAGCGAGGCCGCTGGCGACCGCACCGCCGCCGAGGCCGTGCGCAATGTTCCGCTGATCCCGCGCGAGGCGCTTTACGGCAACCCCAGCCGCGCCTCCGGCCAGATCAGCCCCGATGGCCGGTGGATGAGCTGGCGCGCCGCGCACGAGGGCGTGATGAACGTGTGGATCGCGCCGGCCGACGATCCTGCCGCTGCCCGCCGCATGACCAGCGCGACCGACCGGCCGATCCCGCAATATTTCTGGGCGCCCGATTCGCAGAGCCTGCTCTATGTGCAGGACAAGGGCGGCGACGAGAACTTCCTCCTATACCAGGTGAACCTCGCCAGCGGCGAGGAGCGCACGCTGACCCCGTTCGAAAACACCCGCGTGCAGGTCGTCGGCACGTCCAACACCATCAAGGATGCGGTGCTCGTCGGGGTCAACAACCGCGATGCGCGGCTGCACGATGTCCATCGGCTGGACCTGGGCACGGGCGAGCTGGAACTGGTGATGCTAAACGAGGGCTATGTCGGCTTTCTCGCCGATGACAGCCTGACGTTGCGCTGGGCGCTGCGCCAGAACCAGGCCGGCGGAATGGACATGTTCGAGATCACCGCCGGGCAGGTCGCCGCAGAGCCGCGCGAGAGCACCACGCTGGAAGACGCGCTGACCACCAGCGTGGCCGGCTACACCACCGATGGCAACACGCTGTACTGGGTGGATTCGCGCGGGCGCAACACCGCCGCGCTGATCGCCGAAGACGTGGCCACCGGCGAGAAGCGGGTGATCGCCGAGAACGACAAGGCGGATGTGGGCGGGGTGATGGCCGATCCGCGCACCGGCGAGGTGGAGGCCTATTCGGTGAACCACCTGACCAACCAGTGGACCGCGATTGACCCCGAGGTGAAGGCCTCGCTCGACTGGCTGGACGCCCGGCTGGAGGGCGATTTCGGCGTTCAGAGCCGCACGGACGACGACAGCAAGTGGGTCGTGTGGAACGATCCGCTGACGGCGCCCAGCACGGTATATCTCTATGACCGGCCGGCGAACACGCTGACCGAGTTCTACACCACCCGGCCCGAACTGAGGGGCGCGCCGCTGCAGCCGATGCACCCGGTGGAGATCCCCGCACGCGACGGGCTGAAGCTGGTCAGCTACCTGACCCTGCCGCCGGCCAGCGATCCGGGCGGTGCGGGCGTGCCCGATTCGCCGGTGCCAATGGTGCTGCTGGTGCATGGCGGACCATGGGCGCGTGACAATTACAGCTACAATTCCGCCCACCAATGGCTCGCCAACCGCGGCTATGCGGTGCTGAGCGTGAACTTCCGCGGCTCCACCGGGTTGGGCAAGGATTTCGTCAATGCCGGCAACCTCGAATGGGGTGCGGCAATGCATGACGATCTGCTCGATGCGGTCGAATGGGCGGTGCAGCGCGGCGTCGCCCAGCGCGACAAGGTGGCGATCATGGGCGGTTCCTACGGCGGCTATGCCACGCTGGTGGGCCTCGCCTTCACCCCGGAGACCTTCGCCTGCGGGGTCGACATCGTCGGCCCGTCCAATCTCGAAACGCTGCTGGAGACCATTCCGCCCTATTGGGAGCCGATGGTGAAGCAGTTCCACGAGCGCATGGGCGATCCCAACACAGCTGAGGGCAAGCAGCTGCTGATGGAGCGCAGCCCGCTCTACAAGGCCGATGCGATCACCAAGCCGCTGCTGATCGGCCAGGGCGCCAACGATCCGCGCGTGAAGCAGGCGGAAAGCGACCAGATCGTCACCGCAATGCAGGCGGCCGGGGTGCCGGTGACCTATGTGCTGTTCCCGGACGAAGGCCATGGCTTCGCCAAGCCGACCAACAACATCGCCTTCAATGCGGTGACCGAGAACTTCCTCGCCACTTGTCTGGGCGGCCGGGCGGAGCCAATCGGCGACGTGCTGGAAAGCTCGACCGCGCAGATCGTGACGGGCGAGGATTACGTGCAGGGGCTGGGCGAAGAGGTGGCGCTGGCGGAGTGAGGCGCGCGACTGGGTGCGTAGCCGCCATGCGGTGCGCCCGGTCGCCGCGTCTCAGGACGACGGGCGAATCGCGCGGGCGGATACCCGCGCCGGTTCAGAGCAGCGCGTCGATCGCCTTGGCCAATTGTAAGTCGCGCTGGCTCAGCCCACTGGCATCGTGGGTGGTCAGGGTGATTTCCACCCGATTGTAGACGTTCGACCATTCGGGGTGGTGATCGTGCTGCTCGGCGAGCAGCGCCACCCGCACCATGAAGGCGAAGGCCTCGCTGAAATCGCCGAAGCGCCACTCGCGGTGGATGGCGAGGCCATCTTCGCGCAGCGTCCAGCCCGGCAGCGCGGTCAGCGCTTCGGCGCGCTCGGATGTGCTCAATTGCTCCACGGCCATCGCATTGCTCCCTCGCTTGTCGCCTGCCTGCGGTTGGCCTAACGCGCAAGGGATGGAACCGTGCCGCCTTGCTGCGACCGACCTTGCCTGTCGCCGCGGCGAGCGGCTGCTATTCCGCTCGGTAGGCTTCGCGCTCGAGCCGGGAGCGGCGCTGCAGGTGGCGGGGCCGAACGGCACCGGCAAATCCAGCCTGATCCGCCTGCTCGCCGGGCTGCTGCGGCCGTTTGCCGGAGCGGTCGAGCGGGTGGGCGCGGTGGGGCTGCTTGACGAGCGGCCCGCCCTCGACGGACATCTGCCGCTCGGCCGGGCGCTGGCGTTCTGGGGCCGGATCGATGGTGGCGAAGGTGCGGAGGTGGCGGCGCTCGGGCTGGAACCGCTGCTCGACCTGCCGGTGCGCTATCTTTCCACCGGGCAGCGCAAGCGTGCCGCTCTGGCGCGTCTGGTGGAGCAGAACGCGCCGATCTGGTTGCTGGACGAGCCGCTCAACGGGCTGGACAAGGAGGCCGCGCGCGCCTGCGAGGCTCTGGTGGCACGGCATTGCGCGGACGGCGGCGTGGCGGTGATCGCCTCGCACCAGCCCTTTGTCCTCCCAGGCATGGCCACGCTGGCCTTGCCGGGCTTCGCACCGCCTGAGCCGGCGGCATGAGCGCGCTGCTGACGATCCTGCGCCGCGATCTGGGTCTGCTGCTGCCGGGTGGGCACGGCCATGGCGGAGGCGGCACGCTGCTGCCGCTGCTGTTCTTCCTTGCGGTCGCCATGCTGTACCCCTTTGCGGTGGGGCCGGTGCCCGAGCTGCTGGCGCGCACCGGCGGCGGGATCGTGTGGGTGGCCGCGCTGCTCGCCGCGATCCTGCCGCTCGATCGGTTGCTCGCGCGCGACCTGGAGCAGGGCTTTTTTGACCAGTGGCGGCTGCGCGGCATCGCCGAAGAGGCAGTGGTGGCGGTGCGCCTGCTGGCGCATTGGCTGAGCTTCGGCCCGCCGCTGATCCTGGCCGCCCTGCCCGCCGCGGCGCTGCTGGGAATCGAGGGCGAGACGCTTCGGCTGGTGGCACTGGGCCTGCTGGCCGGCACTCCGGGTCTCGCCGCCATCGGCCTGATCATCGCCTCGCTGACGGTGACGGTGCGCGGCGGCGCGGCGCTGGCCGGGCTGCTGCTGATCCCGCTGGCGGTGCCGCTGCTGGTGTTCGGCGCCGGCGCGCTCTCGACGGGCGGGGCCAGTGGCATCGCTCTGTGCGGCGCGATGAGCCTGGCGCTGGTGGCAATTGCGCCCTTCGCCGGCGGCGCGGCGATCCGGGCCGCGCGGGAGGGTTGAGGGCGGCCTCTACCCCGGTTTAGGCTTCAGCCATTGTGACCACCGTTCGCCAAGTGCGCCAGCTGAAAGCGTATGTCCGTCTGCGCTAAGACGAAGAACTGTCCCAATAAGGAGCAGGCAAGCAAGTCTGCGCATCTGTGACCGTAATCCATTGTTAACCGGTAGACTTCGTGCTAGCAATTTGGACCTGAAGAACGGGATCAAGGCGACAGCAAGGTCGATGATGTCTCACGACCTGTGACGATGTCACGGCAAGCCGGCCTCCATCGAGGAATGTTGATCATTCCTTCGTAACAAGGAATTATGAGTATGAAGTTCAAGTCCTTTCTCACCGCGACTGCCGCCTGCATTGCCGCGACGACAGCCGTACCAGCGAGCGCCGCGACATTATTGTTCGAGCTCAGTGGGGGTCGTAATCTGACCTTCGAGCTCGACTCGAACCCCACACCGAACAGCTTTCAGACCTTTGCCGGTAGCGATATGACGGTGTTCACAAACGTGTCAGGCACGGTCAATGGTATGGCCGCCGTGATCTCCACGATCAGCTTTGGAACGGGTTTGTTTGCTGATTTCAGCGTTAATGCTCCGGGGCTCGGTTTTACCCAGTTTGCCAACGGTGGACCGCTTTTCTCAGGCTCGCCCGCCGCGCCAGTCTTCGCGCCCGGCACCTTCATGCTGACGAACCCCTTCTTCGCAAGCTCGAATAGTACCCTTGTCATCTCCGAACAGGCCGTATCACCAATTCCGGAGCCCGCGACCTGGGCGATGATGCTGCTCGGGTTTGGTCTTGTTGGCGGTGCCATGCGGGCCCGGCGCAGGGAGAAACTTACCGTCTCCTACGCCTGATTACCGAAGGTTAAGCGTGGCTGGAGCGCCGCTGGTCGAGAGACCGGCGGCGCCTTCCTGTCCGGCAGGGCTGTCCGGCAAGCCCACCTTGGATCGATCTCGTGTCGGAACTCCAGGCCGGTTCGCCCGCTCGAGAGCGCATGAGAAGGTTTGCCCCGCTCACCTTGCTGGCCCTCGCGGCCTGCTCGCCCGAACCCGCTTCCGAGACGCGTGGCGATCCGGAGCTTGCCGCGTCCGCGCCGGCAGAGAGCCGCTCGTCGGCGCCGGTTCAGGCTCCGGCGGGCGACGCGCAAGCCGTTCTCGGCGCGCCTGCGGGTTCCGCCCAGCAGCCCACGCTGGCGGTGGAGGGGGAGGGTCTGCGCTGGTTCCTGCCGCCGAACGGTTCGGCACGCCCGCTGGCATTCGGCACCGCTCAGGCGGACGTGCTCGCCTCGGTCGAACGCGTGCGGGGCCTGGCCGACAGGGGCACCAACGAGGATTGCGGCGCAGGGCGGGTGCAATATGCCAGCTGGCCCGACGGGTTGAGCCTTGTGTTTCAGGACGGCCGGTTCGTGGGCTGGGGGCTGGACCGCCGCGCGGCCGGCGCGCTCGCGACCGCCGATGGTGTGGGCCCCGGAATGACCCGCGGGGAACTGGCCGGCTTGTTTGGCTCGGTGAGGTTCAGCCAAACCAGCCTCGGCACCGAATTTGCTGCAGGCGAGATGTTCGGGGTTCTCGACGGGTCCGGGCCCGCCGCGCGGATCACCGACCTGTGGGCCGGGGTGAACTGCATCGCGCGCTGAATGCTGGGTGTGTGTGGGGGCGCGGAGAAGCTGGACCGCCGGAACGGCTGCTTCGAAATGCGGCTCTAGGGCTTGCGCAAGGCGCCGTGGCACCTCTCGTTGGGTACTTGCGCTATGCTGATCGGCTGGGGATCGGTCGAAAATTGGTTGGCGCGGGCGCGGAGGGCGATTGAGCGGTTGAACGTCCCGCCGGCGACACAATTGCTGACTTTTGCGGGGTGAGGCATAAGGTCGTCCCTTACAGTCAGGGGCAGGTCGGTGAGCTGGTACTACCGTTCGTGAATGCGTTTCTGGGCACGCTGCTGGTGGGAGCAGTGCCGAAGTTGCGAGCGTCCTTTCTTGCTTCTGCTGAGCGCTCCGCTCGCATCGGCGGCTTCGGCGTAGCTCTCGGCTGGGCCCTTGGGCGATACTCTTTTGCCAGCCCGTTGGGCGCCGAAGCAGCAGTGCCGGTGATGGCAGCTCTCGGCAGTGTCGTCGCGTTAGTGGTGCTTTGGCTTTGGCCCATCAGAAGGACCAGTCGGCCAATCTTCAACAGCTGACTACTTCCGCTTTCAGCCAGCTTATGCCCCAGCTCGCGGGAAATACATGCTCAGAGATTGCGTCCGCTCTCCACCCAATGCGGGCACGTCCGCGACAGCAGAAAGCAAAGATCAGTCGAGTACCCCCGGCCGGCGCCGCGCCGGCCGCAAGCGCGAACGCGCGCCGCCGTAAGGCGGGAGCCAAGCGGGCCGGATGGCCCGCGCCGGCGACTGAGGCGCCAAACAAACTAAATGGTCTGCAGGTCGTCGACGATTTCGATTACTTCCTCTTCGGTCTCGCGGGCGCGGTTGGACACGCGGGGGGCCTTGAGCGCGGCGAGGACCGGGGCGTCGCGGCCGTAGATGTCGTCGAAGGTGCGGAGCGCTCCGTCGATGTCGCGCGCCATGGTGAAATAGGTGATGTAGACCGGCATCGCCTTTTCCACCGGCACGCGGGTGTACTTGCCGGATTGGGCGATCTCCACCGCCTTGTCCCGCGTGGCGCCCTGGCCCAGGATGGCCACCGTGATCGCCAGCTCCAGCGCCCGCTCGGTGCGCACGCAGCCGTGGCTCAGCGCGCGCTGGTCTTGCGCGAACAGCCCGCGCTGCGGCGTATCGTGCAGGAAAATCGCGTGCGGGTTGGGCATGTCGAGCTTCATCATGCCCAGCGAGTTGCCCGGCCCGGGCTGCTGCACCACGGTGACGAAGCCGTTCGCCGCCTTGGTCGCGCGGTAGCCGTTGGCGCGGCCCCAGGCGGGGTTGTTCAGCACGCGCGCGCCCAGCCCTTCCCCCTTCACGATCGATTGCGGCACCGTCCAGGTGGGGTTGAACACCACGCTCGAGACCATCTCAGCCATTTGCGGGGTGGCGGTGCGGCCGGGCTTGCCGACGATGGTGCGGTAGGAGCGGATGATCTTGTTATCTACCGTCAGCCGCAGCTGGTATTCGGGCACGTTGGTGAGCAGATATTGCACGCCCATGTCGCGTTGCAGCCAGCGCCAGCGATCCATGTTGGCGCGCACCAGCTGGCGACGTTTGCTGTTGGAGGCGGGCGTGGCGGCGAGTTCGTCGCGCAGGGCAGCGTAATCGGGGTGCGTGGGATGGAGCGCGGCGAGCGTGCCCTCGATATCGCCGCTGGCCAGGGCATCGGCCAGCAGCTTGCCCGTGGGGTAGCGATCCGCATCCGGATCGACCACGAACCACTGGCGGCGCGCCTCCATCGGCGTTCGCCCATCGCGCAGGTCTTCCACCAGCCAGGTGAACACTTCACTGGCGAGCGAATCGAGCTGCGGCCCCTCACCGGCGGCAATGGCGGCGGACAGCTCCGCCGTGCGGTAATCGGCCGGATCGAGCCCTTCGGCGGCGATGCCCTCGGCGAAGCGCAGCAGCGCTTCGGCCTGCTCGGCGCGCCACTGCATCGTCACCGCGGTCGATGTCGGCGACGCAAGGCCGAATGCCTCGGCGAATTCGGTGGAGACCGGGGCTGCCACGGGCGCGGCCGCGGGCGTGTCCTGCGCCGCTGCCGGCATCGCCAGCGCGGCAAGGGCGGTGAGCGGGAGGGTGCGCAACAGGGTCTGCATGATCGGGAAACCTTCTCCATCGACCGGCCTGGGAGGCGAGCAACAATCGATCGTCGCTGCCCCCAATGCCAATCCCCGTGCCCTCCATCAAGGGGAGCGCCTTACTGGAGTGTGAATCCGGCTGGTTGCCCCGGAAGGGGCTGGGCGGTCGGTCGGCGATCGGCGCGCTATTCGCCTGGAGGCTGCGTGGACGGGCCAGCACCTTGCGCTTCAGCGCTTTCCGCCTCCGCTTCCTGGCCGAAGCCGGTCGATTGCCAGATCAGCCCCAATCCGCCCCCGGCAAAGGCTGCCAGCACCAGCGCCAGCGCCATTGGCACGATATGGAGCGGCTCTGTTCGGCGCGTGCCGTGAGTGATGGCCATTGTTGCTCCTCGCTCCATTCCCTGCCGTCCCGGGAACCGCGCCGGGCCGGCGCCGGTTCCCTCGATGAACGGTGCTTGACCTCGCCAGCCCGAACGCGCACTCGCCCGCCCCATTCATCCGTCGCCCCGCCCGACGCCGCGCGGCACTGCCAGCGCCGCGCACCACCTGCGAAAGGAACCTCCCGCCATGACCACGGTCGGCAAGAACTCGCTCGATACCCGCAGCATGCTGGAGGTGGGCGACAAGAGCTACGCCTATTATTCGCTTCGCAAGGCGTCCGAGAAGATCGGCGATGTTTCGCGCCTGCCGTTCAGCCTGAAGGTGCTGTTGGAGAACCTGCTGCGGTTCGAGGATGCGGGCGCCACCGTCTCGCTGGGCGACATCCAGGCGATTGCCGATTGGGTGAAATCCCCTGTCATGGGCAAGGAGATCCAGTATCGCCCTGCCCGCGTGCTGCTGCAGGATTTCACCGGCGTGCCCTGCGTGGTGGACCTTGCGGCAATGCGCGATGCGATCCACGCGCTGGGCGGCGACACCGGCAAGATCAATCCGCAGGTGCCGGTGCATCTGGTGATCGACCATTCGGTGATGGTCGACGAATTCGGCCATCCCAAGGCCTTCGAGCGCAATGTGGAGCTGGAATACGAGCGCAATTATGAGCGCTACGATTTCCTAAAATGGGGCGCCGGGAGCCTCGACAATTTCAAGGCCGTGCCGCCGGGCACCGGCATCTGCCACCAGGTGAACCTCGAGCATATCGCCCAGTGCGTGTGGTCGAGCGAGGATCCGGAGGGCGCGCTGGTCGCCTATCCCGATACTTGCGTGGGTACCGATAGCCACACCACCATGGTCAACGGGCTCGGCGTGCTCGGCTGGGGCGTGGGCGGGATCGAGGCCGAGGCGGCGATGCTCGGCCAGCCGGTTTCCATGCTGATCCCCGAGGTGGTAGGCTTCCGCTTCACCGGCCAGCTGTCCGAGGGGGTGACCGCCACCGATCTGGTGCTCACCGCCACGCAGATGCTGCGCGCGCACGGCGTGGTCGGGCGGTTCGTCGAGTATTTCGGCCCCGGCCTCGCCTCGCTCAGCCTCGCCGATCGGGCGACGCTGGCCAATATGGCGCCCGAATATGGCGCCACCTGCGGCTTCTTCGGCATCGACGACAAGACGCTCGATTATTTGCGGCTGACCGGCCGCCAGGAGGCGCAGATCGCGCTGGTCGAGGCCTATGCGCGCGAGCAGGGCCTGTGGGTCGATGCCGCAGCCCCCGAGCCGGTGTTCACCTCCACGCTGGAGCTGGACCTTGCCAGCGTGGTGCCATCGCTCGCCGGCCCCAAGCGCCCGCAGGACCGGGTCGCGCTGCCCGACGTGGACGATCTGTTCAACGAGGAACTGCGCGCGCTCTACAACAAGAGCAAAGCCTGCCGCGTGGCGGTGGAAGGCGCCAGCCACGATATCGGCGATGGTGACGTGGTGATCGCCGCGATCACCAGCTGCACCAACACCTCCAACCCGGACGTGATGATCGCCGCCGGCCTCGTCGCCCGCAAGGCACGCGCGCGCGGCCTCACCCCCAAGCCGTGGGTCAAGACCAGCCTCGCGCCCGGCTCGCAAGTGGTGACCGATTATCTGGTGAAGGCCGGGCTGCAGGACGATCTGGACGCGCTGGGTTTCGATCTGGTGGGCTATGGCTGCACCACCTGCATCGGCAATTCGGGGCCCCTGTCTCCGCCAATCACCGCCGCGATCAACAGCAACGATCTGGTCGCCGCCAGCGTGCTTTCGGGCAACCGCAATTTCGAGGGCCGCGTCAGCCCCGATGTGCGGGCCAACTTCCTTGCCAGCCCGCCACTGGTGGTCGCCTATGCGCTGAAGGGCACGGTGACCGAGGATATCACCACCACCCCGATCGGCACCGGCAGCGATGGCGCCCCGGTGTACCTCAGGGATCTGTGGCCCAGTTCGAACGAGATTGCCGAGCTGCGCGCCAGTTCGATCGACCGGCAGATGTTCGAAAGCCGCTATGCCGACGTATACCAGGGCGACGAGCACTGGCGCGCGGTGCAGGTGGAAGGCAGCGATACCTACAAATGGCGCGCGGGCAGCACCTATATCGCCAACCCGCCCTATTTCGAGGGCATGGGGATGCAGCCGGCGGCGATCGGCGACATTGTCGGCGCGAGGCCGCTGGCGATCCTCGGCGATTCAGTTACCACCGATCACATCAGCCCGGCCGGTTCGATCAAGGCCGACAGCCCGGCGGGCGAATATCTGCTCTCCCACCAGGTCGAGCGCCGCGACTTCAACTCATACGGTAGCCGCCGCGGCAATCACGAGGTGATGATGCGCGGCACCTTCGCCAACATCCGCATCCGCAACGAGATGGTCCCCGGCACCGAGGGCGGGATGACCAAATATGCCGGTGAGACGGTGCCGATCTACGACGCGGCAATGCGCCACAAGGCCGATGGCACGCCGCTGGTGGTGATCGGCGGCAAGGAATACGGCACCGGTTCCAGCCGCGACTGGGCGGCCAAGGGCACCGTGCTGCTGGGCGTGCGCGCGGTGATCGTGGAAAGCTACGAGCGGATCCACCGCTCCAATCTCGTGGGCATGGGCGTGCTGCCGCTGCAATTCACCGGCACCGACACGAGGAAAAGCCTGAAGCTGACGGGCGCCGACAGCTTCACCATCCTCGGGCTCGACAGCCTCAAGCCCGGGCAGGAGGTGGAGGTGGCGGTGACCCGCGCGAATGGTGAGAGCCTCACCTTCACCGCCAAGTGCCGGATCGATACCGCCAACGAAATGAATTACTTCATGCACGGCGGCATCCTGCATTACGTGCTGCGAAAGCTTGCCACCTGAAGCATTGCACTGTCCCGAATTGGGAGGCCTACAATCTTTTTGATTGCCCGGCCAATTGGTTGTTCTTTTTGCATTGCACAATTGCGGCTCCTGGTTAACAAGTCGTGACCGGTCGCGGGAACCGGGCTGGATTCAAACAAGGGAACAGGCACATGCGTACTGTCATTTATGCCGCTTTGGCGGCAGGAATAGTTGCGCCCAGCGCGGCGGTGGCTCAGACGATCAGTGTCAACAGCAACAAGACGGTCAGCGGCAGCAGTCATGGGATGAGCTGGACCGCGCAATCGCTCATTGTCGGGCAGACATCCACCGCCACGATCGCCGGCGGGGGCAACCCGATCTATCTGGCGCCCAACCAGAACGGTTACAGCGGCGTCGTCGGAATGTTGATGCAGTACGACAACGGCTCCGCATTCGTCTGCTCGGGAAGCCTGCTGTCCGACCGCCGCTCAATCCTGACGGCCGCGCATTGCGTCAGCAATGGCTTCTCCAGCAACGTGAACGGGCGCGCGCCCGGCCTCGTCAACACCAGCGTCTTCTTCTATGACGGGATGTCTTCCGGGGTCGATCCGTTCATCTACAACTCGCCCCCGGGCGTGACGACGATTGGCGTGAGCAACTATTTCGTGAATTCGGCCTATACCGGGCAGGTCATCGACCAGAACGACATCGCCGTGCTTCGGCTCGCGACCGAGGCGCCCGCTTTTGCCCAGGGCTACGAACTCTACACCGCGGGCGACCTCACGGGCGACATGTTCAACGTCGCCGGCTACGGCACGCGCTCGGTCGTGGGCGGGGCCGAGGGCGTGACCGGTCCGGGCGAGGGCGCGGGCGTGGGGCGCCGCCGCCAGGGGGACAACATCTTCGATTACCGCTGGGGAGACGATGCGTTCGCCGGCTTCTTCACCGACGAAGATGCCGCGGGCGACAACTTCTTCGGCTCCGCGAAGATCGACTTTTCCTTCATCTCGGATTTCGACAACGGCACGGCCCCCAATGATACGTCCTGCCGGATTGCGCTGGCTGTCGCCGGGGGTGCCGGCGCCCAGTTCTGCAACACCGGACTGGGCGCGATGGAAGTGGGCACGGCCGGTGGCGATTCCGGTGGACCGCAGTTCATCAACGGCAAGATTGCCTCGGTCACCTCCTACGGTCTCACCTTCGGCACCGGCTTCGGAGACTTCAAGCCCGGCCTTCAGTCAAGCTGGGGCGAGTTCAACGGCTTTGTTCCCACCTACATCCACACCAGCTTCATCACCAGTGCGGTGCCCGAGCCCTCGACCTGGGCGATGATGATCGTCGGCTTCGGCGCGATCGGTGGTGCCATGCGGCGCCGGTCCAAGGCGCAGGCGGGAACGCTGGCAACCGCCTGAGGCGGCGGAACGCTGACTACTGATCGTTCGGGCCGCCGAATGCGGCGGCCCGCCAGCGCTTTGGAGGGCGGTCGGGATCGACCGCCCCTTTTGGTTGCCGGGCGTTGGCAAGCAGCGATCGGGCCGGTCCTGACGAAGAAAAAGGCGCCGTTGAAAGGCATCACTCCCCAGAGAATGAAAGGGCGGCTCTATCGAAAGAGCCGCCCTCCCCTCTCCCGAAACGGGGGCATCTCCGCTCCGGCGGGAGCATCGGCGGAAGGTTCACGCCGTGTCCTCTTCGGTGGTGTGCGCCCAAGAAAAAGGTGTTGCAATCGGATTAACTTTAATTGGTCTCGCCCGGCACTTGACTGTCCACAGATGGGACAAAATGGGTTCTCGATCACCTTATGGCGCCGTGCTGTCCTCGCCGGCGTCGAACAGCCCGCCCTGCCCGCCGCTCGGCGGGATCAGGCCGAGGTGGCGCCAGCCACCATCGTTGAGGCAGCGCCCGCGCGCGGTGCGGGCCACCAGCCCCAGCTGGATCAGGAACGGCTCCACCACCTCCTCGATCGTATCGCGCGGCTCTGCGAGCCCGGCGGCCAGCGTCTCCACCCCCACCGGCCCACCCCTGTAGGTCTCCGCGATCATGGTGAGATAGCGCCGGTCCATCGCATCGAGCCCCAGCGAATCGACCTCCAGCCGGGTCAGCGCCGCATCGGCGATGGCGGCGGTGATCGTCGGCTCGGCGGCGACATGGGCGAAATCGCGCACCCGGCGCAGCAACCGCCCGGCGACTCGCGGCGTGCCCCGGCTGCGGCGGGCGATCTCGCGCGCGCCGCCCGGCTCGATGCTCAGCCCCAGCAGAGTGGCGCCGCGGGTGACGACGCGGGTCAGCTCCTCCTCGGTGTAGAAGATCAGCCGCACGGGAATGCCAAATCGGTCGCGCAAAGGGGTGGTCAGCAACCCCTGCCGCGTGGTCGCGCCGATCAGAGTGAACGCCGGCAGGTCGATCCGCACGCTGCGCGCCGAGGGACCCTCGCCGATGATCAGATCGAGCGCCCGGTCCTCCATCGCGGGATAGAGCACCTCCTCCACCACCGGATTGAGCCGGTGGATCTCGTCGATGAACAGCACGTCGTGCGGTTCCAGATTGGTCAGCAGCGCGGCGAGATCGCCCGATTTGGCGATCACCGGGCCCGAGGTGGCGCGAAAGCCCACGCCCAACTCGCGCGCGACGATCTGCGCCAGCGTGGTCTTGCCCAGACCCGGCGGCCCGAAGAACAGCACATGGTCCATCGCCTCGCCCCGGCTGCGCGCCGCCTCGATGAACACCCGTAGGTTCTCGCGCGCGGCGCGCTGCCCGGTGAAATCGTCGAGCGATTTCGGGCGCAGCGCAACGTCAGGGTCGTCGGGCTGGCGCTGGGGGGAGAGGGTGGGGTTGGGTTCAGTCACTCAGCCGCACCAGCGGATCTGCCAGTCGTAAGGGTATCCACCGGCCGCCTGCGACGAAAGGCTCGGCCACAGGGACCACGCGATGGCGCATTGAGTGCTACCCCTCACCGCCGCCTACCCCGGAACATGGCATCCAGCCCGAACCGACCCGAGCCCGCCGCGGCGAAGTGCAGCCCGAGGAACACCAGCACGATCGCCGGCCACCAGCCGCGCGGCGCCTCGTTCCAGTGCACCATCACCACCGCCACCACGAAGTTCACCGCAATCAGCAGCCCGGCCCAGCGGGTCAGCAGGCCGAGGATCAGCAGCGCCCCGCAGACGAACTGCACCGCCACCGAGAGCGGCGCCATAAGCCAGGGCACCACGAAGCCGAAGCCATCGAGGAAGCTGACGAATTCCTCCATCTGTGCGCGGCTGGAAAGGTTGTCCCAGGTCTCGTGCATCAGGAAGGCGCCGGTCAGCACGCGCAGGCCCAGCAGGGTGACATCGGCAAAGCGGGCGAGCGAGGGGAGCAGCAGGTTCATCCCGCGGCCCGCTTCAAGGCCGCGCGCACCAAGTCATTCAAATCCGCCTCCTCGCCAAGCTCGGCCTGCGCATGGGCCACGGCGCTTGCGGCGATCGCGGGCTTGAAGCCGAGGTTCTGCAGCGCGCTCACTGCATCGGCGCTCGCCCCGCCGGCCGGCAGCGGCATCGCCCCGCCCACCGGCAGCGTGCCCGCCCAGAGGCCCGCCCTGTCCTTCAGCTCGTTGACGATCCGCCCCGCCAGCTTGGGCCCCACCCCCTGCGCGCGCGCCACCTGCGCTGCATCGCCGCGCGCGCAGGCATCACGCAGCTCGCCTGGGCTGAGCGCGGAGAGGATCGCCAGCGCCACCTTGCTGCCCACGCCCTGCACGCCGGTGAGCAGGCGAAACCACTCGCGCTCGCTCGCATCGGCGAAGCCCAGCAGGCGCAAATCGTTCTCGCTCACCTGCAGATCGGTGTGGACCCGGCACATTTCCCCGACCGTGCCTAGCGCGGTCAGCGTCTTGGCCGAGCAATGGACCAGATAGCCCACGCCGCCCACGTCGATCACCGCCCAATCGGTGCCCGTTTCCTCCAGCCGGCCGGTGAGCTTTGCGATCATCCGCCGCTGGTGCCCCAGCGCCCCGCGCCGGTCCAGCGCCTTGTGGACACTTGCCCACTCTTGCGCCAATCGGCGGCGATGAGCTGGAACAGTTTCGGTCGCGTTTTTCGCTTCACCACCTGGGGGGAGAGCCACGGGCCGGCACTGGGCACGGTGGTCGATGGATGCCCGCCGGGGCTGGCGCTGGACGAGAGCGCGATCCAGCCGTTCCTCGATGCGCGGCGGCCGGGCACCAGCCAGTTCACCACCCAGCGGCAGGAAGCGGATGCGGTGCGCATCCTCTCCGGCACGTTCGAGGGGCGCACCACCGGTACGCCGATCAGCCTGCTGATCGAGAACACCGACCAGCGTTCGAGGGATTATTCCGAGGTCGCGCAGGCCTATCGCCCCGGTCATGCCGATTATACCTACGATGCCAAATACGGCTTCCGCGATTATCGCGGCGGCGGGCGCTCCAGCGCGCGCGAAACGGCAGCGCGGGTGGCGGCGGGCGCCGTGGCGCGGCTGGTGATTCCCGAGGTGACGATCACCGCCTATGTCTGCGAGATCGGTGGCGATGCGATCGACCCGGCGAGTTTCGATGCGGCTGAGATCGGTCGAAATCCGTTCTTCTGCCCCGATGCCTCCGCTGCTTCCCGTTGGGAGGCGCTGGTGGATGGCGCGCGGAAGGACGGCTCGTCACTCGGCGCGGTGGTGGAATGTGTGGCCGAGGGCGTGCCGGCCGGCTGGGGCGCGCCGGTCTATGGCAAGCTCGATGCGGATCTCGCGGCCGCGATGATGGGGATTAACGCCACCAAGGGGGTGGAGATCGGCGATGGCTTCGCCGCCGCCCGCCTGCGCGGCGAGCAGAACGCTGATCCCATGCTGCCGGGCGCTACAAATGAAACCGCGCCCCGCTTCACCGCCAACCACGCGGGCGGCATCGCCGGCGGCATCGCCACCGGGCAGCCGGTGGTGCTGCGGGTGGCCTTCAAACCCACTAGCTCCATTCTGATCCCGCAACAGACCATCAACCGCGCCGGCGAGGCGACCACGCTGGCCACCCGCGGCCGGCACGATCCGTGCGTCGGCATCCGTGGCACCCCGGTGGTGGCGGCGATGATGGCGTTGGTGCTGGCCGATCACAAGCTGCTGCACCGCGCACAGTGCGGCTGATCGCTCGGCAAGAACGGCGGGATCATTGCAAAAATGTAAATGGCTGTTGCGCTTATCGAACGTGTCGCGTGGTTAATCGATTTGTCCGATCCGAACCATCGCAACGCTTCGTTTTGGTCTCGCGCACCTTCGCCTATTTAGGCCACTGACAATTTACTCGTATTTCGGAGCATTCCCATGGGTATCATCGGCAGCACCATCAAGCCGTTCAACGCCACCGCCTTCCAGGCCGGCAAGAACTTCTTCGATGTCACCGATCAGGACATCGCCGGCAAGTGGGCGATCTTCTTCTTCTACCCGGCCGACTTCACCTTCGTCTGCCCGACCGAGCTGGAAGATTTGGGCGAGCATTACGATAATCTCCAGAAGCTGGGCGTTGAGGTCTTCGGCGTCTCAACCGACACGCATTTCAGCCACAAGGCCTGGCACGATACGTCGGAGAAGATCGGCAAGCTGCGCTACGCCTTCCTGGGCGACCAGAACCACACGCTGGCGAACAATTTCGGCGTGCTGCGCGAGGATTCGGGCCTCGCTGACCGGGCGACCTTCGTGGTCGATCCCGATGGCGTGATCCAGCTGATGGAAATCACCAGCGAGGGCGTGGGCCGCAATGCCAACGAACTGGTGCGCAAGATCCGCGCCGCGCAATATGTCCGCAACCACCCCGGCGAGGTCTGCCCCGCCGCTTGGGAAGAGGGCAGCGACACGCTGGCACCCTCGCTCGATCTCGTCGGCAAGATCTGATTGTAAGCTTTATCCGATAGCCCCATCGAGCCCGTGGAAACGGGTCGCACTCGGCCCGGGCTCCTGGCACCCACACCAGGATCCCGGGCCGTTTTACGTGCCTGACAAAAGGAGCCCAAGATGCTCGACGACACCATGATCCAGCAGCTGCGCCAATATTTCGTCAATCTGCGCGAGCCGGTCGAACTGGTCGCGACGCTGGGCGACGACAAGCGCTCGGCCGATACGCGCGCCCTGCTGGAAGAGATCGCCGCTTTGTCGGACAAGGTGAGCGCTCGCTTCGATGGCGAGGATGCGCGCCGCCCCAGCTTCGTCATCCGCCGCGCTTCCGATGCGTCCAAGTGGGTCCGCTTCGCCGGGCTGCCGATGGGGCACGAATTTACCTCGCTGGTGCTGGCGCTGCTGTGGGCCGGCGGGCACCCGCCCAAGGTCCCCGCCGAGGTGCTGGAGCAGGTCGCCCAGCTGGAGGGCGAGTTTCATTTCGAAATGTATTTCTCGCTCTCGTGCCATAATTGCCCCGACGTGGTGCAGGCGCTGACGCTGATGGCACTGACCAATCCGAAGATCACCACCACCCTGATCGAGGGCGGATCGTTCCCGGCCGAGGTGGAGGAGCGCGGCGTGATGGCGGTGCCGGCCACCTTCCTCAACGGCGAGATGTTCGCCAGCGGCAAGATGGGCGTGGAGGAAATTCTCGCCAAGCTGGATGGCAATGCCTCGGCCCGCGCGGCGGCCAAGCTGGCGAGCCAGGAGCCGTTCGAGGTGCTGGTGGTCGGCGGCGGCCCGGCGGGCGCGGCGGCGGCGATCTACACCGCGCGCAAGGGCTTCCGCACCGGCGTCGCGGCCGAACGCTTCGGCGGGCAGGTGCTCGATACGATGGGCATCGAGAATTTCGTCTCCGTGCCCTACACCGAGGGCCCCCGGCTCGCCGCGCAGCTCGAAAGCCATGTGCGCGAATACGATATCGAGGTGATGAACCTCGCCACCGCCGAACGGCTAGTGCCGGCACAGGCGAAGGGCGGCTATCATGAGGTATTGTTCGCCAATGGCGCCTCGCTGAAGGCCCGCTCGGTGATCCTTGCCACCGGGGCGCGCTGGCGCAATCTGGGCGTGCCCGGCGAGCTGGAATATCGCAACAAGGGGGTGGCCTATTGCCCGCATTGCGACGGCCCGCTGTACAAGGGCAAGCGCGTGGCGGTGATCGGCGGCGGCAATTCGGGCGTCGAGGCGGCGATCGACCTCGCCAACATCGTCGGCCATGTCACGCTGATCGAATTTGCCGAGAGCCTGCGGGCCGATCAGGTGCTGCAAGACAAGCTGCGCTCCTTGAAGAACGTCGAGATCAACGTGAACGCGCAGACCACCGCCGTCAATGGCGATGGCACCCGCGTCGGCGGGCTGGTCTACAAGGATCGCTCCAGCGGCGAGGAGCATCGCGTTGCGCTGGAGGGCGTGTTCGTGCAGATCGGCCTGGTCCCCAACACCGAATGGCTCGAGGGCTCGGGGCTGGAATTGTCGAAGCATGGCGAGATTGCCATCGACGCCCATGCCGCCACCAACCAGCCCGGCGTCTTCGCCGCAGGCGACGTAACCACGGTGCCCTACAAGCAGATCATCATCGCCATGGGTGAAGGCTCGAAGGCCGCGCTCAGCGCCTTCGATTTCCTGATCCGCAACGAGGCGCTGGAGGAACTGGCGCAGGCCGCCTGATCCGCCAGTCGCCCACCAGGGGCAAACAGAAGGGGCGCGCTGCCACGGCCGGCAGCACGCCCCTTTTTGCGTGAGGGCCTACCGAGGCCAGCTTATCGATTTGTCCTGTCAATCTCATCGGAATGTCGAATTTGGTCAAAGCCCGCTTGCGAGGTAGTCTCAGCACTATTCGGCCGGACAGCATTTCGGCCGCTTGTGCCACGGCACCGATAACAGGAGAGAGACCCATGGACATCAAGACCGGAAGCCCGATGGAGGGCTGCCCCGTCCCCCATGACGAGATCAAGCCGCGCAGCCTGCTCGGACGGACCAACCGCGAATGGTGGCCCGATTCGCTGCCGGTCGAAATCCTCCATTACGGGGGCATCTCGCCCGATCCGATGGGGCCGGATTTCCTCTATTCCGAATCATTCAAGAAGCTCAATTATTGGGCGCTCAAGGACGATCTGGTGGCGCTGATGACCAATTCGCAGCCCTGGTGGCCAGCCGATTACGGGCATTACGGCCCGTTCTTCATCCGCATGGCCTGGCATGCCGCGGGCACCTACCGCACCGCCGACGGGCGCGGCGGAGCCAACAGCGGCCAGCAGCGCTTCGCCCCGCTCAATAGCTGGCCGGACAATGGCAACCTCGACAAGGCACGCCGCCTGCTGTGGCCGATCAAGCGCAAGTACGGCAAGCACATCAGCTGGGCCGATCTGTTCATCCTGGCCGGCAACGTCGCCATCGAGGACATGGGTGGCCCGGTGTTCGGCTTCGGCGGCGGCCGCGCCGACGTGTTCGAGGCCGAGCGCGACATCTATTGGGGCTCGGAAGAGAACATGGTCGGGCACGCGGAGAACAAGACGCGCATCCTGCCCGAGGAACAGCTCGATCTCGAAAGCCCGCTCGCCGCGATCCAGATGGGCCTCATCTACGTCAACCCGGAAGGGCGCGGCGGCAATGCCGACCCCATGCAATCCGCGCACGATATCAAGGTGACCTTCGAGCGCATGGCGATGAACCATGAGGAGACCGTGGCGCTCACCGCCGGAGGCCACACATTCGGCAAGTGCCACGGCGCGGGTGATGCGAGCCTGGTCGACAAATCGCCCGAGGAGGCGAACATTCACCTCCAAGGGCTCGGCTGGACCAGCACCTTCGAGACCGGCATCGGCGCTCACGCCATCACCAGCGGACTGGAAGGCCCGTGGGTCAACACGCCGACCAGCTGGAGC
>LXQI01000034.1:60263-61848 GCA_001683845.1 Erythrobacter sp. ANT-B3C2 | reverse complement strand
GGCCCCCCGCCAGTGGCAGCCGATCAACCAGCGCGAGGAAGACATGGCGCCCGATGCTCACGATCCGAGCAAGAAGGTGCCGACCATGATGACCACCGCCGACATGGCGCTGAAGGTCGATCCGGAACTCCGCGAAATCTCGGAGCGGTTCCGGGCCGATCACGAGGCGTTCAAGGACGCCTTCGCCCGCGCCTGGTTCAAGCTGACCCACCGCGACATGGGGCCCAAGGTGCGCTACCTCGGCCCCGAAGTGCCGGAGGAGGATCTCATCTGGCAGGATCCGGTGCCGGCCGGCACGATGCCGTCCGATGCCGATATCGCCGGCTTCAAGCAGGCGATCCTGGCGAGCGGCCTGAGCGTTGGCCAACTGGTCAAGACCGCCTGGGCCTCCGCCTCCAGCTACCGCCGGTCCGACCATCGCGGCGGCGCCAATGGCGCGCGGATCGCGCTCGCCCCGCAGAAGGACTGGGCGGTCAACGAGCCGGAGGAACTGGCGCAGGTGCTCGGCAAGCTCAACGAGCTGCGCGGCAATCTGTCGCTGGCCGATGCCATCGTGCTGGCCGGCTCGGCGGCGGTGGAGAAGGCGGCGAGCGATGCGGGCTTCGCGATCGAGGTGCCGTTCAGCGGCGGGCGCGGCGATGCCACGCAGGACTGGACGGATGCGGAGAGCTTCGCGGTGATGGAGCCGACCGCCGATGGCTTCCGCAACTATCTCAAGACCCGCCAATCGGTGAAGACCGAGGAATTGCTGGTGGATCGTGCGGCGCTGCTGGGCCTTTCGGCCCCGGAGATGACCGTGCTGATCGGGGGCCTTCGCGTGCTGGGGGCCAATTACAACGACGCGCCGGAGGGCGTGTTCACGCAGCGCAAGGGCCAGCTGACGAACGACTTTTTCGTCAATCTGTTCGATATGGACACTTTGTGGGAGGTCGTGGACGAGAAGGGCGACCAGGAGTTCATCGGCTGCGATCGCGGCGGCCGGCAGGAAAAGTGGCGCGCGACCCGGACCGATCTCATCTTCGGCTCCAACTCGCAGCTGCGCGCCACCGCCGAGGTCTATGCCGAGCGCGGCAACGAGGAGAAGTTCGTGCAGGACTTCGTCAAGGCCTGGGCGAAGGTGATGGATGCCGATCGCTTCGATGTGGAGACCCGCCCGGTCAGCGATCGCCGCGTCTAAACACCACCGGCGCTTTCGTGACGCACCGCTGCCCCTCCGGGTAGCGGTGCGTTGCGCGTTTCAGCGGGGGCGCTTGAGCACGATGTAGAGCGCGCCCTCGCCCCCGTGGCGGCGGTGCGCCGGGCGGATCGCGGCGATGGCCGAGGCGTGCGGGCCGGCGGCCAGCCAGTCGAGCACCTTGGCCCGGATCGCGCCGCGCTGAGTGGCGCGATCGGCCGGGTCCACCGGGCGCGGGCGCCCGGTGACCAGCAGCACCAGCCGCGCCCCCATCGTGCGCGCCTGCCCCAGCCCCATGTCCAGCCGGCGATGCGCCTGGTCGAGCGTGTGGCCGTGCAGGTCGAGCGTGAAATCCGGGCTCATTGTGGCGCGAGCGAGCTTGCGCTCCCACGAGCCATCGAGCCCCGGATC
>LXQI01000034.1:53518-60159 GCA_001683845.1 Erythrobacter sp. ANT-B3C2 | reverse complement strand
GCAGGCGGGCTGCGCGGCGGCAGGCGGGCGGGGGTGGCCTTTGCGATCCGAGCGGCAGGTGGCGTCGGCGTAGGCACCTTGCTTGCAATCTGCGGTTCGGACGGTCTTGGCGGCAGGCGGGCGGGGGTGAGCGGCGTGACGCTGGCGGCGAGCTGCGCCCAGGCGGCGGCCTCCCCGGCGCTGAGCCCGCGTGGCGGCTTCACCGCGTGCCCGTCGCCCGCCCCAGTCGCGCGAGCGTTCCGCGCGGCAGGAACAGCAGCGCCTCTCCGCGCGCGCTCATGCCACCGGCGATGGTCCGCGCCTGCTCGCCCGCGCCATAGAAGGCATCGAACCGGTTGGGGCCCTTGATGGCGCCGCCGGTATCCTGCGCGATCCAAAGCCCGTTGGCCTCGTTGCGATCCACGGCGAGGAACACCGGTGCACCCAGCGGCACATATTGAGGGTCCGCCGCGACCGAGGCTTCGGGGCGCACCGGCACCTCCAGTGCGCCGAGCGGGCCGTCGCCGGTCAGTTCGCGGAAGAACACCCAGCTGGGGTTTTCGCGCATCAGGGCGGCGCCTTCGGCCGGGTGCTCGCGCAGATAACGCATGATGCCCTGCATCGAGGATGCGTACTGGCCCGGCCCATCGCCGAGCAGGCCTCGTTCGCGCATCAGCGCGCCGATGGCGGTGTAGGAGCGGCCGTTCTGCCCGGCATAGCCGATCCGGATCACCTCGCCTTCGGGCGTGATGAGGCGGCCAGAGCCTTGAATTTGCAGGAAGAAGAACTCGATAGCATCGGCCGCCCAGCCGATCTCCAGCCCGCGACCGGTGAGGGCGCCAGCCTCGATCGCTGCGCGGTCGTGATAGGGAACGAGGGTGCCGCTTTCGTCCAGCCGGCCGAGCGGGGGGCGGCCGGTGCGCTCGGCCTCCGGCATGTCGGCCGGCCAGGCGCGGGTGAGATCGGGTGGGAGGGCGTAGACCGGTACCTCGAAGCCGGGGCGGCGCTGGCGGGAGCCGGCGATCTCGGGCTCGTAATAGCCGGTCACGAAGGCGCGGCCATCGGCGATGCGGGCGCTTTCGAAATGGCGCGCGAAGAAGGCGGGTGCCTCGCTGGGCGATGCGGTGGAGGCCGCGGTGCAGGCGGGATGCCAGTCGGCGCTGCGGGTGAGGCCGCTGGCATCGTCCCGGGCGAGCAGGCGCGGGCAGCTTTCGATGAAGGAGCGCAGCGCGGCGGCGGCCTGGGCCGGGGCGAGGTTCAGGCTGGCGATGGATGGGCCGGGTTCGGCGCCGGCGAGCAGCGCGGTGGGGCCGACCGGGGCACTGTCGGGCTCCAGGCGTTGTGGCTGGCAGGCGGCAAGCGCCATGCAAAGCAGGAGCAACGCCAGTGCCAGCGTGGCGGAGCGGGGGTGCATGACGGTTGCGATGGGGCCGGTGGACGGGGCCGGATCGGGGCTGCTTCCGGTGTGCAACGCTAGTGGAAAGGGATTGAAACGGCCTCGGAAGGCGGGCGCTTCCGGCATGTTGCAAGCGGCCTGCAACGCGACTGAACCGCGGGCGGAATGGTGCCGAAAGGCTGCCGGATCGGGGCCGCTAGGCGGTCGAACATCACCCATAGGCGCGGTCCTTCGGGTGCCCGCAGCGCGGTGATGAGGCGTTTGCATCAGGGTGCATCGGGATTGCAGCTGGCGACAAAGCCGATGCAGCAGGGGCGAAACCGCGCTGAAAGTCCGTCGCAAGCCGGGCGCACCGTGCGCGCGATCGGGTGTTGGGACGTGGCGAACGGGACCACGGAGCGGAGGGCCGGATCAGGCTCGCAACCATGCCCAGCCCTGCCCCTGGCCCGCGGAATGCGCGATCAGCCCTCGTCAGTTTCGTCGAGCAGCCAGTCGGGGCCGGCGGCAGCGGGTTCGCGGCTGAAGGTCCACACGTCGCGGGTCTCGATCGCATCGTCCAGCGAGCCGGCGATCACCGCGCCATCCTTGTTGCGGGTCACGGCGGCAATATCGGCCACGAACAGCACCGCGATGCGCGCGGTGCGGCCATCATAGCTGGCCTTTTCGAGCTGCGTGTCCTCGATCCGCACCAGCCGGTTGTCCAGCGTCTCGCCCGAAGCCTCGCGCGCGTCGATCGCCATGGCGAAGCTCTGGTAGACATCGTCGTCGCACAGTTGGCGCAGCTCTTCCTTGTCGCCGCGCCAGAAGGCTTCGAGCACCATGGTGTAAGCTGCACGGGCGCCTTCCAGGAAGGTGGGGATGTCGAACCGGCGATCGGCCGCGGCGATGTCGCGCAGGCCGTTTTCCACCGCGGGGGACAAGCCGTTGATCTCGCGCGGGCGCGGCGCCTCGCTGACCGGCAGCGGCGCCGCCGCCGCCGGGCGTGGCGCATTGGCGCCCTCGTTCCGCTCGAAGCGGGTGGGCACGGCGGGCTCTTCCTCGTGTTCGGCACGGCGGCCGAGCACGGAATAGAGCCGCAGGCCGAGGAAGGCGGCGATCATGGCCAGGATGACGATCTCGATAATCACGTGCATTTCCCGAATTGGGCCGCGCGGCGCGGGGCGCGGCGAACCGCTTTGGCGACTCTGCCCGAAATAGGCGCTTAATACAAATGCACAACGACGCAGAAAGGCCCCGCTCGGTTCAGCCGGCGGGCGTTGCAGAGCCGCCACGCCGATGCTAGCGCGCAAGGCCTGAACCCAACCGGGCCGCAAGCGCCCCGAGCAGCCGAAAGATCCAAGCCATGGCCGACGAAGGCGACGTCCTCACCAATTTCGATCCCGATGGCCCCGGTGACGGGCCCAACGGCAATGGCCACGATGGCAATGGCAGCGACACTCTGCCGGTGGCCGGGCTGATCTCGCAATATGTGAAGGACCTCTCGGTGGAGAACCCGCGCGCGCCGGAAAGCTTCCAGCTGACCGAGCAGCCGCAGCTGGATGTGCAGTTCAACATCAGCGGGCGCAAGATCGGCGACGAGGTGAGCGAGATCGAGCTGAAGATCAGCGCCACCGCCAAGACCCCGCAGGGCACCATCTATATCGTGGAGCTGGCCTATTGCGGCCTCGTGGGCATGCGCAACCTGACCGAGGACCAGAAGCACGCCTTCACCTATGCCGAGGGGCCGCGCATCCTGTTCCCCTTCGCCCGCCGGGTGATCGCCGATGCGGTGCGCGATGCGGGCTTTGCCCCGCTGTTGCTCGACCCGATCGATTTCAACGGGCTGTACCTGCAGCAGCTGCAATCGCAGCAGAACGGCGAGGGCGCACCAGGCAGCCTGCCTTCGATGGGTGGCGGCGAAGGCCAGGGCTGACGCGACCGGCCGCGGGGCACCGCCCGTGACCCTGCTGAAATTGGGGGCGGTACCGGGCGCCGCTCCCGCTAGCGCGCGCCCCAAGCCCGCGCGCCCCGTGGGCTCGCGCAACCCGTGAGCCTGATCCGCAATGTCGGCACGATCGGCGGGCTGACCGCGCTCAGCCGCGTGGCCGGCATGGCGCGCGAGATGATCTTTGCCCGCGTGCTGGGCGCCAATGACGTGACCGACGCCTGGTTCCAGGCGTTCATCATCCCCAATGTGTTCCGCCGGCTGTTCGCCGAGGGGGCATTTTCGGCCGCTTTCGTGCCGATGTTCTCCAAGCGGCTGCACGGCCCCGAGGGCGATGGCGGGGGGATCGCAGCCGCGCGCTCGTTCAGCGACGACGTGCTCTCGGTGTTCCTGCCGGTGCTGATCGCGCTGGTGGCGCTGTTCCTGATCGCCATGCCGGGGGTGATCTGGTTGCTGGCGGACAAGCCGATCGACCAGGAGAACTTCGCGCTGGGGGTGGATTTTGCGCGGATCATGTTCCCCTATATCGTGCTCGTCAGCCTGGTGACGCTGTTTACCGGCATGCTCAATTCGGTCTCGCGCTTTGCGCCCGGGGCGAGCTTTCCGATCATCCTCAACATCGTGCTGATCGCCGCGCTGCTGCTGGGCGAGCGCTGGATCGCGACCGGCGCCAGCATCGAGCAGGTGGGCTATGCCATTGCCTGGGCAGTGACCGGCGCCGGGGTGATGCAGCTGGTGTGGCTGTATATCTGGGTGCGGGTTGAGGGGTTCCGCCCGCGGCTGCTATGGCCGCGGCTGACGCCCGAGGTGCGCAGGCTGGGGATCATCGCGTTGCCCGCGGCGATCGGTGGCGGGGCCTACCAGATCAACACGCTGATCCAGCTGTATTTCCTCAACCAGCTGGACAGCGGCTCGGTCACCTACATGAATTATGCCGACCGGCTGAACCAGCTGCCGCTGGGGATCATCGGCATTGCCCTGAGCACCGCGATCCTGCCCACGCTCTCCAAATTCGTGGGCGGGGACAATCGCGAAGGGGCCGCCCGCGTGCAATCCGATGCGATCGAGCTGGCCATGCTGCTGACCCTGCCCGCCGCGGTGGCGCTGGCGGTGTGCGGCATCCCCTTCGTGACGATGATCTTCCAGGGCGGGCGGTTCGAGATGGCCGACGCCATCGTGACCGGCAATGTGGTGACCGCGCTGGTGATGGGCTTGCCGGCCTATGTGCTGGTGAAGGTGCTGGTGCCCGGCTTCTATGCGCGGGCGGATACCCGCACGCCGGTCTATGCCGCCTTTGCCGCGCTGGCGGTGTTCGTGGCGCTGAACCTCGTGCTGCTGGAGCCGCTGGGCGTGGTGGGCGTGGCGCTGGCGAGCGCGGTGGGCGCGTGGCTCAATGCGGCGGTGCTGTATGCGGTGCTGGCCGCGCGGGGGCATTACCGGGTGCCGGGGCGGCTGCTGCTGCGGATCGCCCGCCAGCTGGTCGCCGCGGCGGCGATGGGCGCGGCGCTGTGGTTCGCGCGCGATTTGCTCACCGCCTATTACGGTGCCGGGCTGCTCGCGCGGCTGTTCGCGCTGGTGGTGCTGGTGGGTTGCGCGGGCCTTGTCTATTTCGGGGTGGCCTTTGCGATCGGCGCGGTGGACCGCGAGCGGATCGCCCGGCTGACCAAGAGGGAGAGTGGCCGGTGAACGGCTTGGTGAGTGGCCCGATGCGCATTGTTTCCGGCATCCAGCCCACGGGCTCGTTGCACCTGGGCAATTATCTCGGCGCGATCCGCAATTGGGTGCGGATGCAGGACGAGGCTGGCGAGGGGGCGGAGTGCCTGTTCTTCCTGGCCGATTTGCATGCGATCTCGCTGCCGCACGACCCGGCCACCTTGCGCTCAGGCACGCTGGAGCTGACCGCGGCGCTGGTGGCCTGCGGGCTGGATCCGGCGCGCTCGATCCTGTTCAACCAGGCGCAGGTGCCGCAGCATGCCGAGCTGCAATGGCTGCTGAGCGGCACCGCGCGGATGGGCTGGCTGAACCGGATGACTCAGTGGAAGGACAAGGCCGGCAAGAACCGCGAGGGGGCCAGCGTGGCGCTGTTCGCCTACCCCGTGCTGCAGGCGGCCGATGTGCTGCTGTACCAGGCGACTCACGTGCCGGTGGGCGAGGACCAGAAGCAGCACCTCGAGCTGGCGCGCGATATTGCGCAGAAGTTCAACAACGACTTCGGCACTGAGGACGAGCCGGTGTTCACCCTGCCCGAGCCGATCATCCCGCCGGCCGCGGCGCGGATCATGTCCTTGCGCGATGGCAGCGCCAAGATGAGCAAGTCCGATCCCTCGGACATGAGCCGGATCAACCTGACCGACGATGCCGACGCCATCATGCAGAAGGTGCGCAAGGCGAAGTCCGATGCCGAGCCGCTGCCGAGCGAGCCGGCCGGGCTGGAGGGGCGGGCCGAGGCGCGCAACCTGGTGACGATCTACGCCGCGCTCTCCGGGCAGCCGATAGAGGCGGTGCTGGCCGAGCATGGCGGCACCGGGTTCGGCGCGTTCAAGCCGGCGCTGGGCGAGTTGCTGGTGGCGGTGCTGGCGCCGATCACGCAGCGGTTCACCGGACTGCTGGAAGACCGCGACGCGCTCGATGCGGTGCTGGCCGAGGGGGCGGCGCGGGCGCGCGCGATTGCCGCGCCGACGCTTGTTTCGGTCTACCGCGCGCTGGGGATGGTGCGCGGGTGAGGGGCTGGGCCAAAGTTCGGTGCCAAAGGTTCGCTGCTGTACCGCCCGGGCGGTTGCAAGCCCCTCAAACGGCACGATTTTTGCTTTGGATCGTTCGCACCATTCAACCGTTATTCAGCCCGGCGGGCATAGTGCACGGGCTGCCGACGGCAATCTGTGCTGTTGTGCGAGAAACGGGAACTGCCCGTTGCCAGTGAGAGATGAGCCAATGAGCACCCTTTCGAATGTCACCCGCGGGCTGAAGCTGGCCGCCGTACCGCTGGCACTGATGAGCCTGGCTGCCTGCGCCTCCCCGTTCCGCGCCGATGTGTCGCGCTTCGCGAGCCAGCTGCCCGCGCCGCAGGGGCAGACCTTTGCCATTGTCGCCGACGATCCGGCGCTGGCCGGCGGGCTCGAGTTCTCGCAATATGCCGATTATGTCGCCAACGAGCTGTCGCGGCTGGGCTATTCCCGTGCCGGCTCGCCCGACAATGCCACGCTGCTGGTGCGGTTCGATTACGGGGTGGACCAGGGGCGCGAGCGGGTCCGCAGCACGCCCAGCTTCCATCGCGATCCGTTCTTCTCGCCGTGGCATTCCTATCGGCCGGTGGTCTATCGTGGGCGCAGCGGCGAACGGCGG
>LXQI01000034.1:31818-53455 GCA_001683845.1 Erythrobacter sp. ANT-B3C2 | reverse complement strand
GCAGCGGCGAACGGCGGGTCGCTTCCCTGCCGAGCCGTTCGTGGGGCTATGGGTTCCATCCCGGCTACTTCGGTTATGGCGGCTTCGGGGGCGGCTTCGGCGGCGGCTATGGCCGCGATATCGACAGCTACACCGTCTACACCAGTGGCGTCGAAATGAAGATCGACCGGGCCGGCACCGGCGAGCGGCTGTTCGAGGGCAATGCCCAAGCGGTGTCTTCCTCGAACCGGCTGCAATATCTGGTGCCCAATCTGGTCGAGGCTCTGTTCACCGATTTCCCGGGCAATTCGGGCGAGACGGTGCGGATTTCGGTTCGACCCGAAGACCAGCCGGTCCGCCGCGACCGGCGCTAAGCCCTTCCGGCACCCGGAAACGCCGAGAACGAAACACGCGAGGGCGGGCCTGCGAGGGCTTGCCCTTTCGCATGGGGCTCAGACGCCGAGCGTGGCGAATGCCTCCAGCACGGTGGCCAGGCGGTAGGGCTTGGACACGGTGGGCACGGCGGCGAATTGCGGCGGGTGGAGCGCCGCGCCATAGCCGGTGGCGAACACGAAGGGGATGCCGCGTTCGACCAGTTCGCCGGCCAGCGGGTAGCTCTGCTCGCCGTGGATGTTGACATCGAGGATCGCGCAATCGGGCTGAGTCTCGGCCAGCAGCTTGCGCGCGCAATCCAGCGAGCCGCACAGGAACGGCTCGGCGCCATCATCGGCCAGCATGTCTTCCAGCTCGAAGCCGATGATCGGCTCGTCCTCCAGCACCAGCACCGTGCGTCCGGCGAGCTTCATGCCAGCCCCGCCGGCAACAGCGCGCTGATCGAACAGCGCAGCCCTGCGGGTTCGAACCGCAGCTGCACCGCGCTCTGGCGCTCGGCCGACATGCCGCGCTCGATCAGCCGGGTGCCGAAGCCGCGGCGCGTGGGCGGCTCCACCACGGGCCCGCCGCGTTCCACCCACTCGATGCGGAGCCGGCAATGGCCATCCTCCTCCTCCACCGTGCACTCCACCTCGACTCTCCCGCTCTCGTTCGACAGGGCACCATATTTGATCGCATTGGTCGCCAGTTCGTGCACGATCATGGCGAGCGACACCGCGATTTGCGGCTGCAGCGTGAACTCGGGGACGCGGACCGTGATGCGCGCCATCGCCTCACCCGCGGTCGCCGCGAGAGGCGCTTGCAGCGTATCGGACAGCCGGGCCAATTTCCAGTTGCTCAGCGTCAGCAGGCTGTGCGCGGCGGCCAGCGCGTTCAGCCGCGCCTGGAAAGTGTGCCGCGCCAGATCGGCCGAGGCGACGTGGCGGAACGATTGCGTGGCGAGGCTCTGCACGATCGCCAGCGTGTTCTTCACGCGGTGGTTCAGCTCGTTGATCAGCAGGCGCTGGCGCTCCTGCGCTTCGAACTGCTCGGTGACATCGTAGCCCTGCACGAAGATGCCCGAGACCGTGCCGCTGCCATCGGAGGCGAAGATCGGCTGGTAAATGAAATCGAGATAGCGCTCGCGCGCCCGGCCCTGCTCATCGCGCAGCAGCACCCTCGCGCCGCGCGCCTTGTAGGGCTCGCCGCTCTCGCGCACCGTGTCGAGCAGTGCGATAAAGCCCTGCTCGACCACTTCGGGCAGCACCTCGCAGACCGACTTGCCGATCACATCGCGGTTGCCGACCAGCGTGCGATAGGCCTGGTTGGCGAGGCGGAAGACGTGCTCCGGCTCGGTCAGCACCGCCACGAAGCCGGGCGCCTGCTCGACCAGGTTGCGCAACCGCCGTGCCTCCTCATTGGCCTGGCGGCTGCGTTCCTGGATGGCGGTGGCGCGCTGGACCACGCCCATCTCGTCGCGCAGGCGGCGCAGGCCCTGCAATTCAGTGACATCGACCGTGTGCTGGAGGATATAGGAAGCGTTGCCCTGGGTCCCGGCGGCGCCGCCGCCATTCTCCACCCTGATCCCCTTGGGACCGGGCAGCGGCGTGTGGGTGGCGCTCCAGTAGCGCACTTCCATGCTGCCATCAGGCTTCTCGATATCGTAGCGGATGAGCGCGATCTCGTCCGTCTCGCCGGTCCGCAGGACGCGATCGAACGAGCCCCTGAGCAGCTGGTAGCTCTCCGATTCGGGATCGGCCGGAAAGGCATCGAACATGTTGCGGCCCAGGATGCCGGCGCGCTCACGCATGGTGGACGCGAGGTAGGCCTCGTTCATCCACACGATCGTCAGCGCCTCGTCCACCAGCAAATAGGGGTTGGGCGACTTGGCGAACAGCGCCTCGAAATCAATCGGGATCAAGCGGGCTTCCGTTTTGGTTCGGCAAGCGCTTCAGTCACTTGCCTTCTCCCTGCTGTGCGATGCGACGCGCGGCATGTCAAATGGGCGTCGTATCGGGCGTAGGACAGCGCCGTGTGCGGGAGCGGGTCAGCGTGGCAGCCGGGCGTGGCCGCCGGTCGAGCCGAAGCCGCCCTCGCCCCGCTCGGTTTCATCGAGTGCGGGCACCTCGTGCCAGGCGGCACGGGTGACCGGGGCGAGCACCAGCTGGGCGATGCGATCGCCCCGCTCGATGGCGAAGCTTTCGGCACCGAAGTTGATCAGGATGATCTTCAGCTCGCCGCGATAATCCTCGTCGATCGTGCCGGGCGCATTGGGCAGGCCGATGCCGTGGCGCAGCGCCAGGCCCGAGCGCGGGCGCACCTGGAGCTCGTGCCCCGGCGGAATCGCCAGCGCGAAGCCGGTGGCGATTGCGTGGCGCGCGCCCGGCGCCAGCGTGACCGCCTCGGCCGCGAGCACGTCCATCCCCGCCGCGCCCGGCGTGGCATAGGCGGGCGGCGCAAGCCCTTCGCCATGCGGCAGGCGGCGGATGCGGATGGGGACGGGGCCGGGGGCGGGCTCAGCCATCGCGGGGCTCAGGGGCGGAGGCGAGCGCCTCGGGCTGCTGTTGCGCCGAGGCGGCCAGCGCCTCGGGTGGCTCTTGCTGCGCCGAGGCGTCCAGCGCCTCGGGCTCTTGCTGCGCCGAGGCGTCCAGCGCCTCGGGCTGTTGTTGCGCCGAGGCGGCTAGCGCCTCGGCGATGCGCGCGACGAGGCGGCGGGCGATCTCGTGCTTGCTGACGCGCTCCCACGCCTCCACGCCCTCGGCGCGCACCAGCTGCACCGCATTGGCATCGCCGCCCATCGCGCTGGTGCCGGGCGGGCCGGAAACGTCGTTGGCCACGATCCAGTCCGCGCCCTTGCTCGCGAGCTTGGCCTGCGCATGCGCAACCACATCGTGAGTCTCGGCCGCGAAGCCGATCAGCAGCGCGGGGCGGCGGGGATCGCGGGCGAGCTGGGCGAGAATGTCCGGGTTCTCGACCAGTTCGAGCTGGGGCGCGGTGGTGCCCTTCTTGAGCTTGCGATCCGCCGCATTGGCGGGGCGCCAGTCGGCCACCGCGGCGACCATCACCGCCACATCGGCCTGCAAAGCGGCGTGCACCGCCGCGGCCATCTCGGCGGCGCTTTCCACGTCGACCCGCTCGCAGCCGGGCGGGGTGGCGAGCGCCACCGGGCCGGCCACCAGCGTCACCCGTGCGCCGGCCTTTGCAGCGGCCTCGGCGATGGCGAAGCCCTGCTTGCCGCTCGAGCGGTTGGCGAGATAGCGCACCGGATCGATCGCCTCATGCGTGGGGCCGGCGGTGACCAGCACGTGGCGGCCAGAAAGCGAATGGGCAAGTGGCCCGGGCTTGGTGTTGGCGAGCGGGTGCGATCCGCCCAGCATTGCCTGTGCGCTGGCCCAGATCGCCGGGGGCTCCGGCAGGCGGCCGGGGCCGAATTCGCCGCAGGCCATCGGGCCTTCGTCCGGCTCCATGATGGCCACACCGGCCTCCCGCAGCCAGCCGATGTTGCGGCGCGTGGCGGCATGGTTCCACATCCGCACGTTCATCGCCGGCACCGCGAGCACCGGCGTATCGGTCGCCAGCAGCAGCGTGGTGGCGAGATCGTCGGCGAGGCCGGCGGCCATCTTCGCCAGTAGATCGGCGGTGGCGGGGCACACGATCACCAGATCGGCCGCTCGGGAGAGCTGAATATGGCCGATCTCCGCCTCCGCGCCCGCATCCCACAGGCTCGTGTGCACGCGGTTGCCAGAGAGTGCGGCGAGGCTCATCGCGGTGACGAATTGCGCGCCCCCGTCCGTCAGCACGCAGGTGACCCCGGCGCCATCGCGGCGCATCAGCCGGACCAGCTCGCACGCCTTGTAGGCGGCGATCCCGCCGCCCACGATCAGGAGGATGTTCACCCCCGGCATGGCGCCACCCGCGATTGCCCGTTCCCCATCATCCCTGCCTAGCGGCGCTGCCCGGCCATGGCCAGTGCTGGCACCTCTGCGCTTATCTGGTCGGGCGGGCCGAAAAGCGCTAGACTTACGCGCACGGGCGCCATCCTGAGACACTACGGAGGCGGAGCACATGGGGGCAGTGCCACACGCGGGGTTCACCGGGCGAGCTGCTGGGCGCACGCGCCGGATCGCGCCGGTCTTGGCGATGGGCTGTGCGCTGCTCGCGGGCTGTGCGGCGACGGGGTTCGACAACCCCCCGCCGCCGCCACCGCCACCCCCGCCGGAGGAGCGAGTGCTGTATTCGTTGCCACCCGACGAGATGGATGGGGCCGGTTCCATGCCGATGTTCGGCGCCCCCTCGCGCGACCGGCCGCTCGCCACCGCCACGCCGCCGCCCCGCGCCACCGCCGCGAGGCCGCCGGGGCAGCTACGCCCCCCGCGACCCCCTATCAGGCGCCCGCGCCCGTCACTCCCCGATCTGGCCTTAGGAACTGCGGCTTCCCGGCCTCCTCCCGGCGCACAGGCCGCCGCTCCGCCGACCACCGGCGCCGCCGATGGAATGTGCGCAGTCACGCAGGATTTCGAGCGCGCCGGCGATTGCGAGCGGTTCGCCGCGCAGCTGGAGGCGGTGCGCGAGGGGCGGCACGCCTTCCGCCCCGAACAGCCGATGGTGCGCGGGCGACCGAGCGTGGTGCGCTACGCCATTGCCCGCCTGCCCGAGGCGGTGCAGCAGGGGCGCGGCAGCGCCCGGGAGCGCGCCGCCGCGGTGGCGGCGACCGACGCGCAATTACGCGGCGAGATCGTGCGCGAGGGCGAGCAGGGCGCGGTGCGGAGCGAGGCGACCGCGGTGGGCCGGATGATGTATGCCTGCCTTGCGGGGGACGCGAGCTTCACCATCGAGCCGGCCGGCTGCATAGTGGTCGACACGCTGGAGAACCCCGCCCCGGTGTGGCGCTGGGAGGTCACCCCGCAGCGCGCGGGCGAGGGCCTCAAGCTGACCCTCACCAGCGGCATCGAAGTGCGCAATGCCAGCGGCGAGACCCGCCGGATCGGCCACTTCAGCCGCTCGGAGGATATCGACGTGACGGTCAGCACCGCCGGCCGCCGGGACGATCTGATGAGCGAGAACGAGAGCTGGATCCGTTCACCTTTGGGCGTGCTGGCCGCAATCACCGCGCTGGTGGGCGCGATTGCCGCTCTGATCGCCGCGTTGCGGGCGCTGCACCGGCGCGACGGCAAGGGAATGGGCGCGGCGGCTCAGCCCAGCCAGCCGGCCGCGACGCCCACCCAGACCAGCGCGGCGCCGCCCAGCGCGGACAGCACGTAGCCCAGCCCCGAGCCGAGCCATCCCCCGCCCGGGCGGCGGCGCCGTTCCCACACCAGCTCCACCTCGGGCAGCGGCTGGGATTCCGGGGCGCCGCCCTTGGGCGGATACAGCTCCTGCAGCCGGCGGACCAGCGCCGGCAGGCCCAGCAGCGTCTTCGCATCCTCGCGGATGCGATCGGCGAGCGCGGCCTCTGGCCCCAGCTCCTCGCGGATCCAGCTGCGCACGAAGGGGGCGGAAACGTCCCACATGTTGATGCCCGGGTGGAGCTGGGTGGCGATCCCCTCCACCATCACCATCGTCTTTTGCAGCAGCAGCAGATGCGGCTGGGTCTGCATGTCGAAATCGCGGGTGATGGCGAACAGCCCGTCGAGCATCTGGCCGACCGAAAGCTCGCTCACCGGCTTGCCGCGCATCGGCTCGCCCACCGCGCGCAGCGCCGTGGCGAATTCATCCACCGAGTGATAGCTGGGCACATATTGCGCCTCGAAATGGATCTCGGCCACGCGGCGGTAATTGCCGGTGGTGAGGCCGTAGAGGATCTCCGCCAGCCATTGCCGCGCGCGCCGGTCGATCCGGCCCATGATGCCGAAATCGATCGCCACGATGGTGCCGTCCGGCCGCACGAACAGATTGCCCTGATGCATGTCCGCATGGAAGAAGCCCGCGCTGATCGCCTGCGTGAGGAAGGCCAGCACCAGCCGCCGCGCGAGATCGGGCATGTCGTGCCCGGCGGCGCGCAGGCCCTCGACATCGGCGATCTTGAGGCCGTCGATCCATTCGATGGTCAGCACCCGGCCGTTGGTGCGGTCCCAATCGATCGAGGGGATCGCGTAGCCGGCAAAGCCGCGCATCGCCTGCGCCAACTCACTGGCGCTCGCCGCCTCGCGCCGCAGGTCCAGCTCGCTGTTGGTCCAGCGCTTGAAATTGGCGATGGTGAGCCGCGGGCGCAGCCGCCGGGCCTCCCCGCCCAGGCCCTCGAGATGCGCGGCGGCCCATTCGTAAGTGGCGATATCGCGCTCGAACTTCTCGCGAATGCCGGGGCGCAGCACCTTCACCGCCACCGTGCGCCCCTGGGTGGTGACACCCTTGTGCACCTGCGCAATCGAGGCCGAGCCGACCGGCTCCGGATCGATCGAGGCGAACAGGTTCTCGAGCGGCTGCTCGAAGCCGCGCTCGATCTGGCTGCGGATCTGCGCGAACGGCACCGGCGGCAGGCTGTCCTGCAGGCTGAGCAGGTTCTTCACCGCATCCTCGCCCACGATATCGGGCCGCGTCGCGAGCGTCTGCCCCAGCTTGATCGCCGCCGGGCCGATCTCGCGGAAGGCGCTGGCATAATCGGGCTCGCGCAATTTTCTTGTGCCCAGGCTGAAGAACCAGATCAGCCGCTTCACCGGCGCGGGCGTGTTCGCATCGGCGGCGATGCCGCGCAGCGCGCCGTGCCGCGCGAGCGTGCGCGCCCAGGTGCCCAGCCGCCAGACATGAGTCGCGGGGGTGGTCATCCGGAAAGAAAACCCGCCAGCCTGCGCGGTGCGAGAACCATCAGGCCTTCCAGCCCGAATGAATCGCCACCAGCCCGCCGAGGATCGGCTCCACCTTGACCTGGCTGAAGCCGGCGCGGGTGATCATCGCGGCAAACTCGGGCATCGGTGGGAAGCGGCGGATCGATTCGACGAGGTAGCGATAGCTCTCCGCATCGCCGGCGATGGCCTGGCCAATCCGGGGCACGACCTTGTGCGAATAAGCATCGTACACCTCGCCGAAGCCGGGCCATTGGGTGGTGGAAAATTCGAGGCAGAAGAACCGCCCGCCATAGCGCAGCACCCGGTGCGCCTCGGCCAGCGCGTCCTCGATCCGCGTCACATTGCGAATGCCGAAGGCGATGGTGTAGGCATCGAAGCTGCGCGCCGGATAGGTCAACGCGGCGGCATCCTGTTGCGACCATACCAACGTATAGAGCCCGCGTGCCACCGCCCGCTCGATGCCGACGTCGAGCATCGCCTGGTTGATATCGGCCACCGTCACGCTGGCGCCGCGTTCGGCGAGGCGAAAGGCGATGTCGCCGGTGCCGCCGGCCATGTCGAGGATCGCCTCGCCGGGCCGCGGCTTCACCGCGCGCACGAAGCGATCCTTCCACAATCGGTGCATTCCGCCCGACATGGCGTCATTCATCAAATCGTAACGTGCGGCCACGCTGGTGAAGACCGCGCCCACGCGCCGCGTCTTCTCCTCCGGGGCGACCTCTTCATAGCCGAAGGACACGCGCTCATCGTCGGGGGGGGTGCTCATGCTAGCCCCTCTAGCCGCCGCCCCGCCCGGGCGCCACCCGCCCCGAAGGCTACCGTGCAGCGGCAGCCCGAAATGCCGCCTGCGTCCGGTGAGCGCCCGGATGAGCGTCCGGTGGTCCGCACAGCGGTGACAGAGCGCACGCACGGCTCTACTGCCCGGCCCCATGCCCGAACTGCCCGAAGTCGAGACCACCGTGCGCGGCCTGGCGCGCGTGCTGAAGGGTGCGCGGATCCAGCGCGTCGAGCCGCGCCGGCCCGATCTGCGCTTCCCCTTCCCGCCCGACCTGGTGCAGGCGCTCACCGGCGCGCGGGTCACCGGGCTCGGCCGGCGCGCCAAATACGGGCTGATCCACACCGATCGCGCGCGCACGCTGATCTTTCACCTGGGCATGAGCGGCCGCTGGCGGATCGACCCCGAGGCGCTGGGCGCGCACGATCATCTGCTGCTCGACACCGCCGCCCACCGCCTTTCGCTGTGCGATCCGCGCCGCTTCGGCTTCGTCGCGCTGGCGGATACGGCCGCACTGGAGGCCTACCCGCCGTTCGCGGCGATGGGACCCGAGCCGCTGGGCGAGAACTTCACCCCGGCACACCTCCACGCCGCTTTCACGGGGCGCAAGCAGGCGGGCAAGCTGCTGCTGCTCGACCAGCGCATTGTGGCGGGGCTGGGCAATATCTATGTCTGCGAGGCGCTGCACCAGGCGCGGATCGATCCGCGCAAAGCCGCCGGGCGGATCTCGCGCGCCGCGCTGGCCCGGCTGGTGCCGGCGATCCGCAGTGTCCTCGAAGCGGCGATCGCCGAGGGCGGCAGCAGCTTGCGCGATTATGCGCACCCCGATGGGCAGCTGGGCTATTTCGCACATCGCTTTGCCGTTTACGGCCGCGAGGGCGCGCCCTGCCCGCGCGAAGACGGCGGCATCGTGAGCCGGATCGCACAGGGCGGGCGCGGCAGCTGGTTCTGCCCCAAGTGTCAGCGTTGATGGCACTTGCTTGACGCTTCGCGCCCACGCGGCTAAGCGCGCGCCTTTCCGGTGGGGCACGCCCCCTATCGGGAACCCCCCATTCGAGGCACTGCCGCTCATCCGCGGCGGCAGGGTGCCCAGGCAAGGACGATCGATGGCCAATACGCCGCAAGCCAAGAAGCGCATCCTGCGCAACCAGTCGCGCAGCCTGATCAACGGCGCGCGCATCAGCCGCATCCGCAGCTTCGTGAAGCGGGTCGAGACCGCGCTGGCCGAAGGCGATCGGCAGGCGGCCGAGACCGCGCTGCGCGCGGCGCAGCCCGAACTGGCGCGCGGCGTGGCCCGCGGGGTGATCCACAAGAACACCGCCTCGCGCCGGATGAGCCGCCTCTCCAAGCGAGTCGCCGCGCTCTGAGTCGCCCGCCGGGCACCCCGGCAAGGCTCCCCGAAGCGGGCGTAGGCGCAAGCCAACGGAACACATAAAGAACGGGCGGGTGGACTTATCCACCGGCCCGTTTCGCGTTTTAGGCCGGTGCGCCGGCCACCCGCGCCGGACTCGCGCAATTCCCGCGATTCGCCGGATTGTCATAAACTAATCGTTTGAAATCAGCCTCATGAACGCAGGGCTGCGGGCTAGACCTGAGTCAAGGCGCTATATTTCGGTTTTTTTGCAAGCGCTGTCTTGCTGTCCTGCCCAGTCCGCTCATAACACCTCTTCACGGCCGGGCGAACACGTCGAGGTCGCACCACAGAGATGCTGACCGGCAGGGGCCTGCGGACCATCCATGGTTCACGGGCAGGGGGTGCTTTGTCCGCTGATCTGGCCCCCTTGGCCGGCATCGCAGGAGAGCAGGCGAAGACTATTACTGAGACGTGGCACTGGAGGAACGAGGCTGATGATTCGGATGGGACCGCAGACCGGGCGCATGCTGACAGGCCGGCGCGAGGGGATGGACGAGGCAATGGAAGACCGCGACGCGCAGGATCTGGCGGCCGATTGGGCCGATATCATCCAGGGGCTGCGCAAGGATCTGGGGCAGCAGCTGTTCGCCCAGTGGATCAAGCCGATCCAGCTGGGCCCCTTCTGCAAGGAGAGCGGCACGCTTGATCTCTATCTGCCGACCGATTTCTCGGCCACCTGGGTCCACGACCGGCTGCACGACCGGCTCTCGCTCGCGTGGAAGATCGCCCGCAGCGAGGTGAAGGCGGTGCGCGTGGGGGTCCATCCGGGCCGCCGCCGGCTGGCCGATCTCGACCTTGGCCGCGACGAGCGGTTCCGCCCCGCCAATGATGGCGGCAGCGGCAACCACGGCTCCACGGCGATCGAATCGATCGGCGCGGATGGCCAGCCCTCCTCCGTGGGGCTCGATCCCATGCTCACCTTCGGCGCCTTCGTCACCGGCACCAACAACGTGCTGGCGAAGAACGCCGCGGCGCGCATGGCCGAGGCCCCGCGCCCGCAATTCTCCCCGCTCTACCTCAAGGGCGCCACCGGCCAGGGCAAGACTCACCTGCTGCACGCGATCGGCCATTCCTACCTGCAGGCCCACCCCCGCGCGCGGATTTTCTACTGCTCGGCCGAACGCTTCATGGTGGAATTCGTGCAGGCGCTGAAGAACGGCGCGATGATGGAGTTCAAGGGCCGTTTGCGCGGTTTCGACCTGCTGCTGGTGGACGATATCCAGTTCATCATCGGCAAGGCCAGCGCGCAGGAAGAGCTGCTCTACACGATCGATGCGCTGCTGGCGGAGGGCAAGCGGCTGGTGTTCGCCGCCGACCGTGCCCCGCAGGCGCTGGACGGCGTGGAGCCGCGGCTGCTCTCCCGCCTGTCGATGGGGCTGGTGGCGGATATCCAGCCGGCCGATATCGAGCTGCGCCGGGCGATCCTGCACTCCAAGCTCACGCGCTTCGCCCCGCTGGAGGTGCCCGAGGATGTGATCGAGTTCCTCAGCCGCACCATCAACCGCAACGTGCGCGAGCTGGTCGGCGGGCTGCACAAGCTGATCGCCTATGCCCAGCTGACCGGCCAGCAGGTCTCGCTGCAGCTGGCCGAGGACCAGCTGACCGATATCCTTTCGGCCAACCGTCGGCGCATCACGATCGACGAGATCCAGCGCACCGTGTGCCAGTTCTACCGCATCGACCGTTCGGAAATGTCGAGCAAGCGGCGGGCGCGGGCGGTGGTGCGGCCCCGGCAGGTGGCGATGTACCTCGCCAAGGTGCTGACCCCGCGCTCCTACCCCGAGATCGGCCGCAAGTTCGGCGGGCGCGACCATTCCACCGTGATCCACGCGGTGCGGCTGATCGAGGATTTGCGCAAACGCGATTCGGAGATGGATGGCGATGTGCGCTCGCTGCTGCGCCAGCTGGAGGATTGAGCGGGCGCCGGTTGCGCAGGGACGCTGATTTGCGCCCATGATGCAACGCGGTGCAGTATCGTGCACCGCGGTTGCACGGCGCATCCACCGGTTTTGCCCCGCTGTTGCACAGGCTTGCAAAGGCGGGTTTTGCACCGGGGATGCGCAGCCGTTCCCCCGCTAATGCACTGCCGATGCACAGGCTTTTCCACCCGCTTTTGCACAAGCGGCACCCAGTCACCAAGTGAACACCATGCTGCCGCCTGATCGCCTCGACCGATTCGCCCGCCACATCGTCCTGCCCGAGGTCGGCGGGGCCGGGCAGGTTGCGCTGGTGAAGGCCAGTGTGGTGCTGGTGGGCCTCGGTGGGATCGGCTCTCCGGCACTGCAATATCTCGCCGGGTCCGGCATCGGGCAGCTGGTGCTGGTGGACGACGGCGTGGTGGAGCCGAGCAATCTGCAGCGCCAGACGATCTACACCGAACGCGATATCGGCCATGGCAAGACCGTCGCCGCGCGGCGCTGGCTGGCCAATTTCGACAGCGCGCTGCAAGTGGTCATCGACGACAGCCGGATCGATGCCGGCAATACCGCCGCGATCATTGCGGGCGCCGATCTGGTACTCGACGGGTGCGACAATTTCGCCACCCGGCTCGCGGTGTCGGACGCCTGCGTGGCCCGCGGCGTGCCGCTGCTTTCGGCGGCGGTGGGACGGTTTCAGGGGCAGGTCGGCGGCTTTGTCGGGCATCTGCCCGCCCAGCCCTGCTACCGCTGTTATGTCGGCGATGCCTTCGATGCCGAGGATTGCGACAGCTGCGCCGAGGACGGGATGCTTGGCGCAATGGCCGGCTGGGTTGGCGCATTCGCCGCGATGCAGGCGGTCCGCGCATTGCTGGCGGCGGCGGGCAGCGGCGCGATGGGCGAGGCGCAATGGGGCCGGCTGCACCTGCTCGATGGCCTCGCCCCGGGGATGCGGACATTGGCTATTGCGAAGGATCCGGCTTGCCGGACGTGCGGTTCGGGCGGCTGAACCGCCCCCTCTCAGCCCCGGCTCAGGGGTTGATACAATGATCGCGCGAGCCGTTCACCGTCGGGCAGGTGTCCCCCGGCCCGGCGCCGCCCGCCACCACCGCGATTACCACCACCGCGAGCACCACCCCGCCCACGATCAGCAGCCGGTTTCCGCCGGTATCGCCCATGCCCAGCCGGTTCTGCGCATCGCTCGCCGGTTGGCCGTTGACGAACAGTGCCGGTCGGCCGGTGCTCGACAGGCCGATCTCGAACCCCTTTGGGCGCAGCCTCTGCGATGAGGGATCGCGCCGCTGTTGCGCGGAATGGTCGGCCACGACCTGCAAGCGCAGCACGGGCCGGGGCTGCGCCACTGCGCCGAGCGGCAAGCGCAGGTTGAGCCCGGCAAAGGCCGGCCTGTGTTGATCGAACTCGGCCAGGTGCAGCGGCTGCGCGGCGGCGGGCGGGGCTGTCGCCAGAACAGCCAGTGCGCTCGCGATGACAATGATAGCCTTGCCCATGATGCCCTCCCCCTCATCAACAAAAGACGCGCAAAGACGCGCTCTATTGTCTCGCAAGTCAAGCGCTTGATGGCTGCAAGCGCTGTTCCTAAGTTTGCAATTGGCAGCTTTATTGTTGATCCCGTCAGGTAGGGGAGCGAGGTTGAACCGCCTTTATCGTTGAAGGCGTGTAATTGTCGCGGTGTACTGTCCGAGTATGATCGTCGCAAGCCGACGCCAGCCCGCTACCAGGAGCCAACGCGCCCAAAATCCTGGCACCACCCACGGATCAGCCCGCCTGCGCGCAACGTGACGGAGGCGACGCTCACGCAGTTGGTGCCCAAGGAGACCACCGGCACCGAATGGACTAACGCTGTCGTCTCATGGATGCGGGTGCACGGTTGGCTCGAACGGCCGGCCTAAGGCTGCTGGCCGCGCCCGTTCGTGAGTGGCGGGTCGCGCTCAGCGGGTAGCGAGCAGGTCTTCCACCCAGCTGGGCACCAGCTCGCTGGCCGGGCCGAGGCGGGTTTCGTCGAACAGGCGCGAGCCGTGGCTGCGTTCCAAATTGAGTTTCAGCGTGCGGGCACCGGCCTGAGCGGCGGCCTGCACAAATCCCGCCGCCGGGTAGACCGCGCCCGATGTGCCGATCGAGACGAACAGATCGGCCCGTGCCAGCGCGGCGAAGATCCGCTCCATCTGGTAGGGCATCTCGCCGAACCAGACGATGTCGGGCCGCATCGCCGCATCGCCGCAGGTGGGGCATGGCGGACCGTCGAGCAGCCTGCCCTGCCAGTGGTGGCGGGCGTTGCAGGCGCTGCACCAGGCGCCGAGCGCCTCCCCGTGCATATGCAGCAGGCGCTTGGCCCCGGCCCGTTCGTGCAAATCGTCGATGTTCTGGGTGACGATCAGCAGGCCGTGATCCATATCCTCCGGCCACTCGGCGTCGAGCCGCGCCAGCGCTGCGTGCGCGGGGTTGGGGCTGGCGGCCAGCACGTTGGCGCGGCGTTCGTCATAAAAGCGCTGGACCAGCGCGGGATCGCGCCGGAAGGCTTCCGGCGTGGCGACATCCTCCACCCGGTGATCCTCCCACAGCCCGTCTTCGGCGCGGAAGGTGCGCAGGCCGCTCTCGGCGCTGATCCCCGCCCCGGTGAGGACCACGATGTTGCGGATGGGCTGCATTGGCTTCATGAAGCACGCCAAGGAGGGGAGAGGCAATGGCACGTATCGGGATCATCGGCCGGCAGGGGCGAATGGGGCAGGCGCTCGCGCAGGCGATTGCCATGGCCGGGCACGAGGAAGCAGGGGGCGTGGACCGGGGGGAGGACACCGCCGGGCTGGCCGACCGCAGCGAAGTGCTGGTCGATTTCTCCGCCCCCGCTGCGCTCGAGACCAGCCTGCACGCGGCCATCGGCGCGGGCGTTCCCATCCTGATCGGCACAACCGGGATGGACGAGGGGCACCACGCGCAGATCGACGCGGCAGCGCATGCGATCCCCGTGCTGCAGACCGGCAATACCTCGCTCGGCATTACCCTGCTCGCCCATCTGGTGGAGGAGGCGGCGGCCCGGCTTGGCCCTGCGTGGGACGTGGAGGTGCTGGAGATGCACCACCGGATGAAAGTGGACGCGCCGAGCGGCACCGCGCTCCTGCTGGGCGAGGCGGCCGCGCGGGGGCGCGGCATCTCGCTGGCGGGCAATTGGGAGCGCGGGCGCGACGGGCAGTGCGGCGGGAGAACACCGGGCGCGATCGGCTTTGCCAGCTTGCGCGGCGGAACCGTGGCCGGCGAGCACAGCGTGATCCTGGCGGGGGACCGCGAGCGGCTGGTGCTGACCCATCATGCCGAGGACCGGATGATCTTTGCCCATGGCGCCATCCGCGCCGCCGGCTGGCTGATCGGCCGCCCGGCAGGGCGCTACAGTATGGGGCAGGTGCTGGGCTTTTGACCCGCGACCAGATCTTCGCCTTTTTCCAGCAGCTCGCCGAAGATAATCCCGATCCGGAAACCGAGCTGGAGAGCGGCAACATCTACCAGCTGCTGGTGGCGGTGGTGCTGAGCGCGCAAGCCACCGATGAGGGCGTAAACCAGGCGACCCGCGCGCTGTTCGCCGAGGTGGAGACGCCCGAGCAGATGCTGGCGCTGGGGGAAGAGGGGCTGAAGGCGCATATCCGCACCATCGGCCTGTTCAATTCCAAGGCGAAGAACGTGATCGCGCTCTCGCGGCTTCTGGTGGAGGAGCATGGCGGCGCCGTGCCGGACAATCTGGCGGCGCTGACCGCCCTGCCGGGGGTCGGGCGCAAGACCGCCAATGTGGTGCTCAATTGCGCCTTCGGGCAGGAGACCTTCGCGGTGGACACGCATGTGTTCCGGGTGGGCAACCGCACCGGCCTGGCGCGCGGCAAGACGCCCGAGGCGGTGGAGGCGCTGCTCGAGCGGCGGGTGCCGCAGCCGTTCCGGCTCCACGCGCATCACTGGCTGATCCTGCACGGGCGCTACACCTGCAAGGCGCGGGTGCCCGAATGCTGGCGCTGCCCGGTCGTGCTCCAGTGCGCCTATCGGGAGAAGGTGCTGGAGCGGCCGGCGAAGCGCTGATCCCGGCGGGCGCTACACGTCGTCCGCGCTGACCATCTCCTCCTCGTCGATCTCGCCGATCATCTCGGCCACGGCCACGGTCACCGCGCCGTCGCCGGTGACGTTGGTGGCGGTGCGCATCATGTCCATGATCCTGTCCACCCCGGCAACGAAGGCGATCGTCTCCAGCGGAACGCTCACTGCGCTGAACACCAGCGCCATCATGATCAGCCCGGCGCCGGGGATGCCCGCGGCCCCGATCGCCCCCAGCGTGGAAAGCAGCGCGATCATCAGATAATCGCCGAACACCAGCTCGACCCCGAAGATCTGCGCGCCGAAGATCGTGGCCAGCCCGAGGTACATGGCCGTGCCATCCATGTTGATCGTGGCCCCGAGCGAGACCACGAAGCTGGAGGTGGACCGGCTGACGCCCAGATTGCGCTGGGTGCAGCGCAAAGTCACCGGCAGGGACGCGTTGGACGAGGCGGTGGAATAGGCGACCACGATGGCATCCGCCATGCCGCGGAAGAAGGCAATGATCGGCAGCTTCGCCAGTACTCGCACGATGCCGACATAGACGATGAAGATGATCGCCAGGCACCCCGCATAATTGAGCGCCACCAGGCCGGCCAGCGCGATCAGCGCGTCCTGCCCGAGGGTGCCGGCCACCCACGCCATCAGCGCGAACACGCCGAAGGGTGTTAGCTCCATCACGATGATGGTCACCTTCTGCATTACCACGGCGCCGCTGTCGAAGATGCGGGCGACGGGCAGCCCCTCCTCCTTGGCCATGACGATGCCGATCCCCAGCAACAGGGCAAAGACGATCAGCGGCAGCACCTGGGCGGTGGCCATCACCTCGACCGGGTTCTCCGGAATGACCGACAGCAGCATCTCGACCGCCGTCACCTCCACCGGTTCGGGCGTTGGCCCGCGTTCGATGGCGCTGGTGTCGACATTCGAGCCGGGCGCGAACAGCACGCCCAGCCCGATGCCCATCCAGACGGCAATCTGCCCCGTCACCACAAACAGCAGCAGCGCCCGCCAGCCCACCGCCCCCAGCTTGCGCAGATCGCCGATCGAGGCGACGCCAGCGACCACCGAGAAGAAGATCAGCGGGACGACCAGCATCCGGATCGCCCGGATGAACAGATCGCCCATCCAGCGGATACTTTCCGCACCCGGACCCCACAGCATCCCCGTAATCACGCCCAGGATCAGAGCACCCACGACACGTTGCCACAGCGGGATTGCGAACCAGAAGCGCAGCATCCGTATTTCTCCGGAAAATCAGGTGGTCAGAGCCGCGAGGGCGATCCGGCGGTAGATACGCGCAAGTTTGGCAAGGTCGTCAAGCGCCACGGCTTCGTCGCGCTTGTGCATGGTGGCATTGGTGAGGCCGAATTCGATCACCGGGCACAGCGCCTTGAGGAAACGCGCGTCGGAGGTGCCGCCGCCGGTGGAGGGCTCGGGAGTGAGACCGGTCTCGTCCTCAACGGCGCGGGCGACGAGCGCAGAGAAGGCGCCCGGCGGGGTGAGGAACGGCTCGCCGGAGATCTGCGCGCGTGCCGTGGTGCCGTGGCGGCGGGCAATGGCCTCGACCCGCTCGACCAGTTCGGCGCCGCTGTGGAGATCGTTGAAGCGGATCGAGAGGCGCGCCCGCGCCTCGCCCGGGATGACGTTGGCGGCCGGGTTGCCGACCGCCAGATCCGTGATCTCGAGGTTGGAGGGCTGGAACCAGTCCGTGCCCTCGTCGAGGATAATCGCATCAAGTTCGGCCAGCAGCGCCACCAGCTTGCGGATCGGGTTGTCCGCCAGATGCGGATAGGCGACGTGGCCCTCGCGACCCTCCGACGTTAGCCAGATGTTGACCGAGCCGCGGCGGCCGATCTTCATCGTGTCGCCCAGCCGGTGCACGCTGGTCGGCTCGCCAACGAGGCACAGGTCTGGCACCGCGCCGCGAGCGCAGATCAATTCGATCAGCGCCCGGGTGCCGTGGATCGCCTCGCCCTCCTCGTCGCCGGTAATGATGAAGCTCAGCGTGCCCGCTTCGGGCGGGATCTCGGCCGCGGCCGCGATCATCGCGGCGATCGCGCCCTTCATGTCCACCGCGCCGCGGCCGTAGAGCAGGCCACCGCGCTCTTCGGGTGCGAACGCCCCGGTGGTCCAGCCCGGCCCGGGCGGCACCACGTCGAGATGGCCGGCGAAGGCGAAGTGGCGGCTGCCGGGCCGACCATGCCGAATAGCGAGGCAATTCTCCACGCCCTCCTGCACGAAGCGGTGCACCGCGAAGCCGAGCGGCGCCAGCATGGCCTCGAGTGCATCGAACACCGGGCCGCATGCGGGGGTGACACTCTCGCAGGCGATCAGCCGGCGAGCCAGGGACAGGACAGTGCTGGTCTCGCTCATGGACCTTCCGCTAGACGAGGGTTCACGCGCTTTCCAGCCGGAGTGCTGCTGCTATGCCCAAGGTCGATCTCGCCGCCACTCCGCATGTGTCTCGAACGGGCTATCCGCCGCCGCACGATGCGGCCGTGGCGGGGCGGTTGAACCGGCGATTCGCGGCCGAGGCCGGGCTGAGCCTGCTGGGCGCGAATCACGTGATCCTGCAGCCGGGCGCATGGTCGTCGCAGCGCCACTGGCACCGGTTGGCCGACGAGTTGGTGATCATGCTGGCGGGCGAGGCGGTGCTGGTGGAGGATAGCGGCGAGACGCTGATGCGAGCGGGCGATATCGCCGCCTTCCCGCACGGAGTGGAGAACGGCCACCATCTGCAGAACCGCAGCAAGGCGGAGTGCGTGTTCGTGGCGATTAGCGCGGGCGACGAGGGCGACAGCGGCGGCTATCCCGATATCGACCTGCTGTTCGGCCCCGCCGGCTTCACCCGCCGTGACGGAACGCCCTTCGCCTGAGCGCCTTTAGGCGGGCACCTCGAACTGCCCGATCACCCATTCCTCGTCTTGCGCGCCGGCGATCCATTCGCGCAGCCATTCGTGCTCCCACACCGCCTGCATGTAGGCCTGGGCAAAGCCGGGCACGCCAACGCCGTAGGTGATGAAGCGGCTGACGACGGGAGCGTAAAAGATATCCGCCGCGCCGAACGTGCCGAACAGGAACGGCCCGCCCCGGCCGAATCGGGCCCGCGCCTCGGCCCACAGCCCGAGAATGCGCACGATATCGCCATGGGCATCGTCGGTGAGCTCGACGCCGGTGATCTGCTTGCGAATGTTCATCGGGCACAGGCGGCGGAGCGAGAGGTACGAGCTGTGCATCTCGGCCACCATCGCCCGGGCCATGCCGCGCGCCGCATCGTCCTTGGGCCAGAAGCGTACGCGGCCCACCCGGTCGGCCAGATAGTCGAGGATGGCGAGCGAATCCCACACCACCACGTCGCCATCCCACAATACCGGCACCTTGCCGGCGGAGGGGCGGAACTCGCCATCGTGCTGCTTCATCGCCTGCCAATCGTCGCCGTCGATATGGACGGTGAGCGTTTCGAACGAGAGGCCCGATTGCCGGGCCGCCAACCAGCCACGCAGGCTCCAGCTCGAATAGTTCTTGTTGCCGATGATCAGCTTCACTCGGCTTTCCCCTGCTCCTGGCCCTGTCGTTCTGGCCCTGCCGCGCCAGCTCCGTCGCGCGCGCCGGACCGCCCTAGGAAGCCGGGCCGGCGCTGTCGAGGCAGAAGCGGCGGCGGAACGGGCCTTGGCACGCTACAGCTTTCCTAACCCGATCTTTACCGAATCGGGAGCAAAGCAGCGCTTCTCTGATGTGCGAGTGGCCTGTGCTACAAACCCAAGCGTTCTTCGAGCATGACCCGATCGCCTGTGCGGAGCATTGCGAACAGCTGTTCCAGCCGATCGTCAGCGCGACATCGCTGATTGCCCACGGCTTCGAGGCGCTGACCTGCCTGCCGCCGGGAGCGCCCTTCGCCGATGTGCACGATCTGCTCGACGCGGCGCACCAGCAGGGTCGCCTGCGTGAGGCCGAGCGTATGCTGTTGTGTGGTTCGATCGAGCGATTTGCGACCTATCAGTGGGCGGGAGAGGCACGCCTGTTCTGCAACGTCGACACCCGAATCTTTGACGATCCGCTGCTGGTACCGTCCAATGTTCTGGAACATGCGCGCCGGCTCGGTCTCAACCCTGCCCATCTGTGCCTCGAAATGTCGGAGCGCAGCCCGCCACAATCCCCGGAGTCGCTGGCCCGGCTGACCGATGTGCTGATCCGCAACAATGTGCGCATCGCGATCGATGATTTCGGCCGCGGCGTCTCGGGCCTGCAATGCCTGATGTTGCTGAACCCGCATTACATCAAGATCGATCGCCTGTTCATCGACGGTGTCGCGCGCAGCGCCAGGCAGCAGACCATCGTGGGCAAGGTCATCGGGCTGAGCCACGCGCTGGGCCTGCTGACCATCGCACAGGGGGTGGAAAACGAGGCCGATCTGCGCCTGCTGCGCGAGATCGGCTGCGATTTCGTGCAAGGCTACCTGATCGCGCGGCCGGGCAGCCCGGTCGAACTCAAGCGCGATTACAGCGCCTGCTGCCCGATCGAGATGCGCACGCCGAGCATGCCCCCGCGAGTCGCCGAATTGCTGGTGCCATGTGAGCCGATTTCGATCGACGATCCGCTCGCGGTGGCGCTGGCGCGCTTCGTCAAGGGCACTCCTTTCGGCATGCTGCCGGTGCTCGATCGCGGCGGCCAGGTCCTGGGCGCAGTGATGGAAGAGGACATGCAGCCCTACCTGTTCGGCGAAGCTCGCGCGGCGCTGCTGAACAACAGCGGTCTCGACGACCGGCTGGAAGGCTTCGTCCGGCGCTGCCCGATCAGCGAGGCGACCGCCTCGCCCGGCGCGATCGTCGAGAGCTTTCTTGTCGCATCGGGCGCACGGGGATTGGTGCTGACCCTCGATGGTCGCTACGCCGGGCTGCTGAGCAGCCAGGCGATCCTGCATCTCTCGTGGGAGCGGGCGCTGGAAGAAGCGCGCGATCGCAACCCCCTTTCCGCGTTGCCCGGCAACAAATCGATCCGCGACCATCTCGATTTTGCGCTGCGCATGCCGCAACCGCGCACGCTGGTGTTCTTCGATTTCGACAATTTCAAATGCTTCAACGATGTCTACGGCTTTGCGCAGGGCGACCGGGTGATCCTGGATTTCGCCGAGCTGCTGGTGAAGCTGCGCCATGCGCACAATGCCTTCGTCGGCCATATCGGCGGCGACGATTTCTTCGCCAGCGTTCCCGGTGAAGAGGTGCAGACCGGGGAGCTGGTCAGGGAGGCGCTCTTGCGCTTCCGCGATCGGGCCGAGACCTACTACACGCCCGAGCACCGGACGAGCGGCGGCATTTGGGCGACGGACCGCTTCGGCGAGCAGCGCTTTTTTCCGCTGCTGCGCGCCTCGGCGGTCATCCTTGAGCTTCCGGCGAGCCGCAGCCACGTGACTCAGGCCAAGATCATCGCGGCGCTGGCAAGTGGCAAGGCCACCGCCAAGAACTCGCCGGAAGGCCTCAACATCGTCCACTTCCCGGCGACGGCGATCGCCGCCTCGCTCGGCGAGGTGAGCGATAGCGGCGACTGGGCGGACGACCTGTCAGAATGCATCGCCGCGGCCGCACGGTAGCGGTGCAACGGGCCTTCTGCTCCGCGCCAGCTCCAGGTCGGTCCATGGTGGCGTTGCGGTAAGGGCGCGAGCGCCGGCACCTGAGGTGGTGCATCGGAGCGACCGGGCGGTGAGCCGACGCTCAATCGGCCCACACTTGTGGCTGGCGCATCCCGTCGGGCGAAGAGCATCCTTGCGGCTGCTTCGGTCGCCGCAGGCGACAGATGCGGGGTGGCGCACGGCGATGATGGGCGGTCAGCTCCGGACGCGGAGCAGCCAGTTGATGGGCGACAGCCGCCGGTCTGATGCGCCGGCGTTTCGATGGGGCGAGGCTGGCGCTTCGCTATCACCCTCCCTGGGGGAGAGGGCGAGGCTGGCGCGCCCCCTCTTGCGGGGCCTGTGTGCAGGCGAAGGATGGCGTTTTTGCGTCGAGGCCGACCTTGGCAGGCGAGCAGGTGAGCGCCGTCGAGAAGGGTTTGATCGGGCGCTTATTGGCCGAAATTTCCAGGTCAAGGCGATCGACGATCGACGCCAGTCTCCGCGACACATCAGGCGGATAGCACAGCTCATCTTTGCCCAATCTGGGGAACTCTCGACCGGGTAAAGCCGGGGCGGCGCTCATGCGGCCTGGCTGGGGTCTTAGGCGCGGTCACCTGTGTACCGTAAGGCGGCGGGTTTCCGCTGGTGCATCTGCATCGCCCTTGTCCAGAAAGCTGGATCGGGGCGCCCCTTCGCCCGCTT
>LXQI01000034.1:0-31748 GCA_001683845.1 Erythrobacter sp. ANT-B3C2 | reverse complement strand
GGCGCCCCTTCGCCCGCTTGACCCATCGTTCCGCTTTGTGCAGTATCGCCGGCGTCAAGTTCGCCGGCGACGCCCCCGTGAGGGGCAAGAATACCTGCACCGCTGCGACCCGCCCGACGATGCCTGCGTGAGCTAGAGCCGGGCGTCGGCAAGGATGGCCGCGCGCAGCTCGGCGATGCCCATGCCCTTTTCGGCGCTGGTTACGTGCAGTTGCGGGTAGGCAGCGGGGTGCCGGCGCGCCTCGGCCGCCACCCGCGCCTCGATCGCCGCCAGCTCGCTCGCCTTGATCTTGTCCGCCTTGGTCAGCACCAGCCGATAGCCGACCGCCGCCTCGTCCAGCATCGTCATCATCTCAGCATCGGGTGGCTTGATGCCGTGGCGGCTGTCGATCAGCACCAGCGTCCGGCGCAGCACCGCGCGGCCACGCAGGAAGGTGCGCACCAGCGCCTTCCAGCGCTGGACCACCTTCACCGGCGCCTTGGCAAAGCCGTAGCCGGGCATGTCGACCAGCCGCATCAGGGTGGGCTCGCCGATCTCGAAGAAGTTCAGCTCCTGCGTCCGGCCCGGTGTTACCGAGGTGCGCGCGATCGCCTTGCGTCCGGTAATCGCATTGAGAAGCGAGCTCTTGCCCACGTTTGAGCGGCCCGCAAAGGCGATTTCCGGAAAGTCGGGCTCGGGCAGGAACTGCAGCTGCGGGGCGGAGAGCAGGAACTCCACCCGGCCGGAGAACAGCCGGCGCGCTTCCTCGGCCAGCTCGGCCCAGTCCGCGGCCGGGTCCTCGGAGCCGGGCCTCTCGGCGATCCCCTCACCCTGCTCCGCTTCGTTCCGCTCGGCGCCCTCGTCGATCACCGCCACGTGCCTAGCTCTTGGCTTCGCGCTCGGCGGCGGCGCGCGCGCGGTCCTCGCGCTCCTTATCGGCCAGTGCCTTAAGCTGCGGGTGCTTGGAATAGAGGTATTTCTGCTGCGCCAGCGTGAGGATGTTGGAGGTGATCCAGTACAGCAGCAGCCCCGCAGCAAACGGCGCCATCACGAACATCAGCAGCCACGGCATGATCATAAACACCTGCTGCTGCACCGGGTCCATCGCCGCCGGGTTAAGCTTGAATTGCAGCCACATGGTCACGCCCAACAGCACCGCCAGCACGCCGATCGCCAGGAAACTGGGTGGGGAGAACGGAAGCAGGCCAAACAGGTTGAGGATCGTCGCCGGGTCGCGCGCGGAGAGATCCTCCAGCCACAGCACAAACGGCTTGTGGCGCATCTCGATCGCTATCAGCAGCACCTTGTACAGCGCGAAGAAGATCGGGATCTGCAGGAAGATCGGCAGGCACCCGGCCAGCGGGTTGACCTTCTCGTCCTTGTACAGCTTGGCCATCTCCTGTTGGAGCTTGGGCTTGTCCTCCTTGTGCCGTTCCTGCAGCGCCTTCATCTTGGGCTGCACCGCGCGCAACTGCGCCATCGAGGCGAATTGCCGCTGCGCGATGGGGAACATCAGCGCGCGGATCACCACCGTCAACAGAATGATCGCGACGCCGAAATTGCCGACTGCTTCGTACAGGGTGAGCAGCAGCCAGAAGATCGGCTTCATGAACCAGCGGAACCAGCCCCAATCGATCGCCAGGCCGAAATTGTCGATCCCGGCGGCCTCGTAGGCGTCCAGCACCTCGCTCTCCTTGGCGCCCGCGAAGAGCCGCGTGGTGCGCGTGGCCTGCATGCCCGAGGCGATGATAACCGGGTCGTACAGCAGATCGGCGCGATAGGTCCCGCCGCCCAGTGCGCGGAATTCGCCCTGGCTGCGCGCGCCCTGCTGCGGGATCAGCGCGGAGAACCAGTAAATGTCGGTGAAGCCGAGCCAGCCCGTGGTGCCCTCCGGAACGACGGTGCCGCCCTCGTCCACATCGTCGTAATCCCAGCCGAAATCGATCGAGCCTGAATAGGCGCCGATCGGGCCGGAATGGACGTTCCAGGTGTCCGGATCGGCGGTGCGGCTGGTGCGGTTGATGAAGGCATAGGGGCGTAGCGCCACCGGGCCGCCGGCGCTGTTGGCCACGCTCTGCTCGATTGTGATCATGTAATCGGCATCGATGCCGAAGCGGTTGGTGAACACCTGCCCCTGCCCGTTATCCCACTGCAGCACCACCGGTTGGCCGGGGGCGAGCGGGCCACCCTGCGCCCGCCACACAGTGTTGGCGTCCGGGGTCACAACACCCTCGCCCACCCAGCCGAACTGCGCGAATTGCTGCACCGGGGTGCCGGCGGGGGCGAACCACCGGATCGGGCCGGATTCCCGCTCGACCGTCTGCTGGTGGCGCTTGAGCACCAGATCGTCGATCCGCGCGCCTGTCGGATTGATCGAGCCGGCAACGGCGGGCGCGTCGATCCGCACGCGGCCCGGTGCCGCCAGTTCGCCGGCCATGTCGCGCACCATGGCCTGCGTGGCGCCCGGCGCGATCTCGCCGCCGCCCGCCTCCAGCGCCGCGCGCCGCATCGGCGAATCGACCCGTTCCGCCTGCTCGACGGTGGCCTGTTGCGGGTAGAAGCGGCTCATCACCAGGTCGAAGCCGAGCAGCAGCGCGAGGCTCAGCACGACGGCGATGATCAGATTGCGCTGATTGTCCAACTCAAGATGCTTCCGTCAAATATCGGGTGTAAATATTGGCCGTGGATGGGCTGGCCCGGATGGTGGCATTGCGGCTTCAGGGCACCGGATCGTAGCCGTGTCCCCCCCAGGGGTGGCAGCGCAATAGCCGCGTTGCGGCGAGCCATCCACCCTTGATCGCACCGTGCCGCTCCAGCGCCTCGATTGCGTACTGGCTGCACGAGGGCTGGAACCGGCAGGTGGGCGGCAGGATACGCGACGGGCCAAGTTGCCAGCCCCGTGCGATGAGCACCAACAGGCGGCTCACGGCCGGCCGGCCTTGTGCTGGTTCTCGCCGCTTGGCGGCTGCCGCCGATCGTTGGTGAATTTGCGCCGGCGGGGTGGATCACCCCTACCGGCCGCGGCGCGGGCCAAGGCGGCGGCGAGTTCGTCGGCAAGCGCAGTGAAATCGCGCTCGATCCCGCCGTCCCGGCCGATCAGCACATGGTCATGATCGGGCAGGCCAAGATCAGGCAAAGCGGCCCGCAGCAACTCGCGGAAGCGGCGCTTCATGCGGTTGCGCACCACGGCGTTGCCAATCTTCTTGGTCACGGTGATGCCGAAACGCTTGCCCAGTCCGTTATTCGGCCGCGCGAGCAGCACAAAACCGGGGCGGGCCACCCGCAGGCCGCGATTGGCGCTGAGGAAATCGGCCCGGCGCTGAATGACCCGAAGCGCCATCGTCTCAGGATGCTCGCGCCGACAGGCTGCCACCAGCGGCACTCCGAAAAGAACCTCGCCGGATCGAAGCAGGCCTGTTCAGCGGGATCCCGGCGGGACGCACGTCACGGGTCCGACCAATCGTCGAACAACACTCAATAACCGGCGGGCCGAACAGCCCAGGCAGATCAGGCGCAGAGTTTCTTGCGGCCGCGGCGGCGGCGCATGCGCAGCACCATGCGGCCGCCCGGGGTGGCCTTGCGCGCGAAGAAGCCGTGGCGGCGAGCCCGCACCAGGTTGCTCGGCTGAAAAGTGCGCTTCATCGTAATATCCCAATGGCTCTGCGGGCCCGGGCCGCCGGGCGCCAAACGAAAACGGGCCGCTGGCAAGGGCGGCCTCATAGGGGCGCGCGCTTACCGGCCTTGCTTTTGCGTGTCAAGGATCGGGGGCCGCTGACGGGGCTGGCCCATGGTGTCGGCCAGAGTGCCGGCAGGGTGCTGGCGATGCCCCGCAGCCTGCGCTATCGGCGCCAGCGAAGGGGAATGCACGCGTGGTCGCACTGGTTTCGACGGTGGCCTATCTGGGGCTGGAGGCGCGCCGGGTGGAGGTGCAATGCCAGCTCGCCGCCGGAATTCCGCGCTTCACCATCGTGGGCCTGCCGGACAAGGCAGTCGGCGAGAGCCGCGAGCGGGTACAGGCGGCGCTCAGCGCGATGGGCCTTTCGCTGCCGCCCAAGCGCATCACCATCAACCTCTCGCCGGCCGATCTGCCCAAGGAAGGCTCGCATTACGATCTGCCGGTGGCGCTCGCGCTGCTCGCGGCGATGGGCGTCACCGATGCCGAGCAGCTGGTCGACTGGGTAGCGGTGGGCGAGCTGGCGCTTGACGGCCGGGTGGTCGCCTCGCCCGGCGTCCTGCTCGCCGCGCTGCATGCGAGCGAGGCGGAGAAGGGCCTGATTTGCCCCGCCACGCAAGGGGCCGAGGCGCGGTGGGCGAGCGGTGTGCCGTTGCTCGCCGCGCCCAATCTCGTGGCGCTGCTGGCCCACCTGAAGGGCACCCGGCCTCTGCCGGAGCCCCCGCCCGGCACGGTCGAACAGACGCCGCCGGGTGCGGACCTGCGGCAGGTCAAGGGCCAGGAAAGCGCCCGCCGCGCGCTGGAGATCGCCGCTGCCGGGGGGCACAATCTGCTGATGTGCGGGCCGCCGGGCGCGGGCAAGTCGCTGCTCGCCAGCTGCCTGCCCGGCATCCTCCCGCCGCTCGCGCCGGCCGAGGCGCTGGAGGTGAGCATGATCGCCTCGGTCGCGGGCACGCTGGAGGGCGGGCGGATCAGCCGCGCGCGCCCGTTTCGCGCGCCGCACCATTCGGCCAGCATGGCCGCGCTCACCGGCGGTGGCATCCGCGCCCGGCCGGGCGAGGTCAGCATGGCGCATCTGGGCGTGCTGTTCCTCGACGAATTGCCGGAGTTCCAGCGCGCGGTGCTCGATTCGCTGCGCCAGCCGCTGGAAACAGGGCGGGTGGATGTTGCGCGCGCCAATGCGCATGTCAGCTACCCCGCGCGGGTGCAGTTGGTGGCAGCGATGAACCCGTGCCGCTGCGGCCACCTTGGCGATCCGGCGCTGGCCTGTTCGCGCGCGCCCAAATGCGCGGCCGATTACCAGAGCAAGGTTTCAGGCCCGCTGCTCGACCGGATCGACCTGCATGTCGAGGTTGATCCGGTGCGCGCCGCCGATCTCCATCTTCCCCCGCCCGCCGAGGGCAGCGCCGAGGTGGCGGCACGGGTGGCCGCGGCCCGGCGCCGGCAGACCCCCCGAGGCGTGCGCTCCAATGCCGAGCTGGAGGGCGATGCGCTCGATCGCCATGCCACGCCCGATGCGGCCGGCCGCGCGCTGCTGCTGCAGGCGGCCGAGGCGATGCGTCTCTCGGCTCGCGGCTACACGCGGGTGCTGCGGGTGGCGCGAACCATCGCCGATCTGGCCGCCGTGCCCGAGGTGGGGCGCATTCATGTGGCCGAGGCGCTCAGCTATCGCCGGCAGGCGCCCCATGCCTGAGCGCCCGCCTGAGCGCAGCGCTTCGCCTCCAGAGGTGCAGGAGGGCACTACCGGCCTCAGCGGCATTCCCAAGGCGGCGCACCTGCCCGGCGCGATCCTGCTGGCGGCGATTTGGGCGGCGTGGCTGTGGCACCTGCCCGGCGGCATGGTCCAGTGGGGCCTCTCGGCCGCCACACTCGCGGCCGGGCGGTTCGATACCATTGCGCTGCACATGTTCGCCCATGCGGGGCTGGTGCATATCGGCTTCAACTCGGTGGTGCTGTTCGGGCTGGCCGGCCCGCTGGTGACCTATATGGGCGCGCCGCCGGCGAGCTGGCTGCGCTTCTACCTGTTCTATGCGATCGCCGGGCTCGCCGGCGCGGCGCTGTACCTGGCGATGCACCCGGCCGGGAACGTGCCGATGGTCGGCGCATCGGGCGCTATCTCAGGGCTGATCGGGCTGGTCTCCCGCCTGTCGGACCGAAACGGCGGGCTGGTCCCGCTGTTCTCGTCCGAGATGGGGCGGCGGGTGTGGCATTTCGCGCGCGCCAACCTGTGGCTGGTGCTGCTGTTCGCGGGAGCGATGTTCCTGCTGGGCGGCGGCGGCGGCATCGCCTGGGAGGCCCATCTGGGCGGCTTCCTCGTCGGCCTGCTCGGCGCCCGGCTGGTGCTGGTCGATGCCCGCGAGTGAGGCCCGCCGCAGCTGCTCCTGATCCTCAGGCGAGCAGTCCTTCGTCGATCAGCCGCTGCTCCAGCCCTTCCGCGCCGGTGAACAAATGCGTGTGCCAGCCGCGGGCGGCGGCGGCATCGATGTTCTCCTGCTTATCGTCGGTGAACAGCAGCGCCTCGTTCGGCAGGCCGAAGCGGCGCTCGGCGATGGCGTAGAACGCCGGGTCGGGCTTGAGGCACTTTTCGTCGCCCGAGACCACAATCTCCCTGAAATGCCGCAGCCGGGGCTCGCTGGCGAAATAGCGCCGCCAGAACTCGGCGCCGAAATTGGTCAGCGCGAACAGCGGCACGCCGCGCTGCGCCAGCCGCTCCACCAGCGCATAGGTGCCGGGGACCGGGTGCGGCAGGCTCTCGACGAAGCGCTCGCGATAGGCATCGATCAGCGGCGCTTGAGCGGGATAAAGCGCCTTCAGCTCGGGTAGCATGTCATCGAGCGGGCGCCCGGCATCGTGCTGGTAGTGCCATTGTTCGGTGACGACATTGGCCAGGAACCAGTCGAGCTGGTCCGGATCGTCAATCAGCTTGGCGAACAGGTGGCGCAGGTCCCACTCGACCAGCACCCGGCCGACATCGAACACGACCGCCTGCGGCCGTGCCTGTTCGCCCTCGCCCTGCTTCACCGGCAAACGCCGAAGATCAGCCCTGGCGGGCCTTGAAGCGGCGGTTGGTCTTGTTGATCACATAGGTGCGGCCACGGCGACGGATCACGCGATTGTCGCGGTGGCGGTCCTTGAGCGACTTGAGACTGTTGCGGATCTTCATGGCGGCTCTTCTCAAAAAGAATGCGGCACCGCCAGGATGAACCCCGGTGCCGCACTTGCAAGCGGCGCCCCTAACGGCGGGCCCCTCCCAAGTCAAGTTAACGGCGATCAGCCTTCGGGGCGAATTTCGGCCAGCTTGCGCTCCCAGGCGAGCGCATGGCGGACGATTTCGTCGAGCTCGGCGTGCTGCGGCTCCCAGGGCAGAGTGGAGCGGATGCGCGAAGGGTTGGAGACCAGCGAATCCGGGTCGCCCGCGCGGCGCGGCGCGATCACGCGCTCGATCCGCATATTGGTCACCCGGTCCACCGCATCGAGCACCTCGAGCACCGAGAAGCCGCGCCCGTAGCCGCAATTCATCGTCAGCGAACGCTCGGGCTGCGCCACCAGCGCCTCCAGCGCCAATACATGCGCGGCGGCCAGATCGCTCACATGGATGTAGTCGCGCACCCCCGTGCCATCGGGCGTGGCGTAATCGGTGCCGAACACGTTGACGCGGGCCCGCTTGCCCAGCGCCGCTTCCACCGCCACCTTGATCAGATGGGTGGCCCCGGCGGTCGACTGGCCGCTGCGCCCCTGCGGATCGGCCCCCGCGACGTTGAAATAGCGCAGAACGCAGAAATTGAGCGGGTGGGCGGCCGCAGTATCGGCCAGCATTCGCTCGGTCATCAGCTTGGACCAGCCGTAGGGGTTGATCGGCTCTTTCGGCCCATCCTCGCTCACCGGCGATTGCTCGGGGATGCCGTAGGTGGCCGCGGTGCTCGAGAAGATGAAGTGCGGCACGCCGGCCTTCACCGCCGCCTCGATCAGCGCGCGGCTCTTAACCGTGTTGTTGTAATAATATTTGAGCGGGTCGGTCACCGATTCGGGCACGATGATCGAGCCCGCGAAATGCATGATCGCACCCTTACCGGCGCCCATCCCCTGTTCCGCGAAGATCCGCGCGAGCAGCGCGGCATCCTCGATATCGCCTTCATACAGCGTCACGCCTTCGGGCACTGCGAAGCGGAAGCCGGTGGTCAGATTGTCGATCACCACCACCGGCCATCCCCGGTCAAGCAATGCGAGCACCGCGTGACTGCCGATATAGCCGGCGCCGCCGGTGACGAGAACAGGAGTGGGTTCGCTCATGGCGGCGCTGCACAATAGATGCGCGCAGGATGCAACCTCCTTTCGCCCGCCGTTCAGGAACTGGCCACAGCAGCTTGCCTAGAAGTTCGATGCAACTCCTTTGGCTTACGTGAGTTTTTGCTTCATGAACCGCGCCCTCCCCCTCCTCGCTGCCCTTGTGGCCGTCCCACTTGCCGGCTGTGCCAGCACCTATGTCTCGCCCGTCGAGGTCACCCGCTTCGTGGGCGAGAGCCCCGCGCGGCTCGGCAGCGGCACGATTCTCGTGCGCGCGGCCCCGGGCGAGGCAGGCGGCAGCCTCGAGTTCGCCGCCTACGAGCAGGCCGTCTCGGCCGAACTGGCGCGGCTGGGTTACAATGTGGTGGGCAGCACCGGCGGCAATGCCGGACAGGTGGCAGAACTGCGCGTGGCGCGCGAGGCGGAGCAGCCGCTGTTGGGCCAGCGCTCGCCAGTCAATGTCGGCGTCGGCGGCTCGACCGGCAGCTACGGTTCGGGCTTGGGCGTGGGCGTCGGCATCAACCTTGGCGGTGGGCGCCCGCGCGAAACGGTCGATACCTTCATGGGCGTGATCATCCGCGACAATGCCACCGGGCAAGCCTTGTGGGAGGGGCGGGCCAATTTCTCCGCCAGCGTGAATAGCGAATATGCGGATCGGCAGGCGGCCGCGGCGCGGCTGGCCGATGCGCTGTTCGCGGGCTTCCCCGGCGAGTCGGGAGAGACTATCGAGGTCAAATGACTGACCTTTCGCCTGACATCATCATCGATTCCGCCTTCGATTCCGGAAATATTGTAGTCGAGCGGATCGAAGGCGCCACCGCTACCCTGCGCATCCGGCGCGACGCGCATTCCGAGTTCGCCCAGTGGTTCCACTTCCGCGTAGCCGGCACCGCCGGGCGCGAACTGGAGCTGAAGATCATCGGCCTGAACGAATCGGCCTATCCGCCGGGCTGGCCAAATTACCGCGCCTGCGTCTCCGAAGACCGGGCTTGGTGGGGCCGCGCGGAGACCGCCTTCGACAAGGACCAGGCCGGCGGCACGCTGACCATCCGCCATGCGCCGGACGGCGATCTCGCCTGGTTTGCCTATTTCGCGCCCTATTCGCTGGAACGGCACCACGATCTCGTCTCCGAAGCGGCCGCGAGCGAGGGGGTGGACTATCGCTGCCTTGGCCATTCGCTCGACGGGCGCCCGATCGACTGCCTGGAAGTGGGCGAAGGCGATCTGCCGGTGTGGCTCTACGCCCGCCAGCATCCGGGGGAGACGATGGCCGAATGGTGGATGGAGGGCGCTCTGGAAGCGCTGTGCGATCCGGCCGACCCCGTGGCGCGGGTGCTGCGGCAGAAGTGCCGAATCTACCTCGTGCCCAATTGCAACCCGGATGGTTCGTTTCGTGGGCACCTGCGCACCAACGCCGCGGGCACCAACCTCAACCGCGAATGGCACGAGCCGAGCGCGCAACGCTCGCCCGAGGTGCTGGCGATCCGCAATGCGATGGATCGTTCCGGCGTGCGCTTCGCGATGGACGTGCATGGCGACGAGGCGATCCCGTACAATTTCCTCGCCGGGTTCGACGGCATCCCGTCTTTCACCCCGGCGCTAGGGGAGGAATTCACCCGCTACCGCACGATCCTCGCCCGCCGCAGCCCCGATTTCCAAACCGCGCGCGGCTATCCCGCGGCACCGTCGGGCAAGGCCAACCTCTCGATGAGCACCAACCAGCTCGCCGAGCGCTACGGCGCCTGCGCGATGACACTGGAGATGCCGTTTAAGGACAATGACGACCTGCCCGACCCTGATCAGGGCTGGAGCCCGGAGCGCTGCAAGCTGCTGGCGCGCGACTGCCTCGCTGCACTGGTCGAGTGGCTCGAAGACTAGAGCGATAGCGCCACGTAGACTGGCGTTCCCGCGAAGATGGCCGCCGCTTCCAGCGGCTCGCCGGACCCTTCGCCGGTCCCTTCGGGTCCAAGGATCTGCGTGTCCTCCCACCAGTCGGCCGGGGGCACCGTCTCGACCCCGTCGAGCAGCGCCGGGGCGCAGCGGATGGCGATGGCGCAGGTGAGAGTCTTCCCCTCTTGGGCTCGGGTGTAAGCGATGACGCTCTCGGCGCGGGCGCCCTTCACCTCCAGCGGTTCATAAGCGCCCTGCACGAAAAGATCGGGCTGCTCGCGTCGCAAACCGAGCAATTGGCGGGTCAGCGCCAGCTTCGGGTGCTCGCCAGTGCCAAGCAGATCGATGCGGCGGGTGTAATCGACCGGGCGGCGGTTGTCCGGATCGACGAGGCTGTAATCCTCCAGTTCGCACCCTTGATAAGTGTCGGGGATGCCGGGGACGGTGAGTTTGAGCGCCACCTGGGCCAATACATTGGCCATGCAAGCGCCCTGCAAGCGGCCGAGAAAGGCGTGCACCGCATCCAGAAACGGGCCGGATTCGCCCGGATCGAGCAGCTTTTCGACCATCTCGGCGCAAATGCGCTCATAGGCCTCATCGGGCGATTCCCATGAGGAGCGCAGCTTGGCCTCGCGCAGCGCCTTGTCCTGCCAGGCGACGATCCGTGCGGCGAAGTCCTTCAGCCCCTCGGCATCGCCGGGCAGCAGGGCTTCGGGCCAGGCGCCGAGCAGGGTCTGGTAGAACATGTAGCGATCGGCCGGATGCACGCCGCTGCGCTCTCCGCCCGCCAGCCAGTCCCAACCGGTGATCTCCGCGCGCCATTCCTCGGGCAGGCCGCTCAGCACTGCGAGCCTCGCGCGCACATCCTCGCCCCGCTTGTGATCGTGCGTGGCGGTGGCCAGCATCGAGCCGGGAAAGTCGCGTGCGCGCACTTCGCAGCCGCGGTGGAACTGCTCGATCGGCTGCGTGAGCAGCCCCGCGTTGAAGCCCACGTCGTTGCGGCTGAGCAGGCGACCATAGCGGTAGAAGGCGGTGTCCTCCACCGCCTTGGCAGCGATCGGCGCGGTCAGCTGCTGGAAACGGCGGCGCGCGGTCTGCAACAGCGGATCGCCGGCGCTGGGCTCCATCAGCCAGTCGAGCACCTGTTCCACCACCTCCTGCTCGCCCGGCGGCGAATGGAGCGTGACCGCCGCGCGCACCGCATCGAGCATGGCGGGCTGGCTCGGCGCCTCGTCCTCGGGGCGGTAGGTGCGGTACACCGGGAACACCCACAGCAGCCGTTCCAGCGCGCGGCGCAGCATGCCCGAGGTCCAGCCGCGGCTTTCCGGACGGGAGGCGGCGAACGTGGCGAACAGCTCGGCGCAACCGCGGAACTGGCCATCGAAGCTCCACGAAAGCAGCTGCTGGCGGGCGAGCAGCTCTTCCTGGTGGTAGCTGAGCGTGCGGCCGGAGAAATCGTGCCACAGCTGAGTCAAAGACTCCTCGCCGGCGGGATCATGCAGCAGGGCGGAGACCTCCTCCATGAAATCGTAGCCGCTGGTGCCATCGGTCTGCCAGCTTTCGGGCAGGCGCTCGCCGGGGCCGAGGATCTTCTCGACCACGATATAGGCAGGGCCCGGGGGCGTATCGGCGGGGCGCTCGATCGCGTCCAAGCGGCCGCGTAGGGTGCGCAGATAGCCGCCCGGGTCCGCCAGCCCGTCGACATGGTCGATCCGCACGCCGTCGATCAGCCCTTCGCCATAGAGCTGGAAGACGAGCGCATGGGTCTCCCCGAACACGGCGGAATCTTCCTGGCGCAGGCCGGCGAGTTCGCTGATGGTGAAGAAGCGGCGCCAGTTCAGCTCGTCATCCGCGGTGCGCCACCAGCCGAGCTGGTAATGCTGGCGCTCGAGCAGCGCGGCGAGGCCGTCGCGGTCGCCTTCGGCGGGAAGGTTGGCGTGATCTTCAGGGCGGATCGGGAGGTCGTGCTCGTTGTAGATGGAGAGGTACGGCTCGGGCTCGCGGCGGATGGCGATGTCGCCGGCGGCAAGCGTGTCTTCGAGGCGGGCGCCGAGGATCGGCAGCAGCGGCTTGGCGCTCCAGTCGATGTCGAAAAAGCGGGCGTAGGGGCTGGCCTCGCCGTGGCGCAGCACGTGGTTCCACCAGGCGTTCTCGTTGCCGGCCACGCCCATGTGGTTGGGCACGATATCGATGATCAGGCCCATGCCCTTCGCCCGCAAAGTGGCCACCAGGCTGCGCAGCGCCGCCTCGCCGCCGAGTTCGGGATTAACCGCAGTAGGATCGATCACGTCGTAGCCATGCGCCGAGCCCGGCCGCGCGGTGGTGATCGGCGAGGCATAGACGTGGCTGATGCCCAGATCCGCCAGATAGGGCACAACGGCCTCGGCCGCGCTGAAGGGGAACCCTTCGTGCAGTTGCAGGCGATAGGTGGCGTGGGGGGTCACTCGGGGGCTTTCATCTGGCGGGCTTTCGTGATCGCCTGGGTGCGGCGGAGAACTTCCGGCCGGGCGAGCAGCTCTTCGAGCGGAGCGGGCAGGCGGCGGCGCCAGTTGGGGTGCTCGTCCATCGTGCCCGGCAAATTGGGCTGTTCTTCGAGGCCGAGCAGGTCTTCCAGCGGGAGGATCGCCAGATCGCAAGGGGAGCAGCCGACATGCGCGGCGGCGGCCTCCAGCACCGGCCAGACATCGTGTTCGGCCGGCTGCGCGCCGGATGCCGCGCCCGAGGCGCACAGCGCCCGCCACAGGCTGGTGCGGTCTTCCTGCCGCTGGCGGCGGTCCTCGCCCTCGCTGTCGGCGCCAGAGCGGCCGAGCTTCCACGCCCAGTCGATATCGCGCCCGCGCCACCAGCCCGCGACCGTCGCCAGATCATGCGTGCCGCTGAGCGCGATGGCCGAGCGGCGCCATTCGTCCGGCGGGGCGAAGCCGCTGTGCGCGTCGCGCTCGAACCAAAGCACGTTCATGCCGTAGACGCCGCGATCCGCCAGCTTGGGGCGCAGCCCCTCGGGCACTGTACCGAGGTCCTCGCCGATTACGATGGCCTGCGCTCGGTGCGATTCGATGGCGAGGATGCGCAGCAGATCGTCCAGCGGATAGGTGAGGTAAGCGCCCGCCGAGGAGGGCGAGCCGTGCGGGATGATCCACAGCCGGCGGAGACCCAGCATGTGATCGATGCGAATGCCCCCCGCATGATCGAGCGCGGCGCGCAAAGTGCCGATGAAGCCGGCGAAACCCGTGCGGCGCAGCGCCAGCGGGGCGAAGGAGGTGATGCCCCAATCCTGCCCCTTGGGGCCCAGCGGATCGGGCGGCGCGCCGATCGAGAGGCCGGAGAGCAGGTCGTCCGGGCGGCTCCAGGCGTGGCTGCCGCCGCTATCCATCCCCACCGCGAGATCGGAGATGAGGCCAATCGACATGCCGGCATCTTTCGCTACCGTCTGCGCCGCATCGAGGCTGGCCTTGGCGAGCCATTGGGCGAACAGGTGGAACTCTATTTCGTCGGCGTGCTCGGCGGCAAAGCGCCGCACGGCCGGGCCGTCGGGATCGTGGAATTCGGGCGGCCAGCCTTGCCAGCCGCGCGCGCCGGTCTCGAAAAAATGCGCGTGCAGCGCGTCGAAGATGGCGTGGTGCTGCAGCTGCGGGCCGGCCTTGGCGCAATAGTCGGCCACCTGCTGCTTCACCGCCTCGCTGCGGGTAGCAAAGGCGCTGCGCAGAGCGGCGAGGCGGGCGGGGATCGCCTGCTCCCAATCGACCAGCTCCTGCGGCGAGCCGGGCGCGGGCTCGGCGCCGATCAGCCGCGGATCCGCGTAGAGGATGTTGAGGAACAGCCGACTGGAGGGCGCATAGGGGCTGAAGCGGGTGACATCGGCCGGAAAGAGAGCATGCGCCGGGCTGATGGCGAGCGCATCGGCGCCGGCCGCGGCGAGCGCGCGCGCGGCCCCGGCCAGCGTGCCGAAATCGCCGAAATCGTTGGCGGCAGGATTGCGCAGCGAGGGGATCTGCGCGGCGGCGCCCCACAGGCGGGTGGGTCCTGCGCGGCCGGGCAGGAGATCGGCAATGGAGAGGCAGCGCGGGGGCGCGATGGCGAGCGTGAGGTCGCGCTTGCCCAGCTTGAGTGTGTGGTAGCCTGACTGGTCGAGCGCGGCGGTGGCGAGGCGCCAGTGCTCGCCCTCGGGGTGCAGGGCGAGCTGGAGGACGGTGCCGTCCTCCAGCGTCAGCGCGGCGCTCGAAGGCAGCGCACGATCGATGGCAGGAAGGCGGAGATCCTCGCCCATGTCGAGCGAGAGGAAGTTGGTATCGCGCTCCTCCTCACGCTGGCGGGCAAGGCTTTGGCTGATCGCCGCCTCGCTTTCGGCACCGTAGCCGAGCGCGGCGAGGACCCGGGCGAGATCCTCGTCGGCCACGCGGTGCGGGCGGCCCTCGGCATCCGACCAATCGGGTTGAAGGCCGGCGGCACTGGCGAGCTGGTGCAGCGGGCTCATCGGGCAGACCTCATGGCGCGATCCAGGCAGCGAAGCTGGCGGGCTGGCCGGGCTCGCCCAGCGCGAACAGCGGCTGGCTTTCAGAATCGGGAAAGGTTACCGCCGCGTCTCCGAGGTTGAGCGCGATGCCGAGCGTGGCGCCATCGGACAGGCGCCAGCGGGCCGCCACCGCGCCGCTGTTCGGCTCTTCGAGCACCTGTGCGCCTGCTCCCTGCGCACCGGCAAGCCGGGGGACGATGTGCTGGTGGCGCAGGGCGAGAAGCTCGGCGTAGAAGTGCCGCCAATCCGCGGCGTGCTCGCCGGGTTCTGGGCGAGAGGCGGTAAAGTTTTCGGGCGCATTGGGATCGGGGATGGTCTTGCGCACCGCGGGGTCGGTGAAGGCGGAGAAATGGGCGAATTCCTTCCGGCGCCCCTCGCGCACCGCATCGGCCAGCTCGTCGTGGAATTCGGTGAAGAACAGGAACGGCGCGGTGCTGCCCTCCTCCTCGCCCATGAACAGCAGCGGGATCTGCGGGCACAGCAGCAGCAGCGCGGTGGCGGCGCGCAATTTACCGGGGTCGGCCAGCCGGATGAGCCGCTCGCCCATGGCGCGGTTGCCGATCTGGTCGTGGTTCTGGAGGAACGATACGAAGGCGGTCGCAGGCAAATGGCCGCTGGGCTTGCCCCGTTCGCGGGTCCCGCAGCGCTCGCCCTGGAACACGAAGCCCTCCGCCAGGCAGCGGGCCAGCCGGGCGGTGGTGTCTCCTTCGGCGAAGGCGGCATAATAGCCCTCGTCCTCGCCGGTGAGCAGGACGTGCAGCGTGTTGTGGAAATCATCGTTCCATTGCGCGGAATAGAGCCCCGGCGCGAGGCGATCGGCATCGTTGTGCTCGTTTTCCAGCACCAGGTGCAGGTGGCGGCCGGGGAGCCGCTCGCGCAGTTCGGTGGCCATCGCATCGAGGAAGGCGTCGTCGTCGATGGCGTGCACCGCATCGAAGCGCAGGCCATCGAAGTGGTAATCGGTGAGCCACATTAGCGCATTGTCGATGAAGAAGCGGCGCACCGGCTCGCGGCTCACGGCCACCGCGCCGCCCCAGGGGGTGTCCTTCTCCGCGTCGAAGAAGGCCGAGGCATAGGCGCCGAGGTAATTCCCGTCGGGTCCGAAATGGTTGTACACCACGTCGAGCAGCACCATCAGGCCCAGTTCGTGCGCGCGATCGACCAGTTCCCGCAGCTCGTCCGGGGTGCCGTAATCTTCGGCGGGGGCATAGGGCAACACGCCGTCATAGCCCCAGTTGCGCGTGCCCGGCACGGCGGCGACCGGCATCAGCTGGATCGCGGTGATGCCCAGCCCCGCCCAGCCCGCCAGCCGCCCGATCACGCCGGGATAGCCGCCAAGCACGCCGGCATGGACCTCCATCACCACCGCTTCTTCCCACGGGCGGCCGCACCAGGCCTCGCTACGCCAGCGGTAGGCGGCAGGGTCAACAAGGACGCTCCAGCCGTGCGGTCCGCCCGATTGCGCGCGCGACGCGGGATCGGCCACGGCGAGATCCTCATCGAGGCGGAAGCGGTAGAGCGCGCCGGGCTGAGCCAATGATTCGGCGGTGAACCAACCCGCCGACCCGCGCTCCATCACAAGCGGGGCGCCCTCAGCCAGTTCGAGCGTGACCTGCTCGCGGTCGGGCGCCCACAGGCGGAAGCGGGCGCGGCCCTCGCCCAGGATCTGCGGCCCCCATTGCATTTCGGGCGCCATCTCCTGCGCCATCTCAGTCCACCCGCCCGACGCCGAACACCAGCACCACCGCATGCGGCTGCACCTCCACCGTCTCGCCGATCTCGCGCTCGGGCGCGAGCGGATCGGCGCTGTCGATCACCAGCCGGCGTTCAAGCACCGGCGGCGGCAGTGTGAAAGTCAGCGGGATGGACGAAGCGTTGAGCAGGGTGGAAACCACCTCCAGCGTGCCATCCTCCTTGCGCCACACGCGCCGCATAATCAGCGCGCGGCCTTCGGGATTGTGCCAGTCGGCCTCGGTCAGGTGTTGGCCGCGCTCGTCGAACCAGTCGATGTCGAGGATTCCGGGCGCCACCTCCACCTCGCCATGCAGGAAGCGGGTGGCGCCCAGCAGCGGATGGTTGCGGCGCACCGCCGAGAGGCGGCGCACGAAATCCGACATCGCATGGCCGCGCTCGCTTTCGAGGCGCTTCCAGTCGAACCAGCTGATCTCGTTGTCCTGGCAATAGGCGTTGTTGTTGCCGCGCTGTGTGCGGCCGAACTCGTCGCCCCCCAGCAGCATCGGCGTGCCGAGCGAGGCGAACAGGGTGGTCAGCATCGAGCGCATGATCCGCTCGCGGAGTTCGATCGTGGGCAGATCGTCGGTCGGTCCCTCGACGCCCCAGTTGCGTGAGTGGTCGTTCGAATGGCCGTCCCGATTGTCTTCGCCATTGGCGAAATTGTGCTTGTGATCGTAACTGACCGTATCGTTCAGGGTGAAGCCGTCATGCGCGGTGACGAAGTTGATGCTGGCCCACGGTCGCCGGGCGCGCCGGTCAAACAGATCGGCCGAGCCGGCGATGCGGTTGGCGAACTCGGCCCGCATGCCGCTGTCGCCGTGCCAGTAGCGGCGGGTGGCATCGCGGAACTTGTCGTTCCATTCGGCGAAGCCGGGCGGATGGTTGCCCAGCTGGTAGCCGCCCGGGCCGATATCCCACGGCTCGCTGATCAGCTTGAGCTGGCACAGCACCGGATCCTGCCGCAGCACGTCGAAAAAGCCGCTGCGCGGATCAAAGCCGTTGTTGCCGTCGCGCCCCAGCGTGACGCCCAGATCGAAACGGAAGCCATCGACATGGTAGCTCTGCGCCCAGTGGCGCAGGCTGTCCGCCACCATCTGCAGCACGCGCGGATGGCTGAGATCGAGCGTGTTGCCGGTGCCGGTATCGTTCACGCAATAGCGGGGGTTGCCCTGCACCAGCCGGTAATAGCTACAATTGTCGAGCCCGCGCAGGTTGAAGGTGGGGCCCAGCTCGCTGCCTTCGGCGGTGTGGTTGTAGACCACGTCGAGAATCACCTCGATCCCGGCAGCGTGCAGCCGGCGGATGGCGATCCGCAGCTCGTCGCCGCTGCTGCCGGCCATGTAGCGCTGCTCGGGCGCGAAGAAGCTCAGCGTGTTGTAGCCCCAGTAATTCGCCAGCCCCAGCTCCTGCAGTCGGCGATCCTGCACGAAGGCGTGGATCGGCAGCAATTCGAGCGTGGTGATGCCGATCCGCTGGAGATGCGCGATCACCTTGGGATGCGCCAGCGCGGCGTAGGTGCCCCGCTCGCGCCGGGGAACCTCCTCCAGCAGTTTGGTGAGGCCCTTTACATGCGCCTCGTAGATCACCGTATCGGACCAGGGCACGTTGGGCCGCTCGTCGCCCGTCCAGTCAAATCCGTCGGAGGTCACTTCCGATTTGGGCATCGCCGGGGCAGAGTCGCGCCGGTCGAAGCTCAGGTCTCGGCGGGGGGAGCGGATGCGGTAGGAATGCAGCGCATCGGTCCAGCGCACCTCGCCGGCCAGCTTCTTGGCATAGGGATCGAGCAGCAGCTTGTTGGGGTTGAAGCGATGGCCCTGCTCGGGCCTCCACGGCCCATGCGCGCGAAAGCCGTAGAGCAGGCCCGGGCGGGCGTAGGGCAGGTAGCCGTGCCACACCTCGTCGGTCCATTCGGGCAGTTCGAGACAGGCGATCTCCTGCCGGCCGGTGGGATCGAACAGGCACAGGTCGATCCGGTCGGCATTGGCCGAGAACACGGCGAAATTGACGCCCAGCCCGTCGAAACTGGCGCCGAGCGGATAGGGCGAACCGGGTTCGAGCCGGTCGGGGATGCCGTTCAAGCCCGTGTTCCTTCGGGGCGGAGCAGGATGGCTCCAAGGGGGGGGAGGGTCAGCACCGCCGAATGCGGCTGGCCGTGGCAGGGTTCATCCGAAGCCTCGATCGCGCCGCCATTGCCGGTGTTGCTGCCGCCATAGGGCGCGGCATCGGTGTTGAGGATCTCGCGCCAGCTGCCCCCCTGCGGCAGGCCGATGCGGTAGTGATGCTGCGGCTCGGGCGTGAGGTTGAGCACAACGGCAATTGGTGCACTGCTACCCGCGCTCCCGGCCTGCCGCACAAAGGCGTAGACCGAATTGGCCGCATCGTCGGGCACCAGCCAGTAAAAGCCGCCCGGCTCGCAATCCATCGCATGCAGCGCGGGCTCGCGCGCGTAGAGCCGGTTGAGATCGCGCAGCAGCATCTGCACCCCGGCATGGCGTGGCTGTTCCAGCAGGTACCAGGGCAGCGCCTCGTCATGATTCCACTCGCTCGGCATGGCCAGCTCGCAGCCCATGAACAGCAGCTTCTTGCCCGGGTGGGTCCACATGAAGGCGTAATAGGCGCGCAGATTGGCCAGCTTGCGCCACTCGTCGCCCGGCATCTTGGCCAGCAGCGAGCCCTTGCCATGCACCACCTCGTCGTGGCTGATCGGCAGCATGTATTTTTCCGAATAGGCGTAGACCATCGGGAAGCTGAGATCGCCGTGATGCCAGCGGCGGTGGACCGGCTCGCGCTCCACATATTGCAGCGTGTCGTGCATCCAGCCCATGTTCCACTTGAAATCGAACCCCAGCCCGCCCTCTTCCACGGGCGCGGAAACGCCGGGCCAGGCGGTCGATTCCTCGGCGATGGTCATGGCGCCGGGGCAGCGGCGGTGGATCAGCGAGTTCATGTGCTTGAGGAACTCGACCGATTCGAGGTTCTCGCGCCCGCCGTGGACGTTGGGCACCCACTCGCCGTGCTTGCGGCTGTAATCGCGGTACAGCATCGAGGCGACCGCATCCACGCGCAGCCCGTCGATGTGGAACGCCTCCAGCCACCACACCGCGGAGGCGAGCAGGAAGCCCGAGACCTCGCGCCGGCCCAGGTTGTAGATCAGCGTGTTCCAGTCCTGGTGGAAGCCCTCGCGCGGATCGGCATGTTCGTACAGATGCGTGCCGTCGAAGGTGGCGAGGCCGTGCGCGTCGGTTGGGAAGTGCGCGGGCACCCAATCGAGGATCACGCCGATCCCCGCTCGGTGGCAGGCATCGACGAAGCCGGCGAAATCTTCCGGCCGGCCGAAGCGCGCACTGGGGGCGAACTGGCCGAGCGGCTGGTAGCCCCAGCTGCCGCCGAACGGGTGCTCCATGATCGGCAGCAGCTCCACATGGGTGAAGCCCATGTCGGCCACATAGGGCACCAGCTTTTCGGCCAGCCCCGTCCAGTCGAGCGTGGCGCCGATGACATGCGCGCCCTCGCCCTCGGGTTTCATCCACGACCCGGCATGCACCTCGTAGACGGAGATCGGCGCATCGGGAGCATGGCGGCGAGCGCGCTCCTCCATCCAGTCGCCATCGGTCCAGCGGAACTCGGGCTTGGCGGCCACGATCGAGGCGGTGGCGGGCGGCCCCTCGGTGGCGCGGGCGAGCGGATCGGCCTTCTGCACGATGCCACCATCAGCGCCCGCAATCTCGAACTTGTAGCGCGCACCGGGGGTGAGCCGGGGCACGAACAGCTCCCAAATGCCCGAACCGTGCCTCAGCCGCATCGGATGGCGGCGCCCGTCCCACAGGTTGAAATCGCCCACGACGCTAACCCGGCGCGCATTGGGCGCCCAGACGCTGAAGGCGACGCCCGAGACCCCGTCGATCTCCTGCGGCTGCGCGCCGAACACGCGGGCCAGTTCGTAATGCTGGCCTTCCTTGAACAGGTGCAGGTCGAAATCCGAAAGGATCAGGCCAAAGGAATAGGGGTCTTCGGTCTCCTGCACGGTCGCCTCGGCGCCATGCTCACCCGGCCAGCTGATCCGCAGCCGGTAGGGGCCCGGCCTGGCGAGCCGTCCGGCGAAAATGCCGGGGGAAAGCTCCTCCAGCGTGGCGAGCGGCTGTCCGCCACTCTCGGTCGAGCGGGCAACCAGCTCCACCTTCTGCGCGCCGGGCTGGAAGGTGCGCACGACCAACCCCTCCCCCTCCTCGTGCGGGCCGAGGAAGGCGAAGGGATCATCGAGCCGACCTTCGAGCATGGCGGCGGCGGTGCCGAGCGTAGCGGCGTGGGCGTTCATGAGCGGTCTCCGGATGCGGGCGCGGCAGCGGGCGGTTCACCCCTGGGCGAGAGCAGCTCGCGCGCCGCGCGGGCGAGGCCGCGAGCGGGCACGCCGATCCAGTCGGGGCGGTTGGCGCCTTCGTAGCTGACCTCGTAAGCGGCCTTCTCGAGCACGAACAGGCAGAGCAGCGGGTCGGCCGCCTGCTCGCCGTGATAGCCCTCGAGGAAGCTGGCGATGGCGCGGCGGCGGAACATCTCGGCCCCTTCCTCCGCGCGCTCCTCCCAGGAATCGGCACCGGCCGGGCGGCTGGCTTCCGCCATGGCGGCGGCATAGTCGAAGCTGCGCACCATTCCGGCGACGTCGCGCGCCGGCAGGTCCTTGGCCCGGCGCTCGGCCAGCGGGCGGGTGGGCTCGCCCTCGAAATCAATGATCATTACGTCGCTGCCGGAGACCAGCACCTGCCCCAGGTGCAGATCGCCATGGATGCGGGTGCGCTGCCCGCCGACTGCGCTCTTCGCCAACTCGGCGATCTTGCCGGCAATTGCATCGCGGCTGGCGGCAATCTCGCGGGCATGCTCGGCGGCCTTTTCGTCCAGCGAGGCGCCCTCGAGGCGGCCCAGCGCCCGGTCGAACTCGGCGGTGATCCGCTCGCCCAGTGCCTGCGCATCATCGGCGCTCATCCGCTCGGGCGCGAAGGCCGGATCCTCGCTCTCTTGCGCAAGAACGCTGTGCATCTCGGCCAGGCGGCGGCCCAGATTCGCGGCGAAGTTCTCGTAATTGGAGAAGCTCCAGTCGATATCGGTGGCGAGCCGCTCCAGCGCGTGCAGCGTCCACTGCCAGCCGTCGCCCTGGTTGTAGACGAAGGCCTGCGCCAGCATCAGCAGCGTTTCTTCGCCATCCTCTTCCACCCGCTTCACGGTGCCCAGCACCGGCGGCACATTGGCAAAGCCGTTGTCGGCCAGGTAGCGCACCATCTCGGCATCGGGATGGATGCCGGGCGTCACCTTGCGCAGCAGCTTCAGCACCGCGGCTTGGCCGATCGCCATGGTGGAGTTCGATTGCTCGGCCGCGAGCCATTCCGGTTCGGCCTCGGGGTCGAGATCGAAGCGATCGGTGCTTTCGAAACGCAGGGTTCCGCCCTCGGTCGGAACGGTGGTGCCCTGTTGCATGCCGGTCAGCACCGAACGGGCGAAGGCCGCCAGCGCAAAGCCGTCTGTCAGCAGGCCCACCGTGCGGCCACGGCGCACGCGGGCGATGGCGAGGTTGGAGGCAAACGGGCCGTGCCGCTCGCCTTCCCAGGCAATGCCCAGCGGCAGCGTATAGACCGCCGAGCCGCTCTTGGTGGCCACCTCGATCTCGCCCAGCAGCAGGTCCTCGACCTCGGGCAGCGCGGTCAGCCGCAGCACGCGGACCGAATCCACGCTCTCATCCTTTGCGCCAAACCAGCGGCGCTGCGCGACATAGGCGGGCAGCGCCTCGCCCTCCAGCGCGCGCCGGTTCTCGCGCACCGCGACATCGGCGAGGTGCGGGCGGATGACGAAGGTCTGTCGCTCCACCTCCAGCGCCGGGGCGCCCGAGGCCCATTCGGGCGCGCTGGTGTCCGCGGTCAGCTCGAACCACAGGAAGCCGTAGGGCGGCAGGGTGAGCAGATAGGGCAGCTGGCCGATCGCGGGGAAGGCCTCTCCGCCGGAAAGCTCCACCGGGGTCAGGCCCTCGAACTCGTGCAAATCCAGCTCCACCGCCTGCGCATTGCGGCCGAGATTGGCAACGCACAGCATCGTCTCGCCCTCATGCTGGCGCACATAGGCCAGCACCCGGCGGTTGGCCGGGCGCAGGAAGGTCTGCGTGCCACGCCCGAAGGCGCGATGCTGCTTCCTCACCGCCAGCATCCGCTTGACCCAGTTGAGCAGGGAGTGCCGGTCGCGCTCCTGCGCTTCCACGTTCACCGCAGAAAAGCCATAGAGCGGGTCCTGGATCGGCGGCAGCGTCAGGCTGGCCGGGTCCGCGCGGGAAAAGCCGCCATTGCGATCGGGCGACCATTGCATGGGCGTGCGCACGCCGTCGCGATCGCCCAGGAAAATGTTGTCCCCCATGCCGATCTCGTCGCCATAATAGAGCACGGGTGTGCCGGGCATGGTGAGCAGCATCGCATTCATCAGCTCGATCCGCCGACGGTCCCGCTCCATCAGCGGGGCGAGGCGGCGGCGGATGCCGAGATTGATCCGCGCGCGCTTGTCAGCGGCGTAGGTGTTCCACAGGTAATCGCGCTCGGCGTCGGTCACCATTTCGAGCGTCAGTTCGTCATGGTTGCGCAGGAAGATCGCCCATTGCGCATCCGGCGGGATCGCCGGCGTCTGGCGCATGATGTCAGTGATCGGGAAGCGATCCTCCTGCGCCAGCGCCATGTACATGCGCGGCATCAGCGGGAAGTGGAACGCCATGTGGCATTCCTCAGTAATGTCGTCGCGATGGCCGAAGTATTGCTGCGTGTCCTCGGGCCACATATTGGCCTCCGCCAGCAGCATCTTGCCCTCATAGGCCGCGTCCAGATCGCGGCGGATGGCTTTGAGCACCTCGTGCGTTTCGGGCAGGTTTTCGTTGGAGGTGCCGTCGCGCTCGATCAGATAGGGGATCGCATCGAGCCGCAGCCCGTCCACCCCGGCATCCAGCCAGAAGTGCATCACCTCCAGCACGCGCGCCAGCGCCTCGGGATTGTCGAAGTTGAGATCGGGCTGATGCGAGTAGAAGCGGTGCCAGAAATAGGCGCCGGCCTCATCGTCCCAGGTCCAGTTCGACTTCTCGGTGTCGAGGAAGATGATCCGCGTGCCCGAATAGAGCTTGTCGTCGTCCGACCAGACATACAGCTCGCGCTCAGGGCTGCCCGGCGGCGCCTTGCGTGCCGCCTGGAACCAGGGGTGTTGGTCGGAGGTGTGGTTGATCACCAGTTCGGTGATGACGCGCAGGCCGCGTTCGTGCGCCGCATCGATGAAGGCGCGCGCCTCTTCGATGGTGCCGTAATCCTCGCTGACGTTGCAATATTCGGCAATGTCATAGCCATCGTCGCGCCGCGGGCTCGGGTAGAACGGCAGCAGCCACACCGCGGTGACGCCCAGATCGGCGATGTAATCCAGCTTGCTCATCAGCCCGGCGAAATCGCCGATGCCATCGCCATTCGCGTCGAAAAAGCTCTTGACATGAAGCTGGTAGATCACCGCATCCTTGTACCAATATGGATCGTTGGCATCGGTGATCATCGCGTCTGCGGTGGTGGCGTCCGCAGCGGCGGTGGGGTGGGCGAGTTCGTTCATGCAGCTTCTCCCGGAACGCTGAGGCGCCAGATGCGATAGGGCTCGGCCGGGTCGAGGCGGATCTGCTGGTGCTTGCCCTGCAGATCGAAGTGGCCACCCCCGGCGAGATCCTCCACCGCGATGGTGGCATCGTCGCTGAGGCCGAACTGGTACAGCGGCAGTTCGTAGGCGCAATCCTGTGCGTGGTGCGGATCGAGATTGACCATCACCATGATCATCTCGGCCAGCGTCTCGCCCACCTCCTCCATGGCCGCCGCTTCGGGCTTGCCGTACCAGATCACCTGATCGTTATGCGCATTGTAGAAGCGGGTGTTGAGGTGGGTCTGCAACGCCGGATGCGCGCGGCGCAGGCGGTTGAGCAGCGTCACATCCTCCACGATATCGCCCGGCGCGCGGGGCCGGTAGGGGCGCACCTCGTATTTCTCGGAATCGAGATATTCCTCCTTGCCGGGCGCCATCGGCGTCGCCTCGCACAGCTCGAAACCGGAATAGACGCCCCACAGGCCCGACAATGTCGCCGCCAGCACCGCGCGGATGCGGTGCGCCGGCCGCCCACCGGTCTGCAGGAAGTGCGGGTTGATATCGGGCGTGTTGACGAAGAAGTGCGGACGATAGAAGTCGCGCGGCGCGGTGGTGGTCAGCTCGGTGATATATTCGATCAATTCAGCCTTGCCGTCGCGCCAGGTGAAATAGGTATAGCTCTGCGAAAAGCCCACCTTGGCCAGCCGGTACATCATCGTGGGCCGGGTGAAGGCTTCGGACAGGAAGATCACCTCCGGATGCACCCGGCGCACCTCGCCGATCATCCATTCCCAAAACGGCAGCGGCTTGGTGTGCGGATTGTCGACGCGGAAGGTCTTCACCCCATGCCGCACCCACAGCAGCACCACATCGCGCAGGCCCTCCCACAGGCCGGGCACCGCATCCGGCGCATAGAAATCGACATTGACGATGTCCTGGTACTTCTTGGGCGGGTTCTCGGCATATTTCATGCTGCCGTCGGGCCGCCAGGCGAACCAGCCAGGGTGCTCCTTCAGCCACGGATGGTCGGGCGCACACTGGATCGCAAAATCGAGCGCAATTTCCAGGCCGTGCTGGTGTGCGGCCTCCACCAGCGCCGCGAAATCGGCGAAGCTGCCCAGTTCGGGGTGCAGCGCATCGTGCCCGCCCTCCGCACCGCCGATGGCATAGGGGCTGCCCGGATCGTCCGGGCCAGGCGTCAACGTGTTGTTGGGCCCCTTGCGGTTGCGGGTGCCGATCGGGTGGATCGGCGGAAAATACAGCGTGTCGAAGCCCATGTCGCGCACATGCGGCAGCACGCCGATCACGTCGGCAAAGGTGCCGTGGCGCGCCTTGTCATCGGTGATGGAACGCGGGAACAGCTCGTACCAGCTGGAAAAGCGCGCCTCGATCCGCTCGGCATCGATCTGCTGGATCTGCGAATGGCACAGATGCGGACGATCGTCGGCCAGCGCCATCAGTTCGGCCAGTTCGTCGGAAAGCAGCAGGCGCACGCTGTCATCCTCGCTGGCGCGTTCGAGCCCGGCGAGCACCCCGCGCAGCGCCTCGCGCCGCTCGCCCTCCAGCCGCTCGATCGCCGCGCCCACCAGCTGGCGCCCCTCGGCGCGATCCACCGGCTGCGCCACGCCGGCATCCACCTTCTTGCGGAAATCGCGCCGATAGCCCCCGAAGCGATCCAGCCAGCCCTCCACCGCGAACACATGGCGGCCCATGCGCGAGAGCTTGAAACGCGCCTGCCAGCGATCGTTCGCCAGCGGCTCCATTCGCACGCGGCTCCACTGCCGCTCGTCGGCCGGGCGCCACAGCAGCTCGGCGGCGAGCTGCTCGTGCCCGTCCGCATAGACGGTCGCGGCCACGCTCACCACATCGCCGACCACGCGCTTTACCGCGAAATCGCCGCCCTCCACGCTGGGGGAGAGCGCCTCGATCACCAGCCGCGGGCGCTCATCGAGCGCGGGCACCGGGTCGCGCGGCGGGTGCCGGCCGGAGGGCAGCGCGGCGATCGGCCGCGCCCGGCGCAGCGCGATGGTGCGCACCTCGCCCGGCTGCAACAATGTGGGGGCGAGCGAAGCGGTGAACTCAGCACCCACTTGCGAGAGCGTGCCCGCGTCCAGAGGCTGTTCGCTCCCGCTATTGTTGATCGCCACCAGCTCGGCGCTGCCCGCCCCGCGCAGTTCGGGGCCGTGCGGTCGCAGCAGCGCGGTGACGGGCGAGCCCGAGGCGGAGAGGCGGTGAAGCGGACCCGCCCGGTCCTTGTCCGGGCCGCCTTCCCCGCTCACCGGTTCGCTCCACGAGGGCAGCTCGCCGGTGCGTGCCAGATCCAGCGCCATCCGCTGGGGCACGATCACCCCCTCGCCCAGCGCGGCCGCGGCCTTGAGGCGGGTGGCGAGCGCGGCCGGATCGGCGGGCTCGGCGCTCAGCTCGTTCAGCACGGGTGCCCCGGTGGCCAGCGCCGCCAACTCCTCGGCCAACCACGGGGCCGAACAATCCCACCAGGCAAAGGAGGAGACCAGATAATCGCACCCGGCGCGGCCCAGTTCGGCCAGCCCCGCCCGGTCGGCACCCGGCGGCCCGGCGATGAACAGCATCTGGGTCCCTTCGCCGCGCAGCTGCGTGGCCAGCGCCTTCAGCAGCCCAGCCGGCACCCGCGCGCCCGGCGCGATGCGGCACCCCGCCACCCCGGCATCGGCGAGCGAGGCCAGCTGCTCGGCCAGTTCCTCGACGAACAGCGCGCGGTGCTCTTCCATGCCGAAGCGGGCGATCGCCTCTCCGGTGGCGGGCATCGCGGTGCGCGGATCGATCGGGCCATCGGTGTCGCCGGTGCGGCGCAGCGCAAAGGCCTCGGGCTGGCGCTCGACCAGCGGGTGCCCGAGCGGAAAGCGCGCGGGATCGGCCTCGACGACCAGCACCAGACCGGCCGCCCGTGCTGCCTGCGCCAGATCAGCCAGCTGCCCCTGCTCCGGCCCGTCAGGCCACAATCGATGGGGGGCGATCAGCGCATCGAAACCAGCTTCGCGGAGCGCCTCTAGCCTGGCACCGTCCGGCCAGCTGGCGGGGGCGGCGGCATCGAGTGCGCAGAACAGGCGGAGCGGGCGGGGGGGCAAGGGCAATTCTCCCGTCATCGCGGACCGGGGCCGCGAAAAGGTCAATGGTCGGGTTCAATTCTCCAACACGCGGGTCTCGCGCATCGTTCCGACGCGGCGAACACAGCCCCATACAGCGCTCACCCGCTGCGAACCAGCGGCGGATGTGGGCCGAAAACGCCCGCCAGCCCGCCCTCCGCTCAGCCGCGCTGCGTACCTTCCGCCGCCATGTCCGCAATGCCGGTCGGCGTGGCGTGTTCGGAGCCGGCCGCGCCGCCCGGCGCAGCACTCTTGGCCAAGGCAGCCTCCTCGCGCGCATCGGCGAATTCGGCCCGCGCCTGCTGCCAGTGCTCGTCCTCACGGCCTTCGGGGAAGCCCTCGTTCTGCCAGATCTCATAGGCCCGCTCGCGGATGTGCCTGTGCAGATGGTCGTGCAAATGCTCGTTCGGCTTGTCGTCCATGCCAATCTCCCTCTCGGCGCACCGACGCGCTCCATGCCAGAACGGGGCAGCACCGCGAGGGGTCCGAATTTGCGGAATGTCGATCGCCCTTGATCCCCGGCCGCCGACCCGCCACCTGCTTTCCCTTGGACAAGACGACGGACGGGACGAGACACATGGCCACCCACACCACCCGCATGCTGATCATCGGCTCGGGCCCAGCGGGGCTGACCGCGGCGATCTATGGCGCGCGCGCGGGGATGGAGCCGATCGTGGTGCAGGGCCTCCAGCCGGGCGGCCAGCTGACCATCACCACCGATGTCGAGAACTACCCCGGCTTCCGCGACGTGGTCCAGGGCCCGTGGCTGATGCAGGAGATGCAGGCGCAGGCCGAACATGTCGGCACGCGGACGGTGTGGGACACGATCATGGAGATCGATCTCGAAAGCGGCCCGCCGTTCCGTGCCAGGGGCGACAGCGGGGACGAATATATCGGCGATGTGCTGGTGATCGCCACCGGGGCGCAGGCCAAATGGCTCGGCGTGCCCGGCGAGGAGGCGCTCGGCGGCAAGGGCGTCTCGGCCTGCGCCACCTGCGACGGCTTCTTCTATCGCGGCAAGACGGTGGCGGTGATCGGCGGTGGCAACACCGCGGTGGAGGAGGCGCTGTACCTCACCCACCACGCCACCGAAGTGACGCTCATCCATCGCCGGGGCGAGCTGCGGGCCGAGAAAATCCTGCAAGACCGGCTGTTCGCCCACCCCAAGATTAATGTGCTGTGGAACAAGCGCGTGGAGGCGTTCCTCGGCGATCCGGGGGCGGGCGGGCTAAGCGCGCTGCAGCTGGCCGATATGCAGACGCTCGAAATTAGCGAATTTCCCGTTAACGGTGCTTTCGTCGCCATCGGCCACGCGCCCTCCACCGCGCTGTTCAAAGGCCGGCTGGAAATGGACGCAAACGGCTATCTGGTGGTCGAGCCCGGCACGCCCAAGACCAGCCGCCCCGGCGTGTTCGCCTGCGGCGACGTGATGGACCACACCTATCGCCAGGCGGTGACCGCGGCGGGCACCGGCTGCATGGCCGCGCTCGATGCCGAACGCTTCCTCGCCACGTTCGAATATCTGCAGGGCGAGCAGGCACAGGCGGCGGAATAGGCTCGGCGGGCAAGGCTGGCGGTTTTCAAATGCTTGAGCGGCCCGCGACGGCCTCGCGCCCCCTTGATCCGCCGCCCGGCGCGCGCCATGCGCCAGCGATGATCGACCGCTCCGCAATGCGCGCCGCCTATCGCCAGGACGAAGCCGCCTGCATCGCCGACCGGCTGCAACATACCGCCCCCGCCGCGAGCGTCCATCCCGAAGCCGCCGCGCTCGCCGTGCGGTTGGTAGAGGGTGCGCGGGCGCGCAACGCCAGCGGGCTCGATGCCTTCCTCCACTCCTACGGGCTCGGCACCGAGGAGGGCATCGCGCTGATGTGCCTCGCCGAAGCGCTGCTGCGCGTGCCCGATGTCGAGACCGCCGATGCGCTGATCCACGACAAGCTGGCCGGCATCGACTGGGCCGAGCACCTGGGCACCTCCGGCTCCACCTTCGTCAACGCCGCCACCTTCTCGCTGATGCTGACCGGCGAGGTGCTGCGTGGTGGCACCCGCGCGGAGGCGGGGCTGGCCAACAGCCTGCGCCGGGCAGTCGGCCGGCTGGGCGAGCCGGTGATCCGCCAGGCCACGCTGCAGGCGATGCGCATCCTCGGCGGCCAGTTCGTGTTCGGCCGCACGATCGACGAGGCCCTGAAGCGCGCCGCGCCCGAGCAGCGCCGCGGCCTCACCCACAGCTTCGACATGCTGGGCGAAGCGGCGATGACCTTCGCCGATGCCGAGCGCTATCGCGCCAGCTACGAAGGCGCGATCCGCCGGCTGGCGCAGGAGGCCCGCGCACAGGGCGGCGGGGTGCGCGAGGTGGCGGGCATCTCGGTCAAGCTCTCGGCGCTCTACCCGCGCTACGACGTGCTCCACGCCGATGCGGCCAAGGCGGCGCTGGTGCCGATCCTGCGCGAGCTGGCGGCGGCGGCGAGCGCGGCCGACATCCACTTTACCGTGGATGCCGAAGAGGCCGAGCGGCTGGAATTGAGCCTAGACATCATCGAGGCGCTGGTGACCGAGGATGCCCTGTTTGCACGCCCCGATGGCACCCGTTGGGAGGGCTTTGGGCTGGCGGTGCAAGCCTATTCCAAACGCGCTGTGCCGCTATGCGACTGGGTTGCAAACCTCGCCAAAAGCCATGGCCGGCGGCTGATGGTGCGGCTGGTCAAGGGCGCCTATTGGGACAGCGAGATCAAGGCCAGCCAGGTCGGCGGCCATTCGGACTACCCCGTCTTTACCCGCAAGCTGGCGACCGACGTCTCCTACCTCGCCTGCGCCGCCCGGCTGCTGGCGGCGCCCGAAGCGATCTACCCCGCCTTCGCCACCCACAACGCCTACACCATCGCCGCCATCGAGGCGCTCGCGCGCCTTCCACGGGCCTCAAGTAGCGAAGCGGTAGGCCCACCAGAGCGCTTCGAATTCCAGAGGCTGCACGGCATGGGCGAAGACGTCTATGCCGCTCTCGCTGCCGAGGGCCATCCCCGCCGGGTGCGGGTCTATGCGCCAGTGGGCGGGCACAAGGACCTGCTCGCCTATCTCGTCCGGCGGCTGCTGGAAAACGGCGCCAACAGCTCCTTCGTCAACCGCATGGCCGATGCCGGAGTGCCCGCGGCCGAGCTGGCGGGCAACCCGATGGCCGAGCTCGCGGCCACCGAGCCCAAGCGCAACCCCGCCATTCCGCTGCCCGCGAACATTTACCCCAACCGCCGAAACAGCGCCGGGATCGATTTCGCCGATCCGCTGGTCCGCGAGCCGCTGATTACTAAGCTGAAGGCACTGGCAACACGCGATTGGGCCGCCACTCCGACCTTCCTGGCGGGGGAAGGTGGCAAGCCGCAGGTGATCCGCTCGCCGCCGGACGGGCGCCCGGTCGGGCGGGTGCTGCAAGCCAGCCGTGAGGACATCGACCTGATGCTTGCCCGCGCGGAGGCTGCGCAGCCGGGCTGGGACGCGCTCGGCGGCCCGGAGCGCGCCGCGCTGCTCGCCAAGGCGGCGGATCTGTTCGAGGCGCATTCCGCCGAAATCCTCAGCCTGTGCATCCGCGAGGCGGGCAAGACGCTGCCCGATGCGGTGCTGGAGCTGCGCGAGGCGGTCGATTTCCTGCGCTATTATGCCTGCGAAGCGCAGACCCTCTTCGCCGCGCCGCAGCCGCTGCCCGGCCCCACCGGCGAGCAGAACCTGCTGCGGCTGCACGGGCGCGGCGTGTTCGCCACCATCTCGCCGTGGAACTTTCCGCTGGCGATCTTCATCGGCCCCGCGGCGGCGGCGCTGGCGGCGGGCAATTGCGTCGTCGCCAAGCCGGCCGGGCAGACGCCGCTGATCGCCGCGCTGGCGGTGAAGCTGTGCCACGAGGCCGGCATCCCCGCCGAGGTGCTGCAACTCGCGCCGGGCGATGGGCGGGTGGGCGCGGCGCTCACCTCCGACCGGCGAGTCGCCGGAGTGGCCTTCACCGGCTCCACCGCCACCGCGCACGCGATCAACCGCAGCCTCGCGGCGCGCGAGGGCCCGATCGGCCTGCTGATCGCCGAGACCGGCGGGCAGAACGCCCTGATCGTCGATTCCAGCGCCCTGCCCGAGCAGGTGACCCGCGACGTGATCGCCAGCGCCTTCCAGAGCGCCGGCCAGCGCTGCAGCGCGCTGCGCGTGCTGTATCTGCAGGAGGACATCGCCAAGGGCACGCTGGCGATGATCCGCGGCGCCTTCGAAGCGCTGGAAATCGGCGACCCTGCCCAACTGGCCACCGATGTGGGCCCGGTGATCGACGCCGACGCGAAGGCCTCGCTCGAGGCGCATCTCGCGGCGATGCGCGCCGCGGGCCGCCGCGTGTGGCAGCGGGATCTGCCGGCGGGCTGCGCGGTGGGCCATTTCGTCGCCCCGGCGATCGTCGAGATCTGCGCCATCGGCGATCTGGAGGCGGAGAATTTTGGCCCCGTGCTGCATGTCGCGCGCTTCCCGGCGGGCGGGCTGGAACGGGTGATCGAGCAGATCAACTCGGTCGGCTTCGGGCTGACCCTGGGGCTGCACAGCCGGATCGACGCGGTGCGCCGGCTGGTCGAGGCGCGCGCGCGGGTGGGCAATCTCTACGTCAACCGCAACCAGATCGGCGCGGTGGTCGGCAGCCAGCCGTTCGGCGGCGAGGGCCTCTCGGGCACCGGCCCCAAGGCCGGCGGCCCGCACTACGTCACCCGTTTCGCCACGGAGAGAGTGACGACGATCGACACCACCGCCGCCGGCGGCAATGCGTCGCTGCTGGCCGGAGGTTAACACGGGTTTGCTGCGCGGCCTGCCCTACAAGCTTCTCGAGCACCCGATTTTCTGTTTAGCTAGTGGATAGAGCCTGACGGTTGAGTCCGATTAGGGATTCCCCCCAAGGGGTTGGCGTGCGAGTCGG
>LXQI01000033.1:72923-91854 GCA_001683845.1 Erythrobacter sp. ANT-B3C2 | reverse complement strand
CATGAAACCGGCAGGCGCTCCACTTAGCAATCGCGCGAGGCTGTGCAGACAAACCGAGCCACCTCTGGGATCCCGCGCAGGTGGCGCAGAAGAAGTGGGATGCGCTGATCCGCGGGATTGTCGGCTTCGAGCTGGCAGTGGAGGACTGGCGGCCGACCTTCAAGCTTTCGCAGAACAAGCCTTTGGCGGCCCGCGAGGGGGTGGCGGAGGGGCTTGAGCACGTGGGCGGCGGGGCGCTGGCCGCGCTGATGCGCTCCGGATGAGGGTGGCGATGGCGCGCGCCTTGCTTCTGGCGGAGCCGGACATTAGCCGTGCGGGCATGGCGAGACGGCACTCGAAGCGGGCATTTCTATGCGACCAAGCGCGCGGCCTGCCCTCGGCTCGGTTTCGGCCATGAGTGACGCGGCCGATCCGGCGTTCCGGCGCTTCCTGATCATCAATATGGTGCGGATTGCCGGCGTTGCCGTGCTGCTGACGGGCGTGGCGGTGCTGGGCGAGGTGCTGGAATGGCCGCAGCCGCTCGGGCTGGCGCTGATCCTCTTGGGCGGGATCGGCACCTTTCTCCTTCCGACCATGCTGGCGCGCCGGTGGAGCTCGAAGCGGCAGCGATGAGGCGCTTCTACGACGCGGTGACGGTGACCGAGGCAGCGGGCGGCTGGCAGGTGCTGCTCGACGCTCGGCCGCTGCGCACGCAGGGCGGTGCGCCGCAGGTGGTGCCGCACGCGGCTCTGGCGGAAGCGCTCGCCGGGGAATGGCAGGCGCAGGGTGAGACGATCGATCCGCGCGGCTTCCTCTTGCGCGATCTGGCCGATCTGGCGATCGACCGGGTGCGGCCGGCCCGTGCCGAGCAGATCGAGACCCTGCTGCGCTATGGCGGGACCGATACGCTCTGCTACCGCGCGGACCCGGACGAGCCGCTGTTCCGGCGCCAGCAGGCGCTGTGGGAACCGCTGGTGGGTGCCTGCGAGGCGCGGCTTGCTGCGCGGTTCGAGCGGGTGAGCGGCATTCTCCACCGGCCGCAACCAGCCGAGACGATGGCCCGCTTGCGCGCACTCCTGGAGGGGCTGGACGAGTACGCGCTGGCGGCGCTGCTGGTGCTGGTGCCGCTGGGTGCATCGCTGATCGTCGGGCTGGCGGCGCTGGAGGCCGAGGCAAACCGGGCCGGGCTGTTTGCGGCGGCCAATGCGGAGGAGGACTGGCAGGCCGAGCTGTGGGGGCTGGAGCCCGGGGCGGCGGCGAGCCGGGCGGCGCGCGAGGCGGCCTTCGTGCTGGCGGCGCGCTTCGCCCGGCTGGCGGCGGGCGAAGCGGAAGCGGGCTAAGAGTTAGGCTTCAGCCGATCCATTCGGCGACATCGGCTGCAACCTGGTTTGCCGCTTGGTTCAGCGCCGGGCCGACCACGCTCGCCTCAGCCGCGAGGCCCGGCACGGTGCTTTCGAAGCGGCGGGTCAGCACGTTGCCATCGGGCAATTGCAGCACCGCATCGTAGCGCACGACGGCGCTTTGGGTGGGCACGTGATAGCCCATTTCGACCAGCTGGCCCGAAAGCTTGGTTTCGGCCGCATATTGCAGATCGTCATCTGACAGCACGAGGCGGTTGCCGCGGGCGCGGATGGTTTCGGCGAGGAGCCGCTGGAACAGCCGGGCCGGGCGCTCGACCCACAGCGCGTCCGCCAGATAGGCGAGGCTGGCATCGTCGATCATCACCGGTACGCGGGTGACGGTGAGGCGCTGTGCGGCGGTGGGCTCGAGCACCGCGAGCCCGGCAGAGGCCTCGCCGGTGGAGGCGCTGCCGGCCGGGGCGACGGAGGAGGGGGTCAGCGTGTAGAGCCGGTCGGGCGCGTCCGGGCCGAAGCTGATGCAACCGGTAAGGGCCAGCGCAAAACCTGCCGAAAGCGCCCCTGCAAGCACCTTGCGAGGGCGCTGCAGCCGCCTTGCAACCGGGCCATATCGCATCGCTTGCGCTCCCCTCGCGCTCATGGTTCGTATTCCGGCAGCGGCGTGCCGCGCACCAGCGAACTGGCGCCCTGATCATTGATCTTCTCGGTGATCGCCCGCAGCGCGGCGCTGGTGCGGCGAAGATCCGCCAGCGTGGCATTGGCAGCGGGCAAGGTCGTCTCGGTGAGCGCCCTTGCGGCCGGGCGCGCATCGGCCAGCGTGGTTTCCAGCGCGCCGGCGGCCTGCTGGGCGGATCGCATCGTGGTGCGCATCTCGGCCGCCAGGCTGGTGCCCTCCTCGCCCAGCAGGCGGTCGGTCGAGCGTAGCGTGTCCTCGAATGCGGCCAACGTGCGGGTGGACTGGCCGAGCGTGGACTGCAGCTCGTTCAGCGTCTGCTCGATCTCGGGCGTAGTGCCGGTGAGCTGTCGGCTGATCTCGGAGGTGTTGGCGAGGATGCCGCTGATCGATTCCTGGTTATCGTCGTCGAGCACGCGGGTCAGCCGGTCCGTCAGGGTGGCCAGCCGTTCGAGCAGCAGCGGGGCGCTGGCGAGGATCTCGCCCAATGCGCCGGCCGCCGGCGGGATCACCGGCACGCCTTCGGGGCAGGCGGTGGTCTCGCAATTAATTTCCGGGGCGCCGCGCTGGCCGCCGTTGAGGCTGATGGTCGAGACGCCGGTGAAGCTGGCCGAAACCGTGGCGGCGGTGCCCACGAGGATCGGTGTATCGCCCTTGACCCTGATGCGCACCTTCACGAATTCGGGATTGGCGGTCCACAGGTCGATATCCGAGACCTGCCCCACGGGCACGCCCGAATAGGCCACCTGGCTGCCATTGGCGAGGCCACCGACCGATTGTTCGAAGAAGATGTCATACTCCTTCTCGTCGGCGGTGCTGAGCCGCGCGAGCCAGACGAAGAACAGCGCCAGGCCCGCCAGCAGCAGCAGCGTGACAGCCCCAACCCAGACGTGGTTTGCCCGCGTTTCCATCCGTGCCGCCCTATGCTCCCCGCTCGCCCGGTCTGTCCAACGCTTTCCCGCCACGGAGCTTTTCGGTGGAGCGTTCGTTGTGGCGCGTGGCGCTGGCGACAGCGGCACGGGCGCGCGGGCCGTTGAAATATTCCTGGATCCACGGATGCTCGCTTTCGAGCAGCTCGGGGATGGTGCCCACTGCGATCACCTGCCGGTCTGCCAGCACCGCCACCCGGTCGCAAATGGCATACAGCGTATCGAGATCGTGAGTGATCAGGAACACGGTGAGGCCCAGAGTATCGGCCAGCTCGCGGGTGAGAGTGTCGAACTTGGCCGCGCCGATCGGGTCGAGCCCGGCGGTCGGCTCGTCGAGAAACAGCAGCTCGGGATCGAGCGCCAGCGCGCGGGCAAGGCCGGCGCGCTTCTTCATGCCGCCTGACAGTTCGGACGGATATTTGCTGGCCGCTTCAGCCGGCAGCCCGCTGAGGACCACCTTGTAGCGGGCGATCTCGTGCCGCAGATCGGAGTGGAGCTCGGGGAAGAACTCCTTGATCGGCACCTCGACATTTTCGGCCACGGTGAGGGTGGAGAACAGCGCGCCGCCCTGGAACAGCACGCCCCACTGGCTGCGCACGCCGAATTCCTCCTCGGCGGGGGCGCCGATGAGATCACGGCCGAACACCTCGATGCGCCCTTCCTGAGGGCGTTGCAGGCCGATGATCGAGCGCATCAGCACCGACTTACCGGTGCCCGAGCCGCCGACCACGCCGAGGATTTCGCCGCGCCGGACCTTCAGCGAGAGATCCTCGTGGATCAATGTCTCGCCGAAGGAATTGCGCAGCCCCTCGATGACGATCGGATACTTGCCCTCGTAAGGCTCGGGAATATCGTCGTGCGCGGCGCCGATGTCGTTTTGGCCGTTGGCCTGGGTTTCCGCCTCGTCGCGCGGGTTCAGGTCGGGTTGCGGCTCGGGTCGGGGCTCGGGTCGGGGCTCCGTGCGAATTTCGGTGCGGGGTTTGGGTTGGGCCTCGGCTTCGCCGTCGGGTTGCGCCGGGGGCACCGGGCCGGGTTCCGTGGGGGCGATCATGCCCAGCCGAGCTCCGAGAAGAATACCGCGAAGAAGGCATCCACCACGATCACCATGAAGATCGCCTGCACCACCGCCAGCGTGGTGCGCAGGCCCACCTCCTCGGCATTGCCCTCCACCTGCATGCCCTGGTAGCAGCCGGTCAGCGCGATGATCAGCCCGAATACTGGCGCCTTTATCAGGCCCACGTAGAAATCGTACAGCGGCACCACCTCCTGCACCCGCGCGAGGAAGGCAAAAAACGGGATGCCGAGCGTGGCCGCGGACACCGTCGCGCCGCCGATGATCGCCATCACCGAGGCGTAGAAGCCGAGCAGCGGCATCATCAGCACCGCGGCGAGCACGCGGGGCACCACCAGCGCCTCGACCGGGGAGAGGCCAATCGTGCGCATCGCGTCGATCTCCTCGGTCAGCTTCATGGTGCCCAATTGCGCGGCGAAGGCGCTGCCCGAACGGCCGGCGACCATGATCGCGGTCATCAGCACGCCCAGTTCGCGCAGGGTGATCCGGCCGACGAGGTTCACCGTGAGCGTCTCGGCCCCGAACTGCGCCAGCTGCACCGCACCCTGCTGCGCGATGACCACGCCGATGAGGAAGCTCATCAGCCCGATGATGAACAGCGAGGAGACCCCGACCAGCTCCATCTGCCGAACCAGCGCCTTGATACGGAAGCGGCGGGGGTTGAGGATGAGCGCGCCCATCGCGGCGACCACCGCGCCCATGAAGCCGACGAAGTGCCGCGTTCCGTGGCCGAAATCGACCACCTTATTGCCGACATCGCCCACCACGCGGCCGAAGACCGGCGCACGGTGGCGGATGATGGCGGCATCGCTTTGTGCCGAGCGGACCACTTCGAGCAGTTTTTCCGCCTGCTCGCCCGCGCCGGTGATCTCGGCATCGTGCTGGCGGGCGAAGCGCCACACGGTCCACGCGCCGACGGTGTCGATCGCCTGCGCGGCGGAGAGATCGATGCGGTGGACCGGGCCGGAGAATGCGCGCAGCTGGCGATCGAGCGGGCCGATTGAGGCGATCACCAGCGGACCGCGCAGCGCCACGGTGGCAGCGCCGGTGCCCGCGTCATGCACCTCCAGTTCGGCCCAGTCGCGCATCGTGGCTGCTATGTGGCGAAAATGGGCGGGCGGCAAGAGAGCGCCTGACGAGGACTGTTGGCAGCTTGCTTGGGAGCAGGGGGGAGGCTGCCGTATAACCCTGTGGCGCGGCCGGCTTGCCCGCATCCCCGGCCGCTGGCAAAGCCGCTCGCCATGACCAGCGAGACCGCCCCGACCGACCCCGCCGCCTCTGACGCTCCGGCCGCGACGGAGGTGGCCGCGATGGACGCCGCCAAGACCTTCGACCCCGCGGCACTGGAGGCGAAATGGTATGCGCATTGGGAGGCGAACGGACTGTTCCGCCCCGAGCGGCCGGATGCCGAGCCGTTCACGCTGGTCAACCCGCCGCCCAACGTGACCGGCAGCCTGCACATCGGCCATGCGCTCGACAACACGCTGCAGGACATCGTGGTCCGTTACGAGCGGCTGCGCGGCAAGGACGCGCTGTGGGTGGTGGGCACCGACCATGCGGGGATCGCCACGCAGATGGTGGTGGAGCGCAACCTCGCCAGCCAGGGCGTAAAGCGCATCGACATGCGCCGCGAGCAATTCGTCGAGCATGTGTGGGAGTGGAAGGAGCAGAGCGGCGGGGCGATCACCCGGCAGCTGCGGCGGCTGGGCTGTTCGATGGACTGGAGCCGCGAGCAGTTCACCATGGACCCGCATTTCTCGCGCGCGGTGACCATGACCTTCGTGCAGCTGCACGAGCAAGGGTTGATCTATCGCGACAAAAGGCTGGTGAACTGGGACCCGGCGCTGAAGACCGCGATCAGCGATCTGGAGGTGGAGACGCGGGAGACGGCCGGCCATATGTGGCACGTCAAGTACCCGCTGGCGGGCGGCGAGACCTACAATTATGTCGAGCGCGACGCCGAGGGGCTGGTGGTGCTGGAGGAAGAGCGCGACTACATCGCCATCGCCACCACCCGGCCCGAAACCATGCTGGGTGACGGCGCGGTGGCAGTGCACCCTTCTGATGCCCGCTATGCCCCGATCGTGGGCAAGCTGTGCGAGATTCCGGTCGGCCCTGAGGCGCACCGCCGCCTGATCCCCATCATCACCGACAGCTATCCCGACCCCGCCTTCGGCTCGGGCGCGGTCAAGATCACCGGTGCGCACGACCAGAACGACTATGCGGTCGCGCAGCGAAACGACATCCCGATGTACCGGCTGATGGACGAAATCGCCGCCATGCGCGCTGACGGCTTGCCCTATGCGGAGGCCTCCGCCCGGGCGAGCGCCATCGCCCGTGGGGCGCGCACCACGCCGGCCGAGGTGGACGCGCTCAATCTCGTCCCCGACGTCTATCGCGGGCTCGACCGCTACGAGGCGCGCGACCGGGTGGTCGCCGACATCGAAGCCGAGGGGCTGCTGCTGAGGGTGGAGGACAAGACCATCATGCAGCCGTTCGGTGACCGCGGGGGCGTGGTCATCGAACCGATGCTGACCGACCAGTGGTATGTCGATGCCGGAAAGCTGGCGGCTGCGCCGATGAAGGCGGTGCGCGACGGGCGGATCGAGATCGTGCCCAAATCCTGGGAGAAGACCTTCTTCAACTGGATGGAGAACATCCAGCCCTGGTGTGTCAGCCGGCAGCTTTGGTGGGGGCACCGGATCCCGGCCTGGTATGACGACGATGGCCGGATCCATGTCGCCGAGACGGTGGAACTGGCGCAGGCGGCGGCTGGCGATGGCGTCACGCTGCGGCAGGACGACGACGTGCTCGACACGTGGTTCTCCTCCGCGCTGTGGCCGTTCGCCACGCTGGGCTGGCCGGATGGGGACGCGCCGCTGTTAAAGAAGCACTATCCGAACGACCTGCTGGTCTCGGGCTTCGACATCCTGTTCTTCTGGGATGCGCGGATGGCGATGATGGGGATGCACCTGCTCGACGAGGTGCCGTGGAAGCGGCTCTATCTGCATGGGCTGGTGCGCGCCGCCGACGGGCAGAAGATGTCCAAGTCCAAAGGAAATGTGGTCGATCCGCTGGGGCTGATCGACCGGTTCGGTGCGGATGCTTTGCGTTTCTTCATGGCGGCGATGGAAAGCCAGGGCCGCGACGTGAAGATAGATGAGAGCCGGGTGGAGGGATATCGCAACTTCGCCACCAAGCTGTGGAACGCCGCGCGGTTTGCTCGCGCCAACGGCATCGGCGCGAGCGCCACGCTGGCGGCGCCGCCGGCGACGAGCGCGGTCAATCGCTGGATCATCGGCGAAGTGGTGGAAACGCTGACGACGCTGGATGCGGCGATGGCCGAGCTGCGCTTCGATGCGGCGGCCGGTGCGATCTACCAATTCGCGTGGGACCGGTTCTGCGACTGGTATCTGGAGCTGATCAAGCCCGGACCGGGGGGCACAGTGGACGATGAAACCCGCGCGGTGGCCGGCTGGGTGCTCGACCAGATCCTGGTGATGCTGCACCCGTTCATGCCATTCATCACCGAGGAACTGTGGCATGCGCAGGCGCAGCAAGCCGGGGGCGAGCGCGCGTACGAGCTGATCGTGGCGCAATGGCCGGAGCCCCGGGCGCCGGTGGATGCGGGTGCTAAGGCCGAGGTGGAGTGGCTGATCGGGCTCACCACTGCCGTGCGGGCAGCGAAGAACGAGCTGGGGATCGCGCCGGGCGCGCGGCTGGAGGCCTGGTGTGCCGAGCCTTCGGCTCTGGCCCGCGCGGGCGTGGGGGGCAATGGCGGCGCGATCGAGCGGCTGGCGCGGCTTTCGGGGGTGCGCTTCGAGGCGGCGCCGGCCGGGGCGGCGATGCAGCTTACGGCGGGTGCGGACCTGTTCGTGATCCCGCTCGAAGGGGTGATCGACATTGCGGCCGAGAAGGCGCGGCTGGCCAAGGCGCGGGCGGCTTCGGAGAAGGAGGCGGAAGGGCTGGCCAGGCGGCTCGGCAACCCCGCGTTCGTCGAGAAGGCCAAGCCGGAGGCGGTGGAGAAGGCGCGCGCCGACCATGCGCATCATGCGGGCGAGGCCGCGCGGTTGGCGGTGGCGCTGGCGCGGCTGGGCTAGGCGGGGTTAGGCGTGGCGGGCTGGGAGAGGCCCGCTTGATGGCGCCCCACTCCCGTGCCTCCGCATCCATGTGCCGCTGGGGCGATAGTATTGCCTTGGTGCCGGATGGCGCCACGGCCGATCTCGTCAGAGACAGGCTGAATCCGGCGGCAGCGGACAAGCCGCGCGTCAGGCCTGGGATCGTGAGCGCAGCGCGCGCTGCATCTCGCCAGGCAGGATGGCGATGCAGCGGGCGTAGCGCCCGGCGAGACGGCGCGGGTTGGAGGCTAGACGCCAGAGCCATTCCGCCGCGATCATGCGGATGAGCGGCGGCGCGCGGGTCTGCGTGCCGGCGATGAAATCGAGACCTGCGCCGATCGACAGGAACCCCATCTGCGGAAGCTGTTCGGCCGCGCGGGCCGCGAACTTTTCCTGCTTGGGCGCACCCAGCGCCAGGAAGCAGAGCCCACCCCCTGTTGCGCGGATCGCGGCAATCGCCTCGTCGCCCGCGGGACCGAAGGGATCGAACCCCATCGGGGGTGCGATACAGGCGGCGATCTTCAGGCCAGGCACCTGCTGGCGCAGGGCACGGGCGGCGGCATCCAGCGCTTGCTCAGTGGCGCCGAACAGGACCACTCCCACCCCGGTCTCGGCCGCCAGCCGGGCCACCGGGAGGATCAATTCCGATCCCGGGACCAGCCCGATGGGCCGGCCCGCCAACCGGGACAGCCAGACGATGGGTTTGCCATCGGCCGTGACGTGGCTATGCGCGCGATAGGCCCTGGCGAAGCCCGGATCATGGCGCAGCTTGACGAGGTGATCGAGATTGAGCGTGGCGACGCAGAACCCCCGCCCGCCGATCAGCCGCTCACGCAGATCTGCGAGCAGCCGACCCAACGAGGCGACATTGACCGTGAGCGCAGCCGCATCGGCGCTGGAGGCAGACCAATCGATCGTCATGGAAACCCTATGAGCAGCCGGACACACACGCGTACCCTGCCGGCCGACCACAGCAACTCATGGCGGTCAACACAAGCGATGCACACCGCCGTGCCGTTCCTGAACACATTGGCTCGGGTTTCGAGAGCGCGAACATCGCCGCCATGCCGCTGATTCTCGCCACCACCACTCCGGGCGAGCCGGAGATCTTCGCCTCATTGCAGGGCGAGGGACCGAGTGCGGGGCGGCCGGTGGGTTTCGTGCGGCTGTCTCGCTGCAACCTCGCCTGCAGCTGGTGCGATACGGCCTACACGTGGCACTTTACCGGCGACAATCGCCCGCACCGGCACGCGGCGACTTTCGACCGCGCGGCCAACCAGCTGGTGCTGGGCGAGGCAGAGGTAGCCCGGCTGATCGCCGCGCTTGGGCGACGGCGGCTGGTCGTCACCGGGGGCGAGCCGCTGTTGCAGGGGCCCGCGCTCGCACGGATGGCGGAGGCGCTGGCGAGCATCGCCCCCGAGACGAGCGTTGAGGTGGAGACTAACGGCACCATCGCCCCCCACGCCGGCTTCGATGCGCATGTGGCGCAGTACAATGTGAGCCCCAAGCTTGCCCATTCGGGCAATCCAACCGCGCTGGCCCTGCCGGACGCGCCGCTGGCGGGATGGGCCGCGGAGCCGCGCGCGATCTTCAAATTCGTGATCGCCGCGCCGGAAGACATTGCCGAAGCGCTGGCGCTGGCCGCTCGCCATGCGATTGCCTCGCAGCGCATCTGGTTGATGGCCGAGGGCACCGATGCGGCTGCCCTGAGCGCCCGCGAGGCGTGGCTGGCGGAGGCATGCATCGCGCATGATGTGAACCTCTCGAAACGGCAGCATATCGAGTGGTTCGGAGACACGCGCGGCACCTGAGCCGAGAATACGAGCTCAGATCATCGCGAACAGGCGCCCGGCGGCCCAGCCCATCAGCAGCGAGAGCGCCACCACGGTGAGCCCGTAGAGCAGCCCTTCGTCCTGCGCCCGGTCGGCCACCAGCCGCTCGAAGCCTTCCTTGGTGACCTGGACCTCGGCAATGGCCGAGGCGATTACGCGGCCGTTATCGATGGCGAAGGTTTCCGCCGTGTAGCGCCCGGTGGTCACGTTAGAGGGCACCGCGATGCGCGCCTGGTAGAGCACGCCGCCGCTGATCGTGACCCCGCTGCCATCCTCCTTGTAGAGCCCCTGCCGCTGCCGCAGATCGACCAGGCCGGCGGTAAAGCGCGCTTGTTCGGCCGGATCGATCGCGTCGGCGGGAGAGAGCTGGAGATAGCCGAGCCCCAGCTCGTAGATCGCCGCGGTCAGCGGATCGACGATCTGGTCGATCGGTTGCGAGCTGGCGACCGCGAAAAAGGCGGGCGCGGAGCGGAAGGCGGTGCTCTGCGCATTAACCCAGATGCCGAGTGCCTTGTCCTTCTCGCGCAGCAGGATCGGCTCGGTCGGACCCTTCAGCACCACCACGATTTCGTAAGGATCCTGCGCCCGCTGGCCGGTGGGATCGAGGATCGCGCCGTAGAGCAGCAGCTCGGTGCCGGTGAAGCCCTGGCGAACGCGGATCTCGTGCTGCGAGACCTCGGGCACCAGGATCGGGTCGCTCTGCCCCGACAGCGCGGCGAAGGCGAGCAGCGCGAGCGCGCAGCGAGCGGCCCGGCCCATCGTGAGGCAGGAGGGGGGCGGTTGGCGGATCACAGCGGGAGCACCGTATAGACCTCGTCCGGCCTGATCCCGAGGCCGAAGGCCATGCGCAGCGCCACCGCCAGCACGATCGCCGCGAGCAGCAGCCGCAGCAGCTCGGGCTTAGCGGTGAGGGCGATTCGCGTGCCGATCTGCGCGCCGGTGACCGAGCCGATCAGCAGCAGCGCGGCCAGCACGATATCCACGGCCTTGGTGGTGAGCGCATGCATCATCGTGGCCACGATGGTGACGAACAGGATCTGGAACAGCGAGGTGCCGACCACGACATTGGCGCTCATACCCAGGATATACAGCATCGCGGGCACCAGGATGAAGCCGCCGCCCACCCCCATCAGCATGGTCAGCGTGCCGGTCACCACCCCCAGCAGCAGCGGCGCGAGCGGGGAGATGTACAGGCCCGATTTGTAGAACCGCCAGCGCAGCGGCAGGCTGGCGACCAGCGGGTGGTGCCGGCGGCGGGCCGGCGGCGGCGCGCGGCCGCCCTTCTGCCGGCGCAGCGCCTGGATGCTCTCGCGCCCCATCAGCGCACCGATCGTGCCCAGTAGCAGCACGTAGAGAATGTTGATCACCGTATCGATCTGGCCGAGCGCCTGGAGCAGGCTGAACAGCGCCGCGCCGATACCTGCGCCGATCACCCCGCCCGCCACCATCACCAGGCCAATCTGCATGTCCAATCCGCCGCGTTTGCGATGGGTGAACACGCCAGAGACGGAGGCACCCGTCACCTGGCTGGCGGCCGAAGCCGCGGCGACGGTGGGGGGCACGCCGTAGAAGATCAGCAGCGGGGTGGTGAGGAACCCCCCGCCCACCCCGAACAGGCCCGAGAGGATGCCCGTGCCCGCGCCGAGCAGCACGATCACCAGTCCGTTCACCGACAGATTTGCAATGGGCAGGTAGACGTCCATATGTTCCGCTAACCCATGCGCTGCGCTTAATGAAGGCCGCTCGCTTGCTGAAGCGTCAAGCGACGCGGCGTTGGCCTAGAATCCGGCGTAGACCGTCAGCACGGGGCCCGAGCCGGGCTGGGCATCGCCGGCGATGCGGAAGCGGTAGTCCGCGGTCGCTCGCGCGCGCACCCGGCCGATGCTGAGCGTGGCGGCGAGGCTGGGGCCGGCATCGAGCCGCTCCGCATCGCGCTGGGCCCCGCCCCATGCGCCGGCGCCGGCGGATAGCTCGGCCGGGCCGAGCCGCACGAGCGGGCGATCGACCCGCGCCTGACCATCGACGAAGGCGGTCTTGAAGGTGCCGCCGACCCAGCCGCCTTGCAGGTAAAGCTCGCCGCGCGCGCCGAGAGGAAGGGCGACAGGGGGCAGTTCGGTCACCGCATAGGCGGCGGGGCGCAGTTCCGTGCCCTGGGCGAGATCGGACAGGCGCAGCTCGGCGGCCACGCGCACCGGCACGCTGGCGAGCGGCCGGGCGGAGAGACCGGCGGCGAGTTCGCGTTCGCGCAGGCGGTTGCCGGCATTGGCCAGCGCGGTGCTGGCGCGCAGATGCGCCTGAGGGGCTTGGCCGCTGCTTGGCGCCAGACGATAGCGCAGCACCGCGCCGGCCTGGCTGCGGCCATAGCCCTGCAGCCCGGTCTGGCGGGAGCTGGCCGAATCCTCCCGCAACAACAGCCAGCCATCGGCCGTCCAGCGCGAGGGCCGCGGCGCGCCGATCGCGGGCACTGCGCCGGCCGGAGCGGAGGCGGGTGCAAAGACGGGTGCGGAGGCGGTGGTCGAGATTGGCGCTGAGGCAGAGGTGAAGGCCGGGTTGGGCACGCGGCGGGCAAGTGCGGGCGGGGCGGAAAGCCCCGCCGGACTATACCTCTCGTCCAAAAGCCCGAATAGCGCGGCCGGCATCTCCATTCGCGAGAGCCCGGCGGCGAGCAACAGCGCATGGCCGCTGGCGGCGCTCGCGGAAAGGCCGCGCGGCACGCTGCCGTTGGCCTGGGCAAGGCGCTGCACCGACCCGACGGGGAGCGCACCGGCGGGGGACAGCAGCGGCAGCTGGCTCCAGCCCGGGCTAACAGGAGCGTCGGCGGGGAGCGGACGCCGCAACCACTCGCCGTGAGTTGCCGGCTCGGCAGGGCGCTCGGCAGGGTTTGGGGCCGAAGGGTCGCTGCCCTCGAAGTGCGGATCGGCTCCGCTTGCGGGCTCTGCAGGATTGGCCGGCGTGATCGGCAAAGCGTTCGATTCGGCCATGGCCGGCGATCCGACGCCGATCGGGAAGGGCGATTGCCAGGTGACCACGCGCAGCCCGAACCAGCCGACCAACAGCGCGCCCAGCAGCAACAGCGGCTGGCCGCGCGAGCCCGTCCGGGCAGCGGTGTTCACGCGGTGGCCTGCGCTAGGCGGGCGCTGGCCGGGTGGGAGTAGTGATCTGTCTTGTCCCACTGCGGCGCCTCGCCCCGCAGCGTGCGGGCATAGGCGGCCAGCGCGCGGCGCCCGGCCATGATCGCGATGATGTTGGTAATCGGGATGCGCAGGACCGCCCGCACGCCCTCCATCGCACCATATTCGCGGGCGGTGAAGGCGAAGCGGCAGCAGGCGCGCCAGACGAAGCTGGCCAAGTTCAGCGCCAGCAGCCACCACAGCAGCGGCCCGATCGGCGTGGCCCGCTGCGCACCGGTCAGCTCCGCCAGCCACAGCAGCGTGCTGAGCGCCAGCAGGATGTAGGCCGTGAACAGGACCAGTGCACTCAGCGGACCGCGCCGGTCGCGCAGCCGCATCCAGCGTTCACCGAACCCGCCCGTCCAGCCGAGCCGGTCCCAGCCTTGCAGCGCGATTCCGTGGACCCAACGGCCCTTCTGCCGCACCGATGGCCCCAGCTGCGAGGGGAAATAGGCGCGGGTCGCCACCAGCCTTCCATCATCCCCGCGCACGCGCAGGAAGCGAGAGCGCCCGCCGGCGGCCTTGATCCGCAGCCCGAGTTCGTAATCCTCGGTCAGCGAATCAATCGAGAACGGCCCGCCGCCGCCCGGCATCTCCTCGGCCATTTGCGCCAGGATCGCCCGGGAGAAGCCGCAGCCGACCCCGGCGGCCGGGAGCGAGGCCGAAAGAGCCTCGCGCACCACCATTGCCTTGCCGTGCGCTTCGGCAAATTCCTCGCAATAATGGCTGCCGATCCAGCGCGAATTGCGCTGCGGTTCGGGCAGGACGGGCAGCTGGACAAACTCCGCCTTGGCCACTGCGCGATCCAGAAGCGGCAGCGCGGCGGGATCGACCATGTCTTCCGCGTCGTGCAGCACCACCAGGCGATAGGTGCGGCCGCTGCGCGATTCGTCCTGCGCCATCGCCGCGTAGAGGCGGTTGAGGCAATCGGCCTTGGTGGTGGGCCCCTCGCGATCGTGGACCACCAGCCGCACGCGCGGATCGTGCCCGGCCCCGCCCAGGATCGCCTCGGCGGTCAGCGGATCGTTGCGATAGCAGCCGACATAAAGCCGCAGGGCGTGCTGCGGCCAGGCCAGCAGGGTGTATTGGATGGTATCGGTGATCACGTTGTGTTCGAGCCACGCTGGGATCAGCACCGCCACCTCGCCCTCCAGCCGCCGCCCGGCGCCTTGGTCGCGGTCGATTCGCCAGGTCCGGGCACGCCCGGTGAGACGCAGCCAGAGCCAGCTCAAGTCGACAGCAAATTCGTCCAACGCCCCGATAAGGAAGAAGACGCCCGCGAACAGCAACAATTCGTGCTCGGCAAGCGCCAGCCAATCGAGGAACGACCAAGCCCCGTTGTCCATGTTTTTGCGCTCCTTCCCCAGCGCTTCAGCAGCCTTTCTAATCTGCTGATGGAGAAGGTAAAGGGCTGCATTAACCAAGATTGCAATTGTTCCAGGTTTATAACCCGCGTGCAAGCGCCACCGAGGCAGCGGCTTTGGATGGCGCTCTCGGCCCTGCCATACTGCGGTTTGTCACGGCCGTTTGGGAGCACCGTTAACCGCGAATCGCGCGCGCCGTCCCGGCTCGGCGGGCAGCGATTGTCGGCTCCAATGCCCACGGACTGTTCTAGCGTCCTGGCGGAGGGCCTGCGCGGGACCGTGCTGCCGAGCCGAGACAGCAGGCCTGCCCGGGCTAGCCTTTGCGCGCGACCGGTGCGTTTTCGCCCAGATCCTCGAACCAGGCCTCCACCGGTCCGCTGAGCTTGATTGTCAGCGGGCGGCCGCGGCGGTCCATGCTTTTGCCGGCCTGCACGCGCACCCAACCTTCGGAGATGCAATATTCCTCCACATTGGTGCGCTGCGTGCCCTTGAAGCGGATGCCGACACCCCGGCGCAGCATCTCCTCGTCGAAATGCTCGCTCGCCGGGTCGATCGCCAAGTGGTCGGGCGGCAGGTCGGTCGGGCCGGCTTCGGGGCCGGTGGCCACGGGGGCTTCATCCGCTCTGCTGGCCGGGCCGGAGGTTGGGGCGCCGGGCTGGTCGCCGGCATTGGGCTCTTCGGGAGGGGTCTCGCTCATGGCATGGGGCGCTGGCACGCGCGCCGGGATAAATCAATCGGGCGGCATGGGGGTTTCGGCCGGGTTCTCGGGCGGTGGCGCCTCGATCGGCGTGGCGCCGGGCTCGACGATATCACCGCCATCGGGGTCGAACTCGTCGGGCGATTGCGGTTCGACAATGTCGCCGCCGCCATCGGGATCGACTTCGTCAGGGCCGGCGCCGGGTTGCAGTTCGACGTCTTCGGCGCCGCGCTGGAAACTGGATGGGCGCGAGCCCGGCGAATCGCTGTCTCCGTTCGCCATGGCCAAGATGGCCGCGTCCCCGGCATCGGCGTTGTGGTCGATCACCGGCGGGGTGGCGGGCGGGATGTGCGGCTGGATATAGCTTACGTCGGTATAGGCGGTGCGGTCCATCGGATTGCTCCTCGTGCTGGCTTGCTCTCTGAAACGCCTGCCGGGAGCGCGCCGTTCCGTGGGCCGCGCTCGTCCTGCCGCACAGCTTGCCCTTTCGGGCGTGCGCGATTAATGGCGCTGCTCTTCGGGTCGTGGCTGCCGAATGGTGCTGCCCAGCCTCGGGTCGCGGGCGTGGCGGAACTGGTAGACGCGCTTGGTTTAGGTCCAAGTATCGCAAGATGTGGGGGTTCGAGTCCCTTCGCCCGCACCAGGTTCTCTGCGCTACCGGCCATTGGCCTGCTTGAGCGCGGGATTTAATGCGCTATCGGGTTTGTTTGTCGCGCTAGCAGCCGTTGGCTGGCTCGAGCGCGGGTTTTGGATTTTTGGGCGCGGCAACTGCTCGGCCCGGTTGATTGAGAAGGTTGAAGTGAATGCAGATCGTCGAGACCGCCAATGAGGGCCTGAAGCGCGCCTACACCGTGACTATCCCGGCCCGCGACATCGAGGCCAAGATCGATGCCGAGGTGAAGAAGGTCGCGCCGCAGGTGCGCATGCCCGGCTTCCGCCCCGGCAAGGTGCCGGTGAACCTGGTGCGCAAGATGCACGGCGCCGCGCTGCACAACGATGCGCTGAGCGCCAGCTTGCGCGAATCGATCGATACGCTGCTGCGCGAGAAGCAGCTGCGACCGGCGCTGCAGCCCAAGGTGGGCGTGGCCGAGGGCTACGAGCAGGGCAAGGATGCCCAGCTCACCGTGGAGCTGGAGGTGCTGCCCGACATCGAGGCACCCGCTCTCGACGGACTGGTGCTTGAACGGTTGGTAGTGCCGGTGACCGACAAGGCGGTGGACGAGGCGCTCGGCAAGCTGGCCGAGAACCAGAAGAGCTACAGCGATGCCGAGGATGGTCGAATGGCCGCAGACGGCGACCAGCTGGTGATCGATTTCGTGGGCCGGCTCGATGGCACCGAGTTCGATGGCGGCAAGGGCGAAGGCGCGGCGCTGGTGCTGGGCTCGGGCCAGTTCATCCCTGGCTTCGAGGAGCAGCTGACCGGCGCCACCACGGGCGAGCAGCGGACCATCCAGGTTACCTTCCCGGCCGATTATCCGGCCGAGCAGCTGAAGGGCAAGGAGGCCGAGTTCGACGTGACCGTGCAGGCGGTGAAGATCGCCGGCGAGACGGTGGTGGACGAGGGTTTCGCCAAGTCGCTCGGCCTGGAAGGGCTCGACCAGCTCAAGGGGCTGCTCAAGGGGCAGCTGGAGCAGGAGACCGCCGGCCTCACCCGCACGCAGATGAAGCGCCAGCTGCTCGACCTGCTAGCGGCGGATCATGATTTTGCTGTGCCGCCGACGATGGTGGAGGCCGAGTTCCGGCAGATCTGGCAGCAGTTGCAGGCCGAGATCGCCAAGGAGGACGACCCGGAGGCGGGCCTCGCCGAGATCGAAGCCGAGCGTGACGATTACCACCGGATCGCCGTGCGTCGCGTGCGGCTGGGCCTGCTGCTGAGCGAGATCGGCCAGAAAAACAGGATCGAGATCTCCAACCAGGAGATGACCATGCTGGTGCAGCAGGCGGCGCAGCAATACCGTCCCGAAGACCGCGAGCGCTTCGTCGAATATGTTCGCAACGAGCCAATGGCGATGGCCCAGCTGCGCGCCCCGCTCTACGAGGACAAGGTGGTCGATTTCCTGTTCGACAAGGCCGAGATCACCGAGCGGGAAGTGACCCGCGAGGAACTGGAGGCGGCGATCGAGGCGGAAGAGGGCGCCACGGCCGAGGCGAGTGCCGCACCGGCTGAGAAAAAGCCGGTGAAGAAGGCTCCTGCGAAGAAGAAGGCGGCGAAGGCTGCTTCCGAGGGCGAGAGCACGAGCGACGAACAGCCGCCGATCGAGACCAAGAGCGCGGAACAGCCTCCGTCCGACAGTGATGCCGAGGGCGAGACCAAGCCTGCGGCGAAGAAGGCTCCGGCCAAGAAGGCCGCCAAGCCCGCTGAACCCGCAGACGTTGGGACTAGCGCCCCCGAAGCCGCGCCAAAGGCCGATGCCGAACCCGCCAAGGCGGCCAAAAAGCCGCGCAAGGCCAAGGCGGACAAGCCCGCCGAGTAACCCTATGCAATCGGCGGCGGGTAGGCTCTACCCGCCGCCCGTTTTGCTGGACAGGCCGCTCCACGGCGCGAAACCAGGTGCCGCCAGAGGGGTTGTGCGGGCGCGTTCGTAGGCGGCGCCGGCGCGCAGCACGGCTTTGTCCTGCCACTTCGCGCCCATGATCGACAGGCCGACCGGCAGCCCTTCCACTGCGCCCATCGGCACGGTAAGATGCGGCGTCCCGGCGATGGCCGCCAGTCTGCCCGCCCCGATCGAACCCCCGAAATTGTCTCCATTCACGAGGTCGGTCGCCCAGGCCGGGCCGGTGGTCGGGGCAACGAGGAAGCGAACCGAATGTTCAGCCAGCAGGCGGTCGAGCCCTTCGGCCCCGGCGAGGCGCAGGGCAGTGGCGCGGGCCTGCTGGTAGGCGGCGCGATCGATGGTGCCTTCCGCCTGCTCGAAGATGTCTTGGCCGAACCAGCGCATCTCGGTGGCGGCGTTGGCCTCGTTGAAGGCGATCACGTCGGCCAAGGTGCGCACGGGCAGGTCCGCCGGTGAGGCAGCGAGATAGGCGGCGAGATCCTCGCGCAATTCAAACAGCAGCGTGGTGAATTCGTCGCGGCCGAGCCCGTCGGGGAACTGATAGTCGATCTCGACCAGTTCGGCGCCGGCGCGGCGGAGATCTTCCAGCGCGGCGGCGAACAGTGCCTCCACCGCCGGGTTGCCGCCAACCTGACCGCGCATCACCCCGATCCGCACGCCCGCGAGCGAAGCCCCGGCGAGCCCGGCGCTGTAATCGACGATGTGCGAATCGGCCTGGGCGGTGGCCGGGTCGGCCGGGTCGCTGCCGGCGATGGAGCGCAGCAGCAGCGCGGCATCGGCCACCGAGCGTGCCATCGGGCCGGCGGTGTCCTGGCTGTGGCTGATCGGCACCACATGCGTGCGGCTGACGAGACCGACCGTGGGCTTGAAGCCAACCACGCCGTTGACGCTGGCCGGGCAGGTGATCGAGCCATCTGTCTCAGTACCGATCGCGGCCCAGGCGAGGCCCGCCGCCACCGCCGCTCCGCTGCCCGAGGATGAGCCGCAGGGGTTGCGATCGGTGGCATGCGGGTTGCGGGTCTGCCCACCCACCGCGCTCCAGCCGCTGGTGGAGCGGCTGGAGCGGATGTTGGCCCACTCGGACAGGTTCGCCTTGCCCAACACCACCCCGCCAGCCGCGCGCAGGCGCGCGATCAGCGGTGCATCGCGGCCGGTGGCATTGTTCGCCAGGGCAAGGCTGCCGG
>LXQI01000033.1:31203-72769 GCA_001683845.1 Erythrobacter sp. ANT-B3C2 | reverse complement strand
GAGCCGCCAGCTCCGGCGCGGCGGGGTTGGTGACGATCACTGCATTCAGCAGCGGCCCGGCATCGTCGATGGCGGCGATCCGCTCGAGATAGGTTTCGGCCGCGCTGGCGCCGCCCTCCTGCGCTGACAGCGGCACTGCAAGCGGTCCATCGGCCGGGGCGGTGGCGCAGGAAGCGAGCGGCACGGCGGCGAGGATGGCGAGGATGGTCTTCATGCCCGCCCTTGTGCGGCGGCGCGCGGTCGCTGACAAGCGCTGGCGCATCGCTCTTGAACAAGCTGCGCGGGCACGCGACATAGGCGATGGATCGAAACGAGAGGACTTCCATGATCGACGTTTTCGGCGACGCCTACGGCGCCCAGGGACAGTTCACGCACGACCCCGTCACCGGCGGATTGGTGCCGGTGGTGGTCGAGAGCACCAGCCGCGGCGAGCGCAGCTTCGACATCTTCAGCCGCCTGCTCCGTGAGCGAATCGTGTTCGTCACGGGCCAAGTGGAAGACACGATGGCAAGCCTCATCGTGGCCCAGCTGCTGTTCCTCGAAAGCGAGAACAGCCAGGATATCTCGATGTACATCAACTCGCCGGGCGGGGTGATCACCAGCGGCATGGCGATCCACGACACCATGCAGTACATCAAGCCCAAGGTGCGCACCGTGTGCATCGGCCAGGCCGCCAGCATGGGCAGCTTCCTGCTGGCAAGCGGCGAACCGGGGATGCGCGTGGCGCTTCCCAATGCGCGGATCATGGTCCACCAGCCGAGCGGCGGCGCGCGGGGCATGGCTTCCGACATCGAGATCCAGGCCAAGGAAATCCTCCGCATTCGCAAGCGGATGAATGATCTTTACGCACAATATACCGGCCAGACCCTGACCGATATCGAGAAGGCGATGGACCGCGATACCTTCCTCGAGGCGGACGAGGCGCTGCGCTTCGGCATCGTCGACAAGGTGTTCGCCCACCGGCCCAAGGATGAGGAAACCGGTAACGAGAGCGGCACCGGCGGGGCGCCCGTCTAGCGCCGTTCCGCGTCCCGGTGCGGGGCATTGACCGGTATGCCGGGTGGTTTGCGCTTGGCTGGCGGGCGCAGGATACTATATTCCTGTGTTGCGGCCGGGATGGTCGGCACCATGGCGTAGCCTACAGCGCCGCCAGCGCACCAAATGGCGGCCGGGTTGCATTGGATCTTAAGCTCTTCGGGGGTAGACTCGAGGGGCGATTCCCAAGGCCGAGCAGGCCGCGGGCAGGACGGAAAGCATGACCAAATTGAGCGGATCGGACAGCAAGAGCACCCTGTACTGCAGCTTCTGCGGCAAGTCGCAGCATGAGGTGCGCAAGCTGATCGCCGGCCCCACCGTGTTCATTTGCGATGAATGCGTGGAGCTGTGCAACGACATCATCCGCGAGGAGGCCAAGGGTGGGCTCGCGGGCAAGAAGGATGGCGAGGTCACTGCCCCGCGCGAGATCTGCGATACGCTGAACGATTACGTGATCGGGCAGGACCGCGCCAAGCGCGTGCTGAGCGTGGCGGTGCACAACCATTACAAGCGGCTGAAGCACTCCGGCAAATCCGGCGACGTGGAGCTGGCCAAGTCGAACATCCTGCTGATCGGGCCCACTGGCAGCGGAAAGACGCTGCTCGCGCAGACGCTGGCGCGCACCTTCGATGTGCCCTTCACCATGGCCGATGCGACTACTCTCACGGAAGCCGGTTACGTGGGCGAGGATGTGGAGAACATCATCCTCAAGCTGCTCCAGTCGAGCGACTACAATGTCGAGAAGGCGCAGCAGGGGATCGTCTATATCGACGAGATCGACAAGATCACCCGCAAGGCGGAAAACCCCTCTATCACCCGCGACGTGAGCGGCGAGGGCGTGCAGCAGGCGCTGCTCAAGCTGATGGAGGGCACCACCGCGAGCGTGCCGCCGCAGGGGGGCCGCAAGCATCCGCAGCAGGAGTTCCTGCAGGTGGATACAACGAACATCCTGTTCATCTGCGGCGGCGCCTTCGCGGGCCTGGAAAAGATCATCGGCGACCGGTTACAGAAGCGCTCCATCGGCTTCGGGGCCAATGTGGCCGATCCCGAGAAGCGCAAGATCGGCGAGCTGCTGGTCAAGACCGAGCCCGAGGATCTGCTCAAGTTCGGGCTGATCCCTGAGTTCGTCGGCCGCCTGCCGGTGATCGCCACATTGCACGATCTGGATGTGGAGGCGCTGGTGCAGATCCTGCAGGAGCCCCGCAACGCGCTGGTCAAGCAATATGCCAAGCTGTTCGAGCTGGAAGACGTGGCGCTCACCTTCACGCAGGATGCGCTGGAGGCGATCGCCAAGAAGGCGATCCTGCGCAAGACCGGCGCGCGTGGCCTGCGCTCGATTGTCGAGGCGATCTTGCTCGATACGATGTTCGACCTGCCGGGCATGGACGGGGTGACCGAAGTGGTGGTCGACAAGGATGTGGTCGATGGCCGCAAGGAGCCTGTGCGGGTGGTGACGAACGACGGTGGCAAGAAGGAAGAGGCGGCCTGAGGCGCGCCCCGCCGCGCCTGCTCGCATGAACAGGCTGGCGGGGAAGCACTGCATCGTTACCGGCGCAGCGCGGGGCATCGGGCGGGCGATCGCCGTGGCCTTTCAGGCTGAGGGCGGCACGGTCCTGCTGACTGACATTGATGTTGGGGGCGGTGAGCGCGCCGCGCACGAGATCGGCTGCCCATTCCGCCGTCTCGACGTGGCCGACGAGGCGGACTGGCTTGCGCTGGCCGTCGCCGTTCCCGAGGTAGACGTGGTGGTCAACAATGCCGGGGTGACCGGCTTCGAAGCCGGGCCGGTGGCGCACGACCCCGAGCATGCGAGCCTCGCAGACTGGCGGGCGGTGCACCGGGTGAACACCGACGGCACCTTCCTGGGTTGCCGCTATGCGATTCGTGCCATGAAGGCGCGCGGCACCGGGTCCATCATCAACATTTCCTCGCGTTCGGGGCTGGTCGGCATCCCGGCGGCGGCGGCCTATGCCGCCTCGAAGGCGGCGATCCGCAACCACACCAAGACCGTGGCGCTCTATTGCGCGCAGAACGGGTGGCAGATCCGCTGCAACTCGATCCACCCGGCCGCCATCCTGACGCCCATGTGGGAGCCGATGCTGGGCGAGGGGCCGGAGCGGGAGCGGCGGATGGCCGCGCTGGTGGCCGATACGCCGCTGAAGCGCTTCGGCACCGCTGAAGAGGTCGCCGCGCTGGCGGTGATGCTGGCGTCGGACGAGGCGACGTACACGACCGGGGCGGAACTCAATATTGACGGCGGGCTGCTGGCCGGCTCCGCTGCCGCTCCGGGCTGAGCGCCGCTTCAGCGGGAGCGCCGGCCCGCTCAGCATCCCGCCGCGCAGGCCCTGTCGCGCTCCACCTGAACGGTCGCGTGGCCGATGCCGAAGCGCTCCTCCAGCTCCTGCGACACCTGCGCGAGGAATGCATCCCCACCGCCGCCGGGCATTACCAAATGCGCAGTGAGCGCGGTCTCGGTGGTGCTCATCGGCCAGATGTGCAGATCGTGCACCGCCGCCACGCCGGGCAGCCCCGCGAGATAGTCGCGCACCAGCGCCTCGTCGATCGAATCGGGCACCGCGAGCAGGCTCATCCGCACGCTGTCCTTCAGCAGCCCCCACGTACTCCAGCCGATCACCGCCACGATGACGAGGCTGGTCACTGGATCGATCCACAGCGCCCCAGTGAGCAGGATCAGCCCGCCGGCAACAACGACGCCCAGGCTCACCAGTGCATCGGCCACCATGTGCAGATAGGCACCGCGAATGTTGAGATCGTGCTTGCGGCCACGCGCGAACATCAGCGCGGTGCCGGCGTTGATGAGGATGCCCACCCCGGCCACCGCAATCATCGTCCAGCCCTCTGGCCGCATCGGGTCGAACAGCCGGCGGACGGTCTCCACCAGGATCGCGCCCATCGCCACCAGCAGCAGTGCGGCATTGGCCAGCGCCGCGAGGATCGAGCTGGCCTTGTAGCCATAGGTAAAGCGCGCAGTCGCCGGGCGCGCGGCCATCACGCTCGCGCCCCAGGCGACCGCGAGGCCCAGCACGTCGGACAGATTGTGCCCCGCATCGGCGACCAGTGCCATCGAGCCCGACCACAGGCCGAACCCCGCCTCCACCAAAACAAAAGCGGTGTTGAGCGCGATGCCGATGGCGAAGGCGCGCCCGAAGCTGGCCGGGGCATGGCCGTGATGCTCGCCCCCGTGCCTGTGATGCGCGTCCGAGTGGCCCGCGCTCAACCGTGCTACTCGGACACGCAGGCGGCAAGGCCGTCGCGCTCGACCACCCCGATCCGCGCGGCGATGGTGTTGCCATAGCGGCGGGTGAAGCCGGTGGGGTTCACCACAGAACGCTCCTTGGGGAGCGGCAGCGCGGCGGCGATGCGCGCCGCCTGGGTAGCCGTGAGGTCTGCTGCAGAGCGATCAAAATAGCGCTGCGCCCCGGCCTCCACGCCATAGGTGCCGATGCCGGTCTCGGCGACGTTGAGGTACACCTCCATGATCCGGCTCTTGCCCCAGATCTGCTCGATTAGCAGCGTGAACCAGGCCTCCAGACCCTTGCGGAAATAGCCGCCGCCCTGCCACAGGAACACGTTCTTGGCGGTCTGCTGGCTGATAGTGGAGCCACCACGGATGCGCCCGCCCTGCTGGTTGCGCTCGAACGCCTGCTCGATCGCTTCGCGGTCAAATCCATTGTGCTCGCAGAATTTCCCATCCTCCCCGCCGATCACCGCGGCGACCATATTGCGATCGATACGGGAGAGCGACCGCCAGTTCTGCGTGAAGCCATTGGGGTCCATCAGCATGGTCGCGGTGACCGGCACCGGCACGAAGCGAAAGATGATCACGAGGGCCAGGCTGAGGAGCACAAACCATAGGGCCAACCAGAACAGGGTGCGCAGCAGCCAGAGCATGGCGTGCGGGTTATCGTCCGCCGGCCGCCCATGCAACGCTGCTCGCGGCCGGTCACCGCTCCTGCGGGCTTGCAGCCGCCGCGCCCCCGTGCTTGTCTGCCATAAACATGGTTTGCAAGATGGGGGACGACCGAGTGCGGAAACCGCGTGCGCGCCTGATGGCGCTGGCCAATGTCGCAGCCATCTTGGCCGCTGCCGTGGCGGCGCCCGCCATGGCCGATCCGGGAGACGTGGAGCGGGCGGTCGCCAGTGATTACGACAGCCACCTCGAAGCCCTGTTCATCCACTTTCACCAGAACCCGGAGCTGTCCTTCCTCGAAACCGCCACGGCCACCCGCATGGCGGCCGAGCTGCGAGCCGTCGGCCTCGATGTGACCGAAGGCGTGGGCGGCACCGGCGTCGTGGGCATGCTGCGCAACGGAGACGGGCCGCTGATCCTGCTGCGTGCCGACATGGACGGGTTGCCGGTGGAGGAGAAATCCGGCCTTCCCTACGCTAGCAACGCCGTCCAGACCGGGCTGGACGGCAAGGAATATCCGGTGATGCATGCCTGCGGCCACGACGTGCACATCACCTCGCTGGTGGGCACGGCACGGCGGCTGATGGCCCAGCGCGATAAGTGGCAAGGCACGCTGATGTTCGTGGTGCAGCCGGCCGAGGAGGTCGTCGGCGGCGCCCGCGCGATGCTGGAGGACGGGCTGTATGAACGGTTTGGCAAGCCCGATTATGCGCTCGCCTTCCATGTCGCATCCGTCCTGCCGACCGGCACGCTTTCGGCTTCCGAAGGGATCCAGTATTCAAGCTCGGACTCGCTCGATATCGTCGTTCCGGGGGTTGGCGCGCATGGCGCTTCTCCGCACATGGGGCGCGACCCGGTCTATGTCGCCGCGCAGATCGTCACCGCGCTGCAATCCATCGTGAGCCGCGAGGTGATGCCGCTCTCGCCTGCGGTGATCACCGTGGGTTCGTTCCATGCGGGCAGCAAGCACAACATCATTTCCGACCGCGCGGACCTCCAACTGACCGTGCGCGCGAATGACGAGGCGACCAGGGCGCAGCTGCTGGCCGCAATCGAGCGGGTCGCCGTGAATGTCGGGCGTGCCCATGGCCTGCCCGACGAGCTGCTGCCGCGCGTTAGCCACCTCCATGGCACGCCCGTGACCAACAACGATCCCGTACTGGCCCGGCGGCTGAACGCCACGTTTTCGGAAACCTTCGGCACTGCGGCCGTGATCCCGTTCGAGCAGAGGGGGATGGGGGCGGAGGATTTCGCCTATTTCGTTGCCGATGAGTACGGCGTGCCCGGCTATTATTTCGCGGTCGGCGGCACTCCGCCCGAGGCGTTCGCGGCGGCCGCGGCGGGAGGCCCACCCGTGCCCTCGCACCATTCGCCGCTGTTCAAGATTGCGCCGCGCGAATCGGTGACCCTGGGCACTCGGGCGATGGTGGCAGCGGTTCTCGATCTCGCCCCGGCGCAGTAGTCTGCGCCAGTCGCGGCATCTGGACTCCACCTTTCACCGCGCGCAGAATGGCGCCGCCTGTTAGGGGGGAGACTCGACCATGCCGCAATTCGTCATCGAACGGCAAATGCCCGGAGTGGGCTCCGCCGCCCCCGCCGATCTCAAGGCTGCCGCCGAAACCAGCTGCAGCGTGCTGCGCGATCTCGGGCCGGAGATCCAGTGGGTCCATTCCTATGTCACTGACGACAAGATCTACTGCCTCTATCGCGCGCCCAGCGCGGAACTGATCCGTGAGCATGCCCGCAAGGGTGGCTTTCCGTCCGATGCGGTGAGCGAGGTGCGCGCGATGATCAATCCGACCACGGCAGAATAGGAACACCCGCACAAACAAGAAGGGCCGAACGTTCCCGCCCGGCCCCGTCTCGTTGGCGCCTAATCCATTACGCTCAGGCGGCGATCGGCATCAGCCTCTCACCGGCAATGCGCTGCATCGCTTTCTGCAGCTTCTCAAACGCGCGCACCTCGATCTGGCGGATGCGTTCGCGGCTGACCTCGTAGACCTGGCTCAGTTCCTCGAGCGTCTGCGGATTTTCCGTCAGGCGCCGTTCGGTGAGGATGTGCTTCTCGCGATCGTTGAGGCTGCCCAGCGCTTCCAGCAGCATAGCGTGCCGCACTGAAGCTTCCTCGGCATCGGCCACAACGCTGTCCTGCAGCGGGCGATCGTCGGTCAGCCAGTCCTGCCACTGGCCGGCGCCGTCCTCATCGGCCCGTAGCGAGACGTTCAGCGAGGCATCGCCGCCCATCAGCATCCGGCGGTTCATGTTGACCACCTCCTGCTCGGGCACGCCCAGATCGGTGGCGATCTTGCGGACGTCGTCCGGATGCAGGTCGGTATCCTCGAACGCCTCGAGGTTCTTCTTCATCCGGCGCAGGTTGAAGAACAGCTTCTTCTGCGCTGCGGTTGTGCCCATCTTCACGAGGCTCCAGCTGCGCAGGATGAACTCATGGATGCTGGCCTTGATCCACCACATGGCATAGGTCGCCAAGCGAAAGCCGCGATCCGGCTCGAACTTCTTCACGCCCTGCATCAGGCCGACATTGCCTTCCGAAATGAGGTCGCTCACCGGCAGGCCATAGCCCCGGTAGCCCATGGCGATCTTGGCCACGAGCCGCAGGTGGCTGGTCACCAGTTGCGCGGCGGCCTCCGGATCTTCATGTTCCTGGTAGCGCTTGGCGAGCATGTATTCCTGCTCGGCCGTCAGCACCGGGAACTTCTTGATCTCGGCCAGATAGCGGTTGAGGCTCTGCTCCCCGCCAAGCGCCGGCACCGACATTGTCCTCTTCTCGCTCATGTGCTTCCCATTTCTGTCGGCCGCTGTTCGCGGATCCCGTGCGGGCATCCAACGGGACCCGACCACTTCAGTCCCAACCGATGTCTATACGAGGGTTTCCCGTAATCGGGTGGGCATTTCATCGATTGGTATATGCGGTTCGGTCGATCAGTTCCCGCATATCGCGCGGAATGGCGCTGGCGAACGACAGGCGCTCAGCCGTGATTGGGTGGATGAAACCGAGCGACGCCGCATGCAGCGCCTGCCGGCCAAACCCGAGCTCTCGAAGAAGGGCCCGCATCTCGATGATGAAATGCCCATAGAGAGGATCCCCCAATAGCGAATGACCGATTGACGCGAGGTGAACTCTGACCTGGTGCGTTCGCCCGGTTTGCAAGCGGCATGCAAGCAGGGCACAACCGACCAGCTTCCGGCTCGTCTCGTAATGGGTGACGGCGTGTTTGCCACGCGAGGAATCCTTGGGCAGCACCGCCATTTTCTTGCGGTTCGCATCCGAGCGGCCGATGCGCTCGCTGATCGTGCCGGCGGGCGGCTGCGGATGGCCGCTGACGATCGCCTGGTACCGCCGCTCGATCGAATGATCGGCGAACTGGCGAGCGAGCCCTTCGTGTGCGGCATCGCTCTTGGCGACCACCAGCAACCCGCTGGTGTCCTTGTCGATCCGGTGGACGATGCCCGGCCGCGCCACACCTCCAATGCCCGAAAGCCGCCCGCGGCAATGGTGCAGCAGAGCATTGACCAGCGTGCCATCGGGATTGCCGGCGGCGGGGTGGACGACGAGGCCGGCGGGCTTGTCGACCACGATCAGGTGCTCGTCCTCGTGCACGATCACCAGCGGGATGTTCTGTGGAGAAGCCTGTGGATCGACTGGGGGCGGCAGGTGGATAACGAAGGCCTCCCCCCCGCGCGCCTTGGCCGAGGCGCTGGTGATGGGCATCCCGGAGAGGGTGATGCGCCTCTCCCCGATCAGCGCCTTGACCCGCTCGCGAGAGAGCCCGCTCGCCTCGGACAGCGCCTTGTCGAGCCGGGCGCCGCTTCCCGGCTCGCCGGGAAGCCTGCCGGTGAGCATCTCGCCCGCTCCATCATCGTTGCGTTCGCTGCTGCCCTTGTGCTCGAAGCCCATGCTACAGCCTGTGCCGCATGGCACTCGCGCTCACAAGATCGGTGGTCGAAACGCTGCTCGCCGAAGCGGAGCGCGCGCGTCCGGAGGAGTGCTGCGGATTGCTGTTCGGCGCCTCGGGTTCCGAAGCGGCCGGGCCGATCATCGCTGCCGAGCCCGCGCGCAATGTGGCGGCCGACCGTGCCCAGCATTTCGAGATCGATCCGCAGGCGCTGATCGATGCGCACCGGGCGCAGCGCGCGGGCGGGCGGCGCCTGCTCGGCTTTTACCACTCGCACCCCACCGGCCTGGTCGAACCCTCCGCCACAGACCAGGCACAGGCCAGCGGTGACGGAATGGTGTGGGCCATCGTGGCGGCGGGTGCGATCGGGCTGTGGCGCGATGCGGCCGCGGGGTTCGAGCCGCTTCCGTTTCGCGTGGCAGATGGCTAGAGGGGGAGAGGGCGTTCCAGCCCGCTGTTGGCTTCCCGCTTCGGCCCGAAACCCGCCGTGACCCTGCCTGACGAGAGTTTGCGAACACCCGAATGACCGCCTCCACCCACTTTGCCGCCCTCCTGTGTTCGCGCCTGTGCCATGATCTGCTGAGCCCGGTGAGCGCGCTGGGCAACGGGCTCGAGCTGATGGCCTCCGAAAAGGATTCCGCCATGCGCGCGCAATGCCTCGAACTGGTCGAGCAGGGCGCAAGGGCCAGCGCGGCACGGCTGAAGTTCTTCCGCCTCGCCTTCGGCGCCGCGGGCGGGAGCGGCCAATCGGTGACGGCCGAAGAGCTGCGCGAGCTGCTCGCGGGGCTTGCCGCCGACAATGGCCGGCTCACCCTCGAATGGGCGGTCGAGCCGGCGATGCTCTCCAAGGCCGCCGCTAAGGTGCTGCTCAATCTTGGCGCGATCGGGCTCGATTCGCTGGTGCGCGGCGGCACGCTGGCGATCGGGGCCGAACACACCGGCGGGCAGACCGAGATCGCGGTGCGCGCGACCGGGCCGCGCATCGCCTTCGATGCGGAGATCGGCCGCGCCTTGTCCGGCGAGATCGCCGAGGATGCCGCCACCGCCCGCACCGCGCCCGCCGTGCTGATCCGCCTGCTGGCCGAGGAGAACGGCGGCGAGCTGCAGCATTCGCTGGCGAGCGAGGCGCTGGTGCTGGGCGCGATGCTGCGCGATGGCGATGGCTGAGCCGCTCTCCGGCAGCGGCGCCCCGGAGGAGACGGGAGACGAGTTGGTCCACCGCCACTCGCCCTCGCCCAATTGGGACGAGCGGGCGCTGCCGGTGACGATGATCGTGCTCCACTACACCGAGATGGCAAGCGCCGAGGCCGCGCGCGCCCGGCTGTGCGACCCCGAAAGCAAGGTCAGCGCGCATTACCTTATCAGTGAGGCGGGCGAGGTGATCCGGCTGGTGCCCGAGGAAAAGCGCGCCTGGCACGCCGGCGCGAGCTACTGGCGCGGCCTGCGGGACGTGAATTCGGCAAGTGTCGGCATCGAGCTCGATCATCCCGGCCATGCGCTGGGCTATCGCCCGTTTTCCGAACCGCAGTTCGAGGCGCTGGTGCCGCTGCTGCACCGGATCGCCCGCGCGCACGACATCCCACGCTCCAACGTGGTCGGCCATTCGGACGTCGCCCCGGCGCGCAAGATCGACCCGGGCGAGCTGTTTCCGTGGGACCGGCTGGCCGGATACCGGCTGTGCCTGGTACGGCCCGAGAAGCTGGAGCTGGGCGACCCGTTCGACAATGACGGAGCCTTCTACCTCGCGCTGGAGCGCTTCGGCTACGATATCACCGAGGGGCGCAAGGCTGTGGAGGCGTTCCAGCGGCGCTGGCGCCCACGGCGGATCGACGGGGAGATCGATGGCGAATTGCGCGCCATGCTGTTCCAGCTGCTGCTCGACCGCGACCGGGGCCTTGCCCGCTGAGCGCCGGGCAAACCGGGCGCGAACCGGCTGCGCGGCGCGACTTGGCTGTTCCACCCTTTGCGCCTATGGCCCGCACCGCCAGGGGGCTGGGCAGCCGCGGCACTGACGTGTCGAGGAAAGTCCGGGCTCCACGAAACAAGGGTGGCGGGTAACGCCCGCCGGCGCCGCGCTTTCGGGTGCGGCGTCAGGGACAGTGCCACAGAGAGCAGACCGCCGATGGGGCCTTGTGCCCACAGGCAAGGGTGAAAGGGTGCGATAATTGCGCACCGGGGCGCCGGCAACGGGGCCCGCACGGCAAACCCCACCCGGAGCAAGACCGAATAGGGGTCTCGCGCCGGTCCGCTTGCGGACCGGCAGGGGTGTTTCGCCCCGAGAGCCCGGGTTGGTTGCTAGAGCGCGCCGGGCAACCGGCCGCCGAGATGAATGGCTGCCCTCCGCTGCAAGGCGGAGACAGAACCCGGCTTACAGGCCCCCTGGCACCTGATTTTCGCGCGCTCAGGCGGTGGCGAGCGTCCGCACCGCAATGCTGCCTTTGCCCTCGGCCGCCTCGATAAAGCGGCGGGTCTCGCCCTCCAGCCGCACCGCCGTCAGCCGCCCGGAGGAATAGGCGCCGGTATCGATGCCGATCCGGTTACCGCGATTCTCCACCGCCGGGACGATCGTGTGCCCGTGCACCACCACATGCTCGTGCGGCCCGGTGTGCGAGAGGAACGGCTCGCGGATCCAGCGCAGGTCCTTCTGCCGCTGCTCCGCCAGCGGCACGGTGGGATCGATCCCGGCATGGACGAACAGATAGCCGCCGATCGCGAGGTGATCCTCGAAGGAGGCGAGGAAGGCGATATCCTCGGCGGGCACCGCCTCGCGCATCAGCGCCTGCGCTTCATCCATCGTCGCGTCGGCGAAGCGGCGCCGATCGACGCCGTAGCTGAGCACCGTCTCCCGCCCGCCATGGCGCAGGAAATGGCGGAAGGTGTCGAGATTATCGAAGCTGTCGAGGAACATCTCCTCGTGGTTGCCGGCGAGGATGCGGGTGTCCCGCCGGCCGCAAAGTTCGCGGGCGCGGGCAATGACCCCGGCGCTATCCGCCCCGCGATCCACCAGGTCACCCAGCAGCACGATGGTGGTTTCAGCCGGGGCAGAGGCGGCATCGTCCTCCTCGATTGCCCCGAGCAGCGCATCAAACAGGTCGCGCCGGCCGTGCACGTCGCCCACGGCATAGATTCGGCGTCCCGGCGGCACACAGGCGGCAGGGTGCGAAGCGGCGCCATTGCGGCCGAAGATCTGGCGAAAAGTGTTCAGCATGAGAGGTGAGCGGGCCTTGGTGGCAGGGTCTCTAGCGGCAACGCCGGGACGGGCAAGTGTACACCCGCGGCGCGCGCCGACTAAAGCCGTAATGGTGACCACTGCATGAATGTTGCGCGTACACAACACACGGTGTCGCAAATGTCGCGCTGCCTGCAGCCAATCTTGTGCATTGCAGTGTAATACGACAGATCGATGACGCAGTTGCGGAAACCAAGGCACCGTTCACGAGGGCCGACCTGCTGCGCAGGAGGGACGAGGCAAGTCTGATCCACCGTTTTCGAGGGAGATTGCCCATGTTTTCGTCCGTTCGCAGCCTGTTGAATGCCAGCGCCGTTGCGGGCGCCGTTTTCGCCCTTCCCGCTCTTGCCCAGGATGGCACCGGCGAGCTGACGCTTTCGGCCAATGCCGCCGTCGTTTCCGAATACCGCTTCCGCGGGGTCGACCTTTCGGGGGGCGACATCGCCATCCAGGGCGGCATCGATGCGGCCCATTCGAGCGGCTTCTATGTCGGCACCTGGGGTTCCTCGCTTGACGAGGACACGCTCGGCTACGGCAACATCGAGCTCGACATCTACGCCGGCTGGTCGGCTGAAATGATGCCCGGCCTCTCGGTCGATGTCGGCGCCATCTACTACATTTTCCCCAACGCGCCCGAGGGCGATTTCGATTATGTCGAGGCCTACGCCTCGGCCGGCTTCCGCTTGGGCCCGGGCGAGCTGACGGTCGGCCTCGCTTATGCGCCCGAGCAGGATTCGCTCGCCGGCAGCGACAACCTCTACGTCTTCGCCGATGCCGGAGTGGGTGTTCCCGGCACGCCGGTCTCGCTGGCAGCGCATGTCGGCTACACCGACGGTTTCCTGACCTTCACCGACAACAACCAGGCGTGGGACTGGTCGGTCGGCATCGATTACGCGCTGACCCAGAACGTTTCGCTGGGGGTAGCCTATGTCGGGGCCGAGGGCGATTACCTGCCGGGTGACTACGAGTTCACCGACGACGCGATCGTGTTCTCGCTCTCCGCCGGCTTCTGATCGGCTGAATGGTTCCGGGGAGGCCGTGCCGGAGACGGCGCGGGCCTTTACACTGTCCGGCGCCGGCGCACCCGCTTGCACCCGGTCCTGTAAGCGCGCTTGAAGAAGCGCCGCTTCTGCTTCTAGGGCACCCCGAGAGCCGGTGCGGCCCGCATGCCCTCTCCTCGCCGCCACCGCAGGACGGAGCTGCCGATGATCCAGTACCTTCACACGATGATCCGCGTGACCGATCTCGAGGCGAGCGTCGGCTTCTTCCGCCTGCTCGGTCTGGAGGAGGTGCGCCGCAAGGAAAGCGAGAAGGGCCGCTTCACGCTCGTCTTCCTCGCCGCACCGGGGCAGGAGGGCCTCGCCGAAGTGGAGCTGACGTACAATTGGCCGCCCGGGGATGGCAGCCCGGCCGAGAGCTACACCGGCGGTCGCAATTTCGGCCACCTCGCCTACCGCGTCGACAATGTCTACCAGACCTGCCAGCGGCTGCTGGACGCTGGCCACACCATCAATCGCCCTCCGCGTGATGGTCACATGGCTTTCGCCAAATCGCCCGATGGCATCTCCGTCGAGATCCTCCAGCGGGGCGAACACCTGCCACCGGCCGAGCCCTGGGCGAGCATGGAGAACACCGGCAGCTGGTGAGCGCAGCGGCCGGAGAGCCCTCCTTCAAATCTGATCGCTTGCCAAGCGGGCCCTCGCGTTCCACCTCACCAGCCATGCGCAAACCGCTCCCCCAGGTGGTCATCGTCGGCCGCCCCAATGTCGGCAAATCGACCCTGTTCAACCGGCTGGTCGGCAAGCGGCTCGCGCTGGTCGACGACCAGCCCGGCGTTACCCGCGATCGCCGCTTCGGCGAAGCGGGGCTGCTGGGTCTCGAATTCCAGGCGGTCGACACCGCGGGTTGGGAGGAAGACGATGCCGCCAGCCTGCCCGGCCGGATGCGCGCGCAGACCGAAGCTTCGCTGAAGGGCGCCGACGCCGCTTTGTTCGTGATCGACGCGCGCGCGGGCCTCACCCCGCTCGACGAGGAGATCGCCCGCTGGCTGCGCGCGGCCTCGGTACCGGTGGTGCTGGTGGCCAACAAGGCGGAGGGCCGTGCGGGCGATACGGGGATCAACGAAGCCTATGCTTTAGGGCTCGGCGAGCCGATCGCGCTTTCGGCCGAGCATGGCGAGGGGGTGGCCGATCTCTACGAGGCGCTGGTGCCACTGATTGCCGCACTCCAGCCCGAGGCGGAAGAGCCTGGGGAGGAGAGCGAGGAGGATCGCTTGCGCGCGCCGCTGCAGCTGGCCATCGTCGGCCGGCCCAACGCCGGCAAGTCCACGCTGGTCAACCGGCTGCTGGGCGAGGAGCGGCAAGTGGTGGGCCCCGAAGCCGGGATCACCCGTGATGCCATCTCCATCGACTGGCAATGGCGCGATCCGGCCAGCGGGGACGAGCGCGCCGTGCGGCTGGTCGACACGGCGGGCATGCGCAAGAAAGCCAAGATCGACGACAAGCTGGAGCGGCTCTCGGTCCAGGATGCGCGGCGCGCAGTCGATTATGCCGAGGTGGTGGTGCTGCTGCTCGATGCCACCCGCGGGCTGGAGGTGCAGGACCTCAAGATCGCCAGCATGGTGGTGGAGGAAGGGCGCGGGCTGATGGTGGCGATCAACAAATGGGATATCGCCGCCGAGCCGAGTGCCCTGTTCAACGGCATCCGCGCCGCGTTGGAGGAAGGGCTGGCGCAGCTGCGCGGTGTGCCGCTGCTGGCCGTCTCGGCGATCACCGGCAAGGGGCTCGATACGATGATGCAGGCCGCCTTCGACCTGCGCGAGCAATGGAGCCGCCGCGTGCCGACCGCCGCGCTCAATCGCTGGTTTGATCATGCGCTGGAGGCCAATCCGCCGCCCGCACCTGGCGGCCGGCGGATCAAGCTGCGCTACATCACCCAGGTGGGCTCGCGCCCGCCTCGCTTCGTGGTGTTCGGCACCCGCCTGACGGATCTGCCGACCAGCTATGAGCGCTATCTCGTCAACGGTATCCGGCGGGAATTGGGCTTCGGCGCGGTGCCGGTACGGCTGATGCTGAGAAGCCCTAAGAACCCCTTCGACAGCGACAGCTGACCGTCACAGCGCCCCGTTCGAAAGACGCGCGCGGCGCCCCGCCGACAGGCGGCGCCTACCCCTGTTCGTTCGAATCGGCCGGGCGGGATTGCAGCTGGACGTAGTTCTCCAGCCCCATGCGGGCGATCATGTCGAACTGCGTTTCGAGGAAATCGACATGCTCCTCCTCGTTCTCGAGGATGCGGCGGAAGATCTCGCGGCTGACGTAATCATGGACCGTCTCGCAATGCGCGATTGCCTCGCGCAGCAGCGGGATCGCTTCCTCCTCCAGCCCCAGATCGGCGCGCAGGATCTCCTCGACCGTCTCGCCCACCTTCAGCCGATTGATCGCCTGGAAGTTGGGCAGGCCATCGAGAACCAGGATTCGCTCGGCCAGCACGTCCGCGTGCTTCATCTCGTCGATCGATTCGTGCCGCTCGTAATCGGCCAGCCGGCGCACGCCCCAATGGTGCAGCACGCGGTAGTGCAGCCAATATTGGTTGATCGCGGTCAATTCGTTGGTGAGCGCCTTGTTCAGGAACTCGATCGTGGTTGGGTCGCCCTTCATGGGTGGTCTCCGGCGTCGGGGTGATCCCCTTTATGCGGTTCACCATGTGCCGCTCGCCGGCCAATTGACAAGGGGTAAAGGCCAAAAAACCGCAGAAAAGCTGGGGTTTGCGAGTGCCTCTCAGAAGCGGATCAGGCGGCGCGCAGCTGTCCGTGGCAGGCCAATGCGCGCTCCTCGAACACGATCGCCTCGGCATCGTCGAGGCACTGGCGGCACTGCGGGCGCTTGCCGAGCCGGGCGTAGACAGCCTCCACATCCGCCCCGCTGCCCTGTGCCGCACGGCGCAACTCGCATTCCCGGATGGCATTGCAGACGCAGATGAACATGGGGCGATGGCTCTCGGTGAGCCACCTAGCTAATGCGAATGGGTTGCAGTAGCAAGCGCGTTTTTGCACCCGATCAGCTCTCCACCGCCACCCCGCCCTTCCACAGCGCGGTCACGCGACCCTCCACCGGCTGGCGGTCGAATGGCGTGTTTCCCGCTGCAGCGGCCATCCGCGACGAATCGACCACCCACGGCCGCACCGGATCGACCAGCGCGATATCCGCCTCTGCACCCGGCCGCAGCTCGCCCGCCTCCACCCCGAGCAGCCGGGCCGGATTGCGCGCGAGCAGCTCGAAGGCGCGTTCGATCCCGATCACGCCATCGCGCACCAGCGTCAGCACCATCGCCAGCAGCGTTTCGGCACCCGCCATGCCCGGCGCGGCATCGGCAAAGGGCAGGCGCTTGTCTTCCGGCCCGCGCGGATCGTGGCCGCTGGCGACCAAATCGATTGTGCCATCGCCGATTGCCGCCAACACCGCCTGCCGATCGGCCTCCTCGCGCAACGGGGGGGAAAGCCGGGCGAAGGTGCGAAAATCCTGCAACGCGAGGTCCGAAAGCATGAAATGCGCCGGGGTCACACCGGCGGTCACCGCCAGCCCCCGTACCTTGGCGGCGCGCACCAGATCGAGCGCGGCGCTGGTGGTGACCTGGCGCAGGTGCAGCCGCGCGCCCGCCATCTCGGCCAGCGCGATATCGCGCGCCACCGCCAGCGCCTCGGCCTCGGCCGGCGCGCTGGGCAGGCCGAGCCGCGTCGCCATCTCGCCCGCGGTGGCGGCGGCGTTGCCGATGAGCCCGGCATCCTCCGAATGCGCGACCACCACCAGCCCCAGCATCGCGGCATATTGCATCAGCCGCAGCATCACTCCGCTATCGCCGATCCAGCGTCGCCCGGTGGCGACGCCGCGCGCGCCGGCATCGCGCATCAGCGCCAGCTCGGCCAGCCGCTCGCCCTCGAGGCCGATGGTGGCCGCGGCGAGCGGGTGGACCCAGAAATCGGGCTTGCCGCTCTGCGCGGCGAAGCGCACCCGCGCGGGATGATCGAGCGGCGGCGGCCGGTCGGGCATCAGCGCAGCGCGGGTGATGCCGCCGAAATGGAACGCCGGCTTGTCGACCGCGAAGACGCCGTAATCGACCAGCCCCGGCGCCACCAGCAACCCGCCGGCATCGACCAGCTGGTCGCCCTCGTGCGGCGTGATCTCGCCCACTTCGGCGATCATCCCGTCCACACAGCGCACCCCGCCCGCCTGCAACCCGCTGCGGGTGAGCACCTTGCCGCCGATGATGGTGAGCGCGCGCTGCTGCCTCACGCCCAGCGGGCCCCCGATTGGGCCGCATTGTCTCCGCCCCAGCCCGGGACGCCGCGCAGGCCGATGATGGTGAGCGCGCGCTGCTGCCTCACGCCCAGCGGGCCCCCGATTGGGCCGCATTGTCTCCGCCCCAGCCCGGGACGCCGCGCACCCGGCGGGTGAGCACCTCGAGGCAGGCCATGCGGATGGCGACACCCATCTCCACCTGATCGGTGATGATCGAGCGCGCCTCGTGCGGCCCGCCGGCGAGATCGGCCACCGTGCTGTCGATCTCCACCCCGCGGTTCATCGGGCCCGGATGCATCACGATGACGCCCGGCGCGGCGCGCTCCAGCCGCTCGGGCGTGAGGCCGTAGAGCCGGCGGAACTCGCGCTCGCTGGGCACGAACTGTCCTTCCATCCGCTCGCTCTGCAGGCGCAGCATCATCACCACCTCGGCCCCGGCCAGCGCGGCGTCGAAATCGAAGGTCGGCGCCACGCCCATCCGCTCAATCCCCGCCGGCATCAGCGAGGGCGGCGCGCAGACCCGCACAATTGCCCCGAGCGCCTGCAGGCAGAGGATGTTCGAGCGGGCGACCCGGCTGTGCCGCACATCGCCGCAGATCGTCACCAGCAGCCCGTTCAGCTCCTCCCGGCCCCGCGCACGCAGCGCATGGCGTAGGGCCAGCGCATCCAGCAGCGCCTGCGTGGGGTGCTCGTGCTGCCCATCCCCGGCGTTGATCACCGGGCAATCCACCTTGTCGGCGATCAGCCGCACCGCGCCCGAACTGCCGTGCCGGATCACGATGGCATCGGCGCGCATGGCGTTCAGCGTCATCGCGGTGTCGATCAGCGTCTCGCCCTTCTTCACGCTGGATTGCGCGGCGTGCATGTTGACCACGTCCGCCCCCAGCCGCTTGCCGGCGATCTCGAAGCTCAACAGCGTGCGGGTGGAGTTCTCGAAGAAGGCGTTGATGATCGTCAGGCCCGCCAGCACGTCCACGTGCTTGGCCGGGCGGCGGTTCAGCGCCACCCACTGCTCGGCCTCGTCGAGCAGATAGAGGATCTCGTGGGTCTCCAGCTCGCCGATCCCGAGCAGCCCGCGATGCGGAAACGCCAGCGCGCCTGCCGGATAGCGGCTCCTTCGAGATGTGGCGCTCGGGCCTGTGGCTGGGGGCGTCGGGGGCGTGGGGGCCATCGGAGCCGGTGCCATAATGAACCACCCGGTGCGCGGCAAGCGGGGGATTGGCGCCCGGATCGCGGCGGGGAGTGGCGGAACGGCCCGCGCTTCCCTAGATGACGGGCATGGCGGCACTCGCCTTGGGATACAGAAATGGCATTTGCGGGAAAAGTCTGGCGGCTGCTGGTCGGGGTCAAGGATGCGCTCGCGCTGGTGTTCCTGCTGCTGTTCTTCGCTCTGCTGTTCGCCGTGCTGACTGCGCGACCCAGCGCCGATTCGGTGCGCGAAGGCGCGCTGCTGCTGCAGCTGGATGGCACGGTGGTGGAAGAGGTCACCCCGCTCGATCCGCTGTCGCTGCTGCTCTCCTCCGCCGCGCCGACGCGCGAATATGCCGCGCGCGAACTGGTCGAGGCGATCAATGCCGCGGCCGAGGACGACCGCATCAAGCTTGTCGCGCTCGATCTTTCCACCTTTTTCGGCGGCGGGCAGGTGCACCTGCAGGCGATCGGCGCCGCGCTCGACCGGGTGCGCGCGGCGGACAAGCCGGTGCTGGCCTATGCCATCGCCTATACCGACGATTCGCTGATGCTCGCGGCCCATGCGGATGAGGTGTGGGTCGATCCGCTGGGCGGCGCGGTGATTGCCGGGCCGGGCGGCGAGCGCCTGTATTACGCCGACCTGCTGGAGCGGCTGCGGATCAATGCGCGGGTCTATCGCGTGGGCACCTACAAGAGCGCGGTCGAGCCCTACATCCTCAACCAGATGTCGCCCGAGGCGCGCGAGAACGCGACCGCACTCTACGCCGCCCTTTGGGAGGAATGGCAGGACGACGTGCGCCGCGCGGCGCCCGAGGCCAACATCGCCCTGGTCACGCAGGACATCCCCGCTTGGCTCGCGGCCAGCGGCGGCGACCTCGCGCGGGCCACGCTCGCGGCGGGCCTGGCGGACAAGGCCGGCACGCGCGTGGAATGGGGCGACCGGGTGGCCGAGATCGCCGGCCGCGACGATTGGGACGAGACGCCCGGCACCTTCATCCACACCGCCTTCGATCCGTGGCATGCCGAGATTGAGCGCAAGGCACCCTCCGCCGGCATGTTCCGCACCGGCCCCCGCCAGATCGGCGTGATTACGATCGCCGGCACCATCAGTGATGGCGATGCGGGGCCGGGGCAGGCCGGCGCCGAGCGGATCGTTCGCCTGCTGGACGATGCGCTCGACAATGATCTCGCCGCGCTGGTGCTGCGGATCGATTCGCCCGGCGGCACGGTCACTGGTTCCGAGGCGATCCGCCGCGCGGTGCTGCGGCACAAGGCGCAAGGCACGCCGGTGGCGGTCTCGATGGCCAATGTCGCGGCGAGCGGCGGCTATTGGGTGGCCACGCCCGCCGACCGGATCTTCGCCGAGCCCTCCACGGTGACCGGCTCGATCGGCATCTTCGGGGTGATCCCCACCTTCGAGGATGCGCTGGCTGGCTGGGGCGTCACCAGCGATGGGGTCAAAACCACGCCGCTCTCGGGCCAGCCTGACCTGTTCGCCGGGCTCAACGAAGAGGCCGATGCGCTGCTGCAGGCGAGCATCTCCTCGGGCTACGAGCGGTTCATCGGGCTGGTGGCCGCCTCACGCGGGATCAGCCGTGCCCGGGCCGATGTGCTGGCGCAGGGCCGGGTTTGGGATGGCGGCACTGCGCGGCAGCTGAACCTGATCGACCAGTTCGGCGATCTCGATGCGGCGCTCGCCTGGGCCGCGGGTGAGGCCGGGATCGAGGACGAGGGCGGCTGGTACCCGGTCTTCCTCGGCGCCGACGAGACGCCCCTGCCGCCGTTCCTGCGGGCGATAATGGGCAGGCAGCAGGCACTGGCACCGGCCGGCGACCTGTTCGCGGCCGTCGCCCGCAGCCACCGTGCGCGGCTGTCGCAGGCGCTCGGCGAGATCGAGAGCCTGCTCGAGGTGAACGGTGCGCAGGCGCGGTGCCTGGAATGCCCACCGACCGGCGCGGCGCTGCAGCCCGCCACCGAATGGGAGCATGCCGGCCTTTGGGGCCTCGTCACCCAGCTGCTGCGCGGCTGAGCACGAGCATCGCGGGGCCTTGCCAGCCACGATGTTCGATGGCAAAGGCGCGCGCCTGCCGCCGCCCCTCACACCGTCGATGGGCGACGCCGGGCGCGTAGCTCAGTGGTAGAGCACACCCTTCACACGGGTGGGGTCGCAGGTTCAATCCCTGCCGCGCCCACCATCTTTTCAAGTACTTAGCTTGTGAGCTGGCCTCATCCATGAAAATAACGTGGAGAAGAGGGGTGAATGCACGACCCCGCGGCATCGGACGACCCGGGATGCGCTGCTCGCACGAAACCAGCCCACAGCATGCGGTTGTTGACCACGCTGTCTCCGCGGTGGCGGCTTCGCCCCCAGTTTCTCTCATGGTGCGAAACTTATTCAGTCTTCCAAACTTGCCATTTGCTCAGACCACGCCCTTCGCCCCTCTTGGTGCATATCCAAGGCAACTAGAGTCCGGCGGCACCGGCTGACACTGCCAAACCCGGGCAGTCGCACTCAGCGTAGCGGAGGCTCGTCGAAGCTGCGCAGTTTGCGGCTGTGCAGGCTGTCACCCTGCTTGCTGAGGATGCCGAGTGTCTCAATGCCGATCCGCAGATGCTGGTTGATCGAACGTTCGTAAAAGGCGTTGGCTTGCCCGGGCAGTTTGAGCTCACCGTGAAGCGGCTTGTCCGATACGCACAGCAACGTGCCGTAAGGGACGCGGAAGCGGTAGCCCTGCGCCGCCACGGTGGCCGATTCCATGTCGATCGCCACTGCCCGGCTCTGGTTGAAGCGCTGTGCGGAGCGCGTGTAGTGCAGTTCCCAATTGCGATCGTCGGTGGTCACCACGGTGCCCGTCCGCAGGCGCTGCTTGAGCAGGGTCTCGCTCTCCCCGGTCACTTCCAGCGCGGCGGCAAACAGGGCGGTCTGCACCTCCGCAATGGGCGGAATGGGGATTTCAGGCGGCAGCATGGGGTTGAGCACATTGTCGTCGCGCAGATAGGCGTGGGCGAGCACGTAGTCGCCGATCGCCTGGCTGGGGCGCAGGCCACCGCAATGGCCGATCATCAGCCACACCTCGGGCCGCAGCACGGCGATATGGTCGCAAATGGTCTTGGCATTGGATGGCCCCACGCCGATGTTCACGAGAGTAATCCCCCGCCGCTCGGGCGCCATCAGGTGGTAGGCAGGCATCTGATGTTTGCGCCACGAGCCGCCGACGACGCGCTCCTCGGAACCGCTGAGATCACCGCTGCCAAAGGACACGCCGGGCGCGGATAGGCCGGTAAATTCCGATTGGCCGGAACGCAGCGTGGCGAGCGCCCAGTCGACGAACTCGTCCACATACCTATTGTAATTCGTGAACAGCACAAAGCGCTGGAAATGAGCAGGCGGCGTGCCGGTATAATGCCGGAGGCGCGCCAGACTGAAATCGGTGCGCGGCGCGTCAAACAAGGCCAGCGGGCGGGTGCTCCGCACGCCCTGGATCCACGCCCCGTCCGCCAGTTCGTCACCGATGCGGGCCAGTTCGGGGATCGGAAAGTGGCGCGCCAGTTCGCTGGGAGCGATGCCGGTGAAGTCGATCCCGGTGCCTTCGAGCTCGTATGGGTAGGGGATCTCGTCGCGCGAGCGGCCCACCGTGACGTCCACATGGTAATCGCGCACGAGATGCTTGAGTTGCTCGGTCAGATAGGAGCGGAACAGCACCGGCGCAGCAATCGAGGTGGCATAAACGCCCGGCTGCTTCAGGCGCGCAAAGGCCCGGTCGATCGCCGGATCGGCGCCGCGCCCGGCATAGGCGACCCGCAGTTGCGGATAGGTGAAGCTGCCCGCCTCACGCAGCGCCGGATCGGGCGCTGTGCCCCCCTCGGCGAAGGCACGGAGCGCCTCGCGCAGATTGCCAGCGGATGTGGCGTAGATCGCCTCGAGTTCGTCGAGAATGGCAGGAATTTGAGCAAGGCTGGTGGACAAGATTTCCTCATTTCGGCGGCGGGGAATGGGGCGGCCCCGCCATAGCGTGCGAGAGACGCACTGACCATGGAACGCAATGACCCGCACCTGGTTCTCGCCGCCCGCTCAGCCGAATTTCGCAGTCGCCGGCATCTGGCGCGACACGGATGAGTGGGGCCCGCCTACGGCATGGTCATGGCGGACGCGGGCATCCACGTTGCGGAAGTGCACGATCGCATGCCGGTAATCTTGCAGCGGCAGGACTGGGTGGACCGGCTCGCCGGAGTGCCGAGCGCGGCAAAGCTGCTTTGTCGGTCCTATCCTGAGTTGATTGTGGTGAAGCGCACGACCGATGCCTGGGCGCGGGCTGAACCGCATCGGTTTGAAGCTTGGGTAAATTTCTCGGTCGCAATCGGCGCTGATTCGGGCGGTTTCTGACCGGAGTAGAACAGCGGGATCATCAATCGGCTGCAAATCTGAATGTGCATTGCACGCGTCCGATGTCCCACCCTACACACGGGTGGGTTCGCAGGTTCAATCCCTACCGCGCCCCCGTTTCCGCAGACGAAATCATCAGGGGGATGATTTCGCACGAAAACTCCCGAGCGACAGCGAAGGGGTGCCGCCAGTCGGAAGCATCGATGGGCCTCCCCGCGCTCCGCGCCAGCCACCTCACCCGAGCGCCGCCGACTGCTCCTCCATCGCAATGCCGAAGCTGCGCACATAGTCGCCCAACTCAGCCAGCACCCGCTCTGGCGTGAGGCCGAACTGTTCGAGGTTGTAATCGTGCGGCCGACGTTTGAGCCCCGCCGCGCGCTCCTGATAGGCTACCATCGCCGGCAGCGCGGGCGCCAGATCGAGGCCGAGGAACCGATAGATTCTCGCCATCGCACCCTGCCAATCCCGCTCCATCTCCTCGTAATGGATGTCGATCTGCCGCTCGGGAGCGATCTGGGCCCGCGCGGCGCGCATCCGGTCCACCTGCAGCCGGGTCTTGCACAGCCACTCCCGGCCGATGCGGGCGGGGGCGGCGTGGTCGGAATAGATGATCGTCTGGTTCCAGGCCAGGGAGGCGGCGCTGCCCACCACTGCCAGCGGATCGCGGTGGGTGAAGATCAGCCGCGCATCGGAAAACACCCTCAGCAGCGCGGGCAGGTCGAGCATGTGCTGCGGCGTCTTGAGCACCCACGGCCGCAGCGAGGAGGCCTGCTGCGACCAGCCGATCAGCCGCAGCAGCCGCGCCATCTGCGCATAGGCGGGCGTCGCATCCTGCGCTTCGCACCAGCGGCCATAATCGGGCACCCACCACTGCGCCTCGTGCTTCATGCCCCAAAAGCTGCTGACCAGCAGGCCCAGCTCCTCCTCCGGCTCCAGCGGCCCCGTGGGGTGGATCGTCAGAGTGCGCGGGTTGGCCAGCCGCGCCACCTTCATGATCCGTTCCGCCAAGGTCACCCGAAAATCGGGCCCACCGAAGGTGAAGCCGGGGCGCAGCACCGGGCTGATCGTCTCGAAGCTGCGCAGATGGTTGAACCGATGGTCGGCCGAAAGCAGCCGGTGGATGCGCGTGGTGCCCGAGCGCATCGGCCCGATCACGATCACCGGGCGCGGCAGCGGGCGGGCAAGGATCTCGGGATAATCCTTGAACCATTGCTCGGCCCACAACCGGTCAACCAGCACCTTGACGCATTGCTGCATGGCCGACCATTCGCCCGCGGCGTTCAGCCGCGCCTGGCGGTGGACGGCATCGAGCAGCACCTCCAGCGGGCGCTCGAACCACGGGTCGCCGAAATCGTCCAGCCCGGCATGTGCGCGCGCCTGTGCCATCAGCGCGCCCTTCTCGAGCACCGGCGGGCGCATCAGCCCCAGCGCACGAGCGCTGCCCAGTCCGGCGTTCAGGATGTCAATAAAGCGGGTGCGGCGCGGCGGGCAAGGCTGGTGTTCGGTCAAGGTTCTTTCGCCTGGTGGCCGCTGCTTCTGCTCTGCTCAACGCTCGACATGACGATTTTGTTGCAGCGGGCCAAGGCATTGCCCCCCGAGGCGCTCCGTGGTGGTACAGCCGCTAGCGACTGGACAGCCACCCGGCCGGCACGGCATAGGCCGCGCCCATGCACGACCTGCGCCTGATCCGGGAGAATCCCGAAGCCTTCGACGCAGCCCTTGCGCGCCGCGGCATGGACCCCGTCGCCCCGCAGTTGCTGGCACTGGACGAACAGCGCCGCGCGCTGGCCACCCGGATGCAGGAGGCGCAAGGCCGCCGCAACGAGGCCTCGACTGCGATCGGCCATGCGATGGCACAAAAAGACACGGCCGCCGCCGAGACGCTGAAGGCGGAAGTGGCCACCATCAAGCAGCAGCTGCCCGCGCTGGAGGAGGAGGAGCGCACCGTCGCCGCCGATCTAGACGCGCTGCTGGCCGCACTCCCCAACCTCCCGGCCGAAGACGTGCCCCTCGGCGCCGATGAGAGCGCCAATGTTGAAATCGCCCGCTGGGGCGAGCCGCCCGCCTTCGCCTTCACCCCGAAGGAACACGCCGATCTCGGCCCCCCGCTGGGGCTCGATTTCGAGGCCGGCGCGGCGATGTCCGGCGCCCGCTTCACCTTCCTGCGCGGGCCCATGGCCCGGCTGCACCGCGCACTGGGCCAGTTCATGCTCGATCACCAGACGGGCCGGCGCGGCTACACCGAATGCGCGCCCCCGCTGCTGGTTCGCGACGAGGCGGTGTACGGCACCGGCCAGCTGCCCAAGTTCGCGGACGATTTGTTCCGCACCGGTGATGGACGCTGGCTGATCCCCACCGCCGAGGTCAGCCTCACCAATTCAGTGCGCGAGCAGATCCTCGGCGATTTCGCGCAGCCCATCCGCCTTACCGCGCTCACCCCCTGCTTCCGCTCCGAGGCCGGGGCGGCCGGGCGCGACACGCGCGGCTTCATCCGCCAACATCAATTCGAGAAGGTGGAGCTGGTCAGCATCTGCCGCCCCGAAGACCACGCGGCCGAGCACGCGCATATGGTGGAAAGCGCCACCGGCGTGCTGGAGGCGCTCGAACTGCCCTTTCGCCGCATGCTGCTGTGCACCGGCGACATGGGCGCCACCGCCCGCCGAACCTTCGATCTCGAAGTGTGGCTCCCCGGGCAGGGCACCTATCGCGAGATCAGCTCGATCAGCTGGTGCGGCGATTACCAGGCCCGCCGGATGAACGCGCGCTACCGGCCAGAGGCCCAGAAAGGCACTGCCTTCGTCCACACGCTTAACGGCTCGGGCCTCGCGGTCGGGCGCACGCTGGTGGCGGTGCTGGAGAACTTCCAGCAGGCCGATGGCAGCGTCAAAGTGCCCCGGGCACTGGCCCCTTACATGGGCGGCCTCGAACTGCTCGAGCCGCAGGTATAACGCGGCCCCCGCCCGCAACGGAGACTGAATGCGCATCCTCCTCACCAATGACGATGGCATCCACGCTCCCGGCCTCGCGCTGCTGGAGCGGATCGCCGCCGAACTGTCGGACGATGTCTGGGTCTGCGCACCGGCGGTGGAGCAATCGGGCACCGGCCATTCGCTGACGCTGCACCTGCCCGTGCGCCTGCAGGAGCACGGGCATCGCCGCTTCGCCGTCGCCGGCACGCCGACCGACGCGGTGAACCTTGCCCTGCGCAAACTGTTCGACGACAAAATGCCGGACCTCGTCATCTCCGGCATCAACCATGGCGAAAATCTGGGCGACGACGTCACCTATTCGGGCACCATATCCGCCGCGATGGAGGCGGCGCTGGCCGGCATTCCGGCGATCGCGCTCAGCCAGGCGCTGCGGGCGGGCGGGCACGGCTTCGCCGCCGCCGAGGGCTGGGCCGCCAGGGTGCTCGCCCCGCTGGTCGGCCGGCAGGTGGCACGGCGCACCGTCACCAACATCAACTTCCCCCCGCTCCCGGCCGATGCGGTGAAGGGCGTGCGGGTGGCGCGGCAGGGCTTCCACGATTACGCTCGCGGCAGCCTGGTCGAGAGCACCGATCCGCGCGGGCGCCCCTATTACTGGTTCGGGCTGGAGGATATCGAGCACTCGCCCGATCACGGCACCGATCTGGAGGCGGTGGCCGATGGCTATATCGCCGTCACCCCGCTCTCGCTCGATCTCACGCATTACGGCTCGCTCGGCGCGTTGGCCGGGGCCTACGAATGAGCGCACCCGCCCTTCGCGCGGGGCAGTGAGGCGTGGCCCGCCGCTCGCACTCCGAGCGCAAATCCAGGCTGCTGCGCGAGCGCAATTTTACCCCGCTGCGGCGGGCGGTGGGCGTGCCCGTCTGGGCCGATCTGGGCCTGCGGCTCGGCGCCGCACTGGTGCTGATCCTGATCGTGGTGCTGATCCACTGGTCCCACCGTGACGGGCTGATCGATCATCACGATGGCGAGATCACCTTTCTCGACGTGGTCTATTTCACCATGATCTCCATCACCACCACCGGCTTTGGCGATATCGCCCCGATCAGCCCCGGTGCGCGGATGGTGGAGGCGGTGATCGTCACCCCCATCCGCATCGCCGTGCTCTTCATCTTCGTGGGCGCGGCCTATAGTTTCATCATCAAGCGAAGCTGGGAGAAATGGCGCATGGCGCGTATTCAGGAGCAGCTGTCGGACCATCTGGTCGTGCTCGGCTACGGTGTCTCCGGCTCGGAGGCAGTAAGCGAACTGATCGCCCGCGGAACCGATCCCACCTGCATCGTGGTGATGGATCAGGACGAGAAACGGTTGAGCCACGCCGAGGCGCTGGGCTGCAACGTGATCAAGGCCGATGCCGCACGCGACGAGGATCTGCTGGCCGTGCGCATCCGGCAGGCCAAGACGGTGCTGGTCTCGGCGGGGCGCGACGATAGTTCGATCCTGATCGTGCTCACCGTGCGCCACCTCGCGCCCGATGTGCCGATCAGCGTGGTGGTGCGCGCGGCCGATAACGAGCCGCTCGCCCGGCAGGCGGGGGCGGACAACGTCATCAACCCGGTGCGCTTCACCGGCCTGCTGCTGGCGGGCAGCGCGCAAGGGGCGCATATTTCGGACTATCTGGCGGATCTCGCTTCGGTCTCCGGGCGCGTCCAGCTGGTCGAGCGTCCGGTGCTGCCCGAAGAGATCGGCCGCGGCCTCAACAATCTTGCCACCGGCGGGCACGGCCTCAGGGTGTATCGCAATGGCAGCGCGTCGGGTTTCTGGGAGGAGGAGGCCGGCGTGCTGCAGGCCGGCGACATCATTGTCGAGATCAGGCCAACGCCCGAAGGGGCGGACGATTCCGCACCCGGGCTCCATGCCGGGCGGCGGCGGTGGACGGACTAGCCCAGCGCCGCGAACATTCCGCCCATTGCCAGATAGGCCAGCACCCAGAAGCCGTAATCCGCCCAGGCCACGCTCAGCGGCAACTCGCGCCGCATATAGGCGATGAACAGCGCCGGCCCGGCAAAGGCCAGCGCCAGCCCGCCCGACATCATCGCATAGAGCCAAGGTTTTTCCTCCAGCGTCGCCGCGCCGACCCGCGCGAACATGTGCCCCATCATCGCCGCGGTCACCGCCAGCAGCAGCGCGGCCACCGCATGGCGACCGAAATCGCGAACCGGCAGCGCGCGCCCTCCGTAAAAAGCGACGCCCAGCAGCGCGGCCACCAGCCAGGCGGCGAGAACGGCAATCCAGTTGACAGGGCCCATGCGCACGCCACCTAGCGTGCACGCGCCATTTCGTGTAGGGGCCGCAGCCGATCATGACAGTCCAGCTCGCCCCCAACGCCCTCGTCGGCGCGCAACAGCGCGTGGATCCAAAGCGCGTGGGTCTCGTCAGCCTCGGCTGCCCCAAGGCGCTGGTCGATTCGGAGCGCATCCTCACCCGCCTGCGCGCCGACGGCTATGCGATGAGCCCCGACTATGCCGGCGCCGACGTGGTGGTGGTCAACACCTGCGGCTTTCTCGACAGTGCCAAGGCGGAAAGCCTGGAGGCGATCGGCGAGGCGATTGCCGAAAACGGCCGCGTCATCGTCACCGGCTGCATGGGCGAGGAGGCCGACACCATCCGCGCTCGCTTCCCGCAGGTGCTGGCGGTCACCGGCGCGCACCAATACGAACAGGTGGTGGAGGCGGTGCACGCCGCCGCGCCCCCTTCGCTGGGTCCGTTCGTCGATCTCGTGCCCCGCGCCTATGGCGATAACGGCGGCGTCAAGCTGACCCCGCGCCATTACGGCTATCTCAAGATCTCCGAAGGCTGCAATCACACCTGCGCCTTCTGCATCATCCCGCAAATCCGCGGAAAACTCGCCAGCCGCCGGATCGACGCGGTGCTGCGCGAGGCGGAAAAGCTGGTCGCCGCGGGCACGCGCGAATTGCTGGTGATCAGCCAGGATACCAGCGCCTACGGGGTCGATATCCGCCACGAGCCGCGCGCGTGGAAGGGCCACGAAGTCCGCGCGCACATGACCGATCTCGCCCGCGAGCTGGGCACCCTGCGCACCCCCGAGGGCGCCACACCATGGGTGCGGCTGCACTATGTCTACCCCTATCCGCATGTCGATCAGGTCATCCCGCTGATGGCCGAGGGGCTGCTGACGCCCTATCTGGACATTCCCTTCCAGCACGCCAGCCCAAGGGTGCTGCGCGCCATGCGCCGCCCGGCCAACGAGGCGAAGGTGCTCGAACGCCTCCACAGCTGGCGCGCGATTTGCCCCGAGATCGCCATCCGCTCCAGCTTCGTCGTCGGCTTCCCTGGCGAGACCGAGGAGGATTTCGCCTACCTCCTCCGCTGGCTGGAAGAAGCCCGGCTGGACCGCGTGGGCGCCTTCCGCTTCGAGCCGGTCGAAGGCGCCGCCGCAAACGCCCTGCCCGATCCGGTGCCCGAGGCACTGAAGGAAGAGCGCTATGCCCGGCTGATGGAGCTCACCAGCCGCATCAGCGCCGAAAAACTTGCCGCCAAGATCGGCCGCACCCTGCCAATCATCATCGACGAGGTCGGCGATCCCGATCCGGAGGATGGCAGCATCGGCGCCACCGGCCGCAGCCAGACCGACGCCCCCGAGATCGACGGCCAGGTCCTCCTGCGCGACGTCCCCGCCACCCTCGCCCCAGGCGATTTCGTCGCAGTGCAGGTCGAGGATGCCGACGAGCACGATCTGTTCGGGGTCATCGCCCAACCGCGCCGCTAGCGCAGCGTCCGGAAGGTGATCGAGCGCCGCGTCTGCTCCAGCGGCGCGATCGAATGCTCCCACTCCGTGCGCACCTCGCCCGAAAGACGGTAGAGCGAGCCTCGCGCCAGCGGCACGGAATGGCGCTCGAAGCCGCCCTCCACCCGCCGCCGCAGACGCAGCACCGCGGGCGCCGAAAGCGAGAGGCCGAGCACCTCGTCAAATTGCGGCCGATCGCGATGCCAGCCGATCCCCGCACCCGGATCATAGCGGATCAACAGCGCCTGACTCAGCGCCCCTGCCTCCATCCCCACCAGCCCGGCAAGCCGCTCCCGCAAACCCAGCAGCCAGCCCGGCATCGGCGGAGCCTCCGTCACCCGCCCGCGCTGGTAATCATAGGCCGAGCCGAAACTCGCCGTCAGCCGCTTGCCCTGCCACTGCCCAAAACGGAACGGCTCCAGATGCGCGGCATCGATCCGCTCCGCCAGCGCAGCCTCCTCGACCGCATCGACCGCTTCGCTCACCATCACCAGCCCGGCGGGTCCCGGAGCGTCAGGCGCATCCAGCGCAAACAGGTCGGGTTGCAGCACCATCACTCGCCTCTATAGCACCACCGATGCGACAGGCGCAGACCAGCTTCACCATCCCCACCCACGGCAAAGGCCTGCACGAGGCCACCGCAGAGATTGCCCGCTGGGTCGAAGCCAGCGGCATCGCCACCGGCCTGCTCTCGCTGCTGTGCCGCCACACCAGCGCCGGGCTGCTGATCATGGAGAACGCCGCCCCCGCCGTCCGCCGCGACATCGAGCGCTGGCTCTCCGCCGCCGCCCCTGAAGCCGCCACCTACGAGCATGACGACGAGGGCCCGGACGATATGCCCGCCCACATCCGCACCATGCTCACCGGCGCCACGCTCGCGATCCCGGTGGCCGAGGGACGGATGCTGCTCGGCACCTGGCAGGGCATCTTCCTGGCCGAACACCGCGCCGCGCCCCACCGGCGCACCATCGCGGCGCATCTGCTGGGCGAATAGGATTCTTTTCGCAGCTGCGAAACCGCCCCCCGCCCTGCCGCGTTCGCCCGAAACCATGCCCATCGCCATCGACGCCCGCTTCAGCTTCACCCTGCAGGGCCCAAGCGACGTGCTGCTGCAATTCGAGGCCGCCGCCATCCCGGAACAGGAGATCCTCTCCTGCAGCTGCAAGCTGGCCGATGCCGCGCATCTCGCGCGTATCCCCGCGCAGGACAATATTGGCGAGCGCATCTGGCTGCGCTCCGAAGGGCCCTACCACGTCGAATACAGCGCGCAGGTGGAGGTCCGCCGTCTGCTCGCCGAAATCGCCACGCTCGGCCGCCTGGAGCCCCACGATCTTCCCGGTGAGGCGGTGCAATATCTGTTCGATTCGCGCTACTGCCCGGCCGATCGCTTCCAGCCCTTCGTCGAGGCCGAGTTCGGCCACCTCACGGGCGGCAAGCGGATGATCGCCATGCGCGACTGGATCGCCGAAAATTTCACCTACACCCCCGGCTGCAGCACCGCCACCACCACCGCGCTGGACAGCTTCGTGGAGCGGCGCGGGATCTGCCGCGATTACGCCCACGTGATGATCACCCTCGCCCGCGCCTCGGCGGTGCCCGCGCGCTTTGTCAGCTGCTATGCCCCCGGCGTCGAGCCGCCCGATTTCCACGCCGTGGCCGAGGTGTTCCTGGAGGATGCCACCATCCCCGGCGGCGGCGCCTGGCACATCCTCGATGCCACCGGCATGGCCGATCCGGCCGAGACGGTGAAGATCGGCGTGGGCCGCGATGCCGCCGATGTCAGCTTCATGACCACCTTCGGCCCGGCCGAGTTCGAGGACAAGCTGGTCACGGTCACGAAAGTGGAATGAGCTTTCGCTTGCCGCAGCGCGGGCGGTGCAGCATGGAACCGCCTTCGGAGCGACGGGAGAGGGGGTCAGGATGATCGAGGCCACGGGTCTTCGGGCATGAGCAAGGCCGGCACGCTGCTGCTGTTCGGCGCCACCGGCGATCTGGCCCAACGCATGCTGCTCCCCTCTCTCTGCGCGCTCGATGCGGATGGGCTGCTCGACGAAAAGCTTACCATCCTGGGCACCGCCCGCTCCAAGATGAGCGATGCCGAGTTCCGCAATTTCGCGCGCCAGGCGCTGGAAACCCACCTGCCCGCCAACCGCCGCGCACCCCGCGCCGATTTCCTCAACCGCCTGCACTACCTGCCGATCGACGTCACCACTCCGGCCGGCTTTGCCGATCTGGCCGCCAAGGTGGCTAATCGCGAGGGTGGCGTGGCGATCTTCCTCTCCACCGCGCCCAATCTGTTCGAACCCACCATCGATGGCCTCGCCGAAGCGGGCCTCGCCGGCGCCAATTCGCGGATCAGCCTCGAAAAACCGCTCGGCCACGATCTGGAGTCCAGCCGCCACATCAACGATTCGGTGGCCCGCCACTTCCCCGAGGATCGCATCTTCCGCATCGATCATTATCTCGGCAAGGAGACGGTGCAGAACCTCATCGCGCTGCGCTTTGCCAACATCATGTTCGAGCCGCTGTGGAACGCACAGCATATCGATCATGTGCAGATCACCGTCGCCGAGACCGTCGGCCTCGAGAACCGCGCCGATTTCTACGAAGGCACCGGCGCGCTGCGCGACATGGTGCAGAACCACATGCTCCAGCTGCTCGCGCTGCTGGCGATGGAACCGCCGACCCACTTCGATGCCGGCGCGGTGCGCGACGAGAAGGTGAAGGTGCTGCGCGCGCTGCGCCCCATCGGCCCGGGCGAGAGCGTCACCGGCCAATATCGCGGCGGTGCGGTGGGCGGCAAGATCGTCCCCGGCTACGACGAGGAGCTGGGCCGCGAAAGCGAGGTGGAAACCTTCGTTGCGCTCAAAGCCCATGTCGACAATTGGCGCTGGCACGGCGTGCCGTTCTACCTGCGCACCGGCAAGCGCATGAACCGCCGCGTCAGCGAAGTGGTGATCCAGTTCCGCCCCATCCCGCACTCCATCTTCACGCAGGCGCGCACCCGCCCCAACCGCCTGGTCATCGGCCTCCAGCCGCAGGAAAACATCACCCTCACGCTAATGGCCAAGGTGCCCGGGCTCGATCGCGCGGGGATGAGCCTGCGCCAGGTGCCGCTCGACATCGCGCTGGCCGATGCCTTCTCCAGCCGCGAACGGCGCATCGCCTACGAACGGCTGCTGCTCGATCTGCTCGAATGCGACCAGACCCTGTTCGTCCGCCGCGACGAGGTGGAGGCGCAATGGGCCTGGATCGACGGCATCCGCTCGCAATGGGCACAGGAGGGCCTCACTCCCAAGAGCTACGACGCCGGCAGCTGGGGCCCCAGCGCCGCCATCGCGCTGGCTGAACGCGACGGGGCCAGCTGGAATGAGTGATCCGGCCCGCTCTCCCGCCGCCGCCGAGCCACCCCCACCAGAGAGGTCAGCACGATGAGCCTTCACCCGGTCGTCGAGCAGGTCACCGCCCGCATCGTCGAGCGCTCCACCGACAGCCGCCGGCGCTATCTCGAGCTGATGGAAGCTGAAGGCGAACGCCACCGCGACCGCAACACCGCACTCCCCTGCTCCAACCTCGCGCACGGCTTCGCCGCCATGGGCGAGGACAAGGCCAGCATCGCCACCCGCAGCGGCCCGAACATCGGCGTGGTCACCGCCTATAACGATACCATCTCCTCGCATCAGCCCTATGCCGCCTATCCCCCGCAGATGAAGCTGTGGGCGCGCGAGGTCGGCGCCACCTGCCAGGTCGCCGGCGCCACCCCCGCGATGTGCGATGGTGTCACCCAGGGTACGGACGGCATGGAGCTGTCGCTGTTCAGCCGCGATGTCATCGCGCTCGCCACCGGCGTCAGCCTCAGCCACGTGATGTACGATAGCGTGGCGATGCTGGGCATGTGCGACAAGATCGTGCCCGGCCTGCTGATGGGCGGCTTGCGCTTCGGCTGGCTCCCCCAGCTGTTCATCCCGGCCGGGGTCATGCCCACCGGCATCGCCAACAAGGAAAAGCAGCGCGTCCGCCAACTTTATGCAGAAGGGAAGGCCACCCGCGCCGAATTGCTCGAGAGCGAAGCCGGCAGCTACCATTCGCCCGGCGTGTGCACCTTTTACGGCACTGCCAACACCAACCAGATGATGCTGGAGCTGATGGGCCTGCAGATGCCCGGCTCACCGTTCCTCAATCCCGGCACGCCATTGCGGCAGGCGCTCACCCGGGCGGCCGTGCACCGCGCCGCCGCGATCACCCGCGAGGGCGAGGATTACCGCCCGCTGTCGCATTGCGTGGACGAGAAGGCTATGGTCAACGCCATCGCCGGCGTGCTGGCCACCGGCGGCTCCACCAATCACCTGCTGCACATCCCGGCCATCGCCCGCGCCGCCGGTATCATCGTGGATTGGGACGATTTCGCCCAGCTCAGCCACGCGGTGCCGCTGGTGGCGCGGGTCTATCCCAACGGCGCGGCCGATGTGAACCACTTCCACGCCGCCGGCGGGATCGGCTTCGTCATCCGCGAACTGCTCGGCGCCGGCCTGATCCATGGCGACATCATGACCATCATGGCCGGCGGAATGGACGACTATGCCGTCGAACCCTGGCTCGATGGCGAAACCCTTGGCTACCGCGCCATAGGCGAAAGCGGCGACGAGACCGTGCTGCGCCCCGCCGCCAATCCGTTCCAGACCGATGGCGGCATGCGGCTGGTCGAGGGCAACCTCGGCCGCGCCTGCTTCAAGACCAGCGCGGTGGATGAGGAGCGCTGGACCATCGAGGCCCCGGCCCGCGTGTTTCACACCCAGAAGCAGGTCGCCGAAGCCTTTGCCGCGGGCGAGCTGGACCGAGACGTGGTGGTGGTCGTCCGCTTCCAAGGCCCCCGCGCCAACGGAATGCCCGAACTGCACAAGCTCACCCCGGTGCTCGGCGTGCTGCAGGATCGCGGGTTCAAGGTCGCGCTCGTCACCGATGGGCGGATGTCGGGCGCCAGCGGCAAGGTGCCCGCGGCGATCCATTGCAGCCCCGAGGCGCTGGTCGATATAGAGGGCCATTGGGGCCCGTTGGCCTATCTGCGCGATGGAGACGTGGTGCGCCTCTCCGCGCTGGAGGGCACGCTCTCCACCAGCGCCGATCTCTCCAACCGCGACCCGGCCCCCGCGCCCGCACCCGAAAGCGGCACCGCGCGCGAGCTGTTTGCCATGTTCCGCATCGGCGCCGATGCCGCCGAAAAGGGCGGCTCCGCCATGCTCGCTCTGGCCGATCTGTGATGGCCGCAGCATCCAGAAAGTCCGCGCCATGACCGATCTCGTCGCGGTCGATATCGGCGGCACCCACGCCCGCTTCGCGCTCGCCTCGGTGGATGCGGAGAGCACCATCACGCTGGGCGAACCGATCACGCTCAATACCTCGGATCACGCCAGCCTTACCACCGCCTGGGAGGAATTCGAGCGCCGCTGCGGCACCCCGGTCCCGCGCGCCGCGGCGATCGCCATCGCCGGCCCGGTCACCGGCGAGACCGTGCGGATGACCAACAACAGCTGGGTCCTGCGCACCGGCGCCCTAGACGAGCAGCTGGAGCTGGACCGCGTCACCGTGCTTAACGATTTTGCCGCCGTCGCCCACGCGGTCGCCCGCGCGCCGGAAGACCAGCTGCTCAGCATCGCCGGGCCGGACCTGCCGCTGCCGGAAAGCGGCACGATCAGCGTCCTGGGCCCCGGCACGGGCCTGGGCGTCGCCCACTTCCACCGCTTTGCCCTCGCAGACGGACGCACCGGCTACCGCGTGCAGGCGACCGAGGGCGGGCATATCGATTTCGCGCCCGTCGATCATATTGACGACGTGCTGCTCCAGCGCCTGCGCCAGAAGCACCGCCGCGTCTCCATCGAGCGGGTCGTCTCGGGCCCTGGCATCATCGACATATACGCCGCCCTCGCCGCGCTGGAAAAGCGCACCGTGGACGAACAGTCGGATCGCACGATCTGGGAACGCGGCCTCGCCCATGAAGACAGCTTGGCCGTGGCCGCGGTCGATCGCTTCTGCCAGACGCTCGGCAGCGTGGCGGGCGATTACGCGCTGGCCCACGGCGCGGGCGCGGTGGTTATCGCTGGTGGCCTGGGTTACCGCCTGCGCGACATTCTCGGCAGCTCGGGCTTTGCCGAACGGTTCCGCTTCAAGGGCCGCTACGAACAATTGATGGCCGGCCTGCCGGTCAAGCTGATCGTCCATCCGCAGCCGGGCCTCTACGGAGCGGTCGCGGCCTTCCAGGTGGAGCATCTGCAATGAGCGCGATTGAACAGGTGATGCGGATGGCCCCGGTGATCCCGGTGCTGGTAATCGACGAAATTGCAGAGGCCTTGCCCTTCGCCCGCGCGCTGGTTGCAGGCGGCCTTCGGGTACTCGAAGTCACCTTGCGCACCCCTTGTGCCCTCGATGCAATTCGCGAAATGAAGCAGGTGGAAGGCGCCGTGGTGGGCGCCGGCACCGTCACCAACCAGCACCAGCTGGACGATGCGCTGAAGGCCGGCGCCGAATTCATCGTCTCGCCCGGCCTCACCAAGCCGCTTGCCCAGGCCGCCATCGAGGCCGAGGTGCCGTTCCTCCCCGGCACCGCCACCGCCGGCGACATCATGCGCGGGCTCGATCTGGGCCTCACCCATTTCAAGTTCTTCCCCGCCATGGCGGCGGGCGGCATCCCCGCGCTGAAGGCGCTCGCCGCCCCCTTTGGCCAGGTGCAATTCTGCCCGACCGGCGGCATCACCCTCGAAAATGCGCTCGAATGGCTCGCACTCGGCCCGGTGCTGTGCGTCGGCGGCAGCTGGGTCGCGCCCAAGGGCGGCTCGCCCAGGAATATCGAGCTGCTCGCGCGCGAGGCCGCGCAGCTGGCGCGATGAAAACCGCCCAATGAAAACAGTCGCCGCGCTGACCGAGCGGCTGCAGCTGCTCCATCGGCAAACGGCCGAAACGCCGCTGTTCAACCCCGTCTTCCAGCTCTCGCTGGACCTCTCGCGGCTGATCGAAAGCGGCGAACTGACGCTCGACGATTGCGCCTCGCTGATCGCCGAGCTCGAATGCGAGGGCCTGCGCGCGCGGGCCGAGCGGCTGCGCGGCCTCGTCGCCCCGGTCGCCCCAGCCGCCAATGCCGATGCGCTAAGCGAGCAACTCACCGAGGAGGATTTCGCCGCCTTTCGCGCCCGCTGGGAGCAACCGCAACTCCACGCCGTGTTCACCGCGCACCCCACTTTCCTGCTCACGCCAGCGCAAAGCGAGGCCGTCGCCGCGGCTGCCGGCAGCGACAGCGCGATCGACGAGACGGTGTGCGCGGTCCCCGGTGAGCGCCCCGACATCACCCTCGCGCACGAGCACGGGCAGGCCATGCGCGCGATGACCCATGCGCAGGACGCGCGCGACCGCATCGTGGCGCAACTGCTCACCCACGCACAGCAGCGCTGGCCCGACGAATGGTGCAGCTTCGCCCCGCTGCCGTTCCGCTTCGCCCATTGGGTCGGCTACGACATGGACGGGCGGACCGACATCACCTGGTCCGCCTCGATCGGCTTTCGCCTGTCCGAAAAGGCCGAGCGGCTGGCGCGCTACCGCGACAGCCTCGAAAGCCTCGATTCCGATCACCCGCTGCTCGCCGAACTGCGCCCGGTCACCGACTATGCCGCCGAACGCGCGCTCGATTTCGCCGGCGACCTTACCGATCCCGTCGCGCTTTCGTTGGCCGCCAACCGCCTCACCGCCAGCGATCCGTGCGGCCTGCTGACACTGCGCCCGCTGATTGAGCACCTCGAAGCCGAGGCCCGCGACGCGCCCCCAGAGCGCGCGATAGGCCTCAAGACCCTCGCCGCCGCCATGCGCGCCGACGGGCTGGGCATGGGCTGGATCCACTTTCGGGTGAACGCCAAGCAGCTGCACAATGCGGTGCGCCGCCGGCTCGACCCGGCGGGCACGCTCGATCTGGCGAGCAAGGGTGCGATGGTCCACCTGCGCAAGGCGATCGCCGAAGTGAAGCCGCTGCGCGCCAATTTCGCAGCGCTGGCGATCGAGAGTTCCACCGCGATCCGCCAGTTCCTGGCGATGGCGCAGATCCTGCGCCACATCGATGCCGATGCGCCGATCCGCATGCTGGTGGCCGAATGCGAGGAGCCCGCCACCGTCCTCGCCGCGCTCTATTTCGCAAAGCTGTTCGGCATCGCCGACCGGGTCGACATCTCGCCCCTGTTCGAGACCGAGACCGCGCTTGAACATGGCGGCCGCTTCCTCGATGCGCTGCTGGCCGAGGAGGAATACCGCGCCTATGCCCGCGACCGCGGCCGGGTGGCGATCCAGACCGGCTTCTCCGATGCCGGGCGCTTCGTCGGCCAGATCGCCGCCAGCCTCGCGATCGAGCGGCTGCAGGGCCGGCTGGCCGAGGCCATGCAGGCGAACGGCCTCGGCGATCTCTCCGCGCTCATCTTCAACACCCATGGCGAGAGCATGGGCCGCGGCGCGCATCCCTCCTCGCTCGAAGACCGGCTCGCCTGGCCGCTCAGCCCGTGGGCGCGGCGGCGCTTCGTGCGCGCCGGGATCACGCTGGAGCCCGAGGTCAGTTTCCAGGGCGGCGATGGCTATCTGTTCTTCGCCACGCCCGAACTGGCGCTGGCCACGCTGACCCGCATCGGCGCCGCCCGCCCGGCCGAAACCGACCCCGATGCCCCGGTTGACCCGTTCTACCGCCGCACCGATCTCAGCCTCGATTTTTACCGCGCGATCCGCCACCACCAGCGCGATCACCTCGAAAGCCGCACCTATCCCCGCGCGGTGACCGCCTTCGGCCTTGGCCTGCTCAATGCCACCGGCAGCCGCGTCTCCCGCCGCCAGTCCGATGTCAGCGCGGATCGCGAGATGTCGCTGCGCCAGATCCGCGCGATCCCGCACAATGCCATCCTCCAGCAGCTGGGCTACCCGGTGAACGTGATCGCCGGCATCGGCAGCGCAGCCGATGGCAGCGAGGAAGAACTGGCCGCGCTGCTGACCGAGAGCGCGCGTGGCCGCCAGCTGATCCGCCTCGCCCGCGCGGCGCATTCGCTCGCCAGCATCAAGACGGTCGCCGCCTATGGCGAGCTGTTCAACTCGGCCTATTGGGCCAGCCGCACCTATCGCGGGGTGGAAGAACACCTTGCCGGCCCCTGCGGCGCGCTGGCCGCCCATCTGAACAATGACGATCGGGTGGGTGTCTTCCGCCGGCTCGCCTCGCGGCTGCGGGTGGATGCGCTCAAGTTTCACCGGCTGCTGGCGCTGATCCCGGAAGAGGCGGCATCGCACGACGTCCGCCAGGAGCGCGAGGAGGTGCGCCGCGCGATCGGCGCCTGCCAGGCGCTACGGCTGGCGCTGTTCCAGCACATGTTCCTGCTGGCGGTGTCGATCCCCGCCTTCAGCCGCGCCAACGACATCACCCGCGACGACGTGCTGGAGATGGTCTTCACCCTGCGGATCGACGAAGCCCTCGCGCAACTGCGCCGCGCCTACCCCATCAGCTTCCCCAAGCTGAGCGACTTCTTCCTCACTGAGCCCGCCGATTACCCGAACGGCGGCGACGAAGGGTATGCCGCGATCCGCCGCGAATTCATCGATCCGATCGAGCGCGCCCACCAGTTGAGCCTGCGGATCGGCACCGCCATCGCCAACCAGTTCGGCGCCCACGGCTGATCCGCCGCAGTCAGGCGCGGCGCGGCGGCTCCGGCGCGAACAGCCAGCGCTCACCCCTGACGGTAGCGAGCACGCCGCCCAGAGTACCGCCCTCCCCCCGTTCGAGCCGATCAACGAGGTGCGCCACCTCGCCACCGCGCGGCACGCGCCGTGGCTCCTTCGCCAACTCGCGGATAATCCGCTCGACAATCCGCAGGCGAATCAAACGCGGCGCCAGCGGCTTGAAAGCGAAGCCCTCGCCCTCCGGGCTGACACACCGCTCCCACAGCAACACAGCGAACTCCGCCAGCGCCTCGTCCGCCTCTGCCAGATGGCTCGCCGAGGCGGCCATCGCTAGCGGGTCCAGCCAATCGGCCGCGGCCAGCGCCGTGCGGATCCGCACCCGGTCGAACCGGGCATCATCGTTGCTCGGATCATGCACGACCGGCACACCCGCCGCGGCGATTACTAAGGCCAGCTCCGCCCGCCGGAAGCCGAGCAGCGGCCGAACCAGCGGCAGCGTGCAGGCAGGCGGATCGAGCCAGCCGCTCTCGCGCACGCCCACAAGGCCGGCGATCCCGCTGCCGCGGTTGAGCCGCATCAGCAGCGTTTCGGCCTGGTCATCGGCATGGTGGGCGGTGGCAAGGGCGCGCAGGCCACGCCGCTCCACCCATTCGCGCATCGCGCCATAGCGCGCTATGCGGGCCGCCGCCTGCCGATTGCCCGGACCGACCTTGACCCTCAGCACATCGCAGGCAATGGCGCGCTCGGCGCAGGCGCGCTCCACCAGCGCGCATTCCGCCGCCGCCTCAGGCCGCACACCGTGATCGACCGTGGCCACCGCGAACCCTCCCGGGACCGCCGCCTGGGCCAGCAGCAGCATGGCCATCGAATCCGGCCCGCCCGAAACGGCGAGGCCGATCGGCTCGCCCGCAGGCAACAGCCGCTCCAGCGTGCCGGCGAACCGCCTTACGAGGTCCGCCGGCAGCGGCCCGTCAGCTGCAGGTGACCCGGCCGCGGTTGCGGTCATACTGGTCCCTCAGCCGCCCGGTGGCGAGCGCCGGATAGGTATCCCCGAACTCGGCCAGCGCGATGCAGGCGCGGTTGGTATCGTTGATCGTGCTCATCGCTTCGGCCAGATAGAGCAGGCTGTCCGGCGCCCGGGCCGCCTGCCGATTGCTCTGGTAATTCTCGAAAAAATGCGTCGCCGCCTCGCGCGGCTGGTTGTTGTCGAGATAGGCGCGACCCAGGAGATTGCGCCCGAAGGTCACGCGCGAATGGCTGGGGAAGCGCTGGAGGAACAGCGCCAGCTGCTGCTGCGCCTCGGGGTAGAAGCGCGCTTCCCACAGGCGGAAGCCGTAGGTGTATTCGTCGTCGCCCGCATCGGCGGTGGCTGGCTTGGCGATTGCGCGCACCGCGGCGAGGCGCTCGGCGGAAGGGGCCGGCGTGGGGGCCGCGGTGGCGGCGGGCGGCGCGATGACCCCCGTCGGCGCTCCCGTTGCTCCGCGGGTCGCGGCGCCAGCGTCGCCGGCGGCACCACTCGGGATCGGCTGGAAAAACGGCTGCGGCTCGGGCGTCGCTTCGAGCGCCTGTAGCCGCTCTTCCAGCTGGCCGAGCTGGAAGGCGCCCTCCTCACTGCGTGCGGTCAGCCGGGCCAGCTGGCTCTCGATCGTGTCAAGCCGGGCGAGCACGTCTGTCAGGGCCCCGCTCGAAGGCGTGCCGGTGGGCTGCGCCTGCGGCGGGGTCTGCCCGGCGACCACCTCGGGCGGAAAATAGCGCCCGTCCCCGCCGGGGAACACCGCCCGCTGCAACGCGCGCAGCTCGGCCTCCACCCGGCGCAGCCGCGCCTCCTGATCCTGCGCCGCCGCCGGTATCGCCAGCACGCCGAGGCCAACTGCGCCCGCCAGCAACACGCTGAGCCCCTTGGCTCTTGCCACTCGGCCGCTGGTCATGCTCCGCCCGCTCACACCCGATCCTCTCACGCCCGATCCTCTCATTCCTGTCCTGCAACCCGGCTGGCGACCAGCGCGAGAACCGGGCCTGAACGGCGCCAAAGTGCCCCAGAAGGTCGCCCCGGCCGGTCGCCCATACGATCGCTGCAGCCAACTTGTCGAGCCGCGCGGGCCTTCAAGTTGTGGGCGACGCCGCCGCGCCGGGCCCGCCCGCATCCGCACTGCCGGTTCCCGCCCTTGC
>LXQI01000033.1:8936-31066 GCA_001683845.1 Erythrobacter sp. ANT-B3C2 | reverse complement strand
CCCGGGCCCCCCGCCGATGGTGATCGCCAGCAGGTGCGGTCGCCCGGTCAGCAGCTGCGGGCCAGCGGCATCGGCCGGCACGGTGAAGCTCTCGCCTTCGTCCAGCTCGCCTTCCATCAGCCGCCGCCCCTGCGCATCGGAGAACCGCACCCACACCGAACTCCGTGCCGTGAACACCACCGGGCCGGCCTGGGCCTCGGCGCCGGGCGAGACGGGCGCGCCGGGCTGCCCGGCCTCGCGCAGCGCGCGCTCGCGCTCGTCCTCCTCCACCTGCTCCAGCAGGCTGGGCAGTTCGGCAGTAGGGGCGAACAGGGTGCGCATGAAGAAGAACCCGCCCGCCAACAGCAGCAGCACCGCCGCCAGCGCCAGCCAGCTGAGCCCGGCGGAGGGGATGCGCGCCGGGTCGCCCGGCTCGAACCGCGCGGCGCGCTCCTGCTCGGGCCGGTGCGCGGCAATCTCGTCCAGCACCGCGGCCGCCACATAATCCTGGTCGACACCCAGTAGCTTGGCGTAGGAGCGGGCAAAGCCCGTCGCATAGGTGCGCCCGGGCAGGCTGGCAAAACCGCCCGCCTCGATCGTATGCAGGTGCCGCTGCGGAATGCGCGTGCCGGCAGCGACCTGCTCGATGGTCAGGCCCTGGGCCTCGCGCTCGGCCTTCAGCTGCGCGCCGATCCCGCCCGCAGCGGGGCTGTCATCTTGGGCCCACTCGTTGTCCATTCCCGCTCCGCCGGATTTTTCTTGCGACCGTCCGCTGCCACAGAGGGAACCGCGCGCGCCAAGTCAACCCGCGCGCATGGTGGACCGGGCGCTAATCGGCCTCGATGTCCCGCTCGCCGGCCCAGGCTTCCAGCTCGGCGCGCAGGTTTGGCGGGGGATCGGCCAGCCAGCCCTCCATCGCCGCGCCGATCTCGGCGAGGTCCACCTTGCGCACCAGTTCCTTGATCGGGCCGATCGCCGCCGGGGTGATCGAAAGGCGCCGGATGCCGATGCCCAGCAGCGCCAGCGCCTCCAGCCGCCGCCCGCCCATCTCGCCGCAGACACCCAGATCCACCGAGTGCTCCCCCAGAAGCTCGCCCGATTGCTCGCCCGCCTGCCCCCCCGATTCCCCCTGGGTGATCCGCACCACCCGCCGCAGGAACCGCATGATCGAGGGGCTGAGCCAGTCGTAGCGCGCCGCCAGCCGCGGGTCGGACCGGTCGGCGGCCAACAGGAACTGCGTGAGATCGTTGGTGCCGATCGAGACGAACGAGAGCCGCGGCAGCATCGTATCGAGCGTTTCCGCCAACGCGGGCACCTCCAGCATCACCCCGTAGCGGATCTCGCTCGGCAACGTGTGGCGCCGCCGCTTGAGGAACGCGAGCTGCCCGTCGAACACCGCCTTGCCCGCATCGAATTCCCACGGCTCTGAAACCAGCGGGAACATCACGTTCAGCACGCGCCCGGCCGCCGCATCGAGCAGCGCGCGCGCCTGTACCTTCAGCAGCCCCTCGCGCGCCAGCGACAGGCGCAATGCGCGCCAGCCCATCGCCGGGTTCTCCTCCTGCCCGCCGCCGGTGACATCACGCAGATAGGGCAGCGACTTGTCGCCGCCGATGTCCACCGTGCGGAAGATCACCGGCTTCTCGCCCGCCGCGTCGAGCACGTCGCGGTAAAGTCGCGTCTGCCGGTCGCGCGCGGGCAGCGCGTCGGAGACCAGGAACTGGAATTCGGTGCGAAACAGCCCGATGCCGTCCGCATTGGTGGTCGCCAGCATCGGCATGTCGTCAAGCAGGCCGGCGTTGATCATCAGCTCGATCCGCGTGCCGTCGCGTGTGACCGGTTCCACGTCCCGCAGTGCGGCATAAGCGGCGCGGCGCTCGCGGCTGCGGGCGAGGCGGGTGTCGAAGGTCTCCACCGTGGAGTGCGCCGGACGGATGATCGCTTGCGACTTGTCGCCGTCCAGCAGCAACGGATCGCCATCGCGGATCAGCCCCCGGGCATTGCGCACTTGGCCAAGCACCGGCACGCCCATCGCGCGCGCCACGATCACCACATGGGCGGTGAGCGAGCCTTCCTCCAGGATCACGCCGCGCAGCCGCCGGCGGTCGTATTCCAGCAGCTCGGCCGGTCCCAGGTTCTTGGCGATGAGGATGGTATCGCCGCGCAGCCCGCTGCTCGCCGCGGTGCCCAGCTGGCCGGAGACGATCCGCAGCAGGCGGTTGGCCAGGTCTTCCAGATCGTGCATCCGCTCGGCCAGCAGCGGATCGCGGATCTGGCGCATCCGCATCCGGGTGCGCTGCTGCACGCGCTCGATCGCCGCTTCGGCGGTGAGGCCGGCATCGATCGCCTCGTTGATGCGCCGGCCCCAGCCCTCGTCATAGGCAAACATCTTGTAGGTCTCGAGCACCTCCTCGTGCTCGCCCCCCACGCCGAACTCCGCGTGGCTGGTCATCTGGTCGATCTGCTCGCGCATCTTGTCGAACGCGAGATAGACCCGCTGGCGCTCGGCCTCGGTGTCCTCGGCCACGGTGTGCTCGATGGTGATGCGCGGCTGGTGGAACACCGCGTTCCCGCTGGCGAGGCCCTTCACCAGCTGAAGCCCGGAAAGCACCTCCTGCCCGCGTTGCTCCGCGCTGCGGCCGCTCGCATCCTCGTCGTCGACCAGGCCGGCATTGTGGATCAGCTCGGCCAACACCATCGCCACGGTCTGCAGCGCCTCGATCTCCAGGTCCTCGTAGCGGCGCGGCTCGACATGCTGCACCGTCAGCACCCCGATCGAGCGCTGGCGCCGCACGATCGGCACGCCGGCGAAGGAGTGGAACTTCTCCTCCCCGGTCTCGGCGCGGTACTGGAATTCGGGGTGGGTGGCCGCCTCGGCGAGGTTGAGCGTCTCGATATTGCCGGCAATGGTGCCGGTCAGCCCCTCGCCGATCCCCAGCCGGGTGACATGCACCGCGCTCTGGTTCAGCCCGCGGGTGGCGAACAGTTCGAGCATGCCCTCGCGCAGCAGATAGACCGAGCACACCTCGCTATTCAGCGAATCGCCGATGATCTCGACCACCTGGTTGAGCTTGCCCTGGGCGTGCAGGCGCGAGGCCATCACCTCGTGCAGCCGGGTCAGGATGGTGCGGGCGGCGGCGGCGGCGGTCATGCAGCGCGCCTATCGCAAAGCGGGGGGATTGCAAATGCGGCCCGGAACGGGGGCTCTCCCACCCCCGAACCCGCAGGGCCTGGCGGGCCCCGATGGACTGGCGGCCCGGTCAGTGGCGAACCATCGCCTCCTTGAGGGCGAGCTTTTGCTTCTTGATCGCCTGGATCGCCGCACTGTCGGGCGAGGGACGGTTCATCTCGGTGCGGAGGCGGGCTTCCAGCCCATCGTGCTTGGCCTGAAGGGCTGCGGCGTGTGGGGATTCCATACGCATTCTCCTTTTGTTAGAGGGACGCGGGTGGACGACTCGTCGAAGGGGGCGGGTCGTCCAACTGTCATCAGATCATACTACGGGGCGGTCGGCAAACCCGTGCTGCGGCGAAGCGGGCCAGCCCGGCGACACAGCGATCGGGTGCCAGGCCAGCCCGGCAAAGGGCGAGCGGCGTCGCAACGAGAGGACGAGGGTGAACGAAGAGGAGATGCGCCGGCGGATGCTGGCCCTGCAGGTCGAGCACCGCGATCTCGACGCAGCGATCGCGGCGCTGACCAGCACCGGCAGCACCGACCAGCTGCAGATCGCGCGGCTCAAGCGCAAGAAGCTCTCCCTGCGCGACCAGATCGCGATCCTCGACGATTACCTGACGCCCGACATCATCGCCTAGCGCGGCCATTGCGCTCCGCTTGCAAGGCACCTGCATCGCCCTCCCGCCCGCCTGTTGCGGGCGCCCCGCAATCCGCCCCGCCCGGGCGAGCCGGTTCCCATCGCTCTCCCCCACCCCCATATGCGGCCCCCATGCCGTTGCCCCCGCACCCCTGGCCGACCGGACGCTGCGAGCAGCTCGAGCCACTGGTGCGCCGCGTGCTCGCGCCCAATGCGTCGCCCTTTACCTACACCGGCACGCAAACCTACCTCGTTGGGCGCGCCGATGAGGGCGTGGCGGTGATCGACCCCGGCCCCGCCGAGCCGACGCATCTCGACGCGCTCGAGCAGGCCATCGGCGGTGCGCAGGTGGTGGCGATCCTGTGCACCCACACCCACCGCGATCACTCGCCGGCCGCCGCGCCGCTCGCCGCCTTCACCGGCGCACCGGTGGTCGGCTGCGCCCCGCTGGCCATGACGGCCGATGAGAGCGCCCCCCGGGCCGACGCCCCGTTCGACACCGATTACACCCCCACCCGCGTGCTGGCCGATGGCGAGGAACTCACCGGCCCCGGCTTCACCCTCGCCGCGCTGGCCACGCCCGGCCACACCTCCAACCATCTGTGCTTCGCGCTGCAGGAGAGCGGCGCGCTGTTCACCGGCGATCACGTGATGGGCTGGTCCACCAGCGTGGTCGCCCCGCCCGATGGCGACATGGGCGATTACCTCGCCAGCCTCGAGAAGCTGCACGGGCGCGAAGACCGCATCTACTACCCCGCGCACGGCCCTGCGGTGGAACGGCCGCGCCAGCTGGTGCGCGGGATGATCGGCCACCGCCGCCAGCGGGAGGCGCAGATCCTGCGCCTGCTGCACGCCGCACCCGCCTCGCCCGCCACGCTGGTGCAACAGATGTATCGCAGGCTGGACGAGCGGCTGCGGCCGGCCGCCGCGCTCTCGGTGACGGCGCACCTGATTGATCTGGAACGGCGCGGCCTCGCCACCCGTTCGGGCGAGACATGGACGAGAAACCGCTAAACCGAGAAATACGCCAAGCCGAGGCCGAGGCCACGCTTGCCCCCGCGCCGGCGGCGCAGGGCAATCTGGCCCGCGTGCAATCTCTGCCGTGGCTGCTGTTCATCGTGGCGCTGGCGATCGCCGCCTGGCTCGCCTGGCGCCAATTCGGGCCACAGGATTACGGCGATCCAGTCGCCACCAGCCTGGTCGCCTTCGAGGAGCAGAACCGGCTCACCGTGTTTTCCGCCCAGCTCTCTCCCGTGGTGGCGAGCGAAGACAGCCGGCTGTTCGGCGCGCTGCGCAGCCGGCAGGTGGCGGTGATCCCCGCGCAGGTCGATTACACACTCGATCTTTCGCAAGTCGATCGCACCCGGTTGGCGTGGGACGAAGCCAGCGCAACGCTCAGCGTGCAACTGCCCGCACTGGAGGTCGGCCGGCCCAATCTGGACGAGGCACGCGCGCAATACCTGCGCGAGGGCCTGTGGATCACGCGCGATGCACAGGACAATCTCAGCCGCCAGAACACGCGGCTGGCCGAACAGCAGGCGGTGCAGGCGGCGGCCAACCCGGTGCTGCTGAACCTGGCGCGCAGCGCCGCGCGCTCCGCGATCCGCCAGAACCTCGCCATCCCGCTCGAAGTGGCAGGCTATGGCGAAGTTACTGTAAGCGTGCGCTTCGACGGTGAACAAGAGCCACAGTAACGAACCCCATTGTCCTCCCCCGACGAGCCGCGTATTCTGGCGCAGGACTTGGGGGAGTCGTACCGATGGCCACTTTGCCTCTTCATTCCGTGACCGATCGGGGAGAAGCACGGTTCTTCTTGATCATGGCCGCCACGATGTCGGCCTTGATCGTCGGCGGTTTCTCGTTGAATATCGTCACCGGTCGGTCCAGCTTCGCCGCGCCCTGGCAGGTCCACCTCCACGCCCTCATCTTCATGGGCTGGATCGGCCTCTATCTGGCGCAAAACAGCCTGATCTACGGGGGCAATGTTGCGCTCCATCGGCGCCTCGGCTGGCTCTCGCTGGCATGGCTCCCAATGATGCTGGTGGGCGGCCTGTTCATCATCTCGCACAAGATGACGACCACGGGCGCCGTGCCCTTCTTCGATCAGAACCAGTTCCTGATCAGTGCGACCCTGCACCTGTTCGGCTTCTTTGGCCTGTCCACCGCCGCAATCGCGGTGCGCAAGGATACCGGCTGGCACCGGCGCTTGATGCTCTGCGGTTTCGCGATGCTCACCGGACCCGGCGTCGGGCGATTGCTGCCGATGCCGCTGCTCATTCCCTATGGCTGGTGGATCGGCACGGTGCTGGCAGCGCTGCTGTTCCCGATCATCGGCCTCCTTGCGGACAGGAGGCGGTATGGCCATGCGCATCCCGCTTGGCTGGTGGGGATCGCAACGATCCTGGGCCTGCAGATCGTCGGCGATCTGATCGCCTACAGTCCGCTCGGTTATCAGTTCACGGAGTGGTTCATCGCCGGGACGCCGGGCGCCGAGCGGCCGATGGAGGCCCACTGGCCGCCGATGTAAGGTTGGCAGGAGCGCCCGGCCCCCCTATCTCGGCGCAACAATGAGTATTGAGAGCAAGCCGCCTGTCGGCACCGACCTTCGCGCTGAGATCGACCGCCTGCGACGGGATCGCAACGCGGTGATCCTCGCGCATTATTACCAGAAGCCCGAACTGCAGGATCTGGCGGACTATGTCGGCGATTCGCTCGAACTCAGCCGCAAGGCGGCCGAGACTGATGCCGAGGTGATCGCCTTTTGCGGCGTGAAATTCATGGCCGAAACCGCCAAGATCCTCAGCCCGGACAAGATCGTCGTCCTGCCCGACATGGACGCCGGCTGCAGCCTGGAAGACAGCTGCCCGCCCGAACAGTTCCGCGCCTTCCGCGAGGCGCATCCGGATCACATTGCGCTGACCTACATCAACTGCAGCACCGAGGTGAAGGCGCTGTCCGACGTCATCGTCACCAGCTCGAGTGCCGAGACCATCCTCAGCCAGATCCCACCCGAACAGAAGATCATCTTCGGGCCGGACCGGCACCTGGGCGGCTATCTCAACCGCAAGTTCGGCCGCGAGATGCTGCTGTGGCCCGGCGTGTGCATCGTGCACGAGGCATTCTCGGAGCGCGAGCTGCTCAAACTGAAGGCACAGCACCCCGGTGCGCCGGTCGCCGCCCATCCCGAATGCCCGCCGCACATCGTCGAGCATGCCGATCTGGTCGGCTCGACCAGCGCGATCCTGCAATATGCCCGCACCTTCACCGGCGACACGCTGATCGTGGCGACCGAGCCGCACATCATCCACCAGATGGAAAAGGCACTGCCGGAAAAGCGCTTCATCGGCGCACCGGGGGCGGACGGGAACTGCAATTGCAACATCTGCCCCTACATGGCGCTCAACACGCTGGAGAAGCTCTACACCGCGCTGCGCGATCTGCAGCCGCGGATTGAGATCGAGGAAGGGCTGCGCCTGCGCGCCCGCCGCAGCCTCGATCGGATGCTGGAGATGGCCAGCGGCACCATTGGCATGGGTGATCTGGGCCGGGTGTAGTCGCGATGGTCCGTGCTTTCGTTGCCGTTGCGGCGCTGTTGCTGGCCGCTCCAACCCTCGCGCAAACGCCGCAATTGGGCGCCGATCTCGAGCACTTCGAGTACCCCCACCCCGTGCATTGGTTCGAGACCTTTTCGCAGGGCAGCGTCGTGCGGATGGCCTATCTGGACGTGCCGCCTACTGGCCCCGCCAATGGCCAAACCGCTGTACTGCTGCACGGCAAGAACTTCTGCGCCGCCACCTGGGAAGACACCATCGCCACCCTCGCACAGTCCGGCTGGCGGGTGATCGCGCCCGACCAGATCGGCTTCTGCAAGTCGAGCAAACCCGAGGCCTATCAGTACAGCTTCCACACGCTGGCCTACCTCACCGACCGCCTGCTGACCGAGGCAGGCGTCAGGCAATTCGCCCTCGTCGGCCATTCCACCGGCGGCATGCTGGGCATCCGCTACGCCCTGCTCCACCCTGAGCGGGTCAGCGCACTGGTGCTGGTCAACCCGCTCGGCCTCAACGACACCATCGCCGAGGGCGTGCCCTACGCACCGCTCGAGGAACTGCGCGGGGCCGAAGAGGCGACCGACGAGGCATCGATCCGCGCCTACCAGCAGCGCGTCTACTATCAGGGCGAGTGGACCCCCCCCTACCAGCGCTGGGTTGACATGCTCGCCGGGCAATATGCCAGCGAAGGCGGTGACAGCGTGCGCGAAGCGCAGGCGCGCACCTCCGATATGATCCAGACCCAGCCGACCGCGCACGAATTGGATCGCCTTGCCGTGCCGGTGACGCTGATCGTCGGGCAGGAGGATCTCACGGCCTTCCGTGCGGCCGCCGCGCCCGAGGCCCTGCGGGATCAGATCCGCACCGTGCCGCAGGCGGCGGAGGCGGCGGTGGAGCGTATCACCGGCGCCCGGCTCCTAAGGCTCGAAGGGCTCGGCCATTCGCCGCAGGTCGAGGCGCCCGCCCGTTTCGAGCAGGCGCTCCTTGCCGCGCTGGCCCGTCCAAGCCTCTGACCGTAGCACCGGCGCCATTCCGCTTGCTCGCGCGTTCCATCGCGCATGAGTAAACTGGGCTGGTTATGGTCGCGGCTCAACGCGAATTACTGGTTCTATCCAGCACTGTTCGCGGTGCTGTCCGCGGTGCTCGCCTTTGGGCTGATCTGGCTCGATCAGGAAGGGTTCGCCAGCAAGCTGAACGATCTCGACTGGATCATGCCCGCGCGGCCCAGCGGCGCGGCCGACATGCTGACGGTGATCGCAAGCTCGATGATCGGCGTTGCCTCCACCGTGTTTTCCATCACCATCGCCGCGGTCGCCTATGCCAGCGGCAATTACGGGCCGCGCCTGCTGACCAATTTCATGGAAGACCGGGGCAACCAGCTCAGCCTCGCCACCTTCATCGGCACCTTCGTCTATGCCGTCATCGTGTTGCGCTCGGTGCGCGCGGAGGGCGAGGCGGCGGTGGATGCGGAAACCGCCGCCGCCACCGTGCTGCCCGGCTTCGTTCCCCAATTGTCCCTGCTGGTGGCTTTCGGGCTGACAGGGCTTTCCATCGGTGTGCTGGTGTTCTTCCTCAATCACATCCCGGCCAGCATCCAGATCAACACGGTCCTGCAGGGGATCGGGAACCGCCTGCTGAAGGACATACGGCGCGATTATCCCGAGCGCGCCAACGGGAAGGAGGACCAGCCAGCCGCGGATGGTCCGGCAATCCGTGCCGATACGACCGGTTATGTCCAGCTGATCCATTATGAAGACCTGGCCGAGGCCGCCGAGAAGGCGGGTTGCCGGATTGCGCTGGAGGTGCGGACCGGCGATTTCGTGCATCCCGGCATTCCCCTGGGGCGGGTCTGCTCCGGGCAGGTGAGCGATTCATTGGCTGATGATGTGCGGCGTGCCTTTACCATCGGCGCCTCGCGCACGCCCTCGCAAGACCCGCATTTCCTGATCGACGAGTTGGTGGAGATCGGCCTTCGCGCGCTTTCACCCGGCATCAACGATCCCTTCACCGCCATCACCGCGCTGCATTGGCTGGGCGCTGCCACCGCCGAGATGGGCGGGCGCGACCTGCGCCGCCAGACCGCGGGCGATGCGCTGGAAGACCGCCGCGTGTTCCCCATGCCGGATAATTTCGAGCACTTCGTCGCGCGCGGCTTTGGCGGCTTCCGCGCCGCGGCGGCCACCAGCCGCCAGGCCGCACTGGTGATGTTCGACAGCCTGCGCCACGCCGCGGCAGTGCTCGATGACGAGAGCCGCAAGGCGCTGCTGCTGCGCGAGGGCAACCGGCTGGCCGAGCAGGCGCGCCTGGCGCTGGAGGGCCCGAGCCTGCAGGAGATCGACGCGCGCCATGTGCTGTTCCGGCAAGCCTTCGAACAATAGCGGAGCTGCCGCCGGCGAGAGGCGTTTACCCTAGCCGTTGGGCCGTGCCGGCCGCCCGGCCGGCTGGCTGGTGCGGGCCAGCACCAGCGCGCCTGCGAGCAGCGCTATGCCGAACAGATCGAGCAGGGTTAGCCGTTCCGCGAAGGCCAGCCACCCCGCCAGTGCGCCCACCGCCGGCTGGGTCAGCAGCGCAATGCCGATCGTCAGGGGAGAGAAGTGGCGCAGCGCATAGACCAGCAGCCCCTGCCCGATCAGCTGGCTGCTGATCGCCAGCCCCACTACCGGCGCCCAGCCGGCGGCGCTGGCGCCCGGCCATACCGGCTCTCCCGCCAGCAGCGCCAGCGCCAGCAGCACCGGCGCGCCGGCTGCGCAGGACCAGGTGAGCAGCGCCCAGCCGCCCAGCTCGCGCCGTGCATCCTGAAGGATCAGCAGATAGCCCGCATAGAGCAGCCCGGCGAGCAGGCACCATAAATCGCCCGCAAAGCTGACCGGCGAAATATCGAGCGAGCGGCCGAGCAGCACCGCCGCCCCCGCCAGCGCCGCGCCCATCGCCGGCCATTCGCGCCCGCGCGGCAGCCGCCGCCAGGCGATGAAACCCCACACCATCAGGATCAGGCTGCCCGAATTGCCGAACACGGTGGCATTGGCCAGCCGGGTCATCTCGATCCCCACATGCCAGCTGGCCAGATCGAGCGCGAACAAAACCCCGCCCACCACCACCGCCAGCAGCACGCCGCGCGGCATGCCCCGCAGCGGCTGGCGATTGGCGATGGCCAGCAGCGCGAGGAACGGCAGCGCCAGCGCCACCCGCCAGAACCCCGCGGAGATCGGCCCGGTGTCCGCCAGCCGCACAAACCACGGGCCGAGCGCCAGCGCGACATTGCCGAGGATCAGCGCGGCGAGCGGCAGCAGGCGAGAGTTCATCGGGCCGGCCTCTAGCGCCGTCACCCGGCGTGACTAGAGCGCATCGCGGGTCCGGCCGCGAATGGCGGTCCTGGATGGTGGCGAGCGGCTAGGGCGCTTCTTGCGCCGCTTCCTCCGCGGCCTCTCCACCGGCCGCCGGTTCGCTTGGGGCACCATCGCCATCAGGCGCGGCTTGCGACGGCGCCTGCTGCGGTTCGCCATAGGGCCTGATCGGCGCGGCGGGGCCCGATGCCTGCTGCTCCCCATCTGCGGCCTCCTCCAGCGGCGGCAGCGAGCGCACGGTGGCCAGCGGCAGCATCGCATCGTTGATCGTGCCCTCCAGCACCTCGCCGGTGGCCGCGGGCGCATCGGCGTCGACCGGCTCGCCCTCGTCACCGCAGGCGGACAGCAGCGCGAGGGGCAGCAGCAAGGGGGGCAGGAAGGCAGTCAGGCGCACGATCGCAGCTCCGCAGATTGTAGCGCGCGCAGGAAGCTTTCGGCCTCGGCGCGCAGCGCCTCATCCCACTCGCGCGGGCTCACCGCAAGGCCCAGCCGGGCCAGGCTGGTGACGCCGTATTCGGCAATGCCGCAGGGCACGATGCCGGAGAAGTGCGCCAGGTTGGGCGCGAGGTTCACCGCGAAACCGTGCATCGTCACCCAGCGGCGCACGCGCACGCCGATGGCGCCGATCTTGGCCTCGCCGCCTTCGATATCGCGGGTCCAGATGCCGATCCGCTCAGGCGCCGCCCAGGCCTCCACCCCGAAGCGGGCGAGCGTGGCGATTACCCAACCCTCCAGCGCATGGACGAAGCAGCGCACGTCGCGCCCGCGTTGCGAGAGATCGAACAGCACATAACCCACCCGCTGGCCGGGGCCATGATAGGTATAGCGTCCGCCGCGACCGCTCTCGACCACCTCGAAACGCGGATCGAGCAGCTCGGCGGAGGCGGCGCTGGTGCCGGCAGTGTAGACCGGCGGGTGCTCCAGCAGCCAGATGAGCTCGGCCGCTTCGCCCCGTGCGATGGCTTGGTTGCGGGCGGTCTGCTCGGCCAGCGCGGCGCGATAGGGCACCGGATCATGGGCGTGCCGCCACTCGATCCGCCGGGTGTTTTCGTTCAACTGTGTCACTTCCTTTTGCGTGGCGCGGACAAACGCGCTTATCAAGCGCCGGATGAGCGAATGGGGGATTTGGCCGCATGACTTTCAACATGAACGAGGCTTGGCGCGAGGCGACGGCGATGCTCTCTGCCAATCGCGAGGTGCTGCTGGTCATCGCGGGGATCTTCTTCTTCCTTCCGTCGCTGATCTCCGGCTTCGCAATGCCGAGCCTCAAGCCGATGTTCGCCGACCCTGACGCGATGCAGGCGCAGATGGCTGCCTTTTACGCGGATTACTGGTGGGTGTTCCTGCTGGTGCTGGTGGTGCAGCTGGCCGGCTATCTCGCGCTGCTGTCGCTGCTGCGCGATCATCGGCGGCCCACCGTGGGCGAGGCGATCAGCACCGGGCTGAAGGGCCTGCTCCCGGCCGTCGCCACGATGGTGGTGCTGGTGCTCGGGCTCGGGCTGGTCGGCTTTGCCATCGGGCTGGTGATCGGCCTCCTGGGAATGGTGCTCGGCGCCACCGGCGGTGCGATCCTCGGCGTGCTGCTGGGGCTCGTGCTGCTGGTTGGCCTGGTGTTCGTGCTGGTGCGGATGTCGCTGTGGACGCCGGTGCTCGCAATCGAAAAGGTGTTCAACCCGCTGCGCGTGCTCTCTCGCAGCTGGGCGCTGACTCAAGGCCATGCGCTACGGCTGTTCCTGTTCTACCTGCTGCTGGTGCTGGTCTATATCGTGATCACCATCGTCGTCGGGCTGGTGGTGGGCGCGCTTACCTTCGCCATCGGAGAGAGCGGCGGGCTGATCGTCAATGCGGTACTTTCGGGCCTGATCGGGGCCATCGCGGCGGTGATCTATGTCGCGGTGCTGGCGGCGGTGCACCGGCAGCTGTCCGGGCCATCGGCCGCGGCGGTAAGCGAGACCTTCGAGTAGAAGGGCTCAGCCCTCCTCCTTCCACCCCCACGCGAGCAGGCAGGGCGGCATGTTGCGCCAGACGAAAGCGGTGTCGACCTGCGGGAAGTGCCGAGCGGTGAGATCGCGTGCCACGGCGCTGAACTGATAGGTGAGGAACGCGCCGCCCGGGCGCAGCACCCGGTGGGTGGCGGCAGCAATCTCCGCGCCCACGCCATCGGGCAGGGTGGAGAACGGCAGGCCCGAGAGGATATAATCGGCATGGCCGCGCCCGGTGGAGCGCACGATCCGCTCGACCTCCGCCGCCGAGCCGAGCACCGCGCAAAAGCGCGGATCGAGCACGGTGCGCTGCAGATATTCGACGTAGAGCCGGTTGGTATCGATCACCAGCAGGCTGGCATCGGGCGCGAGCCGTTCGAGCACCGGGCCGCAGAAGGTCCCCACGCCCGGGCCATATTCGACGAACAGGCCGCAGTTCTCCCAATCGACCGGTGCCAGCATCTTTTCGATGGTGGCGCGCGAAGAGGGGATCACCGAGCCGACCATCCGGGGGTTCTCGATGAAGCCGCGCAGGAACACGCTGGTGGGGCCAAGCGACCGGCTCATGCGCTGCACCAGGCTGGAGCGCCGGCGCGGTTCGGCCAGATCGATGCTGTTCATGGCTGTGCGCTAATCCTTGATCCAAGTCGGGAAGTGCCCGGACGGAGCCCGCGCGACTGGCAAATGTGACAGCGGATTGCAAGCGTATGACCGATCGGTGACGGTTTGCAAGCTGGTGCATGACCAGCGGAACGGGGCAGCAATCGACGGAAAACGCCCTGCTTCGCCTTCGCGGCGGGCCCGCACGGGCACCAAAAGCAGCTCCTGTGGCCCCCGGCCCTGTGTGACCGACGCGGGGAGCGGGTGGGCGGCGCTTGCTCCCTCTTGGTGGCACTCGCGTGAGACATTCGCCCGGAGTTCCGGCCGCGCTCAGGGTGCCTCTTTTTCTTCGGGTAGGCGCAGGGCCGGGACGGCGGCGGCGGCATCGCGTGGGTCGATGCCGGGGGCAGGGGCGGCGCTGATTCGTTCGGCGCGGCGGGCGACCCGGGCGGCGCGGCGGATGGCTGGGACCAGCCGCGGATAGACCCCGCAGCGGCACAGATTGGGGATCGCCGCGACGATCTCCTCCTCCGACGGGTCGGCGTTACGGGCGATCAGCGCGGCGGCGGCGATGACGATGCCCGGCGTGCAGAAGCCGCACTGGATTGCCTGTTCCGCCACCATAGCCTGCTGCACCGGATGCGAGCGATCGGCCGAGAGGCCCTCGATGGTGGTGACCACGCGCCCTTCCGCCTCGGCCAGGGTGACGAGGCAGCTGCGCAGGGCGGCGCCATCCACCAGCACCATGCAGGCGCCGCAATCGCCGTTGCCGCAGCCGTATTTGGTGCCGGTGAGGTTCGCCGCGTCGCGCAGCGCCCACAGGAGCGGGGTCTCGGGCGCCATCGCGAAGCGCACCGGGCGTCGGTTGACGGTGAGGGCAGTCATCCGCCCCCGGTTAGCGGCCAAGGTGCCATTGTGCGAGCCCTCCCGGGCGCGGCGGTGAGTTGGCTGTTCGTGAAGGCAGCCGGCAGTGTTCTGGCCGGTCGCGTCGCTGGCCCGATGCCGTTGACGCCGCAGCGGCGCGGAAAGCACCTGGAGTTCGAAACGGTTCGGCTCCGGCCGGGTTTCCCGCAGAGCAAGGGCAGCCGGCCAATAGCGGCGATGACGGCGGGAAACGGTCGCTCCGGAAGCAGGGGTGGCGGGGCCGTGCCACGCACCGGCCGGTCCGATTGCCCGGTCAAGTGTCACTTTTCGGGCGCGTAGCTTTCCAGCAGAGCGCAGCGTTCGCAGCGGAAGGTCTGCACCTCCACAAACCGGCGGCCCCAGGTCTTGAGCCCTGTCCACATGCTTTCTTCAGGAGGGCCTGCGTACCAGCGCGCGACCCTTTTCGCGCTATAATCACCCTCATCGACGATGAAGCCGGTTTCCATGCGGCCATTGCAGCGGGGGCAACTGCGCGCCTCCATGCCGGGCCAGTCTCGGCGTGCCGCTCCGGTCAGCCGAGCGGGCGGCTCGAGCCGAAGAACAGCGCCTGGCTGATCGCCGCGCGCACCGTGTCTTCCTGGAACGGCTTGGTGATGAGGTAGGTCGGCTCGGTGCGGTCGCCGGTGAGCAGGCGCTCGGGGTAGGCGGTGATGAAGATCACCGGCACGCTGTCGATCGCCAGGATATCGTCCACCGCATCAAGGCCCGAGGAGCCGTCCGCCAGCTGGATATCGGCCAGCACCAGACCGGGGGTTTTGTCGGAGACCACCTCCTGCGCCTGAGTGCGGGTGGCGGCGGTGCCGCAGATCTCGTGGCCGAGCGAGCGGACGAGGTCTTCCAGCTGCATCGAGATCAGCGGCTCGTCTTCGATGATCAGCACGCTGGTGGTGGTTTCGCGCTCGATCTCCTCGACTGCCTCGGCCACCAGGCGCCGCACGTCGTCTTCCCCGACGGCCATGATCGCCGCGGCCTGCGAAGGGGAGAAATCCTCCACCGTGGTCAGCAGCAGGGCCTGGCGGTTGATGGGGGTGATCTTGCGCAGCTGGTCCTGCGCGGCGCGCTCGTGCCCACGGGACGCGGCTTCGGCATCGACCTCCATATAGGCGCTCGACCAGACCTTGTTGAACGCGGCGTAAAGCGGAACCCGCCCGCCGCGCAGCGATGCGGCCAGCTCCTCATCGGCCAGCGCAGCCTCGAGCGTGGCCTGCACGAACGCATCGCCCGTTGATTGCGAGCCCGTCAGGGCGCGCGCATAACGGCGCAGGAACGGCAGATGTGCGGCAACTTCGGCCCCGATACCCATAAAACCCTCCCCGGAAAACCCGTCGGCAGACAACGCGCGCTCGCCGATGCTGTTCCGGCCGGTGACCCGGACAGTTCGACAAGGGCGCAAGGCACCCGAATGGCGGCTTGCACGCGCGGTGCAACCCTTTTTCGCACCGTTGCTATCGAAAAAAGTGCAGAATGCCCGGGAACCAGGGTTTGGCCTGCTCATTTAGGCTATGTCACCGCCGAGACCCCCCCTCCCGTCCAAGCGGCTGGTGACACGATCCCGAAAGGCCTTCGCTCGAAACCGAGCGGAGGCCTTTTTTCTGCTGCAGCGTAGGGGGCGAGCGGCGGGTCTGGCGGCAGTTTATGCGCGCTGGTAATAGGCGACAGGCGAAGGGCAGGCACGGAGCCCGGTCGTTCACCCGTTCGTTCGGAAACCCGCTCAGCCGATGGCGGAACGCAACCGGGCAAACAGGCCACGACGCTCTTCGCCAGCCAGTGCCTCGACCAGCTGCGCTGGATCGTAGGGCTTTTCGAACACCGGGCCCATGTCGGCAATCTCGGGCGGAATCTCGTCGGGCGAGCCGGTGGAGAACACGATCCGCGGACGGTGGGGGCCCAGCTGCCCGACCAGTTCGGCCAGCGCCCAGCCATCGTCGCGATCGGCGAGGTGCACGTCCAGCACGATGCCATCAGGGCGGGAATGCTCCAGCGCCTCCATCGTCTTGGCAATGCTGGGGCAGATGGTGACGCTTTCGGCACCCGCATCGAGCAGGGCGGCCTCGATCTCCAGGCCCAGCACCGGATCGTCCTCAACCACCAGGATCGAGCCGAGATGCAGTTTGGCTTTGTCGGTTGGCGGTGGGCCGGACATGTCGCCTCCTGAGGGCAAGCGGCAGGGCTGCGCTCGCGGCATCAGAACGGAAAGCCGCGCCGCTCGGTTCCCTACGGAGAAACCCTTGGCCGGCGATTCAGAGCACCTTGCCGTAAATGCGATATTCCCTGTTCACCTTCGCGCCGATCGCCTCGGCGACCGCGATCATCCGGTGATTGTCCTCCAGCACCCAGCCGAATTCCCCGCGCCGGCCGCCATGCTTGGTCACTGCTTCGCGGCGGATATATTCGATCATCATGAAGGCGACCTGGCTGGCGATGCGCGAGTTCTGCAGGTGGCTGGCCACGCCCATCAGCGGTACGCGGAAGGTGCGGGCCCGGGGCGCGCGCAGCCAGCGCAGCAGCCGCAGCCAATTGAACGGGAACAGGCGCCCCTTCATGCCGATCAGTTGCTCGTTGATATCCGGCCAGGCGAGCATGAAGGCGACCGGCTCGCCATCGAGCTCGGCGATCATGTTGGTGCGCGCAAGCGTGATCGGCTTGAGCTTCTTGGCGCCATAGGCCTTCTCGGCCTCGGTGAAGGGGACAAAGCCCCAGTTCTTCGACCAGGCATCGTTGAGCAGGGAAATGGCGATCTTCGCCTCACGATGGAAATGCTTCAGATCGACCGGGCGGATATTGAGGCGAGGGTTCTTCTCGCCCGAGGCAACGATGCGGTCGATCAGCGGCGGGAGGCCCATGTCGATTGGCAGTTCCCAGGTGTGGAGCGACTTGGCGCGGGTGTAGCCGGCGTGCTCGATCCAGCCCTGATAATGCGGCGAGTGGTGGCCCAGCATGAGCGAGGGCGGATGATCGTGGCCCTGCACCAGCAGCCCCGGCTCGTCCCAGATCGACAGGCTGATCGGGGCCAGTACGCGGTTCATCCCCTGGTCGCGCAGCCATTCCTCGGCCCGGGCGATGAGGGCGTGGGCGGTGGGCTCGTCTTCGGCTTCGAGCAGGCCCCACTGGCCCGTACCGGGGCCGAAGCCCTGCTCGGGCGGCTGCGCCAGCGCGAGTTCGTCGATATGGGCGGAAATGCGGCCGACGACCTTGCCGCTGCGGCGGGCGAGGAACAGCTGCACGCGGGCGTGATCGAAGAAGGGGTTCTTGCCCGGGGTCAGCAGCTCGACGACGTCGGCGCGCAGGGGCGGCACCCAGTTGGGATCGCTGCGGTTGAGCCGATAGGCGAGATCGATGAAAGCGTGGCGGTCTCGCTTATCAGTGACCGGCTCGACCGAGATGGGGGGAATGGCGGGTTGTTGCATGAGGTGGTTATTCGGTGCCGGCGGCGCCGGGCTCAAGCCGGGATCGTCATGGGGGAGGAGGTCCGGCGACGGGACCGGCGGGGATGATCAGGCCGAAGCCTGCCGCCCCTCGCCTTCCTTGCCCAGCACCCGGCGACGCGGATGGCCGCTGGCGATGCCGCCCGAAAGATCCTTCACGTACGGATAGCGGGTGGCCACCTCCTCGTTGTAGCCGAGGTTGAATACGCTGGGCGAGCGGCTCGGGCGGTCCTTCTTCTCGTAATAGGTGCCCAGGATGCGGTCCCAGCCGTAATTGGTGATGCCGAAATTGCCGGTCTCGTCGAAATAATGGTGCTCGTTGTGGCGCTGCTTCATGTGCTGAACCCACTTCCACTTCGGCTTGAAGGCGAGGTGCTGGATGCAGTGCATGAACTCGTAATAGCAGGTGACCAGCAGGCCCGTGGCAAAGGCCGCGGCCGCTGCGCCGGGGCCGCCGATCAGCCAGCCGACCGGGAGCGTAGCGAGTGCGATTGTCGGCAGTGTGGTGTGCAGCGCACCGAACAGGACCGAGAGATCGTTGGGATCTTGGTGGTGATCGTAATGGATGCGCTTCCAGGTCGGGGCGAGAAATTTCGAGCGCCACATCCACTTGCCGTGCAGCACATATTGGTGGAGCAGGTGCCACACGAGCGGGTAGATCAGCACCGCAGCAAGGATCGCGCCCAGCGTCGGCCACAGGCCTGCGGGCATCAGGACGGCGGCCGCGAAGCCGAGGCCCGCCAGCGCCAGATAGGCGATGATGGTGTAATGCTGGAAATAGGCGACGACCAATTGGCGAAAGCCCATCCGATCAAGATAGTGCGAGCGCTTCCAGAAGGGCAGGCCCGACTGGGCGGACCCTTCCGACTGGGGAGACCCCGGCGCGTTATCGTGCGGCACTGCTTTCATCCCGTATTCCTGAGGCGGTCCTTAGCAGATTGGCGCGAAAGATGCCAAACATGCACGGGCCAGATGTGCATGCAGAAGTTCCGCGGCAAGAGCCTGACCCCGCCTCAGTGGCAGGCCGACGATGAACCAGCGGTGACGCCTAGGCTGCCAGGGGAGTACCCGGAACCACCCGAGCGTGGCGAGCGCAACGACAAAGGGCGCGCGGGCGGATGTTGCCGCAACGCGCGCCCCCTGCAGGCAATCCACATGCCGGAACGCGGGCGAACCCGCGCTGCCGGCACAGGCGATTACATGGTGGGTTCGGTGGTCGTGGTGGTGTCGTCCGTCATCATCGTGTCGTCCGTCATCATCGGATCGGTCATGGCCGGATCCGTCATGGCGGGATCGGTCATGGCGGGATCGGTCATGGCGGGGTCAGTCATGGCGGGGTCGGTCGCCATCGGATCCATCGCGTTGGTCTCGACGATGGTGGTGTCCTCGGCCGGCTCTTCGGCACAAGCAGAGAGGGCGACGAGGGCAGCGGCCGAAACGGCCAGGGCGAGAGTCTTCATGAATAGTACTCCTGTGCTGGACCCCGGGGGGCCCAAGAGCACCCGCGAGAGTGCGAGGCCCCGTCGAAATAGTGGCAACAATGTGGCAACGCAAGGGAAATGTGGCCGCATTGTGAAAGCGGCTATTCCTCCGAGCGGATCAGCACCGTTTCACCGATCAACGCGAACAGCACGATCGGCGCCCATGCGGCCAGCAGCGGGGGATAGCCGCCAAAGCTGCCCATGGCGAGGGCGGCGTTGTCGACCACGAAAAAGGCGAAGCCCAGCGCCATGCCGATCACCGCTCGGGCGAACAGATGGCCGGAGCGCGCCAGGCCGAAGCCCGCCACCGCCCCCAGCAGCGGCATCAGCACCGCCGAAAGGGGCCCCGAGATCTTGTGCCACCAGCGCCCCTCCAGCTCGGCGGTGCGGCGCCCGGCGGCCTGCAGCGCCTCGATCGAATCGCCCAGCTGGCCGAGCGATTCGGCGTCGGGATCGACCCGGCGCAGCGCGATCTGCGCGGGGGTGAGCCCTTCGGCCACGATCAGCGGCGCCGCCGGGGCGCGGGCCTGAGCCGGGCCGACCTCGAAGATGCGGGGGGCTTCGAGCCGCCAGCCCGGATCGGCAAAGCGCGCAACCGGCGCCACGATCCGCTGGCGGAGCATGCCCTGCTCGTCCCGCCGGTAATAGGTGACGTTGCGCATCGCTGTTGCCGCGCCGGTTCCCTCGAGCAAGCCGGCCAGCAGCACGTCGTCGCCATGGCTGAAATAGACGTTGCTACGAGCATCGGGATCGTCGGGGACGGGGCCGAATTCGGCGGCCTGCCAGGCCTTCAGCGTGCCGGTCGCGCGGGTGACGACCCGCTCGTTGAAGGCGAATGATAGCAGCGCCACGATCGTGGCCGCGAGCACCAGGGGGGCGAGGATCTGATGCGCGGAGAGCCCGGCCGCCTTCATCGCCGTGACCTCGCTGTTCTGGTTCATCGTAGCGAGGGTGAGGATGGTGGCCAGCAGCACCGAATAGGGCAGGAAGCGGGCCACCAGCTGCGGCAGGCGCAACGAGACATAGTGCAGCAGCTCGGCCTGGCCGTTGCCGGGATGGCGCAGGATGCGGCCGCTGGCACCGAGCAGATCCAGCATCAGGAGCACCAGCACCAGCATCACCAGCACGGCGAGGATGCGCACCACAAAGGTCTTGGCCAGATACCAGGTCAGCGTGCGCGAGGGGAAGAAATCAAACAGCACTGGCGGCCCCCTCCGGCAGCGCCTCGGCCCGTTCCAGGCGACGACGCTCGGCGCGCTGGCGGGCGGAGGAGAGCAGCCGCCCACGCTTGAGCAGCCGGCCGAACAGGCGGGTGACCTTAGCATAGGCGGTTTCGAGCGCGCCGATCGCCTGCCCGCCGGGTACGAAGGCGACCTGGTAATACATCCATACGATCAGCAATCCGAACACCAGGAACGGCCCCCACAGCGCCAGCAGCGGATCGACCCGGCCGAGCGCGGCGATCGATGCTCCGTACTGGTTCACCTTGTGGTAGGCGACCACCATCACGATTGAGACGAACACGCCCAGCGCCGAGGTGGAACGCTTGGGTGGAATCGCCAGCGAGACGGCCAGCAGCGGCAGCATCAGCATCATCACCACTTCGACCATGCGATAGTTGAAATCGGCCCTGGTGTCGGCGCGCTCGGCGCGGGGAGTCTCGTCGCTCCAGCCGATCGCGAGCAGTTCGGGCAGCAGATATTCGCGGCTGACATCGCCCGCGCCGCGCTCGCGGAAGCGCTCGATGGCGGGCAGATCGATCGGCAGGTCCATGCGCGAGAAGCTGACCACGCGGCTGTTCTGGCCGGGAATGTCCTGCACACTGGTGCCATCGCTCAGGCGCAGGATGATGGTGTTGCGGTCTTCCCGGTTGGCGAGGAAGCGGCCCTCGCGCGCGGAGATCGATAGCACCTGCCCGCCCGGTTCGGCGATGCGGGCGAAGATGCCGCTGAGCTCCCGCCCCTGATCGCGGCTCTCCTCGATCCGCAGCGCCACCCGATCTTCGATGGTGACGAACTCGCCGACCTCGATCGCCGCGCCCAGCGCGCCGGAGCGGAGTTCGAATTCCAGCTCCTCGTAGCCGTAGCGCGCGAGTGGCTGGAGATAGCCGACGATTGCGAAATTGACCGATAGCAGCACGAAGGTGATCAGATAGGGCACCCGTAGCAGCCGGGTGTAACTGAGCCCGACGGCGCGGAAGACGTCCAGCTCGCTGGAGGTGGCGAGCTTGCGGAAGGCGAACAGGATGCCGAGCATCAGCCCGAGCGGGATGGCGAGGCTGGCATATTCGGGAACGAGGTTCCCCAGCATCCGGAAGACCACGCCGATCGGCCCGCCCTCCGTCGAAACGAACTCGAACAGGCTGAGCATCTTTTCCAGCATCAGCAGCGAGGCGGCGAGCACAAACACGCCCACCATCGGCACGATGACGAGGCGGAAGATGTAGCGATCGGTGGCGGTAATGAAGGTCAAGCGAGGTGCGCCGTGGGTGCGGGGTCTGGCGGGCGCTTAGCGCAGGAAAGGCGGCAAGTCATCGCCTGCACGCCAACTACCGGGCTGCACGGAGCGACGGTCGCGACGGGATGCCGCAGCGGATCAGGCCTTTTCCAGCGTGCACTGGAGCGGGTGCTGGTTCTCGCGCGCGAAATCCATCACCTGGTTCACCTTGGTTTCGGCCACCTCGTACGGGAAGATGCCGCACACACCGACACCGCGCTGGTGCACGTGGAGCATCACGCGGGTGGCCTGTTCCAGGTCCATCCGGAAGAAGCGCTTGAGCACGAGGACGACGAATTCCATGGGGGTGTAATCGTCGTTCAGCATCAGCACCTTGTACGGGCTGGGCCGCTTGGTCCGGGTGCGGGTGCGGGTGGCGAGGCCGACCTGGTCATCCCCGTCGGTGACGCCGGTGCGCCCATCATCCTGTCCGCCCGACCCGTCGTCACCCGCGCCGGCGGCACCCGCAGAGCGTGGTTCGGGAAGGCGGGCGAGTGCGTCTTGGATCCGGACCATAGTGGCAGAATATCGTATCACGC
>LXQI01000033.1:0-8791 GCA_001683845.1 Erythrobacter sp. ANT-B3C2 | reverse complement strand
AATGGCAAACGGGCCGGACGGCGCTCCGCGCCGCCGGCCCGCCGGTCTGCCTGCCGGGGAGGTGGTTCCCCGGGCTCGAGAGGTGTTGGCCTCAGGAGATCTTGGTCGCCTTCTCGGCTGCAACGTTCATGCGGCCCGAAAGCGGCTGGAACGCATCCGTGGCAAGCTTCATCATCGATTCGGTGTTCTTCGAACTGGCCGAAACCAGCGAATCAAAGTTGCGACGCATGATCTTGCTCTGCAGCTGGAACAGCTCGGTCGGGCTCTTGATCGCGGCCATTTCGCGCATGTCGGCGGTCATCTGCTCGTAGGCGGTGCGGGCTTCCTCGGAATAGTTACGGCCGAGCTCCTGCAAGCCGGTAGCGATGATCTTGCTGCTCTCGACCATGGCTTCGACATTGCCCTTGGCGAAATCGGTCGCCTCGCCCATCGCTTCGGTGCTCTTTTCGATGGCGGCGCGCGAGCGGTTCTGCATCTCGCTCATCGCATTGGCGGCAGTGCTGGTCGCCTCGTCGGCGGCCTTGTTGAAATTGTTCGTGTTGGGGGTGTCGGCCATGATCTTGTCCTTCAGTTGAGCTATCGTGAGTTGGGTATCGGGTTGGTGTTCGGAAACGGGAGGCAGGGCATCGGCAAGCGTCGGCGTCTCTGCCTTGGCGCCGGTTTGGGCGACGGTCAGCGCTTGGAGATGAGCCTCCGCTTCGGCCGGTGAAGGGGCGGAGACGGGTTCCGCCTGCTTCGCCGTCGGCGGGCTGTTCCGGCGCGCATCCACAGCGGGCTTCACCTTGGCACCGGCGGGGCCGGAGCGGACGGGTGCGGAATCATTCTTCCCGGTGGTGGACCGCCTTGGTCCGGAAGCTCCGGTCTTGTCCTTTGCCATGCGTCTTTCCCATGTGTTGGCGAGCGAGCATCGGCGCGCGTACGATAGATATGCTGCACCGCACAAATAGCGGAAAATGCTGCTGGGTCAAGAACTTTTGTGCAGTGCACAATGTCTCGTGCCGAATGCGGAGGGCGCGGCCTAGCGCATTGCGACGTAGCGCCCGGGTGCCGGTTCGATCACCCGGTCGCCCTCGCTGCCCGGAGCGCGAGGCCCGGCCGCATCGACGCGGGTGGAATCGTGCGCCTCGAGCCAGCCGAACCAATCGCCCCACCAGCTGCCCGGGGTTTCGCTGGCAAATTCGAGGAATTCGGCCAGGCTCGCGCCCGGAGAGGCGGCGGTCCAGTACTGGTACTTGCCTGACCCTGGCGGATTGACCACGCCGGCGATGTGCCCACTGCCCGCCAGCACGAAACGCGCAGGCCCGCGGATGTGTTCGAGCAGGCTGAACACGCTCTCGGGTGGGGCGATGTGGTCTTCGCGGCCCGCCTGGATGTAAAGCGGTGTCTCGATGCGGGTGAGGTCGATCGGAGTGCCGTCGGCCGAGAGCGAATCGGGCTGGACCAACCGGTTGTCGCGGTAGAGATCGCGCAGATAGGAGGCATGCCAGCGCGCGGGCAGATTGCTGACATCGCCGTTCCAGTGCAGCAGGTCGAATGCCGGATAATCGTCGCCGAGCAGGTAGTGGTTGACCACGTAGTTCCAGATCAGCTCGGGCCCACGCAGCAGGTTGAAGGTGGCGGCCATGTAGCGCCCGTCGAGGTAGCCACCCGCGCTGGCCCGTCGGATCATTTCTAGCCGCGCATCGTCGACGAACAGCTTGAGCTCGCCCGAACGCTCGAAATCGACCTGCGCGGTGAGGAAGGTGGCGCTCGCCACCTGCTCGGCCTCGGCCCGACGGGCAAGGATCGAGAGTGTCGCCGCCAGTGTGGTTCCCGCCACGCAATAGCCGAGCGCGTGCACCGCCGGCACGTCGAGCCGTTCGCGCACATGGGCGATCGCCTCCATTTGCGCGCGCACGTAATGGTCCCACTCGATATGCGCGAGGCTCTCGTCCGCCGAGCGCCAGCTGACCATGAACACGCTCAGCCCCTGCTCCACCGCCCAGCGCACGAAGCTCTTCTTCGAGTTGAGATCGAGGATGTAGAAGCGGTTGATCCACGGGGGGAAGATCACCAGCGGAATGGCCAGCACCTGCTCTGTGGCTGGCGAATATTGGATTAACTGGTAGAGTTCGGTCTCGTGGATGACGTGGCCAGGCGTGCAGGCGATGTTCTCGCCCAGCCGGAAGGCGCTGTTCTCGGTGTGGGTCAGCTGACCGCGATCCAGATCGGCGGCGAGCCGCTCCATGCCGCGGGCCAGGTTCTGTCCCTGCGTCGCGATCGTGCGTTCAAGCACCACCGGGTTGGTGAGCGGGAAGTTGGCCGGGCTCATCGCCTCAAGCACGCTGCGGCTGGCGAAGCGCAGTTGCGCGCGCTCCTCGCTGTCGACGCCTTCGATGGCATCGATCGATTCGGCGATCCGCTCGGCCAGCAGCAGGTAGGTCTGGTGGATCAGGGCGAACACCGGCTGTTCGCGCCAGGCGGGATCGGCGAAGCGGCGGTCTGTGCGCGGCAGGCTGATGGCGTTGGCCGGTTCGCCCTCTCCGTCGGCGGGGGCGCCGTATTGCGCAAGGATGTCGTTCCACAGGACCATGCCTTCAGCGGCGATGCGCTGCTGCCGCTCCGGATCGAGCATCGGCATCTGCTGGTAGAACGCCTGGAACAGGCCGAGCCATTGCTCGGGATCGGCGAACAGCGGCATCAACAGGGCAGGGGCGGGCAGCTCCTGTTGCCGGTAGAAATCGAGCCACATCGCCTGGAGCCTAGTCGCCGCTTCGCTCCATTCGCCGATCGCCTCGTCCCCGGGCACCGCAGCGGCCGCTTCGGAGAGGCAGCTTTCGAGCACCTGGCGCGCGGCATCGGCCTGGATGCGCAGCAAAGCGGTGAACTGTTCGGCCATATCGGTGGTGGGATCTGCGGGCGTGTTCATGGCTTTCGCTGTTAAACCTTTTCGGGCATGGCTGCCATCGGCCTGCACCGGATTGTGCAGGGGCGCGTTGCGCGGGCAGGACAGTTCCGTCACAAGCGCAGCCCACTCCTGTCGCATCGTTGCAACGACGTTTCGGACCACGAGCCATGGATTCAGAGTTCTACCGAATCAAGCGCCTGCCTCCCTATGTGATCGCCGAGGTCAATGCGATGCGGGCGGCGGCGCGGGCTGACGGGCGGGACATTATTGACCTGGGCATGGGCAACCCCGATCTGCCACCGCCGCCCCACGTGATCGACAAATTATGCGAGGTGGCGCGAGACCCCACCTCACACGGCTATTCGCAATCCAAGGGCATTCCCGGCCTCCGGCGGGCTCAGGCGAATTATTACCAGCGGCGCTTCGGCGTGGAACTCGACGCCGAGAGCGAGGTGGTGGTGACGCTGGGCTCGAAGGAAGGGCTCGCCAGCCTCGCCACCGCGATCACCGCGCCGGGCGACACGATCCTTGCGCCCAACCCAAGCTATCCGATCCATACTTTCGGCTTCATCATTGCCGGCGCATCGATCCGCTCGGTGCCGACCACGCCCGACGAGCGCTATTGGCACGAATTGGAGCAGGCGATGGCCTTCACTGTGCCGCGCCCCACGGTGCTGGTGGTGAACTATCCCTCCAATCCCACCGCCGAGGTGGTCGATCTCGCCTTCTACGAACGGCTGGTGGAGTGGGCGAAGTTTCACCAGGTGTGGCTGCTTTCGGACCTCGCCTATTCCGAGCTTTATTACGATGGCCGGCCCACCCCCTCGCTGCTGCAGGTGCCGGGCGCGAAGGACGTGGCGGTGGAGTTCACCAGCCTTTCCAAGACGTTCTCGATGGCCGGCTGGCGGATCGGCTTCGCGGTCGGAAATCCGACCTTGATCGCCGCGCTGACGCGGGTGAAATCCTATATCGACTACGGAGCCTTCACCCCGTTGCAGGCCGCCGCCTGTGCCGCGCTGAACGGCCCGCAGGATATTGTCGAGACGAACCGGGAGCTCTACCATCGCCGGCGAGACGTGCTGGTGGAGGCGTTCGGCCGTGCCGGGTGGGAGATTCCCGCACCGCCCGCCTCGATGTTCGCCTGGGCGCCGCTGCCTCCTGCCCTGCGCGAGATGGGGAGCCTCGAGTTCTCCAAGCAATTGCTCACCCAGGCCGGAGTCGCGGTGGCACCGGGTGTGGGCTATGGGGAGGATGGCGAGGGCTTCGTGCGCATCGCGCTGGTCGAGAACGAGCAGCGCCTGCGGCAGGCCGCCCGCAATGTGCGGCGCTATCTCCAGCAGATGGGGATCAACAGCTCGGCGGCATAAGCTCCGCCCGGCCTGGGCGGCGGCCCGGAGGCAGCTTCACTTCCGGTTGCGCGGCCTTTCCGAAGCTGGTCCGTTCGCCGGTCAGCGAAACGGGAAAGGATGCGCCGATGGTGACCTTTTGCTGGATCGCAGACGGCTGGAGTCCGCCCCCATTTCGATGGGATCTGCGCCGCCGCGGCTGGTCGCTGTGCTGCGCCACTCCCTCGGAGCGCCCGCACTGCGCTGAGGTGCATCTGCTCGACGCGCGGGAGGCTAGCGGCGCGCCGCTGGCCGGCCTGTCGGATCCGTCGCTATGGCCGGCCGGGCTGATCCTGATCGGGATCGATGACGGGGAGGAGCGCGCGCGCCTGCTGGAGCGTGGCTTCGCCGATGCATTGCCGCGTACGATCGGGCTGAACGAACTGGCGGCTCGTGCGCGGCGTGTGGTCGACATGGCAGGGCTCCTCCCCCGCTGCCGCAGCGTGGGCCCGCTGACGCTCGACCTGTTCCATCGCGATGCGCGGCTGGGCGCCGGCTGGCTCAACCTTCATCCGCGCGAATTCGGGCTGCTGTGGCGCCTGGCCGACCACCCCGGCCGGCGCTTCACCCGCCGCGAGTTGTTGCGCGACGTCTGGCGCATTCACCACGAGCCCGAGACCAATAGCCTCGAGGTGCATGTCTCGCGGCTGCGCAGCAAGCTCGCGGGCGTCGGGTGCGAGGCGCTGGTCCAAACGGTGAGCGAGGGCGGGTACCGCCTCGAGGCGCCGCCTGGATTCCAGGCCGCGCTGCCGTGCACCGCTGCGCCGGTGACGCGCTCTGTTCCCGCTGCGCTTTCCCACGCGCCCCCGCTTCGCTCGTCCATCGGTATCCGCGCTGACGAGCCCTGACTGCGGCGTGCAGGGCGCAATGATTGTTGCGGCCGCGCCTGCCTTTGGCTAGGGGCCACCTTCCGGCCTGATCGCGGTGCCGGACTAGGCCCGATGGCGGAGTGGTTACGCACCGGACTGCAAATCCGTTTACGCCGGTTCGATTCCGGCTCGGGCCTCCAGCCCTTGATGCAAGATGATCCGGGGCATTGCGCAGGATCTCCGATATACGAGCGCGGGGAATGACGTTTCAGGCTTGAAAGGCGAGAGTTCCGGAGTTTGCCGCTTTAGCTCAGTTGGTAGAGCATCGCATTCGTAATGCGGGGGTCACAGGTTCGAGTCCTGTAAGCGGCACCAGACCCTACCTCCACAGTGTGCGCACCGGGTAAATGGCGGAATTGCATGGCTTCTGATGGTCTTGGTGGTACAAACCAAGGTACAAAAGAGGCGTCCATGGAAGTGCGCGTGCGGTATCTCCGACCCGACCGGATCACCGGATCCTTAGCTATCGCAGGTGGTTCCCTCCCGAGCTGCGGCCCTTCATCGCTTCGGTTTCGGGCAAGCCACGCACCGAGCTGAAGAGGACCCTGGGGGCGCGGGAGATTACCTCCCCGGGCGCGATGGAACGCTACAAGGCAGCGGCGGATGAGTACGGACGGCTCATGAGCCACGCCCGAAAGGCAGCGGCGGAGCGGTTCGATACGCTCGACCCAACGGCGGCTGCCGAGCGGGCAAGGGTCCAGCTCCCGCCTCACCGCCCGGCTGCACGCTGGGCCCAGGGCATACGGCTGGCGGTCGATGTGGCCCTGGAGGCCTACAGGGGCTTCGCGGCGGATGGTGACGTGGACGGCATCATGGACGCTTGGGGCGCTCGGGCGGCCTCCCTGGCGGCCTCCATGGGATACTTCGTGGATCAGGTCGCTCACCGAGCGCGCCAAGCGGTCGATGTGCTCTAACCCGGGCCCTGAGCGGACGATCGCCTAGAACGTCCGTGTGCCGCGGCAATTTCGATCCAGCATGTTCGGTAGGACGATATCCGCACCGCGATCGGCAGCAATTGCTCAAACTGGACGCTCAACGTCGCCTTGGCTCGGACTTACCAATGGGCTAAAGACTGGCGAACCATGCACAACCAGAACGGGTCGACCGAGTGTCCCGGTTTGGGATATCACGGGTCGGAGCCGATCGAGAATTCTCCGGTAGGCGTCGTGGAGAAAGGCCAGGCCAGAAGGTTGGAATGGGGCGCATAGATGAAGGCTTATGGAACCGCTGGAGACGAGGGCGACCATGGCATTCTTACCGAGAAACAATGCCAGGTCCTTGACCTCCTGATCGAACATAAAACCTCCAAGGAGATTGCACGCGCACTCGGGATTTCACCGCACACCGTAGATCAGCGTATCTCCCTGGCTCGGGGTCGATTGGGTGCCTCCTCCCGCAACGAACTTGCGGCGCGCTACCGGATGATGCGAAAGGCGCCCGGCCAGCTTCCGTCTGACACTGTCGTCTCTCCGGAGGGAGAGCGATTGGATGCGGTATACGAGAGTGACGTATATGGGCCGGCGGCTGTCGACCGGAGCAAGGATCTGTTCCAACAGCACGCAAGGCAGCAGGATGACGATCCCGTAGGACCTCCCGAAGCGGCCCAGACAAATTTTTCCTGTCCTACACCTGCCAAAATCGACCATCGAGTTGTGCCTGAGGTGTTTGAAGGAAGTTCCGGTGGGTTGTGGAGGCTTGGTGCGATTGTGGCGACAGCACTCTTGCTGGTTATGACGGTTCTCGTCCTGTTCGCTATATTCGACCAGCTCAATAACATTCTGGCCTGAACATTCCTTCCATCTTGGGTCACCTATCGCCGGCTCAGCTGGCATTTAACCTCGGAGACCGAGATATGCCGATGTCGAATCATGTTGCCCAGCTGCGGATTTCCCGTGAACTGCGCGAAGCCGAACTCGCTGTCGACGACGCCCTTCTCAAGCAGAGCGCCTTGCTGTCGACCTTGATTAAAGCACGCCAAGACACCGGTGCCAGCCCGTTTGCAGGGCACGATGCCTTGTTGCGTCTCTCCAAGTCGCAGCACACGCTGCTGACAGCCGGTGGCGAATTGGCGCGCGTGCACTCCTCTCTCTTGAAGATACAGCACGACGTCTTGGGTTATGAGGGGTGCCCTAAAAACGTCCCCATGGGTCAAGATCGTTTTGCCGATAGAGCGGCAGCTTGAATCGGCGGTCGTTGTAATTGGCCCGAGATGCCCGTCGACGTCATCCTAGCTCTTGGCCTCTCGACGGGCGTTATCGGCTTTGCCTGTTTGCGCGGAAGCAGACCGGAAGTGCTGGGAGCACTGATCGTCGCGCTCAATATCGCCATCGATCTGGTGGTCCGCGAGTGGGCGGGCCAGTGGAATTTTTCCGCGTTCAGCGGCAGGCGCTTCGTGAGCGACTTGGTGGAATTGGGCCTGCTCTTGTCCCTGGCGCTCCACGCAAATCGAGTTTGGCCGATCTTCTCCGCCGCAGCCCAGTTGGTGGCGGTTGCGGGAAGCCTCGCCGTGTGGAGCAGCGCAGAAGGAATGCAGGTTGCTTACTGGGCGGTCACCCAATTGCCGCTGTTTGGCCAGCTTGCCGCGCTTGCACTCGGCACGTTCTTCCACTTGCGCAGGCAGGCGGTCGTCGGCCCCTATCGTGACTGGCGCTTGGCTTATTCTATCCAACCTTGATGAGATGCTGAGCCTTTTCCCTTGCGAGAACCATCAATGCTCGTGCGAACGATGCTCGACATGAAGCACATGATCTGCGGCAATCGGTCCCGTCCTCCTGGTGACGGTTCTCGGCTTGGTGTTTCCGTCGCGTAAGGCGGCGCCCTTCCGACTACGCTGGGCATACAGCAAAATTTGACTTTATCGGGGGCTGGCGAGAGCATGCGACCGGGGTCTCATATACGGGAGACCGGTATACCGATCACCGACCCTCGACTGCGGGCCGTTTTCGGAACAGAGCCGGTCAGGCGGCGCCGTAAGCTGCTCACGGACGCTGGTTCGCCGGCTTGTCGGGAGATCCACTTATGCCCGGGATTCTCGCTCCTGCGATCAGGGATCTGCGCAATACCGGGGTATGGCTGTTTAACTTTCTTGACGAGATCGATGGAGAGGGCTGCTTCGGTTCGAGTGTGCCTCATGAGCAAGGCGACGTCGCGCTGGCGAGGCTGGCACGAGCGAACGCCGAAGGACATCTCAACAGGAGCGAGCGGCAGCCGCCGAGACGTTTTCTGAGCCGGCACGTTATCGGCGTCTCGGCCGTTTCATAGCCTTTGTGGAGCAACAGCAGATCGCCTTCATGTCATCCTGTCTGTCCGCCTCCGTTCAAACAACGGAAGCGCTTCGTTCGTGGGATGTCCTTGAAAGTTTGACGTCGGTCGAGCGCTCTTCCTCCGTCGTCGAAAGGCGCACTCCCTCCGTCCGACTGACATGCACCGGCAGCGAACTGCCGACCGTTTCGCTGCTGTTTGCGCCAGGAGAACGCTCTGCCGTCGAACAATTGCGCGCTTTTGCCGCTGCTCGCCCCTCATTCCTCATCAGCTTCGATCCCGAAGAGGAGAGGGCCGCCGGCGCCTGCGGACCGGCCGAGGGGTGGCTGGAGCTGCTGGCGAATGGTTTGACGTTCGATCTTGCGGGGCTGGCGCCGGGGGAGCCGGCG
>LXQI01000032.1:2726-3134 GCA_001683845.1 Erythrobacter sp. ANT-B3C2 | reverse complement strand
CCGCTTTTGCGCGCTAATCCTAGCGCTTGCCGATGCGTCGTTTCCGCCCGGAGGAACGGCAATTACCCGCCCGGCGAAGGGCCGGCGTGGGACGATGAAATTCGCTTCCTGAACCGTGTAACACCCGGTCCATGTCTCGCCGGTTGGGGCTATAACGACAGAAACAGGCCGGCCAGCGCGGCGCTCATCAAATTCGACAGCGAACCGGCGACGAGCGCGCGCACGCCGAGCTTGGCGATCATCGGGCGCTGGTTGGGGGCGAGCCCGCCGGTGACCGCCATCTGGATCGCGATCGACGAGAAATTGGCGAAGCCGGCCAGCGCGAACGTGACCACCGCGATGGTCCGCTCCGACAGCCCGCTGGCATCGCTGGCTGCGGCGGCGCCCAGATCGATGAACGCGACGAAC
>LXQI01000032.1:0-2716 GCA_001683845.1 Erythrobacter sp. ANT-B3C2 | reverse complement strand
GCGAGCCCGCCGGTGACCGCCATCTGGATCGCGATCGACGAGAAATTGGCGAAGCCGGCCAGCGCGAAAGTGACCACCGCGATGGTCCGCTCCGACAGCCCGCTGGCATCGCTGGCCGCGGCGGCGCCCAGATCGATGAACGCGACGAATTCGTTGAGCACGACCTTGGTGCCGAAATAGCCGCCGGCCTGCACCGCCTCGGCCCAATCGGGCGTGGCGAGCAGATAGAAGAACGGCGCGAACACATAGCCGACGATCTGCTGGAAGGTGAGGCTTTCGAAACCGAACCACCCGGCGATCCCGCCCAGCAGCCCGTTGGCGAGCGCGATCAGGGCGACGAAGCTGAGCACCATCGCGCCGACCGCGACCGCCAGTTTCACGCCCGTCTGCGCGCCTTGGGCGGCGGCCATGATGATATTGGCGGGCTTCTCCTCATCGTGTTCCACGGCGACAGGCTCGTCGCCGTGGACGGTGGGCTGGTGCGCAATATCTTCGCGGTTCAATGCCGCTGCGGCAAGGCTGGGCGGAGCCTCGCTGCTCTCGACCGCCGCATCGGCGCGGGGTGCGATTGGAGCCTCGACCGGGTCGGGCATGATCATCTTCGCCATCAGGATCCCGCCCGGCGCGCTCATGAATGCGGCGGCGACGAGAAAATCGATCCGGATGCCCATGCTGGCATAGGCGGCCAGGATCGTGCCCGCGACGCCCGCCATGCCCACGGTCATGACGCAGAACAGCTGGCTGGGCGTCAGACTGGCCAGATAGGGGCGGATCACCAGCGGGCTTTCGGACTGGCCGACGAAGATGTTGGAGGCCGCGCACAGGCTCTCGACCTTCGAAATGCCGGTGAGCTTCTCCAGGGCGCCGCCGAGCCATTTGATCACCAGCTGCATGATGCCGAGATAATAGAGAATGGCGATCAGCGAGGCGAAGAAGATGATCACCGGCAGCGCCGCGATGGCGAAGCTGGTGCCGCCGATTTCCGGGCTCGCCAGCGGTCCGAAGATGAACTGCACGCCGGCGCCGGCATAGCCGAGCAGGTTCTCGACCCCCTTGGCCGCGCCCTGCAGAACGCGATTGCCCCACGGCACATAGAGCACCAGCGCGGCGAACCCCGCCTGCAGCAGGAACGCCGCGCCGACCACGCGCAGGCGGATCGCCTTGCGGTCTTTCGAGAGCAGGAAGGCGAGCGCAAGGATCAGCGCGATCCCGATGAAGCTGTAGACGATGGACATGGGCGCGGGGCTCCCCCTCAGAAGCGGCATTCGTTCGCGCCGAAGCTCTAGCGGCAGCCTCGCGCAAAGGCGAGCGTGGACGGCGCGATTTGCCACACTTTCGCGCGCGCGCGCCCTGCGCTATCGCCCGGCCATGGAACACCAGACGCATTCGACCATCGCGGCCCCGGCCACCCACCGCTCGCTGTTCGTGTTCGCGCTGATCTACGGAGGGATGACGGTGCTGGCAGGGGTGCTGGCCTTCAAGCAAGTTGCGCTCTGGCCGACGGAATTGTCGGTCGAAGCGGGCATTTTCGCCTTTCTCTTCCTGGTGGTCCTGTCGAGCGCCGTGTCGCAAATCCACGGCGAGGCTACCGCGCGGCGGATGGTCCTGTGGGGCTTCTTGCCGCTGGCCATATCGACCCTGCTGATCCTGTTCGTGTTGCACGTGTTGCCGCCGTCGACGGAAATGGCCGCGCAACGACCCGACGATCTCGCCGCGTTCGAGCGCGTCCACAATCAATTATGGCGGGTTTATCTGGCCGGACCGGCAGCCTATCTGGTCTCGCTCCTCCTCAATATCTGGATCTTCGAGAAACTGCGCGGAAAGGGCGGGGACGGCTCGCTATCGCTGATGGCACGCGGTGCCATCGCCTCGGCCTTGAGCCAGGCGATCGATTCGGTCATCTTCGTCTCCCTTGCCTTCTACGGCGAATTTCCAATCACCAACCTGGTGATAGGGCAGGCATTGGCGAAAGTGGTGCTCAGCATCGTGCTGGTGCCGTTCCTGATCCAGTTTGCGGTCAGCTGGGGCCGCTCGCTCGACAAGACTCCGGCGTGACGGATTCAGCCCAGATCAAGGCCGCCACGCTGATGGAGGCGCTGCCGTATCTGCAGCGCTATGCCGGGCGCACCTTCGTGGTCAAATACGGCGGCCACGCGATGGGCGATGAGGAGGCGGCGAGCGCGTTTGCCCGCGATGTCGTGCTGCTGAAACAGGTGGGGATCGATCCGGTCGTCGTCCATGGGGGCGGGCCGCAGATCGGCGCGATGCTCGAACGGCTGGGGCACAAGAGCGAATTCGTCGATGGGCTGCGCGTAACCGACGAAACCACGGCGGAGATCGCCGAAATGGTGCTGTCGGGCGCGATCAACAAATCGATCGTCGCGCGGATCCAGGATGCGGGCGGCAATGCGATCGGCCTGTCGGGCAAGGACGGGCGGCTGGTGCAGGCGCGCAAGCTCGAGCGCACGCGGCGCGATCCCGATAGCAATATCGAGCGGATCGTCGATCTAGGGTTCGTCGGCGAACCCGACACGGTCGATACCGCCGTGATCCAGACCGCGCGCGATGCGGGCATGATCCCGGTGATCGCGCCAGTGGCGGCCGGCGCGGATGGCAAGACCTACAATATCAATGCCGATACGATGGCGGGCGCGATTGCCGGGGCGCTGGGCGCGGCGCGGCTGCTGCTGCTGACCGATGTGGCGGGGGGGGAGGA
>LXQI01000031.1 GCA_001683845.1 Erythrobacter sp. ANT-B3C2 | reverse complement strand
GCTTCCAGCGCCCAGACCTCCATCTCGCCGAAGCGCTGGCCGCCGAACTGCGCCTTGCCGCCCAGCGGCTGCTGGGTGACGAGGCTGTAGGGGCCGATCGAGCGGGCGTGGATCTTGTCGTCCACAAGGTGGTGCAGCTTCAGCATGTAGATGTAGCCCACGGTCACCTTGCGGTCGAACCGGTCGCCCGTGCGCCCGTCGTACAGGTCGACTTGCCCTGAAGAATCGAAGCCCGCCTTGATCAGCATCGCGGAAACGTCCGCCTCGCGCGCACCGTCGAACACCGGGGTGCCCATCGGCACGCCGTTCTTCAGGTTGCCGGCCAGCTCCACCACTTCGGCAGTGGTGCGGCTGTCGATATCCTCGTGATACCGCGGGCCGTAGATGTCCTTCAGCTTCTCGATCACCGCGGTCGGCGGGGTGGCGCCCTCGAAATCGCGTGCGGCATCGGGATTGGCCTCGCGCCATTCCTCCAGCTTCTCGGTGATCTGCTGGCCCAGCCCGCGCGCCGCGAGGCCCAGATGGGTCTCGAAGATCTGGCCCACGTTCATGCGGCTCGGCACGCCCAGCGGGTTGAGCACGATGTCCACCGCGGTGCCGTCTTCCATGAAGGGCATGTCCTCGGCCGGCAGGATGCGGCTGATCACGCCCTTGTTGCCGTGGCGCCCGGCCATCTTGTCGCCCGGCTGGAGCTTGCGCTTCACCGCCACGAACACCTTGACCATCTTCAGCACGCCCGGGGCCAGCTCGTCGCCGCGCTCGAGCTTCTCCTTGCGATCCTCGAACTTGTCCTTGATGCGCTTCACGGCCTCGTCGTACTGGCCTTTCACCGCCTCCAGCTGCGCCTGCATGCCATCGTCGGCCACGGTGAACTTGAACCATTCGTGCCGCTCGATCCCGTCGAGCATCTCGCCCTCGATCGTGGCGCCCTTCTTTAGACCCTTGGGCGCGCTGGAGGCGACCTGCCCCTCCAGCATCTCGCGCAGGCGGTTGTAAGTGGCGCGGTTGAGGATGCCGCGCTCGTCCTCGCTGTCCTTCTTGAGGCGTTCGATCTCCTCGTTCTGGATCGCGCGGGTCCGGTCATCGATCTCGATGCCGTGGCGGTTGAACACCCGCACCTCGACGATCGTGCCCGAAACCCCCGGCGGCAGCCGCAGCGAGGTATCGCGCACGTCGCTCGCCTTCTCGCCGAAGATCGCGCGCAGCAGCTTCTCCTCCGGAGTCATGGGCGATTCGCCCTTGGGGGTGATCTTGCCGACCAGAATGTCACCCGGATGCACTTCGGCACCGATATAGACGATGCCCGCCTCATCGAGGTTGCGCAGGGCCTCCTCGCCCACGTTGGGAATGTCGCGGGTGATGTCCTCCGGCCCCAGCTTGGTGTCCCGGGCCATCACCTCGAACTCCTCGATGTGGATCGAGGTGAAGACATCGTCCTTCACGATCCGCTCGGAGATCAGGATGGAATCCTCGTAATTGTAGCCGTTCCAGGGCATGAAGGCGACGAGGCTGTTGCGCCCCAGTGCCAGCTCGCCGAGGTCGGTCGAGGGGCCATCGGCGATGATGTCGCCCTGCTCCACCACGTCGCCCACCTTCACCAGCGGGCGCTGGTTGATGCAGGTGTTTTGGTTGGAGCGCTGGAACTTCTGCAGCGAGTAGATGTCCACGCCCGGATTGGCGGCGTCCACCTCGCCCGAGGCGCGCACCACGATGCGGCTGGCATCGACTTGGTCGACCACGCCCGAACGCAGCGCGGAGATCGCCGCGCCCGAATCGCGCGCGACGGTCTCTTCCATGCCGGTGCCCACGAAGGGCGCCTCGGCCTGGACCAGCGGCACCGCTTGGCGCTGCATGTTGGAACCCATCAGTGCGCGGTTGGCGTCATCGTTCTCCAGGAACGGGATCAGCGAGGCGGCAACCGAAACCAGCTGCTTGGGGCTGACGTCCATCAGCGTCACCTGCTCGCGCGGGGAAAGGCTGTATTCGCCGTTCCGCCGAGTGGAGACCAGCTCCTCGGTAAAGGAGCCCTCACCGTCGATTTCGGCGCTAGCCTGCGCCACGGTATGCTTCTGCTCCTCCATCGCGGAGAGGTAGCTCACCTCAGCCTTTACCTTGCCGTCAACCACGGTGCGGTAGGGCGTCTCGATGAAGCCGTACTTGTTCACGCGGGCGAAGGTGGAGAGCGAGTTGATCAGGCCGATGTTCGGGCCTTCCGGCGTCTCGATCGGGCAGATGCGGCCATAATGCGTCGGATGAACGTCGCGTACCTCGAAGCCGGCGCGCTCACGAGTAAGACCGCCCGGCCCGAGCGCCGAAACGCGGCGCTTGTGAGTCACTTCGGACAGCGGATTGGTCTGGTCCATGAACTGGCTGAGCTGCGAAGAGCCGAAGAACTCGCGCACCGCGGCCACCGCCGGCTTGGCGTTGATCAGATCGTTGGGCATCACGGTGCTGACGTCGACCGAGCTCATCCGCTCCTTCACCGCGCGCTCCATGCGCAACAGGCCGACACGGTACTGGTTCTCGAGCAGCTCGCCGACCGAGCGCACGCGCCGGTTGCCGAGGTTGTCGATATCGTCGACCTCGCCCTTGCCGTCCTTCAGGTCGACCAGCTCCTTCACCACCGCGAGAATGTCCTCGCGGCGCAGGGTGGTCACCGTGTCTTCGGCATCGAGGCCCAGCCGCATGTTGAGCTTCACGCGGCCCACTGCGGAAAGGTCGTAGCGGTCGGGGTCGAAAAACAGGCCCTCGAACAGCGCCTCGGCGGTCTCCTTAGTGGGCGGCTCGCCCGGGCGCATCACCTTGTAGATCGCCTCGAGACCCTCGTCGCGGTTCTCGGCCTTGTCGGCCTGCATGGTGTTGCGCATCCACGGGCCGGTCTGGATATGATCGATGTCCAGCAGATCGAGCTGGTCGATGCCCGCCTTGTCGATCTTCTCCAGATTGTCCGGGCTCACTTCCTCGCCCGCCTCGATGTAGATCCGGCCGGTGCTCTCCTCGACCAGGTCGCGCGCCGAATAGCGGCCGAACACCTCCTCGGTGGGGATCAGCAGCCGCTCCAGCCCGTCCTTGGCCGCCTTGTTGGCCGCGCGCGGGGAGACCTTCTGGTTGGCGGGGAATACCTCCTCGCCAGTCCTGGCATCCACCAGCGGGAAGCCGGGCTTCTGACCGCGCCACGCCTCGGGCACGAAGGGGATTTCCCAACCGCTGGCCGAACGCTTCCAGGCAACCTTGTTGTAGAAATGGTCGAGGATCTGCTCGCCATCGAGGCCCAGCGCATAGAGCAGTCCGGTCACCGGCAGCTTGCGCTTGCGATCGATGCGGACGTTGACGATGTCCTTGGCGTCGAACTCGAAATCGAGCCAAGAGCCGCGATAGGGGATCACCCGCGCGGCGAACAGGAACTTGCCCGAAGAGTGCGTCTTGCCGCGATCATGGTCGAACAGCACGCCCGGGCTGCGGTGCATCTGGCTGACGATCACCCGCTCGGTGCCATTGATGATGAAGGTGCCGTTGCCCGTCATCAGCGGCATGTCGCCCATGTAGACGTCCTGCTCCTTGATATCGAGCACGGAGCGGGTCTCGGTCTCCTGGTCCACCTCGAACACGATCAGCCGCAGCGTCACCTTCATCGGCGCGGAATAGGTGATGCCGCGCTGGCGGCACTCGACCGTATCGTACTTCGGCGGCTCCAGCTCGTAATGCACGAAATCGAGCTCGGCGGTGCCGGCGAAATCGCGGATCGGGAACACGGACCGCAGCGTCTTCTCGAGGCCCGAGACATAGCCGATCGAAGGGTCGGAGCGCAGGAACTGCTCGTAGCTTTCGCGCTGCACCTCGATGAGGTTGGGCATCTGCACCACTTCGTGGATGTCACCGAAGATCTTGCGGATCCGCTTCTTGCGGTGGCCGCTGTTGCCGGGGATCGATGCGCCGGCGGCCTTGCCGATGATTTCGGGAGCCGCTTCGGGTGCCTTGGTCGCCATAAAGGAGATTGCCTCTGTGCCTGTCGCGCACCGGCATTCGCGCCGGCCGGGAATGAAATTGCAGCGGGCGTGCACCGGAGGCGAAAGCACACCACAAGCGCGGCGCAAAGGCACCGCTGCGGCATGCAATTCGTCTCACGGATCACCGCCATGCTTCCGTCCGTGGCAGGCCCCCGCGAAAGGCCCACCTTGCTCGAAGCGATGTGGCGAGAGCGGGCATATAGGTCTGCCCCGCCGCAGAGTCAAACCCAGCGGCATTCATCTCAACGTGCCGCAAAACGATGTCGACGTAATCGAAAAACGATAAATCGGCTTGACGGTCAGCCGCCGCGCGCTTATTGCTAAACGATATCTCGCATATCGGAGTACGGCAAATGGCACGGCGCATCCCATCCGCACTGGCGTTCTTCGCCACCGTGCTGATCCTTAGCGCGGCAACGGCCCTGCTGATCGGCACGCCGTCGACGTCCTCCTTCGGGCCGGCAACAGCCATGACGGTGCTGGCATGAACCCGGCGTCGGTCATCGAGCAACGCTTCACCAGCGACCCACTGCTCGCCGCGCTGCGCGTGTTTCTATTCGTGGGAATCGCGGTGCTGTGTTTCGCCGGGATCGTGCTGGCGGTGGGTGCGCCGCTGGTCCTGATCATGCCAAATCGCGTGTTGGCCGAACTGGCTATGGAGGGCGCGGCCTCTTTGGCCGGGGTGCCGCCGCTGCTCGCGCTGCTGCTGGCGGGTTTTGCCGGCATTTGCGCGCTTGTTGCCCACTTCTTCCACCTGCTGCTGAAGATCACCGACACGGTGCGTGCGGGCGATCCCTTCACCCCGAGCAATGCAACGCGCCTCTCGCGCATGGCTTGGACGGCCACGCTGGCTTATCTTCTCACCCTGGTGCTGGCGGTGCCCGCCACGTGGGTCGACGAGCAGCTGGGCGAGCAAAGCAGCCTGTCGATCGCGGCGCAGTTCGACATTGGCTCGATCCTGCTGATCCTGGTGCTGTTCATCCTTGCCCGCGTCTTCCGCCAGGGCGCGGCGATGCGGGCCGATCTGGACGGAATCGTCTGATGCCCCTGGAAAGCGATTCTGCGGAGCCCACCCGCATCGTGGTGAAGCTGGACGATCTGCTGCACGAGCGGCGGATGACGCTCACCGAACTGGCCGAGCGGGTCGGGCTGACGCTCGCCAATCTCTCGATCCTCAAGACCGGCAAGGCCAGGGCAATGCGCTTCTCCACGCTGGAGGCGATCTGCCGGGAGCTGGGGTGCCAGCCGGGCGACCTGCTCTCCTATGCGGCGCCGGCATCGGCCGCGCCGGAACCCTCCGCCTCGCTTCGGGTTAGGCCGGAGAGACACCGGAAGAGAATCTCGCTATGAAGACACAAGCATTGGCCCCCCTCGCGCTTGCCTGCGCTCTCGCGCTCACCGCCAGCGCCTGCGACGCCCCCCGCGAGGAGGGAGCGGCCGCCACCAACGCGGCGGCAGCCGACCGCCTGGCCGAGCAGGCCGAGCAGAGGGCCCAGAGCCTGCAACAGGAAGCCGGTGCGCTGGAAGACGAGGCCGATGCCTTGCGCGACGCGGCGGATGCGCGGGCCAATCGGCTCGAGGATGAGGCCGAGCGCCTCGAGAACACCGCGGACGCGCTGTAACAAGGTATCGCTCGCCCGGCGGCGGCAGTACTCACCGCGAACCGCCGCTTGACTTTGCCACTGCTTGCTCTACTCGCGCCAACCGACCGCTCCGGCGGTCATCCGTCCGAGACAGTTGGTGCCGGTTCCCGGCTTAATTTCCAGCCTAGACGGGGAAACATGGTTTCGTCGGGTGGGCCGCCATGGCCCTTCCCGCTCACGCCGTCGGGCGTGGCCTCCTTCCCCATCAACGGACTCGCCCCGCGCCCTCGCCGGCACGGGCACATGTAGCCGGCTGCGCGGGGCATTGTCCTCACGTGGCCAATTGGAAGGAGTATGGCATGGATCGTACGCAGAAAGCCGATGCGGTCGCCCAGCTCAATGGGGTCTTCAAAGAGGTCGGCGTGGTGGTCGTCACCCGCAACCTTGGCCTGACGGTGGCGCAATCCACCGTGCTGCGGGCCAAGATGCGCGAAGCCGGCGCCTCTTACCAGGTGGCCAAGAACCGTCTGGTTCGGCTGGCGGTGCAGGATACCGATTACGTGGGCGTCGACGAGCTCCTCACGGGGCCCACGGCGCTGGCCTATTCGGTCGATCCGGTGGCCGCGGCCAAGGCGGCGATTGATTTCGCCAAGACCACCGACAAGCTGGAAATCGTCGGCGGGTCGCTGGGATCGCGCGTGCTCGATGCGGAAGGCGTCAAGGCGCTTGCCGCAATGCCCAGCCTCGACGAGCTGCGCGGCAAGATCGTGGGCCTGATCGTCGCCCCGGCGACCAAGATCGCCCAGCTGACCACCGCTCCGGCGGCCAAGCTGGCCCGCGTGTTCGCCGCCTATGGCGACAAGGAAGCCGCTTAGATAATTGAGCTAAAAAGCATGTTTGCCCCGGGGCGCCGGGGTCCACCATTCGAACGGAGTAAAAATGATGGCCGATATCGCCAAGATTGTTGAAGACCTTTCCCAGCTGACCGTGATGGAAGCGGCCGAGCTGGCCAAAGCCCTGGAAGAAGCATGGGGCGTTTCCGCCGCGGCCGCCGTGGCCGTTGCTGGCCCCGCCGGGGGTGGCGAAGCCGCCGCTGCCGTCGAGGAGCAGACCGAGTTCGACGTGATCCTGACGGGTGACGGCGGCAAGAAGATCCAGGTGATCAAGGAAGTCCGCGCGATCACCGCGCTGGGCCTCACCGAAGCCAAGGCGCTGGTCGAGAGCGCGCCCAAGGCGATCAAGGAAGCCGTCTCCAAGGCCGAGGCCGAGGAGATCAAGGGCAAGATCGAAGCCGCCGGCGGCACGGTCGAGCTCAAGTAAGCTTCATCCCGCACGAGGGGCTCCGGCCCCTGCGAACGAAAAGGGCGGTGCCGCAAGGTGCCGCCCTTTTTGGTGTCCGGCGCGCTTGGGTGGGCACCTCAGGATCAGCGCGCTTGTCCGCCGGGCGCGCCTTCGCCATCATGGCAGCGATGGCGAACCACCCGCCCCTGCTCGCGCTGGCCCCGCTCGCCGCTTTCGTAGCGCTGCCCGGTGCCGCTCCGGCCTTTGCGCAGCCGGCAAATGAGGCGAGCGCGGCGGAGGCTCCGCAACCCGATGAGCCCCCTGCCCCGGCGCCCGCTGCTTTACTCGAGAAGCAGGCCGCCATGCGAACCGCCTTCGTCCACCAGCAATTCGCCGAAGCCGGGCTCGCGCCGATCGCCGATGCGGAAACGCTCGGCCGCCAGCTGCGGCGCGTCATGCTGCACGATCCTTACGGCATGCTGCCGCTCCCGGTGATGGAGCTGGAGCGGCGGGGCGACGGGCAGCTGTTCCTCACGCTGCATTATCGCGAGTGGCGCGAGCCGCCGGTGCCGGTCGATCCCGCGCTTTGGGACGCGCTGCTCGCGCTCGAGCCGAAGGTGTTCGCCGCGCTGCCGCCACCGGCGGATCCTCCCCTCCCGCAACCGACCAGCGCGCCGCCGCTCTGCCACGGCTGGAGCGCACGGATCGCCGCCGGTGCCCGGCGCACCGCCGTATGGGCCGCGTGCGCCCGCGCGGAGCGGACGGCGGAACTGGACTATGCGGAACGGATGGTGCGTTTGGCGCTGGCCACCCGGCCGGGTTGCGCCGGCGAGGACGATGCCGCTTCGGACGGCACGCCGTTCTGGGCCTATAATAGCTGCTTCGGCGAGGCCCGCCCGCTCGACGATCCGGCGCTCGCGGCGACTGTCGGCGAGGTGACGACGGCATTCGAAGCCGTAGCGGGCAGCAGCCTCCTGGCCGAGGCCCGCCGCCGCTTGCGCGATCCCGCAATCGCCCACGGCAATCCTGCATGGCAGGCAGCGCGCACCGCGATCGAGGATCTCCGGCAGGCGGATCAGGCCCGCCGCGAGCTAATCCGCCAGCTCGATCAGCTGCGCATCACCCGACCGCTTATATCAGAGGCCGATCGCACGCGGATCACGGCGAAGACCCTGCAATGGTCTCGCTTTCTCGATCAGCAGCAGGCGAATTATGCCGGGTTGCTCGAACAGCTGGTGGCAGTTCCCGCTCCCGGGCCGCCGCCCACTCCGCCGGCGCGCCCCTGAGCCGTCAGCGCAGCCGCCAGTTCACCCGCGCGCCGAACATGTCGATCCCCGGGTTCTGCTCCCAGTTGAACAACCGCGCCTGGCTGATGTGCATCCAACTCGCTTCGATCGAGAGCCGCTCGTCCAGTTGGTAGCCGATGCCCAGCTCGGGCTCGAACAGCACCCGGCTGCCCAGATCGGTGCGCCGCCTGCGCTCCAGATCGACCCGGAAGGTCGGCCCGTCATGCACCACCACTGCCACCGCCGGGCGGATATAGAGCGGCCCCCTGGCGAAGCGCCAGCTGAGCCCCGCACCGACGAAGGAAGTGTCGCTCACCGTGTTCAGCGAGCCGACCAGATAGGGCGCGGGCGCCCCCACCACCGCCAGCGCCTCGATCGGCGCCAGCCGGATGCCGAGCGCGAGATCCACGCCGCCTTCGCCGGTGTAGAGCGTGAACGGGGTGTCGACCCCATGAGCATAGACTCCCGCGAACACCTCCTGCGCAGCGGCCGTACCCGGCACCGCCAGCGGCGCTGCTAGCGCCAGCACGGCAGCGGAAAGACGCCTCACAACGCTCTCAGATAATCGATCACCGCCTGGCGCTGGGTCTCGTTCCGCAGCCTGATGGCCATGGTGGTGCCCGGCACTGTGGCTCGCGGGTTTTCGATGTAGCGGTGGAGGTTCTCCTCGTTCCAGGTGAGGGTCGATGCGGCGAGCCCGGCCGAATATTCGAACCCCGGTTGGCTGCCGGCGCGCGCGCCGAACACACCGGCCAGCGAGGGGCCGATCATGTGCTCCCCGGGCGCGACCGCATGGCAGCTGCTGCACATGGCGTATGCGGCGGGCGCCGCGGGCGCGGCCGATGCCGCGGTGAGCACGGCTGCCGGTGCGGCAGC
>LXQI01000030.1:5320-17759 GCA_001683845.1 Erythrobacter sp. ANT-B3C2 | reverse complement strand
TCATGCTCAGTCTCCTTGCGGAGCCTGAATCAGATCGCCACGCTCAGATCAATGGGTCCTGAGCCTAGGGATAGATGACGGTGGAGGGCTTGTCGGGCAGGGGGATGAACTCCTCGGCATCGCCGGGGATCAGCGGGAAGCGGCCGGCGCGCCAGTCTTCCTTGGCCTGCTCGATCCGTTCGCGGCGCGAGCTGACGAAGTTCCAGAAGACATGGCGCCGTTCGGGGAACGCCTCGCCTCCGAGCAGCATCACGCGGCCGCCGCCCACCGACGCGAGCCGCATGGAAGTGCCGGGCTTAAGCACCACCAGCTGGTACAGCACCAGCGCCTCGCCATCGAGGTTCGCCTCGCCGCCGACCAGCATAAGCGCGCGCTCGTCCGCCTCAGAATCGATCGGGATGGCGCCGCCCGGCTGGAGCGAAATCTCGGCATAGATCGTCTCTGCATGGCAGGTGGTCGGCGCGGTGCGGCCCCACAGCGAGCCCATGATGATGCGCGCGCTGGCGCCGCCATCCTCCACCACCGGCAGGTCGCTCACCGCCTCGAAGGTGGGCTCGGCCTCCTCGTATTTCTCGGGCAGGGCGAGCCAGGTCTGCATGCCGTAAAATTGTGGCCCCTCGGCGCGTTCGGCGGCGGGGCTGCGCTCCGAGTGGACGATGCCGCGGCCGGCGGTCATCAGGTTCACGGTGCCGGGACGGATGATGGAATGGGTGCCCAGGCTATCGCGATGGCCGATCGCGCCTTCGAACAGCCAAGTCACGGTGGCCAGGTTGATATGCGGGTGGGGGCGCACGTCCATGCCCTTGCCGGGATCGAGCCGGGCGGGGCCGAATTGGTCGACGAAGACGAACGGGCCGACCATTCGCAGCTGTGGGCTGGGGATCGCCCGGCGCACCTCGAACTCGCCGAGATCATGGGTGATGGGGGTGACTTGCAGCGCGATGCTCATGGTGCGTCCAGCTCCGGATGGTCGCTTCTGAGCCGTCCTGATCGAACGGCAGGCAGCGATCGGATGTCCCATATTTGGCCCCGCAAGCGCGGTTTGCAACCGCCCTGCATGGCGCTTGCAACCAATCGGATCGCGGCCGCAGCGCATCCGGTTCGACGGTGCTGGCCGGCCGCACGCCGGGCGCACATGCGCTTGTTGGACGGGGCCCTGACCTGACGCGAATTTGGATTGGTGTTGGCCGGTCAGCGCCCCTGTTCGGGTGGCGCCTCGCCGGGTGCGAAGGCGCGGATGGCGAGGGCGTGGACGCGGGTGCCGGGGATATCGTTCAAGGCACGGTTGACCAGCCGCTGCCGCTCCAGCCGCGAGAGGCCGGTGAAGGCGGCGCTCTCCACCACCAGCGTGAAGTGGGATTCGCCGCTGCCGTCGTCGCCCGCGTGGCCGTGGTGGCGGGCGCTGTCGTTGATCACCTGCAGCCGCGTGGGCTGCAGCGCTTCCTGCAGCAGCGCTTCCATCTCGCGGGCGAGGGGGCCGGGCTGGGGTTTGCTGGGCATGACCGCTCCTGTCGGGGTTTTCATCGAGGCGCGATAGCACCATCTGCAGCCGAATGCGTCGAGACAGGTTTCATGGGCGGTACGAATATTCCGGGCGGCTGTGCCACGCGCCGGGATGCGAGGGGGCGGGCGAGTTCCGTGCGCCGGGCCGCAGTGGGCCGAGTGCCGATGGGCCGGGCGAATATCGCTGGTTTTGCCTCGACCATGTGCGGGAGTTCAATGCCGGTTATGACTGGTTCCAGGGGATGAGCGCGGAGGAGATTCTCGCCGCGCAATCGCCGATCGCCGGCTGGGCACCCGAGGTGAAGGCGTTTCGGGCGACTGCTGGCGTGGACGGCATGCCGCGCTGGGCCGATTTCGCCGACCCGCTCGATGCGATCGGCGCGCGGGCCGCCGGGGTCCGCCGCCGGGCCGAAGGGTGGGCGGCGCAGGCCACCCAGGCCGAATACCGCCGCTTCACCCCGCGCGAGCGCGAAGCGCTGAACGTGATGGGGCTGGATTCGCAATCCGACCGCGCGGGGCTGCGCGCCCGCTATTCGCAACTGGTGAGAAAGTACCACCCTGACCGCAATGGCGGCGACCGGCGGCACGAGGCGAAGCTGCAGCGGGTGGTGGAGGCGTATCAGTTGTTGCGGAAGGCGGCGGCTTTTGGGTGACCGCCGATGAAGGCACGTTTGATCTCGATGCCGGCGGGGGTTGGCATCGCAACGACCAAACGCGAGAAAAGCCCCGCGCACCGCCTTACAAGCGCGCCTCCAGCACCATATTGAACGGACCTTCAGTGGCTCTGCGGACGTTGTTAAAGCCCGCCCCGGTGAGCACTTCGGTGAGCTTCGCTTCGCCGGCCTGTGCGCCGAGCGCCTCGCCCACTTCCTGCGCCAGAGAGGTTGGCACGCAGATCATGGTGGAGGCGTTGTAATAGAGCCGGCTGACAGGGTTGCCCACATTGTCGGCAGGGCTGTCACCGGCAATCGGCTCGACGATCATCCATGCGCCGTCCTCCTTGAGAAGAGTACGCATGTGCCCGGCACACCCGCGCGGATCACCCATATCGTGCAGGCAATCGAACATCGTGATCAGATCGAAGTCACGGTCAGAGATCTGTTTCGCGAGTGCCGTTTCGAAGCGCACCCGTTTCTCCAGCCCGTGGGCCTTTGCATGGGCGTTCGCCTGCTCGATCGACGGTTCGTGAAAGTCGTAGCCGACGAACTGGCTGTTCGGAAAAGCTTCTGCCATGAGAAGCGTAGAGAAGCCGACACCGCAACCGACATCGGCGACTTTCGCGCCAGTCTTCAGCCGCGGTAACATGCCCTGCAGCGCCGGCAGCCACGCCTGAACGATGCCGTTGACGTAGCCGGGGCGAAAGAAGGCTCCTACTGCACAGAACAGGCAGCCGGCACTTTCACCCCACGCGACACCCGATCCGGTCCGGAACCCTTCTTCCACCTTGGCTTGGCCTTCGACCATGGCGGCTGCAAGCTCGAAGGCGCCTTCCAGATAAACCGGGCTGTCCTTGACGGCAAAGACCATCGCCTGCTCCGGCGAGAGACTGTATCGGCCGCTCGCCGTATCGAACGTCAGATAGCCGTTGGCTGCTTGTGCAAGCGCCCATTCGCGCACGTACCGCTCTGCGAGCCCGAGGCGCTCAGCGAGTTCACCCGCATCGGCCGATCCTGATGAATGGAGGGATTCGAAGAGACCGAGACGGAAGCCGATGCGGACGGTTGGGACGCTGAACGCCCCGCCGAGATCCCCCAGCATCTTGCCAACGAGCGCGTTCATTGTGTCGGGATTGGGTTCAGCCATCATCCAACTCCTCGAGATCACCTGCTTACGCTCCTGCGGAGCGAGTCAGATTACTGTACAGATTTGCTTGAGTTTTGACTAGTCGCCAGATTTGATTTGGCCCTATCGAAAGTATTAATACACTCTAGCTTTCTCCTACATGGCCGCGTGCAGGCGATCTGAATGGAACTTGTTAAAGAAGAGCGGGATGTCCGCGAAGCGGCTGCTCGAAGGCACCTTGCGGGCCGTGATCTACCGCCGGAATGCCCAGCGCAATGTTCCGCCCAGCGCGCCTGTCGCCAGACGCGTGGGGAGGGCGCCGATGCCGGGCGCCTTCAGGCCCAGCATCGTGCGGGCGTAGGGGGGGAGGAGGTCGACGGCGGCGGCGTTGAGGAAGGGTTGGGCGGCGGCGGCGGCGCCGGTACCCTGAGGCCGGAGGATCAGCCGGGCGACCTCGCGTGCATCGGAGCTGCCTTTCAGTTGCTCGCGCATCGAGAGCATCAGTTCGGCGGCCTCGGAGCGGGTCTCCGGTACGGGCGCGGCGTGCAGCTTCTTCGCGATCAACCCGAATTGCACGTAGTAGCGGTCCTGATCGGCGGCGCTCATGTTCGGGCGCACGTAGCGCAGATGGGCGGCGAGGAAGCTCCAGGCCTCGGCCAGATGGACCCAGGCGAGGGTGGCGGGATCGGTGGCGGAATAGTGCGTGCCGTCTGGCAGTGTGCCCTTCACGTGGGCGTGGATGCGGTTGACGCGGGCGATCTCGCCCTCCGCCGCCTCGCGCGCGCCATAGGTGGTGACGGCGATGAAGCGCGCGGTGCGGCGCAGGCGGCCGTGCATGTCCGCGCGGAAGTTCGAATGATCGAGCACGCCGCGCAGGGCGTGGGGGTGCAGCATCTGCAGCAGCAGCGCGGTGATGCCGCCCACCATCATCCCCACCACGTCGGCATGGACGAGGCGGATCGGGGTGTCGCGCTCGAACAGCGCATCGTCGGAGGGGGGCACGGGAGCCTGGCCCTGCGACTGGTCGTGGAAGATCGCCCGGACTTCGCGGATCAGCCGCTGGCGGACGAGACTGGCGGGATTGGCGCGCGCGAGGAGGCTTGGCAGGCGCGGCCTCCGTTCAGGCGCCGCGGGGGCCGGCCACCACGCGGTGGAGCCGCGCGACCAGTTCGTCCGGCATCAGATCGGCGAACAGCGACTGCATCTTGTTGAACAGACCGCTGACCTCCTGGGTTTCGCCCGCGAGCAGCGCCTGGTAGCCATCGCGCGCGACCTTGGCGGGATCGGCCTTGGGGGCGTTGCCGATGATGGTGTCCTCCATGCCGGCCTTCTCGAAGAACGGCGTGTCGGTGGCGCCGGGCAGCAGGCAGCTGACCACGACGGGGCTGTTTTTCAACTCCTCGGCGAGGCCGACGCTGAAATCATTCAGGAACGACTTGGTCGAATTGTAGGTGAGGTTGAAGGCGCCGGGAATGTCGCCTACGATCGAGCCGGTGATGAGGATGCGGCCAAGGCCCTGTTCACGCATCCTGCGGCCGATCGCGTGGACCAGCGCCACGGTGCCGGTGACGTTGGTGTGGATGGTGCGGGCGATAGCGCTCCACTCCTGCCCGAGGAACGCGCCGCCCTGGCCGGCGCCGGCATTGGCGAACAGCGCCGCCACCGGGCGCGGGCCGATCTGCTCGAGCACGGCGTCGAGCCCTTCGCGGGTGGCGAGATCGGCCACGAGCGTCTCGACCGAGGCGGCACCGGCCGCATGGGCGATGGCGGCGGCTTCGGTCATGTCGTCCAGCGCCACCAGCAGCAGGTCGCAACCATCCGCTGCGGCGCAGCGGGCCAGTTCCAGCCCGATGCCGCTGGAAGCGCCGGTGATGATGGCAAAGCCGGAAAGGGCCTCGACGGGGTTCTTGCTCATGTGGTCATCACGGGCGCGGCTCCTTGAGCGTGGCTCAGGAGGTGGCCTCCTCCTTTTGCTTGTGGGTCTCCGGCTCGGCCAAGCGGCGGTGCATCTTGGCGACCACCTCGTCGGGCAGGACTCCGGCAAAAACCTTCTGCACCTTGTTCATGAAGCCGCTGGTGATCTGAGTGCGGCCTGAGAGCAGCGCTGCATAGCCGTCCCTCGCCACCTTGGCGGCATCGGCCTTGTCGGCCTTGCCGACCGGCGTATCTTCCATTTCGGCGCGTTCGAAGAACTCGGTATCGGTCGCGCCGGGGAGGAGGCAGGTGACGGTGACGGCACTGTCCCTCAACTCCTCGGCGAGGCCGACGCAGAAATCGTCGATGAACGCCTTGGTCGAGTTGTAGGCCAGCTGGAACGCGCCCGGCAGGTGCCCGGCGATCGAGCCGGTGACGAGGATGCGGCCGGCATTACGCGAATGCATGCGCTGGCCGAGCCGGTGGACCAGCGCCACGGTACCGGTGATGTTGGTGTGGATGACATGGGCGATGTCCTTCCATTCCTGATCGAGGAAGGCGCCGCCCTGGCCGTGGCCGGCATTGGCCATCAGCACATCCACCGGCCGCTCGCCGATCGCTTCCATCACCGCCACGATGCCGTCGCGCGTGGCGAGATCGGCACGGACCGTCTTGACCGAGGGTGCGCCGATCGTTCGGGCGGCGGCGTCGGCTTCGGAGAGGTCCGTATCGGCGACAAGGATCAGCGAGCAGCCATCGGCGGCCGCCAGCTTGGCGAGTTCCAGCCCAATTCCGGTGGAGGCACCGGTGATCACCACGAGGCCGGAAAGCCTTCCCAGCTGGTTCTTGCTCATGCGGCCATGCCGGGCTTCAGGATCACCTTGGTCCAGCTGTCCTGCTCTTCCTTGAAGCATTTGTAGCCGCGCGCGGCGTCTTCCAGGGGGAGGCGGTGGCTGATGAGGAAGGTGGTATCGAAGCTGCCGTTCTCGATCTTCTCCAGCAGCGGCTTGGTGTACTTCTGGACGTGAGTCTGCCCGCTCTTGATCTGGATGCCCTTTTCCATCAGCGCGCCGGTGGGGAACTTGTCGGTCAGCCCGCCATAGACGCCCGGGATCGAGACCTTGCCGCCGAAGCGCACCGCCATGATCGCCTGGCGCAGGACATGCGCGCGGTCGGCGCCGATGCCGATCTTCTGCTTGGCCACCTCCATCATATTGTCAAAGGCGAAGCCGTGCGCTTCCATGCCGACCGCATCGATCACCGCATCGACGCCGATGCCGCCCGACATTTCCATCAGCGCATCGAGCACATGGCTTTCGCGGAAGTTGATGGTTTCGGCGCCCAGCGAACGGGCGAGTTCGAGCCGGTGTGGGAAGTGATCGATGGCGATCACCTTGGCAGCGCCCATCGCCAGCGCGGACTGGATCGCGAACAGGCCGACCGGGCCGCAGCCCCACACCGCGACCGTGTCGTCCGGCTGGATGTCCGCATTCTCGGCCGCCATCCAGCCCGTGGGCAATATGTCGGAGAGGAACAGCACCTTGTCGTCGTCCAGATGATCGGGGACGACGATTGGGCCGATATCGGAGAAGGGCACGCGGACATATTCGGCCTGTCCGCCCGAATAGCCACCGGTGAGGTGCGAATAGCCAAACAGGCCGGCCATCGGCTGACCGTAGAGCACGGCGCTCATATCCTGCTTTTCGGCCGGGTTGGAGTTTTCGCAGGCGGAGAATTGCTCCACCTTGCAATGGAAGCAGCCGCCACAGCTGATGGTGAAGGGGACGACCACGCGCTGGCCCTTCTGCAGCGTGCTCTTGGGGCCGGTCTCGACCACCTCGCCCATGAATTCGTGGCCGAGGATGTCGCCCGGCTTGCAGCCGGGAATTACGCCATCGTAGAGGTGCAGGTCCGAGCCGCAGATGGCGGTGCTGGTGATCTTGATGATCGCATCGCGCGGGTTGACGATCTCGGGATCGTCCACGGTGTCGACACGCACGTCATGCGTGCCATGCCAAGTAAGGGCTCGCATCAGGTGGTCTCCTGTCCGGAATGCTGTTGGGCGGCGCGGGTCTCATCCTTGCGCCGTGCGGAGGTGGCGATCTCGCCGGTTTCCATCAGCATCTTGAGACGCTTCAGATCGTGGCGCGCCTGCATGGCGGGTTCGCGCATGAACGCCTTGGCGATCAGCCGGCCGATCTCGCCGCCGGGCGGATCATAGGCGATGATCAGGCCGACGCGGGTGCCGCGCTCGCCCGGTGCGTCCTCGAAGGTGACACGGCCCTCGGTGTCGATCTCGGAGCCCTCGACCGAGCGCCAGGCGATCAGCTCGCCATCGATCTCGCGGGCGATTTCGGTCTCGACCTCCACCGTGCGCCCGGCGGGGGCGCGGATCGTCCAGATCGAGCGGCCGTCTCCGCTGGTGCGGATCGAATCGACGTTCTCCATGACCTTGGGCAGGTTCTGGAAATCGCGCCAGAAGGCGAAAAGCTCGGGCCGCGGCTTGCGGATGGTGACCGTGCGGCCGACCACGTCGTACTTGCCGAAGCTGCGGCGGGCGGTGAAGCCGGGAGCATCGTCGCCCTGCCATTCGCGCTTGGGCCGGGCAGCCAGAAAGGTCCCGAGCGCGGCGGCGCCGAGCGCCAGGCCGATGCCCGCTGCCGTGCCGAAGCCCGAGCCCGAACCAGAGCCCTTGTCATTATGGGAAGCCATGCATCCTCCGTTCGTCTGTCTTTCCAACAGCGGCAGAGAGCGCGGTGGGTTCCGTTAACGTCAGAATAAGCTGCGCGGGAGCGGGGCTGTAACGGTGCCGGGGGCGTCGTTGGAGCGTGTGTAGCCGCGCTCAGCCCCCAGCCTCGGCTTGCATCTCCGCCATCAGCCGGTTGTCGATCGCCTTGGCCGACTGGTAGGCTTCACGGGCGCGCAGGCGATCGGCATAGGCGGTGAAGCTGGCGCGTTCCGGCAGCGAGCCGAACGCCAAGCCCCAGTCGACCTGGCTGCCGACATAGACATCCGCCATGGTGAAGCGGTTGCCGCAGACGTAATCGTGCTGCGCCAGCCAGCCGTCGAGCGTAGCCACCGTGCGATCGTAGCTGCCGAAGCCGGCCATCGCCTGCTGCTCGGGGGTGGGCTCCCAGCCGAGCGCGCGGGCGGTGACGGCCGCTTCCACCGGGCCGGCGGCGAAGAACAGCCAGCGGAAATAGTCGGCCACCTCCTCCTCCGCGGGGCGCAGCGGGGAATGGGTCGCCTCCGCGAGGTAATGGCAGATGGCGGCGGTTTCGGTGATCACCTGATTTCGCGCGGCGCTGTGGTGGATGATGGTGGGCAGCTTGCCCATCGGGTTGGCGTCGAGGAACGCCTGCGGCTTGTCGGCATAGGGCACGAGCACCGGCTCGTAATCGGCGCCGACCTCGTGCAGCGCCCAGCGGGCGATCTGGGCGCGGCTCATCGGATTGAAGAAGAAGGTGTACTCGGCCATGGCTGGCTCCTGTGCTCGTGCTGCGTTGGGGTGGTTGGTGGCGGAGGTTGAGAGCGGGGATCAGGTCGCTTCGCACAGGGCCTTGAGCTGGTCGGCGCAGGCGCCCCAACCGGCCTCGGAGCCCATCTCCTGGTGCCTGCGGCAGGCCTCCTGGCTCCAATGGCGAGCGCGGGCGGTGTAGATTGTGCCGCTGACCCCGTCGCGCTCCTCCGGCGCGATCTCCCACAGGCCGATCATGAAGGGTTCGGCCGGCGCGAAATCGCCCTGGATCGCATCGGTGCTGACGAAGCGGCGGCCCTCGTCCCACGCGAGGTAGATGCCGCGGTTTGGGTGAACCTCGCCATCGGGCCCGTACATGGGCATGTCGCAGCGGCCGCCGGCGCGTTTTTCGTGGCTGTCGAACTCGGCGCGCCAGGGGGCGGGGCACCACCATTCCTCCTGCCGGTGGGCGAGGATCTGCCACATATGCTGGCGCGGGGCGGCGATGAAGCGGGTTATGGTGAGTTCGGTCATGCTGGTTTTCCTGTAATTGGGCGCGGGGCGAGGGGGCGGCGTCAGCCGGCGCGCGCCGCTTCGATCGCGGCGATGTTGATCTTGCCCATGCCCATCATCGCTTCCATCACGCGCCTGGCGACGGCCGGGTCCGGGTCCTGCACGCCCTCCATGAGTGCGCGCGGGATGATCTGCCAGGAGAGGCCCCACCGGTCCTTGCACCAGCCGCAGCGGCTTTCCTCGCCGCCATGGCTGGTAATGGCGTTCCAGTAGCCGTCGGTCTCATCCTGGTCTGCGGTGGCGATTTGGAACGAGACGCTCTCGTTCGGCACGAAGCCGGGCGGGCGGCCGGTAAGGCCGAGGCAGCGGATGCCGAGCAGGGTGAAAGTCACCGTCAGCTCGTCGCCCGCCTTCCCGCCGGGGTAGTCCGCCGGCGCACGGCTGATGTCGCCCACAGCGCTCTCAGGGAAGGTGGCGGCGTAGAACCGCGCCGCCTCTCCCGCATCGCGGTCGGCGAACCACAGGCACAGGGTGCCGCTGTCCATGGCTCAGCCCTTCCGTGGGCCGACGATGGAGAAGGCGGCGCCCTGCGGATCGATCGCGTTGATGGAGAACATGCCGCCGGGGATCTCCTGCGGCTCTCCCAATGCTGTGCCACCCCCATCCTGGATCGCCCGGTGGGCCCGGTCGATATCGTCCACCGCGACGTAGAACTGCCACGAAGGCGGCATCTCCTCGCTCGGCGTGCGCCAGACGCCGCCGATGCTCTGCCCGTTCTGATCGAACATCTGGTAGGTGCCCAGTTCGCCGATCGGCATGGCCTCGCCATCGGTCCAGCCGAACAGGTCGTAATAGAAGCTGCGCGCGGCCTCCGGATCGGGTGTGGAGAGCTCGTTCCAGCCGACATGGCCGGTGCTCATCGTCTGGTAGGCCCCGCTGCCCACCTCGGGGGTGCCGCGCATCACGTAAAAGGGTGCGCCGAACGGATCGGCGAGCATCGCCATCCGGCCGACCCCTTCCATGTCCATCGGCGGCAGATGCACGCTGGCGCCGGCCTCCGTCGCCTTCTCCACCGCCGCATCAACATCTTCCACGCCGATGTAGCCCACCCAGCCGGGCCGCGCGCCGCCGGATGTCATCTGTTCGGTGAGCGTCAGCACGCCGCCCGCCGGAATGCCGTCGGGCGCGTGGATCATGCGGTATTCGGAGCCGTTCGGCATCGCGCCGCCTTCGGCCTCCATCGAACAGCCGACGACCGCATCGTAGAACGTCTTGGCGGCGGCGGGATCGGGGGTCATCAATTCGTACCAGATGAAATCGCCATGGGCATTGGCCATCGTCGTTCTCCAGTTTCGAGTGGGCGAGGAAATGGTGCGCTCAGTTGCGGCCCAGCGTCATGACAGGCGTGAAGCCGCCCCAGATCATCCGCTTTCCGTCGAACGGCATATCGGACATGCTCTCTGCGAAGGCGGGATCACTTTCCATTTTCTCGTGAGCGGCATCGCAGGTTGCCCGATCGGGCCAAATCATCCACGAAAAGACGATCTTCTCGCCCGGTTCGGCCTTCACCGCCATGCGGAAATCGGTGACCTTGCCGTCGGTGACATTGTCCTCCCACGCCTCCACGATTTCGGTGCAGCCATAGCTCTTGAACAGATCGGAAAACCGGGTGGCCATCTCGATATAGGCCTGCTTCTTGTCTTCTGGGACGGGGATGAGGAATCCTTGCACGTACATGCTCACTCTCCTTGCTGGGTCGGCGTCTTGGGGGGCGATTTGCGCCCGGCCGGGGGCTCGCCAGTGAACCCGGCCATGTGCGCGGCGAGCGCGCGGGTGAAAGCGGGACGGGCGGTGCCCCTCGCGACATAGGCGGCGAGCGTGGGGAAGGATCCGAGCAGCGCGGTGCCATCGAGCAGGCGCAGCACCGCCACCATCATCAGATCGCCCGCGGTGAAGCTTGGGCCGGCGAACCACTCGCCGTCTCCGAGCCGACCGGCGGCCGCTTCCAGGCGTAGGCGGATGCGCGCCTCTACCAGCGGACGGCGCTGCTTCGACCATGGTTCCGCCGCCTCGAACATGGTGGTGATCGCATAATCCATGATCGGCGGCTCGACGGTGTTCAGCGCGGCCAGCAGCCATGCGAGCGCTCTCGCCCGACCGCCCGGATCGTCGGGGAGCAGACCGGGGAACCGCTCCGCCACGTGCCAGACGATGGCGCCGCTCTCGAACAGCACCAGATCGCCCTCCTCATAGGTCGGCAACTGGCCGAAGGGCTGGAGCGCCAGGTGGTCGGCCTGCTTTTGCTGCCCCCGAGCGTGGTAGCGCACGGCATAATCCTGCCCCACCTCTTCCAGCGCCCAGCGCACCCTGAGGTCGCGCACCTGTCCCCGCGCGAAGGGCGGCACCCAGTCGAAGGCGGTGAGCGTGATGGGGGCGTGGGCGATCTCGGCCATCAGGCGCGTGCCTGGTCTGGCGCGCCGTTGGCCTCCGTGTTTACCTCTGTGGCGGCCGCGGCCATGTCCATCCACATCGGCTCCCAGATGTGCCCGTCGGGATCCTCGAAGCTGCGGCCATACATGAACCCCGTCTCCTGCGCTTTGTTCGGATCGGCGCGCCCGCCGTTGGCGGCAGCGGCCTCGACCATCGCATCGACTTCTTCCCGGTTTTCGCGGCTGACACACAGCAGCACCTGCGCGCTCTCCTTTGCGTTCACGATCGGCTTGGCTGTAAAGGTTCTCCAGAAATCATGCGTCAACAGCATGACGGAAATCTGCTCGGACCACATCATTGCGGCGGCCTGTTCGTTGGTGAACCGGGGATTGTTGGTGAAGCCGATTGCGCTGTAGAACGCCATCGACCTGGACAGGTCTTCCACGGGCAGGTTGACGAAGATCATTTTCGGCATGGGCCTCTCTTCTCTTCGGTTCCGCGAATCACGCGCTTGACGGTGATGCCGACGGTAGTTACTTGAATGCAAACGTGAAGTTGGTAAAAGAAACCACACGGTCGCCCGAACATGGCCGCTGGTACCAGGATGCCTGCGGCACGGCCTTCGCGATGGAGCTGATCGGCGAGCGTTGGGCGCTGCTGGTGGTGCGCGAGCTGATGTTGGGGCCCCGCCGCTTTTCCGATCTGCGGTCCAGCCTGCCCGGCATCAGCGCCAAGGTGTTGACCGAGCGATTGACCGGGCTGGAGCAGGCCGGGGCGCTGATCCGCCGCCGCCTGCCGCGAGCCAGGTCTACGAACTCACCTCTTGGGGCTATGCGGCCG
>LXQI01000030.1:0-5187 GCA_001683845.1 Erythrobacter sp. ANT-B3C2 | reverse complement strand
CGACCCCCCCCTGCCGCTCTCGCCGGTCTCCTTCCTGCTCAGCCTGCGCACGATGATCGATCGCGAGGCAGCGAAGGCACTGGAGCTGACCGTTGGCGTTACCCTGGAGGGCGAGCACTTCCGCGCTGACCTGGCCGGCGGCGCGATGCCGGTGCGCCGGGCCGATGCGGGCGAGCGCGCCGATGTTACATTCGCCGCCGCCGCGCCGCCGCTGCTGGCGCGCCTGTTCTACGGCAAGCAGCCGCTCGCCGAGGCGGAGCAGGCAGGGGTGGCGATCGCGGGCGACCGGGCGCTGGCCGAGCGCTTCATCGCCCTGTTCGCGCTGCCGGCGAAGCTAGCCTGAGCCGCCCGCTCACCCGCACCCGTTTGCCGGTTGCAGGCCCATCGCGCCACGTCTAGTCACCGCCGGCAGCCATGAATGACATGATCTCCAGCCCCGGCGAGTCCGGCACCGCGCTCACCGCGCCCGACCGCGAGCTTTCGGTCCGCGACATCTTCGGCATCGACAGCGACATGATGGTACCCGCCTTCTCCCGCGCCGACGAGCGCGTGCCCGATGAGGACGAAAGTTACGTGTTCGATCCGGACACCACGCTGGCGATCCTGGCGGGTTTCGCCTTCAACCGGCGCGTGATGGTGCAGGGCTATCACGGCACCGGCAAGTCGACCCATATCGAGCAGGTGGCCGCGCGGCTCAACTGGCCGTGCATCCGCATCAATCTCGATGCGCATATCAGCCGCATCGACCTGATCGGCCGCGATGCTATTGTGCTTCGCGACGGCCTGCAGGTAACTGAGTTCCGCGAGGGGCTGCTGCCCTGGGCGTTGCAGCACGCGGTGGCGCTGGTGTTCGACGAATATGATGCCGGCCGGCCGGACGTGATGTTCGTGATCCAGCGCGTGCTGGAGACCGAAGGCAAGCTGACCCTGCTGGATCAGAACCGGGTAATCCGGCCCAACCCCTTCTTCCGCCTGTTCGCCACCGCCAACACGGTGGGGCTGGGGGATACGAGCGGGCTGTACCACGGCACGCAGGCGATCAACCAGGGGCAGATGGACCGCTGGAACATTGTGGTGGGCCTCAACTATCTGCCCGAGGAGACCGAGCAGCGGATCGTGGCCGCCAAGACGGCGCTGCCCCCCAAGCTGGTGGCCGACATGGTGCGCGTGGCCGAGCTGAGCCGGCAGGGCTTCATCGGCGGCGACATCTCCACCGTGATGAGCCCGCGCACCGTCATTACCTGGGCGCAGAACACCGAGATCTTCGGCGATCCGGGCTTCGCCTTCCGCCTCACCTTCCTGAACAAATGCGACGAGGCGGAGCGGATGCTGGTGGCCGAATATTACCAGCGTGTCTTCGGCACCGAACTACCGGAAAGTGCGGTCGGCAAGCGCTGAAAAGCGGGACGCCGCCGGTGCATTGCCGGCGGCGACCATCGGCCGGGGCAGACCCTCAGGCGTACGTAAGCCTGAGCCCATCGTGCCGCCGGCGCATGCGCATCGCTCCGCCAACGGCGCCGAAGCCCACCAGCATCATCGCCCAGGTGGCAGGCTCGGGAATGGCGCTGACCGGGGGCGCCGAACCCACCGGCAGGTTGAATTGCGCGACGATCAGGCTGAGCGCATCGTTGTTGGCGCCGAGCGACAGCGAGAGGTTGTTGATGCCCGGCACCAGATTGCCGGTAATGTCGAAGGTCTCGATATCCCACAGCGCGCCGTTGGCCGGGATCGTGCCATCGCCGAACTGCACGCCATTGCCCTGGAATAGGCCGCCCGAGCCGATCGCGACGCCGTTGAGCAGCAGCGTGCCATCGTCATTGGGCCCGAAATTCTGCCCGTCGCTGACATGCAGCGTCAGCGTGGCGGGCCCGCCCGAATAGTTCACCCCGTTGAGCGTGGCGTTCCAATTGTCGGCATCGTAGATGTTCGGGAAATTGGAGTCGTTGCCGTTAAACAGCACCACGTCGTGGTTGTTGGTGGCGTCGCCATCGCTGAAGAAGACGATCAACGAGGCGCCGTTGATCTGGGCATTGCTCTTGGTGAAGTTGGAGAGGCTGTAATTGCCGTTGCCGGTGATCAGGCTGCTGACGTTGGCACGATAGGCCTGGCTGTTGGCAGAGGCCCAGAAATTGTCATCCGAAAAGCCGATATTGGTGCCCATGATGGCGCTGCCGGCGAAATTGACTGAGGCATTGGCGTTCGGCAGTTCGGAATTGGTCGGGCCATGCCAGAACAGATAGGCGCTGCTGACGGTGCCGCTGAGCCCGCTGACATTGAGCGTACCCGTGCCGACACCCCGCATGTAGCCGATGCCAAAGGTGGCGACGTCGGTATCTTCTACCGTCAAGAAGCCAAGCATTTCAGCTGCTTGAGCCGAAGTAGCGGACAATGTAACGGCCAATGCTGATGCCGCTGCAATATTGCGAAGTGCCCTCATTCTCAATTCCCCCGTTGACCCGGGCAGTAATGGCCCAGGCAAAAACTTCTAATTAGCGATGCATTTACCATGACGGTGAGAGCAGAGTCAAACAGGTAAAATCTTTCCCTTGCAGGAGCTTTGTAAGCTCCTGCAATTACTCTTTGCTTGATCACCCTTGTGATGACGAGCAGCGATGGCATGGTGGGTGCAGGCTTGCCGCCGCTGCAAGCGGGGCCGGGCTTCGCATGGCGCTGGGTCGATGTCGCCGGAAGCCGAACCGACTGTTCATCACGCGGAAGGCGTTGCGGTGGCAGGGACGCGGCGGCAGGACGCGGGTTGCGGCCATGATCGCGGGCGAGCAGTGGGCAGCCATGGAAAACCCTCGCAGTCAGTGTCTTAATCGGCTAATACAGTAGGCGATGACCATGTGGGATCGGCTTGGCGGCAGTGCGCGTCGGCAGGAGGCCGAAGGGCCCGGATATCGCCGGCACGAGGAGACGCCCTATTCGCCGCTCTACGACAGCGACGACGATTGGGACGCTGATGATCATCGGGATGCGCGTGACTGGTGGCGCCCGCGCGTCGACTCCGCGCCCTGGCGGGAGGCGGATGAGCCGCCGGTCGGGCGCCGTCGGCGCACCCGCGGCTGGTGGATCCGCCATGGGCTCGCCGCGCTGCTGCTCGTGTTCCTGGCGCTGGTGGCCTGGCTGGCGATTACCGCGCCGCTCTCCAAATCGCTCCAGCCGGTGGTGCCGCCGCAGCTGACCCTGCTCGCCGCCGACGGCACGCCGATTGCGCGCAATGGTGCCAATATCGAGCCGCCGGTCGATGTCGAGACGCTGCCGCCGCATGTCATCGAGGCCTTCCTCGCGATCGAGGACCGGCGGTTCCACCAGCATTGGGGGATCGATCCGCGCGGACTGGCCCGGGCGGCGTGGGGTAACATGACCAGTGGGCGAACGCAGGGCGGCAGCACAATCACCCAGCAGCTCGCCAAGTTCACCTTCCTCACCGCCGAACAGAACCTGACCCGCAAGGCGCGCGAGGCGCTGATCGCCTTCTGGCTGGAGGCCTGGCTGACCAAGGACGAGATACTCGAGCGCTATCTCTCCAACGCCTATTTCGGCGACAATGCGTATGGGCTGCGCGCGGCCAGCCTGCACTATTTCAACCGCCAGCCCGAACGGCTCCGGCCCGAGCAGGCGGCGATGCTGGCCGGCCTGCTGCAGGCGCCGAGCCGCTATGCGCCCACCAAGGATTACAACCTGGCCGAGCGGCGGATGCGCACCGTGCTGGGGGCGATGGTGGACGCGGGCTATCTGACACAAGGCGAGGCGCGGGCGATGCGCTCCCCCCCGCTCGATCTGCGCCAGGCGGAAGACCTGCCCACCGGCACCTATTTCGCCGATTGGGCGCTGCCACGGGCCCGCCGGCTGGCAGGCACCGGCTATGCCCGGCAAACGGTAATGACAACGCTGGATTCCGCTCTTCAGGCCGCCGCACGGCAGGCGATCGCGCGGGCGCCGCTGGGCGGTGCGCAGGTGGCGCTGGTGGCGATGCGGCCCAATGGCGAGGTGGTGGCGATGGTCGGCGGCAAGGATTATGCCGCCTCTTCGTTCAACCGTGCGACCCAGGCGCGGCGCCAGCCCGGCTCCACCTTCAAGCTGTTCGTCTATCTCGCCGCCCTGCGCGACGGGTGGGAGCCGGACGACATCATCGACAATCGCGCTATCGTGACTGGCGGCTATCGCCCCCGCAACCACCGCGGGCAATATTCCGACACGCTCACGCTGGAGGAGGCCTTTGCGCGATCCAGCAACGTCGCGGCTGTTCGCTTGCTGAATGCGGTGGGGCACGAGGCGGTGATCGATACCGCGCGCGAACTCGGCGTACGCTCGCCGCTGCCCGAGGGCGATCCGAGCATGGCGCTGGGCACATCGACCATGACGCTGATCGAACTGACCGCCGCCTATGCCGGGCTGGCGGGCAATGCCTTCCCGATCGCCCCGCGCGCCTTCGCGGCGCAGGAGCAGGGCTGGCTCGCGCGGCTGTGGGCCGGGCAGGGAAGCGTCTCTGGCCCGCACCACCGGGCGATGGAGGAGATGCTGCGCGCCGCGGTCAATCGCGGCACCGGCCGCGCGGCGATGCTGGCAGTGCCGAATTACGGCAAGACCGGCACCACGCAGGATTATCGCGATGCGCTGTTCGTCGGCTATGCGGGCGGGCTGGTGGTCGGCGTGTGGGTCGGCAATGACGACAACTCGCCACTGAACGGCATGACCGGCGGCGGCGTGCCGGCGCGGATCTGGCGCGATTTCATGGGCCGGGCACTCGGCAGCCAGGCCGCGCCGCCCGCGCGCCCCATACCCGCGCCGGACCCAAGCGGCCCGGTCCAGCCGCTCGACCTGCCTGATTTCGGCATCGATCTGGGCGAGATCCCGCTGGGCGAGGGCCGGCCGCGCCTGCGGATCGATGAGAACGGGGCGGTGCTCGGCACCGAGATCGACGGGGTACCGCTCGAAGTGCGGGTGGATCGCAACGGCGTGCGGATCGATGCCGAAGCGCTGCGAGAGCGCCGCGAGGCTGCGGCCGAGCGGCTGCGCGATGCGCGCGAGGCGGCCGAGGAACGCCGCGAGGAGGCGCGCGCCCGGTTCGAGGAACAGATGCGCGAGGCGGCCGGGCGCTTGCGCGAGAACGCGCCCTAGCTGTTTAGTCCCACGCTGTGGTGATACGGTGGATCACCACGAGTGGCGGGAGCAGCTATGGGC
>LXQI01000003.1 GCA_001683845.1 Erythrobacter sp. ANT-B3C2 | reverse complement strand
CAACACCGCAAACTCGCCGCCCAACATCAACCCCCAGACGAGGCCGACACTCCGCTAATCTACGCCGCACATTGCGCCGAATGTTCTGACGACGGACACTCACTGGATTTTCGTTGATCAGGAACAGTTTGATATCGTCCTCGGCCGCTGCGATGCGGCCGCTGCGCCATCACCCGCTGTAAATGAGATAGCTTACCCGCCGAGCTCCACACCTCCCGAAGATGTCGGCAGGAATGACAGCCGTTTCTTGCGCTTACCGGAGGTGATGCTCATGGTCGGCATGTCGAGAAGCACGATTTACGAACGCATGAAGGCAGGGCGTTTCCCGCGCAACATTGAACTCGGAGGCAACTTGGTTGTGTGGCGAGAGGTAGATGTTCAGGCCTGGATGGCGGGTCACCAACCGATATCGCAAAGTTAAGGGGCGCCCCCACCTCGTTCCTCGGTAAGTAGTTCTTAAGTACGGCGTCTCCGCCTTCCTTCCAGAAGGGCGGTGGCCTCATTTGCATCTGCGAGCAGCAGATCAGCCCACTCACTGGAAAGCTCGCGCCGCCGGTCCATATAGGCCGACCGGTTATACCTGAATTCGGTCGCCGACATTCCAACCGGCACGTGCGCCAGCATCAGGTCAATTATAAGGCGATCGATGACCAGCCTGTTTGTCCCATGGTAGACCCGCTCAGCTCTGCCATTCATGATCGTCGAGAAGCTGGAGCGCCACCCGTGCGGCACGTGACGGCCTTTGTAGCCCTCCCGATTGTATAGGTAACCGATCGCATTCTCGCTCATCGGATCATGCGCACTCCGGCTGGAGCAGAATGCTAGCGGCCCGCGCCCCGTCAGCTGCCTGACCGCTCGCAGCACACTCACGGCTTGAGGTGCAAGAGGGAAAAGGTGCTCGAACGCCTCGTCCTCTCGGAGGTCGAATTCAAGCTTCATGCGGAACGCAGGCACTCTCCAGAGTGCCGCAGGCGAAAGGCGTTCCGGATCCGCCCAGTCGATGCCTTCGAACTCTTTCCACGAAGCCGCCCGCACCATGCCTGGCCGCTGAGCCGTCAAGGCCAGGTACCGGGAAGCAAGTCTCGTGACCGGGGATGCGCTGGCGGCGTCTATCGCCGCCACAAAAGAACGGAGCTCGGATATGTCCGTGATTGCCGGCCATCGACGCTTTGCCGGGACCGGCGCCAGCGCCTCCTTCACTTCCGCTGCAGGATTGGAATTCGGAATGCCCGACGCTTTTGCGTACCGGAAAATGCGGTCCGCTCTCTGCCGGAGACGTCGCGCTGTCTCAACCGCTCCCCGCTTCTCAACCTTTTGAAGTGCAGCCAGCAGGAGGGGCTCATCAATTTGATCCAGGGGGTAGTCGCCAATGAGCGGGAACAGATCTCGTTCCAAACTGGCAATCACGTCTTCCGCGTGCACCATCTTCCACCGAGGTATCTGTATCTTGTGCCATTCACGGGCCACGCTTTCAAAAGTCCCTCCGCCCAAGGAGGGGCCGACCAATTTGCGCCGGCGCATAGCTAGCTTCGGATCCTTGCCTTCCCGAAGCACAGCCCTGAGCTCGTCACGGCGAACCCGTGCCGACTTAAGAGATAGGTCTGGATAGGAGCCGAGCACGATTCGCTGCTCTTTACCGCCATAGCGATATTTGAGTCGCCAAGAGCGATGGCCGGTCTTGGTTACAAACACGTATAACCCGCCTGTATCGCCGAGTTTGTAATCCTTCTCTCGCGGCCGAGCCGCGGCTACCGCCTTATCAGTCAGCACGGGATGCCCCCACTCGATGTCCGAACATGTCCCCAAAATGACCCCACAATTGGTCGGATTGGGGCGGACGGGCTCGGACCGCCGTGGACTACCTTAAGCCAATAAAGCTCAATTTTCCAAGCGCTTTCGGACGGCCTCGGACAGGTCTGGACGGCTGGGGACCGGGCCTTGGCGGAGAGGGAGGGATTCGAACCCTCGGTACCCTTACGGGCACAGCGGTTTTCGAGACCGCCCCGATCGACCACTCCGGCACCTCTCCGCAACGAAAAGCGCGCATGGGCGAATGCCCGGTCGGCTGGAAGGCGCGGCTAGCGCAGCCTGCCGGGCTCGGCAAGCCTCCTTCCGCTCCCCACGCCATCGCCGGGGCCCAGCATCCTGGCCCAGCACCTTGGCCCCACTCCATTTCCCCGCCCTTGCTCCCGGCTCTGCGCCCGCTATACTGCCGGCCATGGATCTCGCGCAGTTCTATTCGCCGCAAGCCGGACGCCAGATCGAGGCTCCGCGCCACTCTCGCGCACGCTTCGCCATCGGCGATGTGGTGCGCCACCGGCTGTTCGATTTTCGCGGCGTGGTGTTCGATATCGATCCGGTCTTCGCCAACCGCGAGGAATGGTACGAGGCGATCCCGAGCGACCTGCGCCCCCGGCGCAACCAGCCCTTCTACCACCTGCTGGCCGAGAACGAAGATACCTCCTACGTCGCCTATGTCAGCCAGCAGAACCTGCTCGAGGATGCCCAGGGCGGGCCGGTCGACCACCCCTCGCTCCCCCAGCTGTTCGATCGCTTTGCGGAAGGGCGCTACCGCCTGCACCGCAGCCTGACTCACTGAGTGCGCCCGTCCCAACTCGGGCGGCGCTCCTCAGCTCTTCAGCTTCCACCCACTGCGGATCAGCGCATAGGTCGCGATCCCCAGCAGCAGGTTCAGCACGCCCGTGCCCACCGCCGCCGCCAGCACCGCCTCGTTGGTGTCGCCGATGTCGCTGCGGCCCAGGAAGCCGAAGCGGAAGCCCGAGATCATGTAGAAGAACGGGTTAGCCCGGCTGATCGCCTCGAAGGTGGGCGATAGGTCGCTGATCAGATAAAATGTGCCCGAAAGCAGCGAAAGCGGCGCCACGACGAAATTGGTCACCGCCGCATTGTGATCGAACTTTTCCGCCCACAGGCTCGCCATCAGTCCCATCAGCGCCAGCATGGTCGCGCCCATCAGCCCGAACCAAACGATCGCCCAGGGGTGCGCCGCGCCCAGTGCAACGCTTGGCCACAGCGCCATCGCCAGCGCCACCGCCCCGCCCACCAACACCGCACGGGTGATCGCCGCGGCCACGATCCCCAACATCAGTTCGCCTTCGGTCAGCGGCGGCATCAGCACGTCGACAATAGTGCCCTGGATCTTGCCGACCAGCAGCGAGAAGCTGGAATTGGCAAAGGCGTTCTGCATCATCGCCATCATGATCAGGCCCGGAGCCACGAAGCTGGCGAAGGAAACGCCCAGCATCTCGCGCCCACCCCGCCCCAGCGCGACCGTGAAGATCACCAGGAACAGCAGCGTGGTGACCGCCGGCGCCCAGATCGTCTGCGTCTGCACCTTGAGAAAGCGGCGCACCTCCTTCATATAAAGGCTCCACAGCCCGATCCGGTTGATGCCGGTGATCTGCGGCTGGCCCTTGGGTGCGAACTGGCGCGCGGAACCTGTTTCGGGGTCGATAAATTCTGGCTCGAAAGCTGTTGCGGGCGCAGGGCCGGCGGGCTTGGGGGATTGATCGGCCATGGGGGCTGCGCCTATCGGGCGGCCCCTGTGCTGGCAAGGCCGCAGGCGGCGGCTCGTGGAGCGAAGCCGGGGCGCATCCCCTGCCAAAGGAAGGCAAGCGAATGACGATCAGCTGGACCGAGGAACGGATCTCCACCCTCACCCGGATGTGGGAGAGCGGCGCGACAGCCAGCCAGATTGCCGAGGAACTGGGCGGTGTTTCTCGCAATGCGGTGATCGGCAAGGCGCACCGCCTGGGCCTGAAAGCCCGCCCCTCACCGGTGAAGGCCAACGAGGCCAGGTCGAGCGAGGGCAATTCGCACGGAGCCAAGTCGAACGATTCCGGGGCAACCGAGGCCAGCGAGACCGAGGCCCGGTACCGGAGCAGGCAGGCGGCACCCCCGCCCCACCCCGCTTCGGAACCAGCCGAAGCGCAAGCCGAGCGTGGGAGTTCGGAAAGCCTCGAAATGGATGTCGCCGCCACACCGCTGGAACAGCAGCAGGCGGCGCCCGAGCAGGCCGCACCCCTCGCCTCCCCACCATCGCCAAGGGTCGTCTCGGTCGGGCCGGGCGGCTTCTTGCGACAAGGCCCGGGCGACCAGCAGGCGCCGATCCCCGCCGCCCCGCCGCGACGCCTTGTTCCGGCCAGGCCGAGCGCCGACATCGTCGGCAAGACCAGCCTACTGGATCTCAACGACCGTGTGTGCCGCTGGCCGATGGGCCATCCCGGTGAGGCGGATTTCCACTTCTGCGGCGACAAGGTGAACCCGGGCTTCCCCTATTGCGTCGCTCATTGCGGCCGGGCCTATCAGGCGCAGCTGCCGCGCGGTGCCCGCCGGCCCCCTCCCCCGCTCCCCTTCGGTGGCCCCCGCGTCCGCTGATCGCGCGCCACGAAGCACCCGCGTTCCGATGCGGTTGCGGCGTTCGTGCAAGCGGGATTCATCGGCCTGCAACGGCGTGCAAGAAATGTAGCAACCCGGATGCATTCGGGTTTTTGCGGCGTTCTCTAGGTGTTCCTACCGAGGCGATTCAGCCCAAATTAGGCACAATCCCGAATGTTGGAGAAGACGAGGGCGGGCTAAATGATGAAGGGTTGCAAGCAGGCAGACCCGATGAACGCAGTCGTCCGCAAAGCTGGAAACCGCCCGGGATCGGCCGCTGCGCCCGATGCGTTCAGCTTCGAGGCGCTTGCCCGCCTTCTCCAGCGCACGCTCGATTGCGACGCGGTGGTTCTCCGCCTTGGTCTCTCCGCCGGCATTCCCCGCCGCCAGCCACGCGCAGCCGTCCGCGACGCTGAAGGCCGGCCCCAACACCGCATGATCGCCGCCTGGCGCTGTGGCCGGGCTGCCATGGCCCGGCCAGAGCTGAGTGCCCTCACCCATCCGCTCACCGCGAGCGAGCAAGGGATGCGTTTTTTTGCCGGGTTGCCGTTGCGCGATTTGCACGGGGAGCCGATCGGCATGCTGTTCGCCATGGACCGCAATGAGCGGATCCTGACCGCGGGTGAGTTCGCCGCCCTGCGCCAGTTCGCCATCATCGCTTCGAACGGGGTGATGCAGCAGATCGGCCTGGCGGCCTGAGCCACCCAGACGACGAGGGCGGCGCTAGCGCTCGGGCCCTCCAGCGGCCTGGCCCTTATGCGTCAACATTGCCGCGATGAGCATCGGCGAAGGTCCGGCACCGACCAGCAGCGCCTCATACATAATCAGCCCTTCGTCCTGCAGCGCCACACTGGCGTCGAGGAACTCGGCTTCCGAATACTGGGGCGCAAATTCTCGCGCCTCCAGGTCACAGCTGTCGGGCCAGTCGTGTCGCAGCCGTTCCAGGATCGCCTGCCGTGCGGCCACGGCGCGTGTCAGAAGCCCGTCGCTCGCCATCACATCCCGCCAAAAGGTTGCACTGCCGTTAACCCTATCTCGGTGAGGTGTTAAGAAAACGTTAACGTCTCGATAGCCGCTTCCCGGGGCCACGTCCAAGCTGCGCTTGCCCTCGCCCCATCCCGGCACAGGCGTACCTCTTACCGCGTCACGAAACGATCGAAGCTTCCAACTCTCGGCTCTGCCAAACCGCCTCCCGGCACCATGCAAAAAGGCCGCGGGGATCAACCCGCGGCCCTTCTGCTGCCCGTCGATCCGGCGGGAGAGCGCTCAGTCTTCCTTGAGGAAGGCCGGGATCTGGTTCAGATTGCCGCCGCCGACCTCATCGCTCCCGCGACCGCCTTCGCGGCCGCCGTCACGGTCGCCGCCGCCACGGGGGCCACGGCCACGATCTCCACCGCCGCCGCCGCTGCCGCGAGGACCACGACGGTCACCGCCGCCCCGGCCACCGCGATCGCCGCCACCACGATCGCCACCGCCCCGGTCACCACGGTCGCCCCGTGGTTCGCGAGGCTCGCGCGGCGGGCGGTTGTCTTCCAGCGCTTCGCCGGTTTCCTGGTCGACCACCCGCATCGACAGGCGGACCTTGCCGCGCGGGTCGATCTCGAGCACCTTGACCTTCACCTCTTGCCCTTCGGAGACAACGTCGGTCGGCTTCTCGACCCGCTCGTTCCGCATTTCGGATACGTGGACCAGGCCGTCCTTGCCGCCCATGAAGTTCACGAACGCGCCGAAATCGACAATATTGACCACCTTGCCGGTGTAGATCGCGCCGACTTCGGCCTCTTCCACGATGCCGGATATCCACTTGCGCGCAGCCTCGATCTGGGCGGGATCGCTGGACGAGATCTTGATCAGGCCCTCATCGTCGATGTCCACCTTGGCGCCAGTCTCGGCAACGATCTCGCGGATCACCTTGCCGCCCGTGCCGATGATGTCGCGGATCTTGGTCTTGTCGATCTGCATCGTCTCGATCCGCGGCGCGTGCGCCGAAAGCTCGGTCCGGGCTGAACCCAGCGCCTTGGTCATCTCGCCCAGGATATACGTGCGGCCTTCCTTGGCCTGCTCCAGCGCCTTCTCCATGATCTCGCGGGTAATCCCGGCGACCTTGATGTCCATCTGGAGGCTGGTGATGCCCGCCTCGGTGCCGGCCACCTTGAAGTCCATGTCGCCCAAATGGTCCTCGTCGCCGAGAATGTCGCTGAGGACGGTGAAATCATCACCTTCGAGGATCAGGCCCATGGCAATGCCGGAGACCGGACGCTCGATCGGAACGCCAGCATCCATCATGCTCAGGCACCCGCCGCACACCGTCGCCATCGAGGACGAGCCGTTCGACTCGGTGATGTCGGACAATACGCGGATGGTGTAGGGGAAATCCTCCTTCGACGGCAGCATGGGGTGCAGCGCGCGCCAGGCAAGCTTGCCATGGCCGACTTCACGCCGGCCCGGAGCGCCGAAGCGGCCCACTTCGCCGACCGAATAGGGCGGGAAGTTGTAGTGCAGCATGAAGCTTTCGTAGCTCAGCCCGGCTAGCCCATCGATCATCTGCTCGGAATCCTTGGTGCCGAGCGTGGTGGTGCAGATCGCCTGCGTTTCGCCACGGGTGAACAACGAGGAGCCATGCGTGCGCGGCAGGAAGCCGACCATCGCCTCGATCGGGCGGACCTGGTCCACCCGGCGGCCGTCGATCCGCTTGCCATCCCTGAGGATGGCGGTGCGCACAATATCCGCCTCCACCTTCTTGGTCAGCTTGTTGGCGGTCATGCTGGTCTGCCCGTCGGCATCGGCGTAATGCGCCTTCACCTTGGCGCGCGCCTCGTTGAGAGCGTTCGAGCGAGCGGACTTGTCGGTCAGCGTGTAGGCCTTGGCGATATCGCTGCCGACCAGCTGCTTGATGTCGCCCTTCATCGCCGCATTGTCGGCCAAGGAAAGCTCCCAGGGCTCCTTGGCGGCCTGCTCGGCGAGGTCGATGATCGCATCGATCACCTTCTTCGATTGATCATGCGCGAACAGGATCGCGCCGAGCATCTCTTCCTCGGTCAGCTCGCGCGCCTCGGATTCCACCATCATCACGGCCTGCTGGGTGGCAGCGACGATCAGGTCCAGCCGGCCATCCTCCAGCGCCTTGTTCTGCGCGGGGTTGAGGACGTATTCGCCCTCGACGAAGCCGACGCGGCAGCCGGCGATCGGGCCCATGAAGGGCACGCCCGAAAGCGTCAGCGCGGCGCTCGCGGCGATCAGCGCCACGATGTCCGCCTCGGTCTCGCCATCATAGGAGAGCACCTGGCAGATGACATTGATTTCGTTGTAGAACCCCTCGGGGAACAGCGGGCGGATCGGGCGATCGATCAGGCGGCTGGTCAGCGTTTCCTTCTCGGTCGCTCCGCGCTCACGCTTGAAGAAGCCACCGGGGATGCGACCTGCGGCAGAGAACTTTTCCTGGTAGTTGACGGTCAGCGGGAAGAAGTCCTGCCCTTCCTTGACGCTCTTGGCGGCGGTAACAGCGCAAAGCACCACGGTCTCGCCGTAGGTGGCCAGCACGGCCCCATCGGCCTGGCGGGCAATACGGCCGGTTTCCAGAGTGAGGGTCTTGCCGCCCCACTCCAGCGATACAGTTTTCGTGTCGAACATGATGTTTCCTTGACGAGCCCGCGGCGCCCAATTGCACGGCGGGGCCTACTGCCCGGGATTCCGTCCCGGTCCGGTGCGGGGCCTTTGGAGTGCCCCAAGGCCCCTCACACCGAATTGCGCGAGGTTGGCCTGGTTGCGGGCGCATCGCGGAACCGAAATCGGCCGCTGTTGCGTGGCGCTGCGCCCGAAAGCGAGAAAGGCGGCCCCTCGGGAGGAGCCGCCTTTCTCGATACCCTTACTTGCGAAGACCCAGCTTCTGGATCAGCGAATTGTACCGCTCGATATCCTTCTGCTTCAGATAGGCGAGCAGGCTACGGCGCTTGTTGACCATCATCAGCAGGCCGCGGCGCGAGTGGTTGTCCTTGTGGTGGCCCTTGAAGTGCTCGGTCAGGTTGCGGATGCGCTCGGTAAGGATCGCAACCTGCACTTCGGGGGAACCGGTATCGCCCTTGTCGCGGGCGTTGTCGGTGATGATTTCCTGTTTTCTTACAGGGGTAACCGTCATTCTGCTTGCTCCGCGGTATCGGTGAGATTGAACCCCCGCACGACCGTGGCCGTACCGCCCGCCAGTTCCATCAGCGCGACCGGAACAGTGCCGGCTTTGGCAAGATGGAGCCCATCGGGAAAGGGCAAACCGGAGAGAACCCGGCCCTGGCGGACCGCCTGCGCGCTCTCCGGATCGAGGGTGAGGGCCGGGATACCGTCCAGCCCCGCCTCCAACGGCAGGAGGTGGTCTTCAAGGGGGGCGCCCTTCCCGATTTCCCCCAGCATGTCCAGCGAAATCGCCTGTTCCTCGCCGAAGGGCCCGGCGCGGGTGCGGCGCAGCCAGGTGACATGGCCGAGCGTGCCGAGCGCCCGCGCGATGTCGCGCGCCAGCGAGCGGATGTAGGTGCCCTTGCTCACCCCTGCCAGCAGCGTCACGCTGTCAGCCAGTTCCAGCGGCGCGGCGGGATCGTAGGGGTCCGGCCGCCCGGCGGTGGTGGCGAAGGCCGAGGCGAGCGCCGGATGCATGCCAACGCCGCCGTCCAGTTCGAGCGAATGGATCGTCACGCGGCGGCTCTCCAGCTCCACCGCCTCGCCGGCGCGGGCGCGGTCGTAAGCGCGCTTGCCATCGACCTTGAGCGCGGAAAATGCGGGCGGCGTCTGGTCGATCTCGCCGGTGAAGTGCTCAAGGATCTGGGCGATCGCGGCGCGTGGCGGGCGCCGCTCGCTGGTGGCGACCACCTGCCCCTCCGCATCGAGCGTATCGGTCTCTGCGCCGAAGTGCACCGTGAATGCATAAGCCTTGCTTGCATCGAGCAAGCGGCCCGCAAGCTTCGTCGCCTCGCCCAGCGCGATCGGCAGAACGCCCTCCGCCAGCGGATCGAGCGTGCCGCCATGGCCGACCTTGACCTTGGCATAGCCGCCCTCGCGCAGCACGCGCTTCACCGCGCCGACGGCCTGCGTGGAGCCGAGACCGGGCGGCTTGTCGAGGATCAGCCAGCCATGCGGGGTGCGGATGGTCACGGGCGCGGGCTCAGGCAGTGCCGGCGATGGCGCGTGCGAGATCCATGTAGAGCGCCTGCACCCACATCACCGGCGGCAGCACGAAGCGCTCAACCACGCTCCACTGCGGAAACAGCCAGGGCACCACCAGCAGCAGCAAAAACAGGAGCGGCAGGCCGAGCGGCCGCAGCCTCGCATAGGCCGCAGCGGCGCGGGGCGGCAGCAACCCCTCGACGATGTGCGATCCATCGAACGGCGGCAACGGCAGCAGGTTGAATAGCGCCAGGAAAATGTTGATCAGGATAAACGCCTGCACCGACAGGGCGGCAAAGCCGAACAGCCCGGTGGGTGGGCTGGGCAGGAACCGCGCCATCAGGCCCAACACCACCGCGCCCAGCCCGGCCAGAACCAGGTTGGTGGCCGGCCCCGCCGCGGCGACCGCGACCATGCCGAAGCGCGGATTGTTAAGCCGCTGCTGGATTACCGGCACCGGCTTGGCCCAGCCGAACACCGGCGCACCCACCACCGCCAGCAAGCTGGGCAGGGCCAGCGTGCCGATCGGATCGACATGGCGGACCGGGTTGAAAGAAAGGCGGCGCCGCTCCTTGGCCGTCGGATCGCCGAGCGCCAGAGCGGCCCAGCCATGCGCCACTTCGTGAAGCACGATAGCGACGACCAGCGCGGGAATCAGCGCCAGCGCCAGCAGGAGGGTTTGGTTCATGCCCGCCCTCCATAGGAGAAGGCACCCGAAGATACACCCGCGATCAGTCGCGCGCGATTGGGCTGCGGGAATCCCGCTGTGGCGGCGCGGCGGAGCGGCGGACGCTCTCGATCCCACAGACCCGTCCGGTGCGGCCCACCGCGACCGAGCTGAAACGATCGATGATGCCGGTCACCGGCTGGGTGCGGAAAGCGACTGTGTGGACATCGGCAGTCTGTTCGAGACAGCCCGCACTGAGTTCGACCCGGTACCAGCGGCCGATGCTGTCGCGCACGAACAGCACATCGCCGCCGTGCGGCACCTGTTGGGTGATAGCAGTGCGGATTGTTGTTTCCTCGTTTTCGACCCCGGCCAGCGGGGTGGCCCAAGCCGCTGCGGCGGTGAGGAAGAGGGACAGGATGCTCATGGCTGCCGGATGCGCGGGGCGTATTGAACCGCCGCTGAACTCACTCCTTTGCGAGATCGCGGGCGACCCGCGGATCGTTCAGCAGCCGCTCGATCCGGTCGGCCTCCTCGAAGCTTTCGTCCGCGAGGAATTTCAGGCGGGGGGCGAACTTGAGGCCTAGGCGGGTGGCCACCTCGCGCTGGAGATAAGCGGTGTTCTGCCGCATCGCGACCAGCACCTGCTCCTCCTCGGCCCCGAGCAGCGGCTTTACATAAACCCGCGCGAGCCTGAGATCGGGCGACATGCGGACCTCGGTGATGGAGATGGTGCGCGCGCTCAGCACCTCGTCATGGACCTGCTGGCGGGTGAGGATCTCTGCCAGCATGTGGCGCACGCGCTCGCCCACCTTAAGCAGGCGGACCGAGGCATCTTCGGGAGTGGTGGATGGGCGGGGCATCTATCGGTCCATGGCATCGGCAATCCGCCGGAGCGAGCGGATGTTGCGCGCGGTGGCGCGCCCGCTGATCAGCTTGGCCTTTGCCATCGCCGCGTCAAGCTTCGAACGGCCCACCGTTTCCACATAGTCGACAAAAAACGCGCGGTCGCCCGGCGCCAGCCGCTCGGGGTCCGGCCACCTGTGAGCGAAGGCTTCGAAGCGCACTCGGTCGAACGGCTCGGCGAGAAACATTGTGTGGACCAGCTTCGGCTCGCCATCGCTGGCGAAGGGATTGTCCGCGATCGCCGCTTGCAGCTCGGCCCGGCTGCGAACAGCCACGAAGCTGTCGATCCCGAAACGATCCTTCACCACCTGCGCGATGCGCCGCTCCAGTTCCGCTTCCGCTTCCTCGGGATGGTCGAACAGCACGTTGCCGCTGGCGACCACCGTGGCGACATTCGCCAGCCCCGCCTGTTCCAGCGCCGCCCGCAACTCCGCCATCTTCAGCCGGTTTCCACCGACATTGATGCTGCCGAGCAGGGCAACCCACCGGCTCATGAGAGCGGCGATCTCATGAGAGCGGCAGGCGCATCACGAGACTCTCGCCGAAGACCACGATCACCCCAGCCACCAGCCCAACCGCACACAGCAGGCCGAAAAGGCCGAAGCTGCGACTGGGCCGGTAGGCCACGGGGGCGCCTTACAGCGTCCGCTCGCGCTCCTCCACCTCGAACACCTCCAGCTGGTCGCCGGGCTTGATGTCGTTGGTATCGGCCAGCACCACGCCGCATTCGACGCCGGCGCGCACCTCGTCCACATCGTCCTTGAAGCGCCGCAAAGAGGCGATGGTGGTGGCGGAAACGATGACGTCCTGCCGGGTAAGCCGCGCGTGCAGACCCTTGCGGATGGCCCCTTCGACCACCAGCAGGCCGGCGGCCTTGTCGCGCTTGCCCGCAGGGAACACCTGCCGGACTTCGGCGCGGCCGACGACGTTCTCGATCCGCAGCGGCCCGAGTTCGCCCGCCATCTCCTTGGCGATTTCGGCGGTCAGTGCGTAGATGACATCGTAATATTTCATCTCCACCTTGTCGCGCGCGATCAGCTGGCGGGCATTGGCATTGGGCCGCACGCCGAAGCCGATGATCGGCGCCTTGGAAGCCGCAGCCAACGTCACATCGCTCTCCGTGATCGCACCCACGCCCGAATTCAGCACGCGGACCTTGATCTCGTCGGTCGAGAGGTTGTGCAGCGCGTTGACGATCGCCTCGACCGAGCCCTGCACGTCGGCCTTCACCACCAGCGGGAATTCGATCAGATCGCTGTTGAGCCCGGCGAACATCGTGTCGAGATCGGCGGGCGCCATCGCGGTGCGCTTTTCGGTAGCTACTTCCTGCCGGTATTCGGCCACTTCGCGGGCGCGTTGTTCGTTTTCCACCACGCTCAGCATATCGCCTGCGCTGGGCACGCCGCCCAGGCCCAGCACCTCGACCGGCATGGAGGGGCCGGCCTCCTTGATCTGCTTGCCCTTGTCGTCGACCAGCGCGCGCACCCGGCCGCTCTGGGTGCCGACCACGAAGGTATCGCCGCGCCGCAGCGTGCCGCGCTGCACCAGCACGGTGGCGACCGGGCCGCGGCCCTTGTCCAGCTGCGCCTCGATCACCGTCGCCTCGGCGTCGCGGTCGGGACGGGCCTTCAGCTCGAGCAGCTCGGCCTGCGAGATGATTGCCTCGATCAGCGCATCCAGCCCGGCGCCGGTCTTGGCCGAAACCTCGACGTCCTGCACCTCGCCGCTCATCTTCTCGACCATCACCTCATGCTCCAGCAGGCGCTCGCGCACGCGCTGCGGATTGGCATTGTCCTTATCCATCTTGTTGATCGCCACGATCATCGGGACGCCGGCGGCCTTGGTGTGCCTGATCGCCTCGATCGTCTGCGGCATGATCCCGTCGTCGGCCGCCACCACCAGCACGACGATGTCGGTCACATTGGCACCGCGGGCGCGCATCTGCGTGAACGCCTCGTGGCCCGGCGTATCGAGCACGGTGATCTTGTGCCCCTTGTCCTTGCCCGATCCCTTGGTGGTGATCTGGTAGGCGCCGATGTGTTGGGTGATGCCGCCGGCCTCGCCGCGCACCACGTCCGTGCCGCGCAGCGCGTCCAGCAGGCTGGTCTTGCCGTGATCGACATGGCCCATGATGGTGACGACCGGGGGGCGCTCCCGCAGCGTCTCCTCGGGATCGACATCCACGCTGGCATCGAGGTCGACATCGCTTTCCGCCACGCGCAGGAAGTTGTGGCCGAATTCCTCGACCAGCAGTTCGGCCGTATCGGCATCGATCGTCTGATTGACGGTGACCATCATGTCCATGTTGAACAGCGCCTTCACCAGGTCGGCGCCCTTCTCGGCCATGCGGTTGGCGAGTTCCTGCACGGTGATCGCCTCGGGCACGACGACATCGCGCACCTGCTTGTCGCGCTGCTTGGACGCGCCGCCCATCTGCGCGCGGCGCTCCTTCTCGCGGGCGCGCTTGAGCGCGGCGAGGCTGCGGGCGCGGGCGCCCTCGTCATCGTTGAGCGCGCGGTTGACCGTCAGCTTGCCGCCGCGGCGCTTGTCCGCACGGTCAGCCGCCCGGTCGACCCGCTCGGTCCGGCCCTCGGGCGTTGCCGGGGCCTTGCCGCCAGCGACTCGCTCCTCGCGCTTCTTCTCGGGCTTCTTGAGCTCGGGCCGGGCAACCGGGGAGAAGCGGCGGGGCGCGGGGGCTTCGCCGTCCTTCGCTGCCGGGTCGCCCTCGGCCCCGGCGGGGTCGGTTTCGGCGTTGGGATCAGCATCCGGATCGGCTGCGAGGGCGCCTTCAGCCGGCTCGGACACGGACTCGGCCCTGGCGGGTTCTGCTTCGGCTGGTGCCTGCCGCTCATCAGCGCGGGACTGCTCGGCCGCTTCCTCCTCGGCGCGACGGTTCTCTTCCGCGCGGCGGCGCTGCTCCTCGTTCTGCTGCTGCTTTTGCTCTTCCTCGCGGCGGCGGGCTTCCTCACCCACGCGCAGGCGCCCTTCCTCGGCCTCGCGCTGGAGGCGGGCGGTGAGTTCCTGCGGCGTCTCGGCGCTGGTTGCCGGACGCGGTGCGGGCGGCGCAGAGCGGGGCGCTGTCTGGACAGGTGCGTGAGCCGGCGCGGGCGCCGGGACAGGGGCCGGAGCGGGTGCAGCCTGCTCCTCGCCCGGCTTGACCAGCTTGCGACGGCGCTTGACCTCGACCGCAACCTTGTTGGTGCGGCCGTGGCTGAAGGTCTGCTTGACCTCGCCGGCATCGACCGCGCGCTTCAGCCCGAGCGGCTTGAGGGTGCGCGTGGTGGTGGTTTCGTTCTCGCTCATAAACCCTTCAACAATCCTTCAACTCAGCTTGCCGCTCGGGGGCGGAGCCCCGGCGGCCATTCGCATCCGCATCACGCGGCACAATCTCTTCGGCCGAAGCGGCGGCGGATCCGTCCTCCGGCCTGGCAGCTCCTTGGGCGGCAAGGCCCAGGAAGTTCAGCAGGCGCTTGAGCGGGATCGCCACCCGCTCGGCCGAGCCGGAATCGGCCAGCGCCAGGTGGACGACGTTCTCGCGGCCCAATGCCACAGACAGGGCCGCGCGGTCCAGTGGCAGCCGCGCGCCGGCCAGGCCACTGCCCTCCGCATCGCGCCCCACCCGCCAGCTCTGGTCCAGCTTGCGCGCACCATCCGTGCTCGCATCGGCCGCATGATACAGCGCGGCGACCTTCCCGTCGCGCGCCGCGCGGGCGATCCGGTCCGAGCCCAGGAGAAGCCGTCCGGCACGCAGTTCGAGCCCCAGTCGGTCGAGCAGGGCGCGGCGCAACGCGGCTTCTGCCAGATCGGGCAGGTCGGTGGGGATCGCCAGCTGGCCCGTCTTGAACCCCCGGGCAAGCGCGCCCCGCAGCTTGCCATTGACAAGCGCCGTTGCCAGTGCCGCCCGGTCTACGCCGATCCAGGCGCCGCGGCCCGGCGCGCGGGCGTGAGCGTCGGGCAGCACCGGGGCGGCGCCCTCGGCATCCGCAGGTCCGAGTGCCAGACGCAACAACTCCTCGCGCGGGGCGTGGCGGCCGGTCAGCACGCAGCGCCGCTCGGGCGCATTGCCGCCCGGCGCCGCATCATCGATGTCGTGGGGCGTTAGCGGCTCATTGCGAGGACTCCGCATTGGCGGCCTCCTCTGCTGCGGGCGCCGCTTCGGCACCCTCGGCCCCATCCTCCCGGTCAGCGACCGGATCGCCCTCGCCCGCTTCGGCGGCGGGTTCGGCCGCTTCTTCTCCGGCGCTCTCGACGGCGCCTGCGGGCTCGGCCGGCGTCTCATCCTCGAACCAGTGCGCGCGGGCGGCCATGATGATCTCGTTGCCCTGCTCCTCGGAGAGGCCGAACATGCCCAGCACGCCGCCCTTGTCCTCGGCCCGCTGCGGCGGGCGTTTCATCGGCGGCCCGGTGGGCACGGTGCCCTCGGGCGGCTGGCGGCGGCGCGGCGCCTCACGCTTCTTGGCGATCAGCTCGTCGGTCGCGAGATCGGCGAGATCGTCGAGGTTCTTGATCCCCGCCTTGCCCAGCACCACCAGCATCTGCTCGTTGAGATGCGGCAGCTCAGCCAAGGCATCCTCGACACCCATCTCGCGGCGCTCGGCGCGATGCGCTTCCATCTGCCGTTCGAGCGCTTCCTGCGCGCGGTTCTGCAGCTCCTCGGCCAGCTCCTCGTCGAAGCCCTCGATCCCCGCCAGCTCGCTGAGCTCAACATAGGCGACCTCCTCCAGCTCGGCGAAGCCTTCGGCCACCAGCAGCTGGCTGAGCGTCTCGTCCACATCGAGCTCCTCCTCGAACATCTTGGACCGCTGGGAGAATTCGCGCTGGCGCTTCTCGCTCGCCTCCTCCTCGGTCATGATGTCGATCTGGCTCTCGGTCAGCTGGCTGGCGAGGCGCACGTTCTGCCCGCGCCGGCCAATTGCCAGGCTCAGCTGGTCGTCGGGCACCACCACCTCGATCCGCGCCTCGTCCTCATCGAGCACCACGCGGCTCACCGTCGCCGGCTGCAAGGCGTTGACGACGAAGGTGGCGGTATCCTCGCTCCAGGGGATGATGTCGATCTTCTCGCCCTGCAGCTCCTGGACCACCGCCTGCACGCGGCTGCCCTTCATGCCGACACAGGCGCCGACCGGGTCGATGCTCGAATCGCGGCTGATCACGCCGATCTTGGCGCGACTGCCCGGATCACGGGCGGCCGCCTTGATCTCGATGATCGAATCATAGATTTCAGGCACTTCCTGCGCGAACAGCTTCTTCATGAATTCAGGGTGCGCGCGGCTGAGGAAGATCTGGGGGCCGCGGTTGTTGCGCTCCACCTTCATGATCAGCGCCCGCACGCGCTCGCCCACGCGGGCGGCCTCGCGCGGGATTTGCTGGTCACGCCGGATCACGCCCTCGGCCCGGCCGAGATTGACGATCACGTGGCCGAACTCGACCGACTTGATCACGCCGGTGATGATCTCCCCGGAACGGTCCTTGAACTCCTCGAACTGGCGCTCGCGCTCGGCATCGCGGACCTTCTGGAAGATCACCTGCTTGGCGCTCTGCGCGTCGATCCGGCCGAGATCGACCGGGGGCAGCGGGTCGACGATGAAGTCCCCAACGGCAGCGCCCTTCTGAAGCTTCTCGGCCTGCTCTACGGTGACCTGCTTGAAATAGTCCTCGACCTCCTCGACCACCTCGACCACGCGCCACAGCCGCAGATCGCCGGTCAGCGGGTCGAGCTTGGCGCGAATGTCGTTCTCGGCGCCGTAGCGGGCACGCGCCGCCTTCTGGATCGCCTCTTCCATCGCCTCGATGACGATCGCCTTGTCGATCATCTTTTCGGAGGCAACAGAGGTGGCAATCGCGAGCAGTTCGGCACGATTGGCGGAAATCGGACTGGCCATCAGTCGGGAGCCTTCTCTTCTTCCAGTGTCTCTTCAAACTCGTCGATGCCGCTCGTATCGAGCGGCTTCGTCGCGGCGATCAGCCGGTCGGTGAGGACCAGCTTGGCCGCATGGATCTGCGCCAGCGGCAGTTCGATCCGGCCTGACTTGCGGTCTTCGATGGCGACGATTTCGCCCTCGATGCCGAGCAGGTCGCCATGCAGATCGCGCCGCCCGTCGACCTTGTCGACCAGCGAAATGCGAGCCTCATGCCCGGCCCATTCGGCGAAATCCTTCGCGCGGGTCAGCGGCCGGTCGATCCCCGGCGAGCTGACTTCCAGGTGATAGGCCCCGGCGATCAGTTCCTCGCCATGCTCTTCCGCCGTGTCGATCGCCTCGGAAATCCGGCGTGACAATGCCATGCACTGTTCCACCACCAGCTGCCGCGTGGCAGGGTCCTCGGCCATCACCTGCAGCGTGCGCCCTTCGCCCAGCCCTGAAAGCTTCACGCGCACCAATTCGAAGCCGAGCGCTGCCGCCTCGGGTTCGATGATCTGGCTCAGGCGCGTAATATCGGTCACGAAAACTCCAGCTACCGCGAACAGGCCATTTCGACCGGCCCCTCGCGGCGCCAGCCCCACCTTGTCGCGACAATGTCGGGATGCAAGGCCGGATAAGCGCAATCGCCGGTGATTGCAAGCCACTGGCGAGGCGCCACTCCATGCCGCACCCACTCACGGGCGTGGTGCCCCAGACCACGCAACCACATCGCCTGCAACAATTCTGCGGCAAGTCCGTTATGCTGCAATGCAACACAACAAATCCTCCACTCGCCAGCTCCTCTCCTCCGTCGCCGGCATGCGCCCTGCGGGAGGCTCCGGCGCATGGCTCGCCGCGGCCCTCGCCGGTGCCGCATCGTTTGCCGGGAGCGCGCTGTTCAACCGCAGCAGCGTGCGCCGGGCCGAGGCGGAGACCCCGCCTGCCGGCCAGTTCGTTGAAGTCGAAGGCACCCGGCTGCATTATGTCGATCGCGGAACCGCAAGCGAAGGGCAACCCACGGTAGTGCTGTTGCACGGCAATGGCGTGCTGCTGCAGGATTTCGAGGTCAGCGGCGTTCTCCCGCTCGCCGCCGCAAACCACCGCGTGATCGCCTTCGACCGGCCGGGCTTCGGCTATAGCAAACGCCCGTCCGCGACTCACTGGACCCCTGAAGAACAGGCGCGGCTGATCGCGCGGGCGCTCGACCAGATTGGGATCGGCCCCGCCGTGGTGGTCGGCCACAGCTGGGGCACGATGGTGGCACTGGCCATGGCGCTCGAACGGCCGGAGAAGGTCGCCGGGCTGGTGCTGGTCTCGGGCTATTATTATGCCACCGCGCGGCCGGACGTGGTGCCGTTCTCGGTGCCCGCGATCCCCTTGCTGGGGGGGCTGATGGCGCACACGCTGGCGCCGCTGACCGGGCGGTTGATCGCTCCGGGTGCGCTCAAGGCGAGCTTCGCCCCGGCGCCGGTCCCCGACAAGTTCGACGCCTTTCCGATGGCGATGACCCTGCGCCCCTCGCAAATCGAGGCCACCGCGACCGATACGGCCATGATGATCCAGTCCGCCGGCCGGCTTTCCGAGCGCTACGGCGAGCTGACCCAGCCGATCGTGCTGCTGGCGGGCGATGGCGATCTCATCACCTTTCCGGACAAGCACGCCGAACGCTTCGCGACCGAGGTCTCCGGGTCCGAGCTGCGGATCGTTTCGGGACAGGGGCACATGCTGCACTATGCGGCGCCGGAGAAGGTCGTCGCCGCGATTGAGTCGGTGAGCAAGCGGCAGGCTTAACGGGCGGCTCAGCCCTGCCGGCGCCGGCGCAGCGCCAGCAGGTAGATCACGATGGCGGTGCCGGCGAAGAAGAACCACTGCACCGCGTAGGACAGGTGGTTGTTGGGCAGGTTGCCCGGATCGGGCCGGGCCAGTTCGGCGAGACCTGCCTGAGGGGGCGAGGCGACCAGCCTTGTGCCCTCCCCCGCCGGGGCGATGATGCCGTTGACCCGGCCGCCGCTCCAGACAGGGCCGCCGGGCGCGCGCGACCAGCCGAGCGCCACCTCGGTGGTTTCGCCACCCGGCAGCCGGCAGCGCGCGATCACCGCCCAGCCCGGCTCGCCCCGCGCCGAGCGTCCGGCGGTCTCGCGCACGCTCAGTGCTTCGGTGCAATCGAGAGCGGAGCGGCGGTAAAGCACCTGCTCTCCCTGCGCCGGCGTGGCGGGATAGGGGACAATTCCGGGCGAAGCCTCAGCCGCACCATAGCGGGCGAGCAGCGCCGCCTTCTCTTCGGACCGGCCCAATTGCCAGACGCCCAGCGCGATCATCATCGCCACGGCCGCAGCAACCAGCAGCGTGGGGAGCAAGGGCAGCCGCGCGCTCACTTGCGGTTCTCTGGCGCGCGCGCCTCGCCGGCATTCTGTCGGTATTCCGAATGCAGCAGCGCCGCCTTGGCGATCCGTAGCCCTCCCAGCACCAGTACGATCGTCAGGGGTAGCCACAGCAGCGCGTGAAGCCAGAACGGCGGGCCGAACACCCGTTCCAGGCAGATCGCCAGCATGACGATAAGGCTGCCAATAATCAGCGTAAGAAAGGCGGCCGGGCCGTCGCCCACGTTGAAGCCGCCCACGTTGAAGCGTTCGTAATCGAGCCCGCACCGCTCGCATCGCTCCCCGAAGCGAACCCACCCGGCAAACAGCGAGGGCGCGGCACATCGCGGGCACAGGCCGCGCAGCGAACTCTCGAGCAGCGCGGGAGCGCTCGTGCCTGGGAAGCCCGGCTCAGCTCTAGCCATGCCGCGTCCGCAGGCGGGACGCGCAACCGCGCATCAGTGGATCGCGGCGCCCCAGCCGCCCCACACGTAGATGGTGACGAACAGGAACAGCCACACCACGTCGACGAAGTGCCAGTACCACGCCGCTGCCTCAAAGCCGAAATGCTGGCGCGGGGTGAAATGGCCAAGGTACAGCCGGCGCAGACACACGATCAGGAAGATCGTGCCGACCAGCACATGGAAGCCGTGGAAGCCCGTCGCCATGTAGAACGCCGAACTGTAGGTGTTCTGCCCAAAGGCGAACGGCGCATGGGCATATTCGTAGACCTGGATCGCGGTGAACACTACGCCCAGCGCAATCGTCAGCCACAATCCCGTCGTGGCACTTTCGCGATCGCCATGGATCAACGAGTGGTGCGCCCAGGTGAGCGTGGTGCCCGAGCACAGCAGGATCAGCGTGTTAAGCAGCGGCAGGGAGAACGGGTCGATCACCGCCTCGATTGCGGCCGGTGGCCAGATTCCGCCGATCACGTCGGTCAGCTCGGAGGGGAACAGGGCGAAATCGAACCACGCCCAGAACCAGCCGACAAAGAACATCACCTCGGAGGCGATAAACAGGATCATGCCGTAACGCATGTGCAGCTGCACCACCGGCGTATGGTGGCCCGCCTGCGCCTCCTTCACGATGTTGGAGAACCAACTGAAGAACGTCGCGATCAGCCCGGCGATGCCGAGGCCCAGCACCAGGAAGGCGCCGGCCAGATCGTGCATGTACATCACCATGCCGGTGGTGAAGGTCAGCGCCGAAAGAGAACCGGTGAAGGGCCAGATGTCGGGCGGCAGGATGTGGTATTGGTGGTTGGTCGCGCCGGCCATGCTGTATCGTCCTGATCCGTGTCGAAGCGGGCCTTGATCGGCGGCCCGATAGAGGTCCAGAGGGTTAGGAGGCGGGTTCGATCCGCCGATGGAAAGTGTAGCTGAGCGTGATCTGCTCCACCCCCTCCATGCGCGGATCGTCGAGCGCCTTGGGGTCGACGAAATATTGCACCGGCATGGTCACGCTCTGGCCCGGCTGCAACGTCTGCTCGGTAAAGCAGAAGCACTGGATCTTGTGGAAATAGACCCCGGCCTGCTCGGGCTCGACATTGAAGGTGGCGGTGCCGGTGACCGGCACATCGCTATTGTTGCGCGCCTCGTAGATGGCGATGTCGCGCTCGCCAATCGCCACCCGGTCGGTGACCTGGCGCGGGGCAAAGCTCCACGGCATGTCGCGCGCGAGGCTGGCGTCGAAGCGGATTGACATCGTCCGGGCCCCGGCGCTGCGAGCGAGTTCCGCGGCCAGATCGGCTTCCTCGACGGTCGCCCGCTGGGTGGTCCCGCCAAAGCCCGTCACCTGGCAGAACAGCCGGTAGAGCGGCACTGCGGCAAAGCCGAGCCCCAGCATCCCGGCAGCCGCCAAAAGCGCGATGAAGCCGGTGCGCAGGTTACGTGTGGCGAGGGTCGTACTGGTCATCACTCGCCCACCCTGACAATGGTGATCGCATAGAACAGCATCGCAAAGCCGAGCAGCACCAGCCCGAGGACCAGATTGCGGCTCTTGCGGGCGCGCTTGAAGCGTTCTTCCTCTTGCGGGGTCATGCCACCATCCCCTGCCCCAGCACGAGCCGATCCACAACCAGCGCGGCGAACAGCGCGAACAGATAGACGATCGAAAAAGCGAACAGCCGCTTCTCCGGCCGCATCGGATCCGCTTGCTGCGTGCGGCGGAAGGCAACGGGGATACACAGCAGCAGGAAGGCACCCGAAAGCACCAGCGCGCAAAGCCCATAGATCGCGCCCGTGCCGCCGAGGAACCACGGCGCCAAGCTCGCCACCAGCAGGATGATGGCATAGGCGAGGACCTGCCGGCGAGTTGCCGCTTCGCCCGCCGCCACCGGCATCATCGGAATGCCAACCTTCGCGTAGTCGCTGCGCATGAACAGGGCGAGCGCCCAGAAATGCGGCGGGGTCCACACAAAGATGATCGCGAACAGCAGCAGCGGCATCAGCGTGACCTCGCCCGTCACCGCCACCCAGCCGATCAGCGGCGGAAAGGCCCCTGCACCGCCGCCGATGACGATATTTTGCGGCGTGCGCGGCTTTAGCCAGATCGTGTAGATCACCGCATAATAGAAAATCGAAAAGGCGAGGATGACGGCCGCCAGCCAGTGGATCGCCAGGCCCATGATCCCGACCGAGGCGCCGCACAGCGCAATTCCGAAATCGCGCGCATCCTTGCGCTGCAAACGGCCCTGCGGCAGCGGACGGCCGGCGGTACGCCGCATGGCGGCATCGAGATCCGCCTCCCACCACATGTTGAGCGCCGCCGCCCCCCCGGCCGCCATGGCGATGCACAGCACCGCCGTAAAGGCGAGCACCGGGTGCAGCTGCCCGGGCGCGGCGAGCAGCCCGCACAGCCCGGTGAAGACCACCAGGCTGATCACCCGCGGCTTCATCAGCGCAACGAAATCGCGCCAATCCGAAGCAATCGGCTGGGTGGTGCTGGCGGTGTTCATCGTATCGATCATCTCTGGCCTGCCGGGCGCAATATCAAGGGGGCGGAGAGCCTGTTCGGCTCCGGGCCATCCCCGATCAGTGTGCCGCCGGTCTCGCTCCCTGCTTTTCGGGCCGACCGCCGATGTGATCGTGGTGCGAATGATGGTCTTCGATCACCGGCAGGGTCTCGAACTGGTGGAACGGCGGCGGGCTGGTCAGCGACCATTCCAGCGTCGTCGCCCCCGCGCCCCAGTAATTGCCGGCCGCCCGCTTGCCCGCCACCAGCGCCCAGCCGATGTTGGCGAAGAACACCACCATCGAGGCGACGATGATCCAGTAGCCGTTCGAGGCGATCTCGTTCCAGTAGGTGAAGGCCGGCGTGTAGTCCGGGATGCGGCGGGACATGCCGTTCATGCCCAGGAAGTGCATCGGGAAAAACACCACGTTCACGCCAATGAAGAACAACCAGAAATGCACATGCGAGAGCAGCTCGGAATGCCAGCGCCCGCTCATCTTCGGGAACCAGTAGTAGAAGCCGGCGAAAATCGCGAACACCGCACCCATCGAGAGCACGTAGTGGAAATGCGCCACCACGTAATAGGTGTCGTGCAGATTGTCGTCGATGCCGCCATTGGCCAGCACCACGCCTGTCACGCCGCCCACGGTAAACAAAAAGATGAAGCCCAACGCCCACACCAACGGGCTCTTGAACTCCAGGCTGCCGCCCCACATCGTGGCGATCCAGCTGAAGATCTTCACACCCGTGGGCACCGCGATCACCATGGTGGCGGCGGTGAAATACATCTTCGTGTTCACGTCCAGACCCACGGTGTACATGTGGTGCGCCCAGACGACGAAGCCGATCACGCCGATCGCAACCATGGCATAGGCCATGCCGAGATAGCCAAACACCGGCTTGCGGCTGAAGGTGGCGACGATCTGGCTGACGATGCCAAAGCCCGGCAAGATCATGATGTACACTTCGGGATGGCCGAAAAACCAGAACAGGTGCTGGTACAGCACCGGGTCGCCACCACCGGCCGGATCGAAGAAGGTGGTGCCGAAGTTGCGGTCCGTCAGCAGCATGGTGATCGCCGCGGCCAGCACTGGAAGCGCCAGCAGCAGCAGGAAGGCGGTGACCAGCAGCGACCAGACGAACAGCGGCATCTTGTGCAGCGTCATGCCCGGCGCGCGCATGTTGAGGATGGTGGTGATGAAATTGGTGGCGCCCAGGATCGAGCCCGCGCCCGCGAGGTGCAGCGAGAAGATCGCGAAATCCACCGCCGGCCCGACAGAACCGCTGGTCGATAGCGGAGCATAGACCGTCCACCCGGTGCCCGCACCATTTCCGGTGCCACCCGGCACGAAGGCCGAGAACATCAGCGAGAGGAAGCCCGCCACGGTCAGCCAGAAGCTGACATTGTTCATCCTCGGGAAGGCCATGTCCGGCGCGCCTATCATCAGCGGCACGAACCAGTTGCCGAAGCCGCCGATCATCGCCGGCATTACCATGAAGAACACCATTATCAGGCCGTGCGCAGTGATCAGCACGTTCCACATGTGGCCGGCCTTGTCGAAATCGCTGGCGCCCCCGCCGAGGAACTCGACCCACCAGCCCAGGTACTGGATGCCCGGTTCCTGCAGTTCCATCCGCATGATACCGGAAACCGCACCGCCGATGACACCCGCCATGATGGCGAAGATCAGGTAAAGCGTGCCGATGTCTTTATGGTTGGTCGACATGAACCAGCGGGCGAAGAAGCCCGGCTTGTGATCAGCATCGTGATGGGCATCATCATGATGGGCCTGGAAGGTGTCGGCAGTGGTGGCCATCGTCAGCGTACCTGGTCCTGGACTCTATAGGTCAGTTCTGGGCCGGCGCGGGCGTGCCCGGCGCGGTGGTGGTGGTCGGCGCGGCGCCGGCGCCGGGGGCGCCTTCGACCGAGCTTTCGGGCTCCTGCAGGCCGGGCAGTACGGGCGCGGCGGGATCGGTACCCGCCCCTGCGGCGGCCTCGGCCTCCGCTGCACCCACGGTGCCGCCCTGCGCGCGGACCCAGGCCTCGAACTGCGGGCGGGGCAGCGCCTCGATGGCGATCGGCATGTAAGCGTGGCGCGATCCGCACAGCTCGTAGCACTGGCCGTAATAGATCCCCGGCTCCTCGATGAGCAGCGTGCGCTCGTTGATTCTACCCGGCACCGCGTCGAGCTTGAACCACAAGGATGGAATGCCGAAGGAGTGGATCACATCGGCCCCGGTGGTCTGGATGCGGATGATCTCGCCTGCTGGGACGACCATGCGGTTATCGACCGCCAGCTGCGGCGGGGAGCCCTGCGCCAGCGCCTCGCCCTCGTCCATCATGTTGGCGATCACCTCGAACCCGCCATTATCGGGGTAGGTAAAGCCCCAATACCATTGGTAGCCGGTCGCCTTGATGGTCAGCGAATCTGCGGGCGCGGTCTCGTATTGCCGCGCCAGCAGCGTGATCGAGGGGATCGCGATCGCCACCAGGATCAGCACCGGCACCGCGGTCCAGATCACTTCGATCAGGGTGTTGTGGCTGGTCTTGGAGGGTACGGCATTGGCGCGCCGGTTGTACCGCGCGACCACCCACAGCAGCAGCCCCAGCACCAGCAGGCAGATCGCCACCGTCAAGGGCAGCAGGATCGCATCGTGGAACCACAGCGCATAATCGCCCTGCTCGGTATATTGCGGCTGGAAGGTCATCGCGCCGGGTTCGGGCGCGCCCTTGATCCATTCCGGCCCGAGCGGCGTGTAGGCCGCCGAACCGGGCGCGACATCCAGCGTGGAGGCGTCCGCAGCATCCGCCGCGCTGATCGTGTCATCGGCCACGTTGGCGGCCACCGCATCCTGCTCGCTGGTGATCGCCGGTTGGGGCGGCGCGAGGACGGGGGGTGCCGGTTCCTGTGCCATCACCGGTTGGAAGACGGGAAGCGACAGCGCGGCGAGCAGCAGGAAGAGAGAGCGCATTTGCCTGCGAGCGAAACCGCCGAACATCATCACTAAGCCGCTTTCCGTTCTTATTGGGCCCGAATGCAATGGCGTGCACGGGCCGCGCGGCCCACCTGAAGGGCCGGAATGCGGCGGCATATACGCACGCTTGCCCCCTGCCTCAAGCGCTTCTAGGGAAGTTTTTGCGCAGGGGTGCAGGCGCTCCGTTGCCTCGTGCAGCGATGTTGCGCCGCTGTAGGCTGTGGGTGACGACAGGGGCCGATTCAAACCATGATCGACGATGAGGTCCTTGCCGAATTCCGCGCCAGCCGGGCCCTGCTCGAAGGGCACTTTCGGCTCACCTCTGGCCGCCACAGCGCGCATTACCTGCAATGCGCACTGGTGCTGATGGACGCGGATCGGGCGGGCCGGCTCGCCCGCGCGCTGGTGCAGAAGCTCCCGCGCGATCTGCGCGGCAAGGTCGACAAGGTGGTGAGCCTGGCGATGGGCGGGCTGATCCTCGGCCACGAACTCGGTCGTGCGCTTCAGAAAGACGCGCTGTTCCTCGAGCGCCCGGAGGGCCGCTTCGAGCTGCGCCGCGGGTTCGAACTGGCGGAGGGCGAGCGGGTGCTGTTGGCCGAGGACGTGATCACCACCGGCCTTTCCAGCCGGGAGGGAATCGCGGCGGTGCAGGCGGCCGGCGCCGAAGTGATCGCGGCGGTGGCGCTGGTCGATCGTTCGGGGGGCGCGGTCGAATTGGGAGTTCCGCTGTTCCCGCTGGTCGAAATCAACTTTCCCACCTTCGCACCCGACGAGCTGCCGGCCGAACTGGCGGCTCTGCCGGTGACCAGGCCCGGCAGCCGCAAGGCGTGAACGGCGCCGGGACGATGCCGCAGCAGGACCTGCTCCGGCCCATCCTCCGGTTGGGCGTCAACATCGATCATGTCGCCACCATCCGCAATGCGCGCGGCGGCGACCACCCCGATCCGGTGCGCGCGGCCGAGATCGTCGCGCAGGTCGGCGGAGACGGGATCACGGCCCATCTGCGCGAGGATCGGCGGCACATCCGCGACGAGGATCTGCGACGGATCCAGGCGGCCACCAGCCTGCCGCTCAACCTGGAGATGGCTCCCACCGAGGAAATGGTCCGCATCGCGCTTGCACACCGCCCGCATGCAGCCTGCATAGTGCCCGAAAGGCGGGAGGAACGCACCACCGAGGGCGGGCTCGATGCGGCCGGCTTGCACAACCATCTCGCCCCCGTTGTAAGCCGGTTGCAAGAGGCTGGAATCCGCGTCAGCCTGTTCATCGCACCGGACGAGCGGCAGCTGGAAGCGGCCCTCCGGCTGGGTGCCGAAGTGGTCGAGTTCCACACCGGCGAATACGCCCATGCTGACGGCGAAAGGCGTGCAGTGGAGCTGAAGCGCATAGCGGACCTTGCCGCACTCGCCGTCAAGAACGGCATCGAGCCGCATGCGGGGCATGGCCTGACTTACGAGAATGTCCAGCCTGTCGCCGCCATTCCCCAGCTGGCTGAACTCAACATCGGGCATTACCTCGTGGGCGAGGCGGTGTTCGTCGGGCTGGAAGCGGCGGTGCGGCGGATGCGCGAGTTGATGGATGCAGCGCGATGAGGGCGCTGCCGGTGAATCGGGTAGTGCGGGCAAGCCTTGTTTCATGCGCCGGCCAAGCATCGTTAACGGGTCCTCAACGCAGCCGGCGCTACCCGCACTCTGCCAATGCCGCCGGGCCTCTGCTCCCGGTGTCGGGCGATCGCGGGATGGCGCATGCATGATCATCGGTCTCGGTTCCGACCTGACCAATATCGAGCGGATCGCTGCCTCACTCGAGCGGTGGGGGGCGCGGTTCGAGGAGCGCTGCTTCACCGAGGTGGAGCAGGCCAAGGCCTCGCGGCGCCCCCTCACCCGCGCCGGCACCTATGCCAAGCGTTGGGCGGCCAAGGAGGCTTTCAGCAAGGCGATCGGCACCGGCTTTTCGCGCGGTGTGTTCCACAAGGATATCGGCGTGGTGAACCTGCCGTCCGGCGCGCCCACGCTACATCTCACCGGCGGGGCGGCGAAGCTGCTTGCGCAGCGGGTGCCGCCCGGCCATGAGGCATTTGTTCACCTTACCCTCACCGACGATCATCCATGGGCGCAGGCCTTCGTGATCCTGGAAGCGCTGCCCCGATGAGCTCCGTCCCCGGCCTCCCCCCCGCCATTGATGGTGTGACCACGAGCCCGGCAAAGGCGGAGCGCGAGACGACGGGCGGACCGCCGGCACCGGGCGCTCCTGTCGGGAAGAAGGACAAGGTCGACTGGCTGGCCGAGGCCCGCAGCCTGGCGCTGATGCTGCTGGGGGTGCTCGCCTTTCACACGCTCGTCGCCAAGCCGTTCTACATCCCGAGCATTTCGATGGTGCCCAGCCTGCTGGTCGGCGACCGGCTGGTGGTGAGCAAATATCCCTATGGCTGGAGCTGGGTCTCGGCCAGCTTTCACCTGCTGCCGCGCAGCGATTGGCGGATCGCGCCTGCCACGCCGGAATACGGCGACATCGTGATCGCCGTGCCGCCGGGCCATGCGGAGGATTACATCAAGCGTGTGGTGGCCCTGCCCGGCGACCGGATCGCGATGGTCGATGGGCGGATCATCCTCAATGGCGAAGAAGTGCCGCAGGCGGTGGAGCCGGCGGTGCGGATCCCGGTAGACGAAGCGCAGCTGTGCAACGGCATGCCGTGCCTCGCCAGCTTCGAGGCCTATCGCTTGCGGCTGCCCGATGGAAGCTGGGTGTACGAGCCGCCGACCTATCGCGAAACCCTGCCCAATGGCGCCAGCTACCTGATTATCGACCATCGCACGCAGGATCTCGACAATTTCGCCGAACTGATCGTGCCCGAAGATCACGTGTTCCTGATGGGCGACAATCGCGACCATTCGGCCGACAGCCGTGCACCGGCTTGGCCGCTGGGCAACGGCCTTGGCGGCCCAGTGCCGATCGCCGATGTCGGCGGGCGGGCGGAGATCGTCACCTTCTCGCTCGACGGCAGCACGGGCTGGAATCCGCTCAGCTGGATCGGCAGCCTGCGCGAAGGGCGCGCCTTCAACTCGCTGCGCCCACCGCTGAGCGACGACGGTGCCGATGGCGAGCGCTGACGCCGCCGAATTAACGGCACCCGAGGACGATCAACGCGCCAGCCCGACCCGCATCGCCAGCCCGGCCATGCGGCTGGAGGCGCAACGGGCGCTGATCTGGGTTACCATTGTCGGCCTGTTCGTGCTGGCAATCTACATTTCGCAATCCTTGCTGGTGATCTTCGGCGCGATGGTGTTCGCCGCCATGGTGGATGGTGGGGCGCGGCTGCTCCACCGCGTGCTGCCGATCGGGCGCGGCTGGCGGATCGGCATCGTGTTGCTCGGCACGCTCGCCTTCTTCACCTGGCTGGCGATGTTCGCAGGCCAGCAGATCTCGCAGGAGGCGGCGCAGTTCCCCGCGCTGATCGAGCAGCAATCCGCGCTCCTGCTGGATTGGGCGCAGGGCCAGGGTTTCGCGGTCAGCAACGAGGATGTGCAGGCCATCGCCGGCCAGCTGATGAGCGGTGTGGGGATGGTCACCCGGGCGATCGGTGGGCTGCTCGGCGCGCTGACCATGCTGGTGCTGGTGGTGATCATCGGCATCTACGTCGTAATCGAGCCGCGGCTCTATGAGCGGGGCGTCGCCTGGATGCTGCCGGTGGACGACCGCCAGAGCTTTCACGTCACGATCACCCGCATGGCCTTTACCTTGCGCCGGCTGATGGCCGGGCGCCTCGTCGGCATGGCGTTCGAGGGGGTGCTCACCTGGGGGCTGTTATCGGTGTATGGCGTGCCGATGGCCGCGCTGCTCGGCATTTTGACGGGGCTGCTCGCCTTCATCCCCAATGTCGGCGCGTTCATCTCGGGCCTGCTGATGGTGATGGTGGGCTTTTCCGGCGGGTGGGATATGGGGCTGTACACCCTCTTCGTCTACGTGCTGGTGCAGTCCTTCGACGGTTATATCGTCGTACCGCTAATCGCGAAGAAGACGGTGGATCTTGCGCCCGCGCTGGTGCTGGGCGCGCAGCTGATCATGGGCATCCTGTTCGGCATCCTGGGCCTGTTCCTGGCCGATCCGCTGCTGGCGATGATCAAGGTGGCGCTCGAGCGCCGGGCCGAGGAGCAGGAAAGCGGAGAGGAGCAGGGGCAGCTAACCCTCAAGACGAATGGCGCGTAAGTTCCTCTACATCATTGCCGGCCTCATCCTGATCACGCTGGCATCGCTGTTCGGCTTGCGAATCTGGGCCGACGAGCTGACCGAGATGGCCATGGTACCGACCGCCGCCTTCGAGGAGCAGGAGGCACTGGCGGTCAACGCCTATCGTGATCCGGCGATGTGGTTCAGCCGGCCCGGCAAGCTGCCCGATCCCGCCCGATGGCAGCCGGAGGCGGCGGCGAGTGCGGATGAGGCAGCGCGTGATGAGGCGGCGCCACCCGCACCCTCTGATCCGCCCTCCCCTCCGCAAGATGGCGAGGCGGCAGACGAGGCGGGGGCCGAAGCGGTACCGCCCTTTGCAGTGTTCTTTGTCCACCCGACCAGTTTTTTGAACCGGTCGAGCTGGAACGCGCCGCTGGCGGATGAACGCTCGCAGGAAAGGGCGCGGCTGTTCCTGCGCGGCCTGGCCAGCCCGTTCAACCAGGCGAGCGAGATCTGGGCTCCGCGCTATCGCCAGGCCACTTTCGGCGCCTTTCTGACCGACGCGCCGGAGGCTGCCCGCGCGATCGACGCAGCCTATCTGGACATCGACCAGGCCTTCACCTTCTTCCTCGAAAGCCTCGACCAGGAGATGCCGATCGTCATCGTCGGGCACAGCCAGGGCGCGTTGCACGTGATCCGCCTGCTGCGCGATAGGGTCGCCGGCACGCCGCTCGAAGAGCGCGTGGCGATGGTTTATGCAGTGGGCTGGCCGATCTCGATCACGCACGACCTGCCCGCGCTCGGCTTGCCCGCCTGCGCCACGCCGTCACAGGGCGGCTGCATCGCCAGCTGGTCGAGCTTTGCAGAGCCCGCCGATCCGGGCCGCGTGTTGGACACCTACCGCAACTCCATCGGCTTCGATGGCGAGCTGCGCGGCGAGAGCCCGATCCTGTGCCTCAACCCGCTGACCGGCACGCTGAACGGCAGCGCGCCGGCCGACGCCAATCTGGGTACGCTGGTGCCCAATGACGCGCTGAGCGACGGCGTGCTGGTGGCTGGCGCGGTGCCGGCGCGTTGCGATGAGCGCGGGCTGCTGCTGATCGGCGACCCGCCGGAGCTCGGCCCCTACGTGCTGCCGGGCAACAATTACCATGTCTACGACATCCCGCTGTTCTGGCGCAATGTGCAGGAGGATGTGGCCCGGCGGCTGCGCGGCTGGCTGGCGCGGTGACCGCGGCACCGCCGATCACCGAGGCGGCGGCAGAGTTCGGTGCGGCCTTGCCGCTGGGTGGCGTGCTGATGGGTCTCGATCCGGGCACCAAGACGATCGGCTCGGCCTTCTGTGATGCCGGGTGGAGCTTTGCCAGCCCCGGCAAGACGCTGGCGCGTGGCAAATTCGCGCGCGACCGGGCGGCGCTGGAGGCGTTGGTGGTCGAGCGGGGGGTGCGCGGGATTGTCATCGGTCTTCCGCTCAACATGGATGGCAGCGCGGGCCCGCGCGCGCAGGCGGCCCGCGCGTTTGCGCGCAACCTCGCCCCGCTCGAATTGCCGGTACTGCTGTGGGACGAGCGCTGGTCCACCGCTGCCGCCGAGCGGGCGATGATTGCGCAGGATTTCAGCCGCGCCCGCCGCGCCGAGCGGATCGACAGCCATGCCGCAGCCATCATCCTGCAGGCAGCGATCGACCGGCTCGCCGGCGGGGTGATCTGACGCCGCTAGCGTCGGCGCGAGTGCGGCGCGGCTGCTCGCTGGGCGTACGTCCCCCCTCCCGCGGTCCCGGGCGCCCAGCCGGTCGCGGGAGCTAGGGATTAACCGGCCAGAAGACGAGGCTCACACCAATCGCTCTGCATCACGTAAGCTCGTCCCGCGGGAGCCATGGCCAGGCGGTCTTGGGAAGGGGAGCTTCACCGGGACGCGGGGGCGATGCTTGAAAGCGGGCGCTAGACCGCTTCCAGCACGACCCTGCGCCGGCGGGCTTCCATGGCCACCAGGCGGTTGCCGGAGGTTTCGGCCCGCGCCCACAGTGCGTCGCGCCCGGCCTCGTCAAGCACGCCCGCTTGCGCCTCGAGCGCAGTCAGCCGCATGCGGTCGCTCGGATGGTGGCGGGCGAAATGATCGGCTAGATCGCAGGCCTCCTCACAACCCAGGCCGACGGCGATGCGGAGGAACACCTCGCTCGAGCCGGCGGAGAGCACGCCGTCGATCCGGTTGTTCGTGGTATCGAACCGGTACTGATCGGTCCAGCCCTGCGCGCCGCCGGCGTGCATCACGTTGAGCGAGACGGACATCGCCTCCGGTGGCAATTGCGAGTGCACGTCGCGATGGGCGCGATAATGCATCAGCTTGCCCGGAGTGAGCTGCGCGCGTTCCACGAAGGTGAGGCCTGCCGGCTCGCCCACCGCGCCCGCGACGGCCTCGTATTCGTATTCCCAGTAGTCGGAGACGTAGCCAGGGCCGAAATAGCCGTATGTGATGAAGTCGAAATTGTGATCGTGGGGCAGTTCGTAGACGAAGCTCGATCCCCCGCTGGCGCGGAACAGGTGCTCATCGCGCGAGGGCCAGATATTGGCGCGCAGGAAGAATTCGCCGCCCAGTTCCGAGAGCATGACCACCTGCGGCCCGTAGGCACTCGCCCGGTCTTGCTCGCGGTGGCGGTCCCTCAGTTCGGCAAGGAGGAGGCGGGAAAGAAACTCACGATTTGCGCCAAGGCGCCGCAGCCAACCGGCCGCATGGAGCAGGCTGCCCTCGTCGCGCGGGTCGAAGCCGGCCGCCTCCAGCGCCTCGAAGCAGTCGCCCGGTTCGCATGGCGCATCGGCGGTGGCGAGTTCGTGTGGTTCGATCACGCGCGGCATCAGGAATTCTCCAGCGTGAGCAATTGCGGATGGGCTTCGACCAGCTGTGCGCGCAGGGCGCCGGCAGAAGCCGCGAGCGGGTCGCCGGGGGACCGCGCCAGTGCGACCAGTGCGGCGAAACCGGTGGCGGTGTCGAGCGCCAGGCACTCCCGCAGGGCCTGCCAGCGCAGCGAACTATCGCCTTCCTCCTGCGCAGTTTCGGCCATCAGCGGGGCGGCCTCGACTGCCTGCATCCGGCCGAGCAGCGCCAGCGTCATCTCCTGCCGGCTGGAGCGCATGCTGCCCGCGGCCTGGTGCAGCAGCTCGCCCGTCGCCAGATCGTGTTCGCGGCTCGGCTCGGGCTCGGCACTGGTGCGGTGTAGCCGCAGCGACACGAGCCGGCGCGTGGTGGCGAGCACCTGCACCGCCTCGCTCGAGCAGTCGAGCGCGAGGCGGGTGCCGGCGCCAAGAGCCATCGCCTCGGAATGGAACGGGCGCCGCTCGGCCGAGTGACCGGTCGTGCGGCGGACGATGCGCGCCTCTGCCGCGCCGGCCAGCACCGCGTCGAAGCGAAGGGCATCGCTGAAGCGAACCGTCTCGAAGGCGTTTTCGCCGGGCTCGCGCGCCTGGAGGATCAGCTGCGCACGGCCGCTGCGCGCCAGCATCAGGGTCGCCAATCCGCCCGAATAGCCGTGGCGGAAGGGCGGGTGGCCGAAGGGCTCCGCCGCGATTGCTTGCGCCAAGCCGCGGCAGAGCGAGCCTGCCAGCAGCGGAGCGGCGTTTGCTTTCGTGAACAGCGCCTCCAGCGCCGGACACGCCTCCAGCGGCGCGCCGGCGCCGAAGCGCTCGCATTCGGTGAGGGCGGCGGCCACCTGAGGCTCGGCCCGCCACGCGTCCCCGGCGGCGACCATTGCCGCCTGGGCGCGGCGCTGCGGGGCACGATCGGCCTGCAGCGCCGCGATGGCCGGATCGATCCGCATGACCGCGCCCTCCCCGCCTCGCTCACATGAATGTCTGGGGCGGCACCACTTCATAGACGTAGGTCGCCAGCACGACGATCGAATCGTCATGGCCTGGCGGAACCGTCGTCGGGGTCGAGGCGCCGGTGGCGGTGGGGTTGGCCGTGCCGAACAGGCCGGTCAGCGTGTCGAGGTCAGGGAGCGAGGCAAGGTCGAGCTTGGGAAGCTTCATCGGTTGATCTCCGGAGATGCGCGGAGCCCATCGCCCCGCCGCACCTGGAAACTGCGCCGCAAGATTTGTTAACGTAAGTTAAATGACTGTAATCGTGCTGCTCCGCACGAGCCGGACAGCGGAGCCGTGTTGATTTCAAACTCGATGAAGCAGCAACACCAGCCCGCCGCCGGGTATGTCTGCAGCAGAATCGGTGGCGGGGGTGGGAGCGTCGGCGAACGGACGCCGGATGGCGTCGGCGCGGGCACGATCGAGAATTGCGGGCGCGATGGCGCGGTCGAACAGGATAGCATCGGCAGTGCCAAGCAACCGCGCCTGGCGGAGGGTGAGCTCGTCCGGGTCGTCGCTGGCAATAATCAGCTCGACGACATGCCGGTCGTCGCCCGGCGCGGGATCGGCGACCCAGCCGGGCACGCGAGCGGCCGCTCCGAGTTCGAGCGGATCGAGCGGGCCGCCCGGTGAAAGCGCCGCGTCGAGCGCGCGCCGCCGCTCGGCCCCGCCCGGCCAGCGGCTGCGCAGAGCGGTGCGGGCCGCAGATAGCGCCTCGGCCAGCCTGCCGAGATCGGGCGGGAGCAGCGTCTCCAGCCGCAGCCGCAGCTGCTTGGCGAGCCCGGCCGAGGCACCAGCGGTGCCGACCGCCACCAGCACCGGATCGCGATCGAGGATACTCGGCGTGGTGAAGTCGCACAGTTCGGGGCGGTCTACCACGTTCACCAGCAGCCCGGCGCAGCGCAGGCGGATCGCGTCGGCCTCGCAGGCGGCGGGATCGTCATGCGCGACAAAGGCGAGCCGCGCACCGCGATCGACCCCCTCGGCCAGCTCGCCTATCACTTCGCCGCCGGCGCGCTCAACCAAGCGGCGCTTGGGCTCGGCCCCTGCGCCCGCCCCCAGCACGATCACCGGACGGCCGGCGATCAGGTGGAACAGCGGGAGCGAGCGCATCGCTAATCCAGCCAGTCGGGCACGCGCTCGGCGGCACTGATGGCTTCCGGCGTGATCCGGTCGGCGACGGTGGCGAAGCGCTCGTTATCGACCATCACCTCGGCCACGAGGCCCCGGCTGTTGTAGCTCGAAGCCATGCTGGCGCCATAGGCGCCGGCGGTGCGGAACACGGCGAGATCGCCGGCACCCATCGCTACGATCGGCCGGCCGGTGGCGAAGGTATCGCCGCTCTCGCAGATCGGGCCGACGATGTTCGCGGTCATCCGCTCGGGCCGCAGCCGCACCGGCTCGAAATCGTGCCATGCGCCGTACAGCGCGGGGCGGGCGAGATCGTTCATCGCGGCATCGACGATAACAAAGGGATCACGGTTGGCGTTGCGCTTCACCCGCACCACGCGGGTCAGCAACACGCCCGCATTGCCGGCGATCACGCGGCCGGGTTCGAACATTAGGGTGGTGTCCCAGCCTTTCGTCACGCGGGCGACCATTGCGCCATATTCCTGCGGGGTGGGGAGGATCTCGCCGGCCTTGTGGCACACGCCGAGGCCGCCGCCGAGATCGGCATGGCTGACGCTGTGGCCCGCGGCGCGCAGCTCGGCGATCAATTCGCCCAACCTGACGAAGGCGGCCTCCAGCGGCGCGAGCGAGGCTAGCTGGCTGCCGATGTGCACCGCCACGCCCCGCATCGAGAGGCCGGGCAGCGCGGCGAGACGGGCAAACATCGGGGCGGCCTGATCGATCGGCACGCCGAACTTGTTGTCGCGCTTGCCGGTGGAGATCTTCTCGTGCGTGCCGGCATCGATATCGGGGTTGATCCGCAGCGCGCAGCTGGCCTGCTGGCCGCGCGCGGCAGCGATGGCGGAAAGCTCCAGCCCCTCTTCCTCCGATTCGATGTTGAACTGGCCAATGCCTGCATCGAGCCCGGCGGCCATTTCGGGTGCCTGCTTGCCAACGCCCGAGAAGACGATCGCCTCGGCCGGCATCCCTGCCGCCAACGCGCGGGCCAGCTCCCCACCCGAGACCACATCGGCGCCGAAGCCCTCGCGGCGCATCACCCGCAGCACGGCGAGATTGGGGTTGGACTTGACCGCGAAGGCGCAGATCGTGCGCGCGCCGCCTTGCCCCACCGCCTCGCGGAACACGCGCGCGTGGCGTTCCAGCGCGGCGCGCGAATAGACGTAGACCGGGGTGCCGATCTGCTCGGCGATCCGCGCGAGCGGCACGTCCTCGGCGTGAAGCTCGCCGTCACGGTAGTGAAAGTGGTCCATCGGATCAGCCAAGTGGGGGGAGGTCGAACGGATCGTCCTCGCGCTCTTCGGAACGGCGGCGCAGCTCGACGTTGCGCTCGGGGGCAGCCAGGGGATCGAGCTCCAGCAGCTCCTCGGCGCTGGGGCGGTCGGCGCGGCCGAATGGAGCGGGCGGCAGCGTTTCGCCGGGCGGCGGGGTCAGTTGCTGGGTCTGACCGCAGGCGGCGAGGGCCAGCGGGCCGGCAAGGGACAGGGCGATCGTCAGCAGGCGCATCAGCCCATCTCCAGCAGGCCGCGCGCCTCGGCCACCCGCTTGCGCACCTCGGCGGGCGCGGTGCCGCCGTGGCTGGCGCGAGCGGCGACCGACGCCTCTATCGAAAGCGCTGCAAACACTCCCTCGCCGATTCGCTGGTCGATCGCCTGCAAATCGGTCAGCGGCAGCCGATCGAGCGGCACGCCGCGGCTTTCCGCCAGCTTCACCGCCGCGCCGGTGACGTGGTGCGCCTCGCGGAACGGAAGGCCCGCCTCGCGCACCAGCCAGTCGGCCAGATCGGTGGCGGTGGCGTAGCCCAACTCGGCCGCCTGCCGCGTGCGATCGGTGCGGAACTCGGCATCGGCGATCATCCCGGTCATGGCCGCGAGCGAGAGTGAGAGCAGGCCATGCGCCTCGAACACCGGCGGCTTGTCGTCCTGCATGTCCTTCGAATAGGCCAGCGGCAGGCCCTTCATCGTCACCATCAGCGCCACCGCGCAGCCGACGATCCGCCCTGAGTGGCCGCGCACCAGCTCCGCCGCATCGGGGTTCTTCTTCTGCGGCATGATCGAGCTGCCGGTGGCCAGCGCATCGGGCAGGCGGATGAAGCCGAACGGCTGGCTGGACCACAGCACCAGCTCTTCCGCCAGCCGAGAGAGGTGCAGCGCGCATTGGGCCGCGGCCTGGAGGTAATCGAGCGCAAAATCCCGGTCGGACACCGCATCGAGGCTGTTGGCAGTGGGCCCGTCGAAGCCGAGCGCTTGCGCGGTCATCGCCCGGTCGATCGGGAAGCCCGTGCCCGCCAGCGCCGCACTGCCGAGCGGGCAACGGTTGAGCCGCACCCGCGCATCGGCAAAGCGCGAGCGATCGCGCGCGAGCATCTCGTGATAGGCCAGCAAATGATGGCCCAGCGTCACCGGCTGCGCGGCCTGCAGATGGGTGAAGCCGGGCAGGATCGTCTCGGCATGTTCGCCCGCGCGGGTGACGAGCGCGCGCTGCAGGCCGGCCAGCGCTTGATCCAGCGCATCGATCGCATCGCGCACCCACAGGCGAAAATCGGTCGCGACCTGGTCGTTGCGGCTGCGCGCGGTATGGAGGCGCCCGGCCACCGGCCCGATCAGCTCGGCCAGCCGGTGCTCCACGGTCATGTGGATGTCTTCAAGGCTCCAATCCTCCGGCACGCCGTGGTCTTCATATTCAGCGGCGACCTTATCGAGGCCGTGCCCGATGGCGAGCGCGTCGTCGGCCGAGACGATCCCGCAGGCGCCCAACATCGCAGCATGCGCCTTGCTGGCAGCGATGTCCTGCCGCCAGAGGTGCTTGTCGAACGGGATGGAAGCGTTAATCTCGCGCATCACCGCCGACGGGCCTGCCGCAAAGCGCCCGCCCCACATCTGGTTGGAGCCCCCCACCGTGCCCTTGTCCCGATTGTCGCTCGTGTTCACCTGTGCCGCCGCCTTGTCTCTGGTCGGCTGCGATAGGCAAAGCACCGAGCCCGCGCAACCGGAGCAAGCGGCGCCCGGCGGTGAGGAGCTGTCAGGCGTTCTCGACCGCAGCTTTGCAGGGGAGGCGATGCCGGCGGTAGAGCTGGTCGATCCTGAGGGCGCGCGGCTGGCACTGGACAATACTCGTGGCACGCCGGTGCTGCTCAACCTGTGGGCCACCTGGTGCGCACCCTGCGTGATCGAGATGCCGTTGCTCAACACGCTGGCCGAGGACATGGCGGGCGAGCTGCGCGTGCTGACCGTGAGCGAGGACATGAAGGGAGCCGAGGTGGTGGTGCCCTTTTTCGAGGCGCGCGAGCTGGACAATCTGCCGCGCTGGATGGACCCGCAGAATGACCTGGCATTTTCCTTCGGCGGCGGCGCCGCGCTGCCGCTGACCGTGCTTTACGATGCCGAAGGGCGCGAGGTGTGGCGGGTAATCGGCGGCTACGACTGGGCGAGCGCTGAGGCGCGCGAGGAGATCGAGGCGGGGCTGGCGGCGGCCGGCGTCTAACGTCGCGGCGATCCGGGTTCGCCCCCTCGCTTCGCTCGGGAGCCATTCGGCTACCCGAAATGGCTGGTGGGCGGTGAGGGGCTCGAACCCCCGACATTCTCGGTGTAAACGAGATGCTCTACCAGCTGAGCTAACCGCCCCACGTGCGCAGAATGGCGGGATTAGCGCGTTTTCCAGCCCGGTCAACGCTGGTGCGAAGGGAACGGAGCGGCAACGCGGGAGCGGTTCGGGACACCAGAGTCCCGAAATAGTCCCGAAGTGATTAGCGTGTGGGCGCGGGGTCTAAGTAGGGACGTCACCATATGCGTGAGTGACGGATCCAGCGGTCAAAACACCGCGTTATTCGGGATGAAGCGGGCTCGCTCAGGTGATTCTCTTGGGGGGCGCGTCCTCGTGTCATCCACAGACCTGCCGACAGATCCAGGCGAAGCTCCCTCGCTGTATCGTTCGCCATCTGTTCCGATGAGGCATTGGTCGCATCAAACTGTATACGCTCACTGCATTTGCTCGGCACGGCTACAATCTGCGGATCACATGTGGTGCATGTGGTCATTCATGCAAAGGCTCTGGTGATGCTGGCGGAGCTTCACCAGCGTGGCGCCAGCTCTTGACTGGAATCACTGGAATCGCGGCTGCGCTACGGTTCCTGTGGCAAGCGCCGCGCCAGTATCCAGGCAGTTGCAGCGGAGTGATAACATAGCGAGAAAGCGGGGCTCTGCCGGATCTGGTTCGCTGATGGCGGTCTGCCGGCCTGAATACAGCTGCCAGCTTAGCGGCGGCCCGCCCAGGGATCGGATGCGCGAGTCACGGCAATTCAAGAGGGATAAGGCCGATAGAGCAGCCCTGCCGCATCAGGAGGGCCTTCCAGCCAATCCACCCAATCGTCCCGCCGCACGATCACCGGCATGCGATCGTGCACGTCGGCTATGTGGATGCAGGCCTCCGTCATGACCATGCTGTAGGCTCTGCGGGCTCCTTGGGCTCGGTAGCTGTCCGGCGGATGTCAACTATGAACTTTTACATTGAACCGCCTCAGCCCTGATTGAGGTTGCGCTTCGGTGCTGTCGATGGAGTTCTGATTGTGCGAACGGGGCGCAGGTCAAGCAGGCGGCCTGGAGCTTTGCGCGCCGGCGCTTGCGCCGACCCTACTGCGCCACTTAACGTACAACCTTAGTGACGGAGCAAAGCACGCGGCAGTTCGAGGTATATCGGTGCACTCGCATAACAGCGCTTTTGGTGGATTTCGGCCCGGCCGCTTTTGGCCACCGGACGAGGCAAGTAGCCGTTCGTTCACAATGCTGGGTCGGCAGCTAAGCGCCCCTAGCCTGACAGTACCCCTGAAACAATCACCACTGATGGGCTGCGCTCCTATCGGCTGCCATGACCGACCTCGGCAACTCAGAAAAGCAGGAGATTGGCCGCTGGGCCAACAACGGGGTGGAGAAAAGCCACCTACCATTCCGACGAAAAGGACGAGCGATGCTGCGGTTAGAGGTGGCTCGGTTTGTCTGCACAGCCTCGCGCGATTGCTAAGTGGAGCGCCTGCCGGTTTCA
>LXQI01000029.1:10447-12641 GCA_001683845.1 Erythrobacter sp. ANT-B3C2 | reverse complement strand
GACGCTTTGACAGCTTCCACACTTTGGCACCTAGATGCCGGGAGCGGGAGCCATCCACCCCATCTGCTATGGGTGGAAAGCGGGCATTGCGACAATGACTATCGCGCGTTAGCGTCACCTCATGTTCACCCCCGCGCCCGCTGTGGCAAAGCGTCGCGGCGACGCGCTAGTGCCCCACGAACGGGTCATTGGTCTTTATGAGGACAACGCTGCGGCCTGGGCGGAGCTGCGCGGCAGGGAAATGTGGGAACAGGCCTGGGTGGACAAGCTGATCGCCGGGCTCGCGCCGGGCGCTGCCATCCTCGACATCGGCTGCGGCAACGGCCTGCCGATTGCGGGCTATCTCGCCGGCCGCGGCTTCAGGGTTACTGGGATCGACTCCTCGCCGAGCCTGATCGCCGCCGCCCGGGCCAACGTCCCGTCCGCCGAGTTCCATGTTGAGGACATGCGGCGGGTCTCCCTCGGCCGCCGATTCGACGGCCTTCTCGCCTGGCACAGTTTCTTCCACCTGAGCCAAGACGACCAGCGGGCGATGTTTCCGCTGTTCGCGGCCCACGCGGCCCCCGGCGCGCGGCTGATGTTCACCTCGGGGCCTGAAGCGGGCGAGCCAATCGGTGAATGGCAGGGCGAGCCGCTTTACCACGCGAGTCTCTCACCCGAAGAGTATGCCAGGCTGCTGCAAACGAATGGGTTTGGGGTCGAAAGCTTCACCGGGCCGAATCCTGCCGATACCGATCCGACGGTGTGGACCGCGATTTATTTGAACCCGCCGAGCGGGCCAGCTTCCGATTAGATCAGTCTGGCGAGCGCACCGAAGGGCGGACACTCAGCTAATGTCCGCAATGGGTCGCAAGCGGACATTCGCAGTTTCAAACCCAAGCCGCGCCCATGTAGTCAGCTAAGCCCCAAGACAGAAGGGACAATAGCGCGCATCACCTCGGGTCGGCTTTTCTCTGGTGCCTAGCTTCAACAAGGATGGCGGGATCCATTCCACCGCAGTTTACGACCATGTCCGCCATTGCTTCGTGACCTCATATTGGCAAGGGCATCTGCCAGGTTCAGACCAGCCGCGTTCAGGCGTCGGCTCATGTCTTTGTTCCCACGTTCAGCCTGCCACTCGCCGAGCCTGGCGAAGACGAACACTAGGATCTCGCTGTCGGAAGTGGTGCCCGCCGCCGCTGCCAGCCTGGCGAAGATCAGGCACTTGGCGGCCGCGGTCTCTTTGAAGCCCTCGTCGGCTGCCAGGAACTGCTCGTACGCTTGGTTTGCGACAGCACGCTGAGCGCCCACATCTCCGGCGGCGGCGAGCAGCACCGTTGATGCACGACCAGCACTCATTGAAGGCCAACCTTTTCGCGCGCGATGCTCCGAAGATGCCAGCTTCTCCGGCCTGTTGAGAGATGGCTGCGGCCAGTGTGCGGCTGGCCCGGAAGGCGATCATTTCTGTGGCGTTACACCTGCGCACACGCTAGCTCCTGCATTGCTGTATTACTACGGTATAACAGCAGAATGCCGCTGAGAAGTCAAGTTTGTTCGCTCGATGATCTTGTTCGAATCGACGCCGCTGCCGCATCGAGGCCGGATGAGCAGCAAGCGACTGGACGAGATCGGCGACTACTCGCGCCACGGCTACCGGCTGCGGGTGGATTGCCTTGGATGTAAGCGGATCGTGATCATCGATCCGTTAGAACTGGTGATGACATGCCAGCGCCGCGGCTGGTCGAGGCAGATCGATGCCGTGGAGCGGAGGCTGCGTTGCTCGTCGTGCGGCGGCCGAGAGGTCAGGCTGGAGCCGGCGTTCGGGCGATCATAGATGGCCCCTTGCAATCCCATCTAGGCCAGAGCCGTGTGTAGGGCTCCTCCCGCAGCAAAAGCTCGTGCGACCTGCTGGACAGCCGTCGGCTTGCTCAAGTTGCCGATTCGAGCACTGCTCCCATCGTAGACCCGCATCAGCTTGTAGCGAGCGGACACGAGGGAGCGCCGCGTGGATCCGCGTGCCGGAAGCGATATGGTCGGGAGATTGCGCTGAAGAGCGTGCGCAGCGGTTGCCATAAGTAAAACGCCCTTCGAACCAGTGTCCTCGCCAGCTTCGACAATTCCGAACCACAGGCGGAGAACGCCCCCCGCTCATGATTGTCCGACAAAGGCGATCTTCGCCCCCCGCTACTAGGCTGCGGGTGGCATCGCCTGCATG
>LXQI01000029.1:0-10437 GCA_001683845.1 Erythrobacter sp. ANT-B3C2 | reverse complement strand
CCAGACGAGGTCCGCACTCCGCTAATCTACGCCGCGAGTTGTGCCGAATGTTCTGACGACGGACAGCTGGTATGACCGCTACCTTGATGGTGGCCCGGAAGCGCTGGCGGATCGACCGTCCGCGCCGAGCCGGGTGTGGAACCGCATTCCGTCCCGGAGGGCCTCCAGTACGTTGCCGAAGCCCGCCAGGGAAAGGTTGAATACCGCCGTCAGAGCGCTGAGCTATCGTTTTATCTTCGCTTTACTCCGTTAGTGTGAAGGCAACTGGAGTGCTGGCATCGGCGCCAGAGCGCGGGGCGATCCACAGGCGGAACTTGCCCGGCTCCCACCCGTGCGACATGTCCGCGCGGGTGAAGGCGAGGTCGGCCGGTCGTAGCGTGAAGTTGACGGTGCGGCTCTCGCCCGGCTCCAGCATGATCTTTTCGAAACCCTTCAGCTCCTGCACCGGCCGCGTCACCGAGCCGACCAGATCGCGCACATAGAGCTGCACCACCTCCTCGCCGGCACGCGCACCGGTGTTGGTGATCGTGGCGCTGGCGGTGATCGTTCCGCCCGCGCCGATCGAGGGCGCGCTCAGCGTGGCCGGCGAATAGGCGAAGCTGGTATAGCTGAGCCCGTAGCCGAACGGATAGAGCGGCGTGTTGGGCGTGGTGAGATAACGCGAGACGTACTTGGCATTCGGCTCGCCGAGCTCGATCGGCCGACCGGTGTTCTTCATGTCATAATGGATCGGCACCTGCCCCACATTGCGCGGAAAGGTCACTGGCAGCTTGCCTGAGGGATTATAGGCGCCCATCAGTACGTCGGCCACGGCATGGCCGCCCTGCGTGCCAGGATACCAGGCGTGCAGGATTGCGGAGACGTTCTCTTCTGCCCAGTCGATCGAGTTCGGGCGCCCGCTGAGCATCACCAGCACCACAGGCTTGCCGGTGGCGACCAGCTGCTCCAGCAGCGCCTGCTGGTTGCCCGGCAGATCGAGCGAGGTGCGGCTGGCCGCCTCGCCGGTCATGTCCCAACGCTCGCCCATTGCGGCGATGATCACATCGGCCCGGCGGGCGATCGCCAGCGCCGCGGCGAAGCCCTCGGTGCTGCCCTCGTCCTCGAAGGCGTAGCTGGCGCCCCTGGCATAATCCAGCCGAGCGCCCCGTGGCACCTGCGCGCGAAGGCCCTCCAGGATCGTCACCGGCCGCGTCTCCCGGTCGCCCGCGGCGGACCAGCTGCCGATCATGTCGGTCTTGCTGTCGGCCAGCGGCCCGACCACCGCGATGCGTCTCGCAGTTCTGGCGAGCGGCAGCACATCGCCCTCATTCTTAAGCAGCACCATCGATTTGCGCGCCACGTCCCGCGCCGCCTCGAGGAAATCGGGACGGTAGGGCGTCGCCTCCTGCCGCGCCTCGTCGGCATAGCGATAGGGGTCCTCGAACAGGCCGAGGCGGTACTTCATCTCAAGAACACGCCGGGCCGCGCGGTCGATCGCCGCCTCGCTCACCCGTCCCTCGGTGACGGAGCGTTCGAGGTGCTCCATGAACACCGCGCCCTGCATGTCCATGTCGACGCCGGCATTGATCGCCTGCTCGCCCGCTTCGGCCAGATCGGTCGAATAGCCATGTGGCACCATCTCGTTGATCGAGGTGTAGTCGGTCACCACGAAGCCGTCGAAGCCCCACCGGTCGCGCAGCACGTCGGTCAGCAGATAGCGGCTGCCGCTCGCAGGCACGCCGTCATATTCGTTGAACGCGGTCATGAAGCTGGCCACGCCCGCATCCACCGCGGCCTTGAATGGCGGCAAATAGGTATCGCGCAGGGTCCGCTCGGAGATATCGACCGTATGGTAATCGCGCCCCGCCTGCGCCGCGCCATAGCCGGCGAAATGCTTGGCGGTGGCGAGGATCGTGTCGGTCGCGGCCAGGTCGTCGCCCTGATAGCCGCGCACCCGCGCCGCGGCGATCTTGCTGCCGAGGTAGACATCCTCGCCCGCGCCTTCGCTCATCCGGCCCCAGCGCGCATCGCGCGCAATGTCGACCATCGGCGAGAAGGTCCAGTGCAGCCCCTCGGCCGAGGCCTCCTGCGCCGAGATCCGCGCCGCCTGCTCGATCGCGGTAAGGTCCCAGCTCGCCGCTTCGCCCAGCGAGATCGGGAAGATGGTGCGATGCCCGTGGATCACGTCATAGCCGAACAGCAGCGGGATGCCGAGCCGCGTCTCCTCCACCGCCAGCCGCTGCAATTCGCGCGTATAGGCGGCGGTGTAGGCGTTGAAGAGCGAGCCCACCCGGCCAGCGGCGATGTCCTGCCGGTATTCGTCGCGCATCGTCGGACCGGTGGATTCCCAATCGCTGGTCAGCAGCGTGAGCTGGCCGATCTTCTCGGAGAGCGTCATGCGCGCCATCAGCGCGTCCAAATAGCGGTCCATCGCCGGATCGGACACGGCCCAGCCGGGCTGCGCGGGCTGCACCGGAACCATGGTCGCGCCCTGGCGCGCGGCCTGCTCGCGAATGGCCATCGGCTCGGAGTTAGTGCCCGCGCACCCCGCCAAGGCAAGCGCGGCCACACCTGCCAGGCTCAAGCTGGACGATCGGCCCATTACACTCTCCCTCATCGGTTTTCCGCTTCGATGCAAAGCTGCAACGGATTGGTTAATTCTGCCTTCGCTCACCCTTTGTCGGTGTAATAGCAAGCCCAAAGAGGCGTACAATTGATACGGGCAGCAGCTAAGAAGGTGCCCAGGGTGCGGGGTGGCCTCGCCAAGAGGCCCACCAGGAGAGGAGCGAAGCATGAAAAACTTGCAGAAGGCTCGCGGCGCCGCCTCGGCGCGTCGCATGGCAGCGGCGCTGTTCGTGGGCGCATCCACCGGCGCACTCGCGCTGTTCACCGCCGTGCCGGCGCAGGCGCAGCAGGTCAACGCCGCGCTGCGCGGGCAGATCACCGGCGGCACCGTGCAGCAGGTGACCGCGGTGCAGGTCGGGACCGGCATCCGCCGTACCTCGCAGGTGGGCGCCGATGGCCGCTACAGCTTCGCCTCGCTCAGCCCGGGCGAATACCGGCTGGAGATCGTCACCAGCACCGGCACCGTGCCGACCGACGTGTTCTCACTACAGGTGGCGCAGAACGCCGTGCTCGATTTCGACCTTGCCGAGCTGGGCGTCGCGCCCGCTGTCGGGCCGGAGGTCGGCGTGGGCGCCCCCGCGCCGGCGGATGGCAACGTCATCCTCGTCACCGCCAACCGCATCCGCTCACTCGAAGGCGGCGAGGTCGGCGTGGTCATCTCGCGGCGCGAGATCGAGACATTGCCGCAGAACAACCGCAATTTCCTCGCCTTTGCCGATACGGCGCCGGGCGTGCAGTTCATCACCGATGGCGGGGGCAATTCGCGCCTGCAGGGCGGCGGGCAGAACAGCCGCACCGTCAACGTGTTCATCGATGGCATCGGCCAGAAGGATTACGTCCTCAAGAACGGCGTCACCGGGCAGGATACCTCACAGGGCAACCCGTTCCCGCAGCTGGCCATCGGCGAGTACCGGGTGATCAGCTCGAACTACAAGGCCGAGTTCGACCAGGTCAGCTCGGTGGCGATCACCGCGGTCACCCGCTCGGGCGGCAACCGCTTCGAGGCCGAGGGCTTCGTCGATTTCTCCAACCAGGACCTGCGCGCGAAGACCGCGATCGAGGAGGAGGAAGACCGCGAGAAGGTGCAGACGCGCGATCTTCAGTTCGGCGGAGCGCTGGCCGGCCCGATCATCGAGGACAGCCTGTTCTTCTTCCTCTCTTACGAGGGCAAGCGGATCGAATCGCCCAGGGAGATCATCCCGGGCGGCGGTCTCACGGTCGATGCCTTTCCGGCTCAATATCGGGATGTGTTCGGCCAGGTCACCAACACCTTTCGCGAAGATCTCTATTTCGGCAAGATCGATGTGGTTCCCACCGATCGGGACCTGGTGCAGCTTTCGCTCAAATATCGGGATGAAACCACTCAGAGCATCTCCGGCGGCGCGAACGCCGCCACCTACACCGCGCCCACGCTGGTCAAGGAATGGCGCGGGCTGTTCCGCTACGAGCGCACGGAGGACAATTGGATTAACGATCTGAAGGTCGCTTACGAGAACGTCAACTGGGCGCCCACGCCTTTGCTGTTCGAGAACGGCCGCATCTTCGAGAACGTGAACGGCAATCGGCTGCTCGGGATCGGCGGCAGCCCCAACTTTCAGGACAAGGGCCAGAAGGGCTGGACCCTCCAGAACGATTTGACCTGGGTCGGGTTCGCCGGGCACATTATCAAGACGGGTGTGAAGGCCAAATTCGTCGAGCTCAACACGCTGCAGCAGAACCTGTTCAATCCGCAATATACCTTTAACTCGGATTTCGGCCCCGGGTTCAACGATACCATTCCCTACCGTCTGCAGTTCGGCGCCCTGACCGGCGTCAACACGCCGAATGTCAGGTCCAACAATTTCCAGTTCGGCATCTACATCCAGGACGATTGGGAGGTGACCGACAGGCTGACGTTGAACCTCGGCCTGCGCTGGGATTACGAGCGCACCCCGGCCTATCTCGATTACGAACAGCCGGCGGATGCGATCGCCGCGGTGTCTCCGGGGAACTACCCCAACCTGCAAAATGCGGATTACGACATCAGCGAGTTCATCTCGACCGGCAGCGAGCGGGACGCCTTCCTTGGCGCGTTCCAGCCACGGGTCGGCTTCAGCTACCGTGTGGATGACGAGGGGCTGCTCACAGTGTTCGGCGGCTACGGCCGTTCGTACGATCGCAACCAGTTCGATTTCCTCCAGCAGGAAATCGCCCAGGGCGCCTTTGCCACGCGGTCGTTCAACTTCCGCAATGGTGACCCTGTCCGCGATTGCGCGCCGGTTTCCTCCACCTGCCTCCCCTTCGATCCGATCTACCTGACGTCGGTCGGGCGGGATCAGCTTCTGGCGGGCACGCCATTGGGCGCCGGCGGACGAGAGATCCGCTTCATTACCAACGATCTCAAGCTGCCCTATTCCGACCAGTTCAGCCTGGGCGTGCGGAGCAATTTCAACCTGTTCGAGCTGGAGCTCGGCTATCGCCACATCAACAGCTATGATGGCTTTGCCTACCTGCTCGGCAATCGGCGGCTGGATGGCAGCTTCTTCCCGGCCAACGCGCCGCCCAACTCGCCGTTCGGCTTTGCACCTCCCGGCTGGGGCTCGATCATCATCGGCACAAACGGGCTGGAAACGCGCGAGGACGTCGGCCATTTCAAGCTGACCAAGCGCTACACGCAATTCTCGCCGTGGAGCCTGACGGCCACCTACACCTACACCGAAGCGGAGGAGAACCGTGCGTTCGGGGAGACCTTCTCGCTCGATTTCCCATCGATCGAGGATTACCCCTTCGCGCGGTCATCGGGGGTGCCCAAGCACCGCCTGGTGATGACCGGCAGCGTGGACGGTCCGCTCGGCATCACGCTGGGGGGCAAGTTCCAGATCCAGTCACCACCCTTCCTGAAGGGCTTTCTCAACCAGCAGCAAGCGCCATTCGAGCGTCTCGTGGTTGGCACCGTGGCGGAAAGCCTCGGTGATTGGCGCTGGGGCCGTCGCCAGCTCGACCTCTCGGCGACCAAATATTTCGGCTTGCCCTTCGTGCTGGAGGACAGCTCGATCTGGATGCGACTGGACGTGATCAACGTGCTGAACGATCGAAACTACACCAACTTTAACGGCAACGTGAACGACACTACGCGTGAGCCGAACTCGCCGACCATCTTCGGCGAGCGCGTGGGCTTCGGCACCGGCGGCAACCCGCCGCGCACGCTGAAGGTTTCGGCCGGCTTCCGCTTCTGAAGCAAGCCGTTACCATGCCTTTGCAGCCCGGCATCAGCCGGGCTGCAACCTCGTTGCAAGGCGATGCAAATGACGGTTAGAACCCTCCTGTTCCTTGCCGCGGCGGGCTCGCTGGCCGGCTGCGGCGCAATGACTTCCGGCCCTGCGTCCACGGCGCCGTCTGCCCCGATGGCCAGTCAGGCCGCCTTCGAGGAAGATCTCTCCCGCCGCACCTTCGACTATTTCTGGGAGACCACCGATCGCGAACGCTGCCTCGCGCCCGATCGCTGGCCGAGCAACCCGTTCTCCTCGATCGCCGCCACCGGTTTCGCACTCACCGCCTTCGGCATCGGCGCGGAGCGCGGCTATGTCTCGCGGGCAGAGGCGGCCGAGCGGGTGCGCGATTGCCTGCGCTTCTACTGGACCACGCCGCAGGGCCCCGCAGACAGCGGCTTTGCCGGGTACAAGGGCTTTTTCTACCATTTCCTCAACAACGAGGACGGCACCCGCCGCGGCAACACCGAGCTCAGTACGGTCGACACCACGCTCCTGCTGGGCGGGGTGCTATTCACGCAAAGCTATTTCGACCGCGACAATGCGACCGAACGCGAGATCCGCGAACTGGCCGAGAACATCTACCGCCGGGTCGACTGGACCTTCGTACAGCGCCGCAACAGCACCATTCCCTCGGCCAATGGCGGCGGGCCCGAGGCCATCGCGATGGGCTGGTATCCAGAGCGGGGCGAGGGCGATGCCGGCGATTTCGGCACGCACGATTGGGTTGGCTACAATGAGGCGATGCTGGTCTACATCCTCGCCGTCGGATCGCCGACGCATCCGGTGAGCAAGGCGGCGTGGGACGAGAGTTGGGCCGCCAACTTGGGGAAGACCTGGGGTGAGTATTACGGTTACAAACATTTGCAGTTCGAGCCGCTGTTCGGCCACCAGTATAGCCATGTATGGGTCGATTTCCGCGGCATCCAGGATCATTTCATGCGCGGCAAGGGCCTCGATTATTTCGAGAACAGCCGCCGCGCCACGCTGAGCCAGCGCGCCTACGGGTCGGACAATCCCAACCGATGGGTCGGCTATTCGGCAGACATCTGGGGCTGGACCGCCTCCGATGGGCCGGGCGGCGCGGCGAACGGACGCGTCGTCAACGGCCGCGCGCGCGAGTTCATGGGCTACTCCGCCCGCGGCGTCAGCACCGAGCGGGTGGTGGACGATGGCACGATCGTGCCCACCGCCGCCGGCGGCTCGATCCCCTTCGCGCCCGAGATCACCATCCCGGCGCTGCGCAACATGCGCGAGGTCCATGGCGACCGGCTGTATACGCAATACGGCTTCAAGGATGCGTTCAACCCCAGCTACACCTTCACCGATGCGGGCAGCCGCGACGGCACGGTGGATGCGCGCACAGGCTGGGTCGCGCGCGATCATCTCGGCATTGACCAAGGCCCGATCCTGGCGATGATGGAGAACCACCGCAGTGGGCTGGTGTGGGAGGTGATGCGCAAGAACCCGCACATCCGCCGCGGGCTTGAACGACTGGGCTTCACCAATGGCTGGCTGGCGGAACCACCCGCAGAATAGCAGGTCCGCCGCCGCTCACATCCACGTTCGACGCAGGCGCCCTCAGCGGGAACAGGGCGGCGCCGTCAGCGAGAGCGGACCGGTTCTCCATCGCCGCGAAGGCGCAGCACCGCTTGTACCGGATAATGATCAGATGGCAGTCGGCCGCCCCAGTGCTGCGTGATGACTTGGTGGCTATCGACTGTCAGCTCGCTGGTGACGAAGATGTGGTCAATCGGCTCGCTGGCATCGTGCGTGATGTTGAACCCGGTGAATGTCCCTTGCGGACCGTAACGCGGGCTCCGGCTGACCACGCCACTGTCGACAAGCGACGACGCGTTCGGATTGTTCAGAATGCGATAGGGCTCGCTCCCCGGGGCCGCGTTGAAATCGCCCATCACGATGGTTGGCAGGCCCGCGCCGGGCCCGTTCTCTACCCAACGCACGATCTGACGGGCGCTGTTCGCCCGCGCGAGTTGGCCCACATGGTCAAAATGCGTGTTGAGGACGCGGATCGTCTCGCCAGCCCGCCGGTCGCGCAGGATAGCCCAGGTCGCCACGCGCGGAAGTGCCGCATCCCAGCCTGCTGCGGGCGTCTGCGGTGTCGCAGAGAGCCAAAAGGTGCCCGATTCGAGCAATTCGAAGCGGTCGCGCCGAAAGGCGACCGGGGAGAACTCGCCGCCCTCCCGTCCATCGTCGCGCCCGACGCCCAAGACGGCATATTCCGGCAGCGCCTCCTCCAGCGCTCGCTTCTGGCCCACCAGCACCTCCTGCATGCCGAGCACGTCGGGCGCCTCGTGCCGGATGAGATCGATCACCATCGTCCGGCGGTACGGCCAGGCATTCGCGTCATCGGACGCGGTGTCGAGCCGGATGTTGAAGGTCATTACTCGGGTCAGCGCAGCATGCGCCGGGTCTGCGGGGAACAGCCGCGTGGCGCAGGCCCCTAGCAGCAACGCCAACAACATCGCAGTCAACCCAGCAAGTCCTCGACTCACCTTGCCGCACTCCTCTGGCTGGAGCGTCGCGAACCTCACGGTGCGGGTGCCTCGCTGCGATGAGTCAGCAGCCACAGATATAGCTCCGCATCGCCATATGCCGGATCCCACGCATTGTGGCCGAGATCGGGATATATGGTCAGGCGCGATTTGCGACCGCCACAGGCGCGGATCGCGCGCGCCATGCCGAAGCTTCCCTCGGGCGTAACCACGTCGTCCCGGTCGCCATGAAAGGCCCAGACTGGCACATCCTTCAACGCGCAGGCGGTCGCCGGATCGCCGCGCCCGGCGACCGGGACCAGCGCGGCGAAGCGCTCCGGCTCGGCCGCGCCCCAGCGCCATGTCGCATGCCCACCTCGGCTGAGGCCGGTGAGATAGATGCGCGAGCGGTCGACTGGCAGTGTCGCCACCGCATGATCGAGGATCGCGTCCAGCTTGGCGAGGTCCCAATCCTCCTCAGCCGGTAATTGCGGCGAGACGAGGATGAAGGGGAAATTGGCCTGGCGATCGGCCACCTTGGGAGGACCGTGGACCTTTACCCTCGCGATGTCCGACCCGCGCTCTCCGGAACCGTGAAGGAAGACGAGCAACGGCCAGTGCGCCTGGTGATCAGCGCTTGCCTCCGCGGCTTGGGGCACGAACAGCTGATAGGCATAGCCGCCGTCGGCAAGCGGTGGCTGCGGGCTTTGCCCCACAGAGAAGGGTGCCCCGGTCGCCGCACCGACCAACGGCGTAGCGCAGCCAAACAGTGACGGCACCAGTGCGAACAGCATCATTTGGCGCATCGCGATATCTCCCCGCCTGCCTTCCACTGCCGGACCGGCGCTGCTCCTGCTGGATGCCGCCTGCGCGAGAACGAAGGGAGGGAGCTACGAATGTAGCATACGGGCCTTAATCGCGAATAGCCAGCGCCAGCCGCGTCACTTGATCTCCTGCGCTGCGGGGCAAACTGTCAAGGTCGCTGCCATGTTCTGAAGCTTTTCCGTCACGTAGGGGGACATTGAGCGGCTAGGCTTAGGGTCTGCTCAGGCTGCTTCGCGGCCCCAAGCCTCAGCAGGTGATTGGTAAGGAGCCGGTTTTAGTCGGTTAGGCCTGAGAAGAAGCCGAACCAATCTTCGCAAGTGCTGCCTCAAGCGCTCGGCTGGCAGCAACGGATATGTCCGGAACGACCCCTGATCCTTCGAAGCTCGTTCCGTCTAAGGCGATCCCGCGCCCGATCGGCATGATGACAACGTAGTCGCTTTCCAGGTCCATCCCGGCGCTGGGGTTTCCACCGCCCGGAGTGCGTTCTCCCACGATCGTTGCTCGGCCTTGGCTCTGCAGCTCGTGGGCGATGGCCTCTGCCGCCGAGAAGCTCTCCTGGGACACCAAAACCAAGATCGGCTGAGTTGGGAAGGCGGGCGACGGGGGCGCATCTGTAAAGCGGCGCTCCAGACGGGGCGCGACGTGGACGCATGCGTCCGAGCGATCGGGAGGCGGCGGCGCACATTGTCGCCATTCGATCGAGGTGATCTCGGTTCGCTCGGGGAAGAAATGACCAAGAGTGCGCAGAAAGCTGACCTCTCCGCCGCCGCCGTTCCTGCGCAAGTCGAGGATCAGGGCGCGCGCTCCGGACACTCGCGACATGACAGCATCCACGGCGGCCACGGACTCAGGTGCGTTGCTGAACCCGCTCAGTTCCAGATACGCAATTCCGCCAGGCAGGAGCTCCGCCTTGCCGATCCCGAACGTGCCAAGTTCCACGTCATCCGCGGCAGGGGTGCCTGGCTCCCGAAAGAATATAGAGAGGTGCTTGTCACCGGAGGTCTGTCGTAATCCGGCATTCAACGCCTCGATGAACCTCCTGCGCTCGTCGATCTTCAGCAATCGCTCACGTTCGGACTCGAGCCACTGTACGATGGCCGGCTTCTTAGAGGGGTCGACATAGTGATCGATGCGGCGAACCAGCACGTCGAGCGAATGCGCTCGAACAGCCATGCTGTCGTCCTGCCCTACCGGTGCCAGAGGTGGCTCGGCAAATCTGCACAGTAGGTTAAGTGGAGTTTCTGCCTGAAGGCGGCCGGCATGGC
>LXQI01000028.1 GCA_001683845.1 Erythrobacter sp. ANT-B3C2 | reverse complement strand
ACAGAAGACTGCACCCGACCCAACGCCAAGCCTCAAATTATCCTTGCAACGCGGGAGCCATCCACAGAGGACATAGTGAGGGGGGGTTCTGACCTTAGCAATCACACGAGCAAGCATGGGCAAGACAAAGGTGTCAGAACCGACGGTTGTGACACATGTCACACCAATGATTTACTTAATAGCGCCAGCGCCGTTGCCAAGCCCTCGATTGATCGTGAGGCGGGTGGCAAATCGCTCAGCGCACCGTCGGCGGCCAAGGTCGCGAGGCCATGCGTCGCTCCCCAAGCGAGCAGAGCCGGCGGTGGCAGTTCCTTTCGCTCGCTTTGCGGCGTGCCACCCAGCAGCAGCAACTCCAGTCTTGCCATTGCCGCACAATAATCTGTGTCGTCCGTATCGAGTAGCGCATCGCGAAACACTGCGCGGAACGCACCCGGTCGGTCGAGGGCGAAGCGTATGTAGCCGACGCCGGCACGGTAGAATGCAATTCGCGAGTCGGCCACGCCTGCGACTTCACGCTCCATATATTCGGCGAGTTCGCCCGCGCATCGCGTCGCGAAGGCTGTCAGCAGCGCGCGCTTGTCGGCGAAGTGACGGAACGCGGCGGCGTGGGAGACGCCAATTGCCTTCGCGGCTGCGCGGATGGTGACAGCCTCAACTCCCTTCTCGCGAACGATGGTCTCAACCGCTCCGAGTAAGGCGGCGGGCGTGTCCCCGTGGTGATACCGTTCCCGAACTGCTTCATCCCCCATGTAACCGCGCGTAACATTCCGCTTGACGGTTGACCACCTTTGGATGTTACATGCTGTAACATACTTGGAGATGTATCATGGAAATGTCGTCCCTAGTCGGGCTGAGGATCATGTACGGTGCCGCTGTTGTTGGGGCGGGCATAGTTGGAGCCATGACGTTGATCGCCCCTGCTACCGCAGGGCGATATATCTTCGCCAACGCGACGGAGGTAGACGTCTTTCTGCGGATACTCGGCGCACTCTGGTTGGCGATCGGCCTCGTCGCTGTCGCGGGGTTCGCCGATCCCGTCCGCTACCTTCCCGTTCTGCTCATCCAGTTGCTCTATAAGTCGGCATGGCTGGCCTTCGCTGCTTACCCGGCGCTCGCCTCTGGCAGGTCGTCGGGTGGGTTGATCGTCTTAACAGTGCTGTTCACCATGTGGGTTCTGGCGCTCATGGTGTTGATACCGTTCCCTGCGTTGACGTTCAGCTCTACGTGATCTTCGCAGTTCGCGCTCGTGCTCTCTACCGCTATCATCTGAAGCCAGCTATCTCGAAGCGAAGGGCTCGGCATCATTTCGAGCGGTGCAATCCCCAAAGCCGATAGTCGCCTTCCCACCCATATCTCGTCGTTCATGGAAACGCTTGAAATCGCCAGCAGCGAACAGGCAGCTTGTGCGGAAGACTGGGAAAAGCAGGATCGCTGCCCACGACTGAAAACCGGGCCTTGAAAGAGGACATCGCCGGTCCCGTAAGCAGAGGTTAGAAGGGAGGTTGCGATGAAAGCTACGGATTAGCTGCAGTCGAGTTCTGCTGCATCCTGATTATTCGCCAATCGCCGTTTGCTCGGCAGGCTACGCCCGTCACCGGACCGTCTAAGAAACGACGACAGCTTTGCCCTGCGGGGTTGTTGAACGCCTCACTGACCTTGGGCCCATCTTCTCGCGCGCCCAGAGACCCCTCGTACAGAACGCTTTCCAACTCTCCCGTAGCAACCAAAGCACCACCCTCATAAACCACCGGCGATGCTCCGCCATCTGCCATCCTGTAGCCTTGGAAGAATCCCAAGCCGGCGACTGCGAGAACGAAAGCACCTTGAGCCCAGCGCCTGTGAACGAACTTCTTCTCCCCGTCGGCGGAAGCAGTTTCCCAACTTTTGAGGCCAATCATGGCCATATGCAAACCGAGCCGTGGCTCTTCCCTCCCCCACACCGCGCGCCAGCATCAAGCCTTTAAGGCCCGGTAGACGGTCGCACGAGCGATTCCGAGCTTGCTTGCGATCTTGGTCCCCCCGAGCCCCTGGTCACGCAGAGAGCGCACGAGAGCAGCATCTACAGAGGGTCGGCGCCCCTTATAGACACCAGCTGCTTTGGCGCGGTCGATACCCTCCCGCTGGCGCTCCCGCCGAATGTCAGCTTCGAACTCGGCTATTGAAGCGAGCACCCCCAGCAGCAGCTTTCCGGTAGAGCTCCGGGTCTCCATTGAAGGCTGCTGGAGGCACTGGAAACCCGTGCATATCCAACCAGCATCAACTGACCCGTCTCATTAAGTTTTAGACCTAAGAAGCATGCTGTCTTGAAACGATGAACGCAACGCTGTTGCGACAGATATTCGCATGGGCTGTTTCTCACTGAACCGCCTCGGTGGGGTGTACCCTTTCGAGCAAGGGGTGGGTGGGTGCACCCACTTTGACTCCCGCCGCCCCCACTCGCCGCAAGACCAAAACTGCCGGTCTGTAAGTGACCCAATTGTTGCCGTACAGACGGCGCCCCTCGAATCTTGAAGCTGCCGCTTTCCGGCGTGTCGTTTCTCGCCTCAAGCTGAGCAGATTTCTAACAGGCAGGTTCTCGGCACAGCGCCAGCTAAAGCGACACTTCGTACCGAGGCTTCGTGGATTCGCAGCAGGTGCGCCGCTCACGCAGGGTGCAAACGAGCCACTCCCGGAGTTCGCTGCCGGGAGTGGCCCTGTTCTCTAGAAACGCACCGACATTTCACCGACTGCACGGCTGTCACGGAAGTCGCTGCGGCCGACTGTCGATTCCAGATTGGCGCCGACGCTCACGCTCCCGTTGGTTACATGAAGGCCACCCTTCACCTCTCCCCAGTTGCTGTCACCGCCCGCTAGAGGCAGCGCGAAGGCAAGGTCGCTGGCTGCTGCGAAGCGGACCATCATGCCGTGCGAAGCACCCGAGAGGAGATGAACTGCCTCCGCCTGCATCTGCGGCCGGAGCGACCAGCCATTCGCCAGCCTCACGGCTCCCCCTGTCTGGACGCCAAGGCGCGCCTCAACCCGCTCAAGAGAGATGTCGTCAATGGCCAGCGCCAGTTCGCCGCCCCGCTCCTGGAAGCCGCCGATCTTGTTGGTGGACCAGCCCAGAGACGCTTTGGGGGTGACCTCAAGCCCCCGGCCGACCGGGAGGTTTACCCCGGTCTCAGCCATCACGCTGAAGCGCTCGGAACTGCTGGCGCCTGTCAGATTGAACAGGGTGTCGCCGGACCCGGCTGTCCGATGAATGTCGGCCCGGCTGGTTTCGGCCGCGGCGAGGCCCGCGAGATACGCACCGCCACCCATCCGCCAAGACCCGTACATCGCAACCTGGCTCATACGATTATCCGAACGGTCCTGACGCCCGGCTTCGCTGCTACCGGATACATGGCCGACGGCGCTGCCGATGGTGAGCCCATCGGACACCTCGAACTCCAGCCCCATGGCCATGTGAACAAAGCGCTGGCCGCCGTTGTCGTCCACATTGGCGAGTGCCGAGCGGTTGGCTGTCACGCCGCCCGCAACGAACCCGCTCACACCCTCTGGCAGGGATCCCAATGAAGAGCTGGATGTCCCAATTCCTTGCATCAGCCCCATCTGGGGTGCCGCGACATTCCCATCGCGACCGGCCGAGGCCAGCATTGCGACAGCCTGCGGCGCGCCGATCACGGCCAGGCCCCGGCCACTAGCGTCACGGCCCAGCATCGAAAGCCTGTCGGACACCGTGCTCCTCATCATGCGGCTCTGCCGATCCTGCATGTTGAAGCTCTCGACGGCACCGGCGGGTGCGAGCCCCCGGAGCGTGACCGAGAGCTGCGTAGCATCCATGAGATCGACATTGCCGAACAAATTATAGAGCTGGAGGTAGGATCCTGCCCGCAAGGTATCCAGCGCCTGCGCGAAAGCGCGTTCGGTTGGGCCCGACTGGCCGAGCTGATTGGCAAGACTTCCCGCGCGCAATGTCGCGATCGCGTCGTTCGCAGTGTAGGTCAGCTCAGGCCGCAGCACGCCCTGGAAGGCGAAGACCGGACCAAAAGCTCCGGTTAGGCGCTCTCCCGCCGTGGCGATGACGAAACTATCTCCATGACGCGGCGCGGCGCCCTTGGCCTTGTTCATCACCAGCGCGCTGCCGTTAATGTTGAGCAGGCCGGTGACGGCCAACTGGTCGGCGCCGAAGCGGTTGGCATCGACAAAGAGGGCAGCGCCGGAGGACATGATCATGTTGCCGTTGACGGTGAGGGTGCCGATGGTGTCGGCACCGCCCGGAGCGACGATCCCGGCCACGACGGTGACGAACGGTGCCTTTACCGTGCCGCTGCCTGACAACATGCCGGAAAGGACCAACATGTCACGGCCGCTCTGGATGCGGCCGTCGACGTTGGTCCACCCCTGCAACTGGTTGTATTCCCCAAGCACGCTCAGTGATCCGCCATTCTTGACGTTGAGACGGGTTCGGCCGTCCAGCGTCATGCGATCGATCGTGACGGAGGAACCGAGGTTCGTCGTGCCGGCCGCCGACAGCGTCACGTCGTAATAGCGCGCCCTGACCCCGGCGGCCGGATTGGCCGAGACGTTGTTGGGCACGAAATCGGTCGAGCCCGGGCCGCCCGGCACGAACACGGCCGTGCCGTTGCCCGCCGCCTGCGTACCCGTCAGCGTGGTACAGTCATTAAGGAAGCAGATCTGCCCGAACTTGGCGCCGCCCGGCGCGATGCCCTGGGCCGCCGTGTCGGGAAGGCCGTTCACCAGTTTCCCGTCGACGTCGATCATGTAGTTGGGATCCATCAGCTGGACCCAGTGGCTGCCGTCTTCCCAATCGCCTTCACCCGCCTTGTTGCCGGCATAAACATAGGAATTGTTGGCGACGATCAGGTCCCAATAGAGATGAAGGGGCTGGTAAAAGCTGTGCGTACCGTAGTTGTGAAACTGCTGCGCCCCGAAGAACCTGGAGCCGCCAGACAATACTCCCGCTACAACGGAACGATCATATTTCTGATCGACAATTAGGGGTCCGCCTGAATCTCCGCCTGCAGTCGTGCCTTCGCGGGGAAGCGCGGCGCCGCCGAAGATACCAAAATCAAACTTTCCTGCGGCGGGATTGTAGGCCGGATCTGGGTCGTTAAAGCTGGTCATGTAAAGATTGTTCTGAAGCACGCTCGTAGAACCGAAGATCGCCTGGTTCCGGTCATTGAACGAGCCCAGCACCGAGATCATGTTCTCGGCTGCACGACGACGGAAGTCGATGGCGATGCCGCCTGGGGTTCCTGCCGCGCTCTGATTCTCCCGGCCGGCATTGCCGTAACCTGTGATCGTGGCGTGAGTCGGCCCATCGAGCGGCGAGAAGAGCATCGCCCAGGTCGGAATGTCGAAAGCCGGCGTGTCCAATGTGGCAATTGCGACGTCGGCGACAATGAAGCCGTTCGAGCCGGGCGTGGTCAACGACCGAGGATCATACCAGACCTGTTCCACCGCATAGAGCGCCTTGGCAATGTTGGTCGCGCCGGCAGTGCCGCCGTCGAGGCCGAGCCACTGGCGCACCGCTGGCCGGTTGTCGGCATCGAATCCGAAGGCGATCGGGGTCCCGCCCGTAGTGTGAGCGCCGAAGGGCGTTCCGTTCTTCCCGTAGGCCTCCGCCGGTCGCGTGTTGACGCAGTGCGCGGCGAAGATGACGGTCCGCGGGTTGATCAGCGTGCCCGTGCACAGACTCAGGCCGGTGGTGGCCGGGTTGGGGCGGACGCTCATCTGGCCGACGCCGTTGATGCCCTCGTCGAGCACGCCCGCCGGGGGCAGCGCGTTCGGGTTCAGATCATTGCGAATGACGATGCCGGGGCTTTCCTCGGATGAGGTGGGACGTTCGGGGGTCTCCTCGCCGGCCGTCCGGGCCGAGGCGGCGGTCGCGGCGGTGAGCGCGAACGTCAAAGAAGTAGCGCCCAGCAGTGCGTGGCGAAGCGTGGCAGAAGCCCGTTTGAACAGCATCGTGAATTCTCTCCTGTTAGCCATTGGGGAAGTGCCGGAGAGCGGAGTTCATCCCCGTCTGTTTTCGAGTCGGTCCCGGCGGCAACCCAGCAATGACACCATCCAGCAGAAAATTAAAGCTTTGTTTAGGATAAACAAATTTTTTCAATTCGATGCTGCAGCCTAGCCGCAATATGCCCGAAAGATGAGCCGTCCGTCCGTTTCAAGGTTTATCCGGTCCGTGCTGTAATCCATCGCGACCGGGTCTCCCGGGGCTATCCATCGCAATTGCGCGGCCCCACTCAGCCGCAGCGCTTGCTCACCGGTCTCTTTGCTCCGCGGGCGCCCGATCAGGCGCTGAACGACATCCGCGCTGCAGGTTCCGAGTATCTCGGGTCGAGCGTTGGGCGCTTCTCGCATGGCAGGCATACACCCTCCGTTAATGAGCGCAGCCAAAAGAAGGGGCACGACTTTCATCACGATCTCCGGTCCGCCTACCTAAGCCGCCTCGCTTCAAAATAGAGACAATCTGCGGGATGATGCAACCTAGGCCTTGGCCGTTGATCACTTGAGAATGTCCGCTCACCATAGATCAGCGCTCCGAAGCGGCGGTTTTGCAATTCAGCAAGTCCATCAGTCCAGGCTGCTTTCCAATGCTATTGGGAGGCTCGTCAACCCTTTAAACCGATGTTGTTCGCATCGAGCACGCTGGATAACCGATTCTGCGGCATCAAAGCTCGATCAGCCAGCGATGCATGCCATAACGAAAATTTGGTCGTTGTTCTGATGATCTTGCCACGTAATTGGGCTTCTTGAACCGGCTGCGACCATCACCCACTTGCGGCGCAAAATTCCGCAGGAAACGTAGCCGTTACGACATCCATTTCAGCAAGCCGCCTTCCCGCACCAACCGTCAATTTAAATGCCTTCGGATTGGATCAACGGACGCTTCATGGGTGGTCAACAAGAATGCCGGGATGTGGTGCATTGGGCGCGTTGCTGCCGGATGGTGCTGACCGGCTAAATGTCAGCTTTAGTGTTCGCACTTCCCCGAAGCTGCCTGTTGCCAAACCACCCAGTTCGAGCCGTTCCCTTCGCAAACCGTGCTGTAGATAGCCGCCGCATGTCGCGTACGTTGAACAAGCCGGCGGTTCACGTTCGGGCAAAGACCAGCCGCAGCAGCGCCCCACAGAGGGGGCCGGAGGCAATCTCAACAGTCCATCCCGATGCGACGGCGATCTGGCGAACCAGGTTCAATCCGATCCCGCTGCCCTCTTGCCGTGTCGTGTAGAATGGGAGGAACACATCGGAGCGCCTAGCTTCGGGAATGCCAGGTCCATTGTCCTCGACCTCGATGATTACCCGCTGGCGATCCGCCAAAATGGCCAGCCGCACCCGGGGACTGGCGACGGCCGCCGTCGCCTGCGCGGCGTTGCGGAGCAGATTGATCAGCACCTGTGCGAGGAGATCGGGATCGGCCTCGATTTCGATCCCGTCGCCCACCGAGAGACAGGCTGCGGTTCGGCCATTCCGCGGTGAAAAGCCGTGCCAGCTCCTTAAAGAATGGCTCGGCGGCAAAGCGTATCGGGCGTGGTACCGGCGCCCGGGCAACGGCGCGATAGCTTTCGATAAAGCTGCGCAGCCCCTCAGTCCTTCGAGCGAGCGTTGCCGCCGCGTCACGCGCGACTTGGAAATCCGGCTCCGCCTCGCTGAGCATCACATCAAGGGTGCGCGACAGCGACATGACGGGTGTAAGCGAATTGAGAATTTCGTGTGTCAGCACTCGGACGAGATCGGTCTGGGCGGCCATCTCGACGGCGTCCAGCGTGCCCTGCACCGGCTCAAGGCTGACGAGGTGAACCGGATGGCCGAGCCGCTCCAGCGTTGCGACGCGAACGATCGTGCGCTGCATGCCGCCCTGCAGGCGGAGCAATAGCAATTCGTACTGGCCGGCCCTGGGGTGGGCCAGTCGCTCGGCGAAGGTGGCGCCGTAGATCGCGTAGTCCTGCGGGCGGACGCCGGATTGGCGGACGAACAGGCGCCGCGCGAGCTTGTTACCCGGTGTTACGCCCCGCTCCGGATCGACGATCAGAACCGCGACGGGGGTGTCGTCAACCAGCGCCTCCAAGAAGCGCTGCTCCCGCTCGGCCTCGAGCCGCTCTTGCTGCAGCGCCTGCATTGCATTGTCGAGTTCGGCCCCGAGCTGTGCAAATCCCGCGCCCCCGCGTTTGTCGAAGCGGGTGGCGAACTCGCGGTGACGCAGCGCCTCCACAAAGCGGGCGAGCATCACATTGGTGCGGCTGATGTGCCACCACAATCCCGCCACCGCACCCGCCAGCGCCAGCCCGGTGACAAGGCGCGCGGCGGCAAGGTCCGGTGCCAGCCAGGCGGCGGCGCATAGGCCTAGCGCCACTAGCGTCGCGCAGAGCCAGCCGACCAGTGCCAGCGTGAAGCGGGCATCAAAGCCCATGCTTCTCCATTCGCCGGTACAGGGCGGCCCGCGAGAGGCCGAGCTCGGCGGCAGCGGCGGAAATGTTGTAGCCGTGCTTGCGAAGCGCCGCCTCGACCAGACGGCGCTCGACCCGCTCCAGATTGAAATCGTCCGGCCTTTCGGGCGAGACAACCGCTTCGAGTGCGATCCGGACGGGAGAGGGCGGGAGGGAGAAGTCCTCCGGCTGGAGTGCCACCCCTTCCTGGCCGAGGATCAGCGCCCGTTCCACGGCATGGCGCAGCGCCCGCACGTTGCCGGGCCAATCATGTTGGACCAGCGCCTCGCGCGCTGCATCACTCAGCGGAGGCACCGGGCGGCGGTAGCGCTCCGCATAATGGGCGAGGAAGTGGTCAAGCAGGATCGGCACGTCCTGGGGACGCTCGCGCAGCGGCGGCAGTTCGAGTTCGATCGTGTTGAGCCGGAACAGCAGGTCCTGCCGAAAAAGCGGCGCTCGTCCTTTAGCATCGCGGCGCTCAGGTTGGTCGCCGCGACCACCCGGATGTCGACCGGCACCGCGCGGTTGGATCCGACCGGAGTGACCCGCCGCTGCTCCAGCGCGGTCAATAGCTTGGGCTGCAGGTGCAGCGGCAGGTTGCCGATTTCGTCGAGAAACAGCGTGCCGCCATTCGCCGCCTCGATCCGGCCCATGCGGTCAGCGCGTGCGTCGGTGAACGCGCCTTTCACATGGCCGAACAGCTCCGAATCGATCAGCTCAGCGGTGATCGCACCCAGATCGACCGTCACCATCGGCCCCTTTGCCCGGCGCGACTGCTGGTGGAGAGCGCGGGCAGCGAGTTCCTTGCCGGTACCGTTCTCGCCCAGGATCAGGACATTGGCTTCGGTCGGGGCGGTGCGGCCGATCAGCGAGTGGACGCGGGCCATGGCCGGCGAGCTGCCGATTAACGGAGATGCGGCTGGCTTTGATGTCGCTTGCAGCCGCGGTGCAACGCCCGCGGATCGTCGCGAACGGCGCAGCGCGGCGGCGGTACGAACAATCGTCAGAAGCCGCTCGTTCGACCAGGGCTTGGAGACGAAGTCGGTGGCACCGTGCCTCATGGCTTCGACCGCCACAGCGACCCCGGCATGGGCAGTGATCATCACGATGGCACAGTCCGGGTCCTCCTCAAGGAACCGGCGCAACAAGGCGAGGCCCTCCGCCGCATCGGTCGCTCCGCGGGCGAAGTTTGCATCGAGCAGCACGACATCGGGCTTCGTTTCGGCAGCGAGGGCCAACGCTGCTTCGGGCACGCTTGCCGTCAGAACGCGTTCGAACAACTGGCGCAACAGCAGCGAAGCGGCGGTGAGGATATCCTCATCGTCGTCCACGACCAGGCAGCTGCCGAACTCCCTCCCCATCTGCCCGCTTCCGTACAATGACCGTGCGGAAACGGACAATCAAAAACCGTGCCAAGAGTGCTTGGGGCCGTTGAGCGGCTATGACTGACTTTGGCATGCTTCCTGCTTTGTAGGGAGGAGCGCCTCTCGCTGTTCGGGACACAAGCATGTCGTACCGCTTCATTCTGCGACACTCATCCGCAAGGATCGTTCTTGCCGCGCTGCTTCTCTCTGGCGCCGGGCTCGGGGCATCGCTGGCCGACACCGTTGATCCTTTCAAAAACGGTGTTCGGTTCCGGACAGTGCCGTCCGATTCCGGACAGCCGGAAGTGCGGCCCGCCGAGTTCATGTTCGCGGGCATGCCGCCACTCGCATGACCATGCTGCAATTCAAGTCCGGCGCTTCGGGGCAGCCGGAGCGGCCGGTGACCGGTAGCGGGATGGACCGGACCGTCACCGACCGGCGGATGGGGCCGCGCGGGAAGATCGCCCTCGGCGGACTTGCGGTGATCGCCCTCCTGGCGCTGTTCTGGATCTACGCGCCCCGCGGCGACACCCAGACCGTCGCGCGGGACCGGCTCACCATCTCGGAGGTTGTCGACGGACGTTTTCACGATTTCATCCCGCTGCGGGCCCGCGTGACCCCGCTGCTGACCGTCTTTCTCGATGCGATCGAGGGCGGCCGGGTCGAGCAGGTCGTCGCCGAGGACGGGGCTATGCTGCGGGAGGGCGAGCTGATCGCCATCCTCTCCAACGCCGAGCTGCAGCTTTCGGTGCTGGCGCGCCAAACCGAGGTCGACCAGCAGATCAACAACATGCGGAGCCAGGAACTGGCGCTGGCGCAGACCCGGCTTCTCAACGAGCGCTCTGTGCTGGAGGCGGAACTCGCCGCGCAGAAGGTGCAGCGCCAGTACGCGCGCGAGGCGCCGCTGGCAGAACGCGGCTTCGTCGCAGCGCGCCAGTTCGCCGATACGCAGGATCAGCTCGGCTATGAGTGCGCGGGGCTCGATGCGCTCCGGCGCGGGCGAGCCAATGATGAGCGGCTGCAGGCGAGCCAACTCGCGCAGCAGCGCGCTTCGACCGAGGCGCTGCGGACAAGCCTCGGCGTTGCGCGGGCGAGCTTCGACGGATTAAACCTGCGCGCGGCAGTGGCCGGCCAGCTCTCGGGCTTCTCCATCCAGGTGGGCCAGTCTCTGCAACGGGGCGAGCGCATCGGGCAGATCGACAGTCCCGGGCGCAACAAGCTCGTCGCGGGGGTGGATGAATTCTATCTCGGGCGGGTCGAGCTCGGCCAGCGCGCCGCGATCGAGTGGAGCGGCAGGAACTATCCGGTGCGCATCACGAAGATCTACCCACAGGTCCAGAACGGCCAGTTCGAGGTCGACCTGCAGTTCACCAGCGGCGAACCGGCCGACCTTCAACGTGGCCAGACACTGCAGGCGCGACTGACCCTCGACGACCCAGCGCCCGCCAGGCTGATCCCCAATGGCGCCTTCTACAACGAAACCGGTGGCGCCTTCGTGTTCGTCGTCGCGCCCGACGGGACCAGCGCCGTCAAGCGCCCGGTGCGCCTTGGCCGCCGCAATGCCGAAACGATCGAAGTGCTCGACGGCCTAGATGCGGGCGAGCGCGTGATCACCTCCCCATACACCGGCTTTGCCGACAAGGATCGGCTCGACCTCACCCAAGGAGAATGACGATGTTGCAGATGCGCGCGCTTTCGCGGGTCTACCGCACCGATACGATCGAGACGATCGCGCTCGACGCAATCGACCTCGCCGTATTCGATGGCGAGTTCGTGGCGATCATGGGCCCGTCGGGTTGCGGCAAGTCGACGCTGCTGAATGTCATCGGGATGCTCGATTCGCCCTCCAGCGGATCGTACATGTTCGACGGGCAGGAAGTGGCAGGGCTGGGTGAGGCGAAGCTGGCGCAGGTGCGCAAGTCCAGCATCGGCTTCATCTTCCAGAGCTTCAATCTGGTGGACGAACTGACTGTTCGCGAGAACATCGAGCTCGCGCTGCTCTATCACGCGGTGTCCGCTGCCGAACGAAAGGCGCGGGTGGAAGCGGTGATGGACCGCGTTGGAATCGGTCATCGCGCCCGCCACCGCCCTGGCCAGCTCTCGGGCGGGCAGCAGCAGCGTGTGGCGGTCGCGCGCTGGTCGCCGAGCCCAAGCTGATCCTGGCGGACGAGCCGACCGGAAACCTGGACACCAGCCACGGCGAGGAGGTGATGCGGATGCTGCAAACGCTGAACGCGGCCGGATCGACGATCGTGATGGTCACCCACTCGGCCGCCCATGCCGATTACGCGGGGCGGATCGTCAATATGCTCGACGGCCGCATCCTGCAGGAACGGCGCCGCGCCGCCTGAGTCTTCCTCCCTCGCCAGCTTAACCGGAGAGAACCCGCATGTGGCGCAACTATCTGACCGTAGGCATGCGTGCGCTGATGAAGCAACGCACCTATGCGCTCATCAATATTGCAGGCCTCGCGATCGGGCTGGCCGCGTGCATCTTGATCCTGCTCTACGTCCGCTACGAGCAAAGCTATGACGACTGGATGCCGGGCGGGAACCAGGTGTTCCAGCTGCAAACGCATTATCAGGCGACCGAAAGCGGCGGCGAGGAGATGAAGCTCCAGATGAGCGAGATCGTCGCCGGTCGCGCCCTGGTGAAGGACTATCCGGACCAGGTGGAAAGTCTGGTCTGGGTTCGCGGTTTCTCGCCAATTGTAATCCATGACGGCGGCGCCACGCAGCTCGAGGATCTGCGGATGGCCGATAGCGATCTGCTTGCAGTGTTCGACGTGCCCTTCGTGCGCGGCAGCGCCGCGACTGCGCTTCCAGATGCAAACTCGATCGCGCTAAGCGAAAGCGAGGCGCGCCGCCGCTTCGGCGAGGACGACCCGATGGGCCGGACACTGACGATCGTCGATAATATGGGACCGGTTGATTACCGGGTCACCGGCGTCTTCAAGGACTGGCCAAAAAATTCGAGCTTTTCAGCCAACGCTGTCGCCCGCTCCGATTTGAACACGCAGTTCGCAGACCGAATTACGCAGATGACCGACTGGGGCAACCAGCAGGGATGGAACTTCGTCAAGCTGCGCTCGGCTGAAGATGCCGAGCTGATCAACGAGAATATGATCGCTTGGGAAAAGCGCAACATTCCCGACGAGATCGGCGATGGGCCCACCACCAATCCCGGCGATTACCAGGATTTCGTCCTGGTGGGGCTCAGCGACATTCATTTGGGTGAGGCGCAGGACGCGGCCGTGGGGGCCGGCAACGATCGCCAGACCGTCGTCACCTTTGCAGTCATTGCGCTTCTGATCCTTGGTATGGCTTGCGTGAACTTCACCAATCTTGCCACCGCCCGCGCGTCTCAGAGGGCGCGCGAGGTGGCGCTGCGCAAGGTGCTCGGCGCATCGCGGGGGCAGCTGATCGGGCAATTTCTGGGAGAGGCGGTGCTGGTGGCGGCAATTGCCATGGTCATCGCGCTGGCCGCGGTCGAACTGCTGCTGCCCGCGTTCAACGCGTTTCTCGAAGCGGACATGACGCTGCAATATCTGGGGTCGGGGGGAGTGCTCCTACCGGCCGTTGCGCTTGTCCTGATCGTCGGGGTAGCCGGCGGCCTGTACCCTGCATTCTACCTGTCCTGGTTCGAGCCGGCACGGATCCTCAAGGCCAACAAGTCGGCGGCGGATTCGCAAGGATCCGGGCGGCTGCGCAGTGCGCTGGTGATCGCACAGTTTGCGGTCTCGATCGGGCTCATCATCTGTACCGCGGTGATCTATTCCCAGACGATCTATGCGCGCACCAGCGATGCCGGTTACCGGCGCGACGGGCTGCTGCAGGTCGACAATCTCGGCTTCAAGGGTGTGGAGGGTCGCGACCGGCAAGTGAGCGAGCAGATCCGCCGCATTCCCGGCGTCGAATCCGTCGCGCGAACGCAGATCACGGTCGATCCCGGCGACAATTCGGTCAACCGGGTGTTCAAGGCGGGCTCGGATGCACCGGTCGACCTTGGGGTTTACGGGGTGGAACAGGACTTCTTCGAAACCATGGGCATGCAGCTTCTCGCAGGGCGCGAATTCTCAGAAGCGATCGGGCGGGACGATGCCACCACTCCCTTCCCTGCGGACCCGGAGGTCGAACGCGCCCTGGCGCAGCGGGGCGTCAATACCGTGCTGACGCGAGAGGCGACCCGCCGCCTCGGTTTTGCCACGCCGCAGGAGGCAATCGGGCAACAATTGCGGAGCCAGCTCACCCCCGAAGAGTTCGGCCTGACACCGATGACGATCGTCGGCGTGGTGGAGGATGCGCGGTTCCGCTCCATCCGCGATCCGTTGCAGCCCATCTTCTACCTCATGCAGCGCGATTACTTCGGAGCCATCATGGTGCGCTTCAACGGGGAGCCAGCAGCGATCCGCGAGGCCGTTGAACAGGTGTGGGCCCGCACCATTCCGCAAGTGCCCTTCAGCGGCGAGTTCGCGGACGAGATCGTGCGCGAACAGTACAAGCAGGAGGCGGCGCGCGGGCAGATCTTCGCGGCCTTCGCGATCCTGGCAGTGATCATTGGCTGCCTCGGCCTGTTCGGTCTCGCCGCCTTCACGGCCGAGCGCCGCACCAAGGAAATCGGCATCCGAAAAGTGCTGGGGGCGCGCACCCGGGACATCGTCAGGCTCCTGGTCTGGCAGTTCACCAGACCGGTGGTGATCGCCAACCTGATCGCATGGCCCGTCGCCTGGTGGCTGATGCGCAGCTGGTTGAACGGCTTCGACGCCCGAATTGACCTGACGCCCGCCCCTTTCCTGCTGGCCGGCTTGCTGGCGCTGGCAATCGCAATCGGGACGATTGGCGCCCACGCATGGCGCGTAGCGCAGACCAGCCCCATTCGCGCGCTCAGATACGAGTAATTGACACGGTGCCGAATAGCGACGTTTAGGGCCGGTAGTCGCGCACCACTTTTGCGATGGTCGCCATGAACCGGCGCCCCGTTGAAGGGCACTGTCGGGAGGGCTGAAGCTGGGCATATCGGGGTTCCCAACCATCTGTCGTATTCAGTCGACGTGGTTGAGCCCCTGAAACCGGCAGCAGCGGCGACATGAACAAGCGTCCGTTTCCGGTAACGGGCTGAGCGGCCCTGAATGGCCGCTTTTGCGTCGGTGCTGCCGCTATACTGCCGGGCAGTAGTCGCCCACTTGTGCCCCAGCAGCCGACTCGCGCTCCAGACACGCGTCGTCCCTTCGTCTTGCCCAGACGGCTTATCCCGGACCCTTGTTGCGACGGCAGACCTTCAGGCACTCGATCGTCACACGGCTCGGAACGAGGAGGCTTGGTCCAGACGCGGCGGTGGGTCTGTTCACAAGCTTGCGCTGCGCAGAACCCTCGAAGCGAGCGCTGTTATGAGGCATATGGCCCTTGGCGCAATGAGCCGTTCTTCCACGGTCCTGGGCTTTGTGTTCGCCATGCCGCACTAGGCCGCGTCCATCGGCTCCATGCCCTGTCGCGCGAGTGCGGTTTTCACCCCTGCGTCAGCTTCCATGCGGTTGCGATGCGCGGCAAGTGCGGGATAGTCCTCGAGCGACAATGGCGTCTGGTCAAGCCAGCGCACCAGTACATAGAGGAATGTGTCGGCGAAGCTCTTCTCTCCCAGATACCAGTCCCCTCCGGAGGAGGAGAGGTTATCCTCCAGCCGCTCGTAGTGGCCGCCCAGCTTATTGTAGGCGGCCTGCTTCACCTCTTGCTGCGCGCTTTCGCTTTTGGCGAAGTTCTGCGCCGCGAAGTGCGGGCCGTAGGCGGCATGGACCTCCGTCGTCATAAAAGACAGCGCCTCCGCCTCGCGGCGACCCAGCTTGCTGTCGCGGGCATAGCCCTCACCGCCATACTCCGCGCCCAACCAGGCGAGGATGGCGGAAAGCTCCGTCAGAACGTCGCCGTCTGCGAACCTGATTGCGGGCACTTTTCCCCTCGGATTGATGGCAAGGTAGGCGTCGTTTTTGTGATCGCCATATTTCATGTTTTCGACCGCGACCGGCGCATCGATCCAGGCAAGGGCGATATTGGCAGCGAGCGAACAGGTTCCTGGCATGGTATAAAGGGTGGTCTGGATGTCGGGCATAGGTAACTCTCCTTTGCCTCCCCTACGCGCAAACAGAGCTAAGGCTCCGCTACCGGGTAGAATGCCGAAGCCTGCGTTGTTGTGCAGTGGAACCGGCTATTCCGCCCAATCCATCAGGCCCTGCCGTTCAGCCGCGGCGAGCGATTGCCTGAAGCCGGTCCTACAAACGGATGATTGAACGGCAGGTTCTGGGGGGCGCTTAGGCCGCGATGAGCGTCCGGAATTGGGTCTTTCTGAGTTCAGCCCTCACCTAAACGAAAGTGCGCTTCTCACGACTGCTACCCGGAAGCCGTCAATCAGCAAACAGCCAAGTCCAGCCGCCAAATGGTACCTGCACCGGTGTTTGGTGTTGGGAAGCGCTTGAGCCACCCCGAGCGACCGCTATTGGGTCTTCCAGATATGCCAGTTGGTTGAACGAACATGGGGTAATTGCGGGAGCGAGTGACCTCTGATCAGCAGTAGTATGGATTGAGGTGGCT
>LXQI01000027.1:12721-17479 GCA_001683845.1 Erythrobacter sp. ANT-B3C2 | reverse complement strand
AATTGTAGCACATGGTGCGATACCAAATGCCTTGGGGTGTCGTCGCCTCCCTGATCCATTTGCGCCCTACGCTGTGGAGTTTGCGATACTCCTCGGCGGTGAACGCATCGCGGCGCATCGTCTTCAGCTTTGGCTTGCCCTCGAAGCGATGGCTCGCAGGTACATAGCGCTTGCTGATCGCATAACTCATGACGGCGTTGAACGCGCCCATTTCACTCGCGATAGTGGAATCGCTAATCAGCGCGCGGTGGCGGCCTTTGCCGTTTTCGCGCCGCCAGGTGGGGTATTGTGCCCAGCGGTCTTGGCCGATCAAATGGACCTGGGTGCTGCCGACGTAAGCGTCAAGTGAGCCCCGAACCCAGTTTTTGAGACACTTCGCACGGTGCGCCGAGACCACGCCATTGTTAGCTCGGCGCTCGATGGTGGTGATATATTCCTCGGCTACATCGCGAAACGGCCGGTTGAAGACAGGCACGTCATGCTTCAGTTTGAAGCGGACTTCGGCATCAAGGTCGAACGCCTGGTCGCGCGCCGTTTGACGATCCGACGTGCGCAAGGAGATCGTCTTGTAGCGATCTTCCTTGAGCAGCCTGACGCGGCAATAAAAATTGCGGTGCGCCACGTCGCCGCGTCTGAATATGATCAGACCGGACTTCAGCTCCTCTTTGTCGGTGATAAAGGCCATCGGTATGTTCCGCTGTGTAGATACCGTGCAGGTTAGCGGCGAAAGCGCCCGGAACGCCATACCTGTGCAGGTGTCGTGTAGCGGATTATGCCTCGTTTTATAAGGTAATTACAGTTATTTGATCGAATCCTGTCATCCCGACCACTAGTCGGTCGTTTGTCCCTCTGCGAGGTTCGCGGCTCTGCCGTGCTAATCGTAGGCACGCACGAGAGCAGAGTTACACGCTGGGATCGGGACATCTTTGGATCCGGCAGAACTCAATTGGTGATGAGCGGCGGCGGGTACCCTCAGCCTGCGGGTGACTCGCCTGGTAGAAACGGCCAATCGGGCACCCCTCAGCATACCGTCGTCAGGCATAGCTTCGGCAACAGCGGGATGAGGCGCGCGTGTGGAAACCCCACCCCGCCCGGGCTTCGGCCCACCTGATCCCGTGATCCGCTGATCCTCGAAACACCAATAGGTCTCCCTGCATGCAGGTTGAGCCCGTTGCAGATTAGCCACAGACATTTTTGAAAGGGCAGGGAGCGTTGCTCTCGGGCAGACGATTGAGGGCGCCTCTTTCCCGTGTGGCTTACAGGCGGGGGACGGCATGCCGCATTGCAGCAGATGCTGACACTTGCGCCCACCCGTGTCTTCAATCCGCAATCTTTCTCGTCTCAAGGCACCCGGGTGGCAGAGGCCGATCGGTCTTGCCTTCACCGCTCACACGTACATTGCCGCCGAAAAGGGCGGCTGACGGGGAACTACTGATGCACCTTCGCCATTTTCTCGCCGCCAGCGTTGGCTCCGTCTCGCTCGCATGCGCTCTGGCGGCGCCCGTCCACGCGCAGGAGACGACCTCTTCGATCCGCGGCGAAGTGTCTGGCGAGAACGTCGCCCTCGGCGGCGCGCGGGTCGTGGTCACCCACGTTCCTTCCGGCACGACCACCACCACGACCACCGATGCCGGCGGTAACTTCACCGCCTCCGGCCTTCGTCTGGGCGGTCCGTTCACCGTCGCGGTGACGGCCGGCGGATACGAGCAGGCCACGATCACCGACATCTACCTGCAGGCAGGGCAGCCGCAGCGCCTTCCGGTGAATCTCCTGACCAGTTCCGTCATCATTGTGTCGGCCGCGACGCAACCTTCGTCGATCGAGCTCTCGACCGGTGCCGCCACCGTGCTGAGCGAAAATGACATTCGCGGCATCGCCAACGTTAATCGCGACATCCGCAATTTGGCCAACCGCAATCCGATGGTCAATTTGGACCCGACAAACGGCGGAGCGATTTCGATCGCCGGCCAGAACAACCGATTCAACCGCTTTAGCGTCGATGGCGTGGCCTTTGGCGATCCTTTCGGCCTCGAGTCTGGCGGCTTGGTTTCCTCGCGCGGCCCCGTGCCGCTTGACGCAATCGGCGAGTTCTCGGTCGAGATTGCCCCGGCCGATATCCAGGAAGGCTTCTTCCAGGGCGGCGCGATCAATGCGCAACTCCTGTCGGGCACCAATCGGTTCACCGCAATGGGCGGGTTCTTCTACACCGATGACCGGCTACGAGGCGACGAGGCGCGGGGCGTGACGCGCACCGGCGAGTTCGAGTCGAAGATCTACACCGCACAGGTGACCGGTCCGATCATTCAGGACCGACTGTTCTTCGCGGTCACCTGGGAGCGGCTGCGCGATAGCGTTCCGGCAGCGATTTCGCCAGATGCACTCGGCATCACCGATGCGCAGATCTCGCAAGTCCAGCAGATCGGCCAGAGCGTCTACGGCTTTGACACGCAGGGCGTGGCAACCGCGGTGCCGGAGGAGGACGACAAGGTCGTCGCCAAGCTCGACTTCAACATCGCCGATGGCCACCGCGCTTCCGCCACCTACATCTACAACAAGGGTAACGTTCTGGCCGGCCAGACCGGCGCCGGTGCGCTCAACGCCACCAACCCGAACTTCTCGCTCCAGTCGAACAATTACAACCAGGGTGCCATCAACCACTTCGGCATCTTCCAGATGAACAACCAGTGGCAGGACAATTTCTCCACCCAGCTGCGCGTGTCCTATGCGGATTACGTGCGGCTGCAGCAGCCGTTCGGGGATGCCAGCTTTGGTGAATTCCGCACGTGTCTTGACCCGACCCCGGCCGCGCCGACCGGGACGCAAACTCAAGCCCAGGCCGCACTTGCTTGCTCGACAGGCGGTCGACAGCTGACCTTCGGCCCCGACATTAGCCGCCAGGCCAACGAGCTTGATTCGCAATCCATGAGTGTGGAGCTGCAAACCAATCTCCAGCTCGGCGCGCACACGATCCGCCTGATCGCGGAGCGTCGTACGCAGGACATTCGCAACCTGTTCGCCCAGCGCGTCTCGGGTGCCTGGTACTTCGATTCGATCGCCGACCTGCAGAACCGCCGTGCCAACGAGGTCGATATCGCCGTGCCGCTGTTGGGGGATATCGAGACCGTCGCGGCGATCTTCGCCAACAACACCTGGACCTTCGGCTTGCAGGACACGGTCAGTGTCAGCGACACGCTGACGGCGACGATCGGCTTTCGCTACGACATCTTCGACACTCCCGACCTGCCGCTGAACAATCCCGCCTTCCAGAATCGCTTCGGCTTCGCCAACACCTCGACGTTGAATAACCGGGAGCTGTTCCAGCCGCGCTTTGGCCTCAATTGGGCGGCGACCGACCGGCTGACTCTGCGCGGCTCGGCCGGCATGTTTGGCGGCGGCAGCCCGAACGTCTGGATCTCGAACAGCTACTCGAACCCGGGTCCGACGCTCGGCCGCGCGCAGGTGCGCCGCATTCCGGGCGTCGGCGGCGCTCCCGATACGTTCACGGTGTCGGGCATCCCCGGCCTTACCGCGGCTCAGGCGCAGGCGATCGGCGCGGCAACCCTGAATAACGTGTCGGGTGGCACCGGCATTCCGCAGAACCTCATCGCTGCCCTGGTCGGCACGGGCGGCGCGGCCGGCGCGCCGACCAATGCGCTCGATCCCGATTTCCGCGTCCCCTCGCAGTGGCGCGTTTCCGGATCGGCCGATTACGAAGCCAATTTCGGCCCGCTTGGCGACGATTGGAACATCGGCGGCGACGTCGTTTGGTCGCGCGTGCGCAATGGCCTGACCTGGACGGACCTGCGTTCGGTTCCGGTGGGCACGCTGCCCGATGGCCGCATCCGCTACGGGGTGCTGCCCGGCCAGGGAACGACCACCAACACCGACATCCTGCTGACCAATTCGACTGAAGGCTACAGCTGGAACCTCGTCGGCCGGTTCGACAAGAACTGGGACAACGGCCTTTATCTTGGGGGGTCCTACACCTTCCAGCGCGCGAAGGACGTAAACCCGGGCACCTCGTCGGTGGCTTTCTCCAACTATGTGAACGCTGCGGCCGGCATCGATCCCAACGCCGCAGCCTATGGCACGGCAAACTATCAGCGGGACGATGCCTTCCGGCTGGTGCTCGGCTATGATGCGGAGATCTTCGGCGAGAACAACACCCGCTTCGAGCTGTTCTTCAATTCACTGTCAGGCCAGCGCTACAGCTACACCTTTGCGGACCAGCAATCTGGTGGCGGCCGCTCCAATGTCTTCGGTGTGGCCGGGCGCAACGATCGTAACCTGCTCTATGTGCCGGATGTCAGTTCGGCGACAGCCGACCCGCTCGTGACCTATGCGCCGGGCTTCGACTTCGTCGGGTTCCAGAACTTCATCCAGAACTCCGAGCTCAGCGAATTTCAGGGCCAGATCGCGCCGAAGAACCTCGGCCGTTCGCCGCGCTACAACAAGCTCGACCTTTCGGTGCGGCAGGAACTGCCCTTTGCGCTGGGCGGCAGGATCGAACTGTTGGCCGACATGGAGAACGTGCTGAACTTCATCAATTCGGATTGGGGAACCATCCGCCAGGTCGGGTTCCCGTATTACGGTACGCTGGTCAACGTCACCTGCGCCAGCGCGCCGTGTACCCAATACACCTATGCCAACCGTTCCAGCGGTGGCTTCGCTGCCCCGAGGGAAAACGTGAACCTGAACGGTTCGCTCTGGGGCGTTCGCTTCGGCGCTCGTGTCCGGTTCTGATCGCGAAAAACCAAC
>LXQI01000027.1:0-12627 GCA_001683845.1 Erythrobacter sp. ANT-B3C2 | reverse complement strand
GGCGAAGGAAGAGCCTTCGTCCGCGCCGCGTCTCGCGAGGCCCTGTTGTATGACAAGGGACAAGGGCGAGCTGCGAAGCACCTTCGGAGTGGACAAGGGGATTCCGGCATTGCTTGCCAACAGCTAGCGCCGCTTGCGGCAAGCTTGATTTAAGGAGCAAACAATAATGTCGGATCGGCTTCGCGAGGCCCGTCTCGATCTGTCCCGGCGCCACTTGCTGCGCTGCTTCGGGGCAGGCGCCTTTGCGGCGCTCGCGCTGCCGCTGGCACGCCCGGCGCTGGCCGATCCGGTGTTCCGCACCGTACCGTTCCAGCTGGGGGTCGCATCGGGTGAGCCGGCGGCGGACGGGTTCGTCATCTGGACTCGCCTGGCACCCGAGCCGTTCGAAATCGGCCACGGCATGCCGGCGCAGGCGATCGAAGTTCAATGGGAGGTCGCCGAGGACGACAGCTTTCGTGCGATTGCCCGCAGCGGCACGGCGGTGGCCCGCCCCGAGCTCGGCCATTCGGTCCACGTCGAGGTCGACGGGCTCGCGCCCAGCCGGCCCTATTGGTACCGCTTCACCGCCGGGCGCGAGCGGAGCTTTGCCGGTCGGGCGGTCACCGCCCCGCTGCCGGGAGCGCGAACCGATCGACTGCGCTTCGCCGTCGCGGGGTGCCAGAATTACGAGCAAGGGTACTATACCGCGCACCGCCGGCTCGCCGCCGAAGAGCTGGATTTCGTCTTTTGCTACGGCGACTACATCTACGAAGGCCGCGGCAATCGCCTGCGCAACACGGCGGAGGGCCCGGTGGAAACCATCCGCCAGCATTTCGGCGCCGAGATCTATTCGCTGGAGGATTATCGCCGGCGCTACGCACAATACAAGATGGACCCGGACCTGCAGGCCGCTCATGCCGCGGCCCCTTGGTTCAGCGTGTGGGACGATCACGAGATCGACAACAATTGGGTCGATTTCACCGACCAGGATGGCACTCCACCAGCGATCTTCGCCCTTCGACGCCAAGCTGCGATGCAGGCGTTCTACGAGAACATGCCGCTGCGCGCCTCGGCCCTGCCGGTCGGGCCCTCGATGCAGCTGTTCCGCCGGGCCGAGTGGGGCGATCTGGTCAACCTCAACCTGCTCGACACGCGCCAATATCGCACCGACCAGCCCTGCGGCGACCGCTGGATGATCGAATGCGCCGAAGTATCGCGACGCGAGGCGGAGGTGTTGGGCGAGCGCCAGCACGATTGGCTCATGCAGGGTATCACGCAGTCTCCGGCGCTGTGGTCCGTGCTGGCGCAGCAGGTGATGGTGATGGATCTGGACCGCGATCCGGGGCCGGGCACCGCCTACAACCTGGACAGCTGGGCCGGCTATCGCACGCCGCGCGAGCGGCTGTTGCGAGGACTGAAGGACCAGCGCGCCCAGAATGTCGTTGTGCTGACCGGCGACGAGCATCAGAATTATGCGGGCGAGCTGCATCTCGACGGGCGCAACCCAGGCTCCGAGCCGATCGGCATCGAGTTCGTCACCACCTCGATTTCAAGCGGGGGCGACGGGCAGGACCAGCGCCCGGACATGGTCGCCATCCAGGCGGCCAACGAGCAGCTGAAGTTCAACAACAACCAGCGCGGCTATGGCGTGTTCGAGGTCGATCGCGAGCGGTTCCAGGCCGAGTTCAAGGTGATCGACCGTGTCGCTACCCGGGACGGCACGCTAAGCACCCGCAAGCGGCTGGCGGTGCCCGCTGGCGAACCGCGCCTTTTTGAAGCCTGATCCCGAGGCACTCAGCAATCGCCTTGAGCACCGCCGCCGCGTCGGCGGTGGGGGCATCGCCCGATCCTGCGGCCTTCGCTTGCGCCCGGAAAGCATTGAGCACCAGTTCGGTGTAGCCTCTGAGTGGGTGCTCGCCTTGGGTGATTGGTGCGGGCCGCGGCGATCGGCGAGTTCGGTTCCGCACGGTCATGAGGGGGCAAGCGGCCAAAGTTGGCCGCTATGCTGATGCCCGATCACCCAGTCGCCAGCGTGCCGACAGGTCTCCAAGCGGCTCTGCGGTGCGGGCCTTCCTTCGCGCGCCAGCTCGGCGGTTGCCCCCCCTGTGGAACGTGCATCAGGTCATTTCAGCGTTGGCAGGTCGATGCGCAGATGCATCGCTCGCTCGGCTCCTACTCGCCCGAAGCTGGATCACCCCCGTTCCGGCTCGCCTGCCCTCGCGAGCAGCCCTCGCGCCTGCTTGAGATGCGGAAGATCGACCATGCGCCCCTCAAGCTGGATGGCGCCGGCTCCCGGCTGGCGGGCGAAGGCCTCGACGACCGCGTGCGCCGCGGCGATGGCCTCCGCGTCCGGCGAGAAGGCGGCGTTGATCACCGGTACCTGCGAGGGGTGGATCGCCATCATTCCGGTGAAACCATCGCGTGCCCCGCGTTGGGCATAGGCCGCCAGCCCATCCGAGTCGCGGATCGCCGGATAGACCGTCTCGATTGCGGCCACGCCGGCGGCATGGGCGCCGAACAGCGCCAGCGCGCGGACCATTTCGTACGGAGCGGTATATCGGCCGTCAGGCTCGCGCGCGGTGAGCGCGCCAATGGCGGCGGGCAGATCCTCGGCGCCCCAGGTGAGGCCACAAAGATGTGCCTTTACCGCGCGGTAATCGCCCAGCACAAACAGGGCGCACGGCGTCTCGGTCGCAATTGGCAGGATCGGCGGGCAGGCCTCGCCCGCGTGCTCGACCACTGCGCCCACGGTTACACAGCCCTCGGCTTTGGGAAGCACAATGCCATCGGCGGAACGCGCCACCGCAAGATCCGCAGCGAGGCGCCCGCTGTCGACCGGGTTGATCCGGACGAAGGCGCTGACTTCGCGCGGGCTCGCCAGCCAATCGGCCACCGCCTGTGTCGCATCGTCCTTGGCCGCGGGGGCGACCGAATCTTCGAGGTCGAGGATGATCGCATCGGCCCCGCTCGCCGCGGCCTTGGCGAAGCGCTCGGGCCGGTCGCCGGGCACGAACAGAAGCGAGCGCAGCCTCATGCCGGGCGCCGCTGGAGCAGCGCGGTGCGCAAGGTTTCGCAGACGATCTCGGCCCGCTGGTTGAGGCACTGGTGGCGAAAGGTGACGAGCCCGGCCTCGGGACGCGAGCGGCTTTCGCGCAGCTCGACCACCTCGCTGGTGGCGCGCAGCGTATCACCCAAGAACACCGGCTTGGGCATCACCAGCTTGTCGTAGCCCAGATTGGCGACCAGCGTGCCCAGCGTCGTCTCCCCCACCGTCAAGCCGATCATCAGCGCGAAGGTGAAGGTCCCGTTGACGAGAATCTGGCCGAACTCGGAGGCCGCGGCCGCCTCGGCATCGATGTGCAGCGGTTGCGGGTTGTGGGTCATGGTGGAGAACAGCAGATTGTCGGTCTCGGTCACCGTGCGCCGGATCGGGTGTTCGATCTGGTCGCCCACCTGCCATTCGTCGTAGAACCGGCCCGCCATCAGCTCTCCTCCGCTTCGATGCGCACGAGCAGCGCGCCTTCGCTTACCTGCGCGCCCACCTCGGTTTCGAGCGCGCCGACCGTGCCGTCGAACGGAGCGATCAGCCCGTGCTCCATCTTCATCGCCTCCAGGGTGAGCAGCATCTGCCCCTTGGCGACCCGATCGCCCTCGGCTACATCCACTGCGATCACCCGGCCCGGCATGGGCGAGAGGATCGCGCCGTCCCCCGCCCCGCCCGCGCCGGTACCGGTGATGCGCCAGTGCCGCAGTTCCCACGTCTGCCCGGCCTCGGAGATCAGCACGGCCTCAGCGCCCTCGTCCTCGGGCTGCGAGCCAACGACTTCGATCGCAGCACCGTCGAGCAGGAAGCTGGCGGTGCGCCGCGGCGGAGCGTTCAGGCGGAAACCTGCCAGCCGCCGCTCGCCAACCAACGCGCCCGCGGCCTCGCGCAGCGCATCCTCGCTCGGCCGCTCGGGCGGCATCAGCGCCTCGCCCTCGCGTGCGATCAGGCCGGTGTCCATCGTGCCGGCGGCGAACTCGGGCTGACGCAGCGCCTGCACCAGGAAGCCCGCATTGGTCCGCACCGGCCAGATCACCGCCTCTTCTAGCACCTCCGCAAGCTGCTCGCGCGCCTCGTCGCGAGTGTCGGCGTGGGTGATGACCTTAGCGATCATCGGATCGTAGAAAGGAGAGATTACTGCGCCCTGCTCCACCCCGGTGTCGATCCGCGCCTGGCCCTCAAGCTCGAAGACCTCCAGCGTGCCGGTGGAGGGAAGGAAACCCTTTCGCGGGTCTTCCGCATAGAGCCGGGCTTCCATCGCCCAGCCGTCAATCGCCAGCTGCTCCTGTCGCCGAGGCAGAGGCTCTCCGCTGGCGATACGCAGCTGCCATTCGACCAGATCGACACCGGTGATCGCCTCGGTCACCGGATGCTCGACCTGCAGGCGAGTGTTCATCTCCATGAACCAGATGCGGTCTGCACTGAGGCCCTGGGAGGCATCGGCGATGAACTCGACCGTGCCCGCGCCGACATAGTCGACCGCCTCGGCGGCGCGAACTGCGGCGGCGCACACCTGTTGGCGGGTGGCGGCGTCCATCCCGGGTGCGGGCGCTTCCTCGATGACCTTCTGGTGCCGGCGCTGGAGCGAGCAATCGCGTTCGAACAAATGCACCACGTCGCCGTGCTTGTCGCCGAACACCTGCACCTCGATGTGGCGGGGTGAGAGGATGTATTTCTCGATCAGCACGCGATCGTCGCCGAAGGAGGCGGCCGCCTCGCGCCGGCAGGATTGCAGCGCATCGGCGAAGTCACCGGCCCCTTCGACCCGGCGCATTCCCTTGCCACCGCCGCCCGCCACCGCCTTGATCAGCACGGGGTAACCGATCGCATCGGCCTCGGCCTGAAGGCGTTCGGGCGATTGGTCCTCGCCCAGATAACCGGGCGTCACCGGCACACCGGCGGCGATCATTCGGGCCTTGGCGGCATCCTTCAGGCCCATTGCCCGGATGCTCTCGGGACTGGGGCCGACCCACACCAGTCCTGCTGCCTGCACGGCTTCGGCGAAACCGGCGTTCTCCGACAGGAAGCCGTAACCGGGGTGGATCGCCTCGGCCCCGGAGCTGTGCGCGGCAGCGATGATTTTCTCGCTTACAAGGTATGATTCACGCGCCACAGCGGGGCCGATGGGCACTGCATCGTCGGCCAAACGCACGTGCAAGGCGGTTGCATCGGCCTCGGAAAACACCGCCACGGTGCGGATGCCGAGCCGGCGCGCGGTGCGGATCACCCGGCAGGCGATCTCGCCGCGATTGGCGATGAGGAGGGATTTCATCATGCCGCTCACATCCGGAACACCCCGAAGCGGGGCGCCTCCTCTACTGGCGCGTTGAGGCAGGCGGCGAGCGCCAGGCCGAGCACGTCGCGCGTCTGCACCGGGTCAACGATGCCATCGTCCCACAATCGCGCGGTGGCGTAGTAGGGGTTGCCCTCATCCTCGTAGGTCTGGCGGATGGGCGCCTTGAAGACTTCGGCCTGCTCGTCGGTCCAGCTTTCCGCGTCGCGATGGACGGTGGCGAGGACGCTGGCGGCCTGTTCGCCGCCCATCACGCTGATGCGCGCATTGGGCCAGCTGAACAGGAAGCGGGGGCTGTAGGCGCGGCCGCACATGCCGTAATTGCCCGCGCCGAAGCTGCCACCGATCAGCACCGTGATCTTGGGCACCGAGGCGGTGGCAACGGCGGTGACCAATTTGGCGCCATGCTTGGCGATCCCCTCCGCCTCGTACCGGCCGCCAACCATGAAGCCCGAGATGTTCTGCAGGAACAGCAGCGGCACCCGGCGCTGGCAGGCCAGCTGGATGAAATGCGCGCCCTTCTGTGCGCTTTCGGAGAACAGCACGCCGTTGTTGGCAAGGATCGCCACGGGTTGTCCGTGGATATGGGCGAAGCCGCACACCAGCGTGGTGCCGAACAGCGCCTTGAACTCGTGGAACTCGGATGCATCGACCAGCCGGGCGATCACCTCGCGCACATCGTAGGGCGCGCGCACGTCCTGTGGCACGATGCCGTAGAGATCCTCTGCCGGGTAGAGGGGCGGGCGCGGATCGGCGAGGTTGATGTCGGGTTCGGGCGGCAGCGGCAGGGTGGAGACGATATCGCGCACGATGGTGAGCGCGTGTTCGTCATTCTCGGCCACGTGGTCCACCACGCCGGATTTGCGGCCGTGCGTTTCCGCCCCGCCCAGCTCTTCGGCCGAGATCACCTCGCCGGTCGCCGCCTTCACCAGTGGGGGGCCGGCGAGGAAGATGGTGCCCTGGTTGCGGACGATCACGCTTTCGTCGCTCATCGCCGGAACATAGGCGCCGCCGGCGGTGCAGCTGCCCATCACGCAGGCGATCTGCGGGATTTGCAGCGCGGACATGTTGGCCTGGTTGAAGAAGATGCGGCCGAAATGGTCGCGGTCCGGGAAGACCTCGGCCTGGTGCGGCAGGTTGGCGCCGCCGGAATCGACGAGGTAGATGCAGGGTAGCCGGTTCGCCTCGGCGATCTCCTGTGCGCGCAGGTGCTTCTTCACGGTGAGCGGATAATAGGTGCCGCCCTTCACCGTGGCATCGTTGCACACGATCATCACCGGGCGACCCGAGACCCGGCCGATGCCGGCGATCACGCCGGCACCGGGCACCTCGTCGCCATAGAGGCCGTTCGCCGCCAACTGGCCGATCTCGAGGAAGGCGGAACCCGCATCGAGCAGCCGCTCGACCCGATCGCGCGGGAGCAGCTTGCCGCGTTCGGTGTGGCGCTGGCGGGAGCGCTCGGTGCCACCCAGCGCCGCATTGGCGACGCGCTCGCGCAGCTCTTCGGCAAGGGCGCAATTGTGCGCGATATTCGCCTGAAAAGCCTCGCTTTCACGCGTGAGCTTGGTGTCGAGAACGGGTGCGCTCATTGCGCCACGCGCTCAGGCGCGCCGATCAGCTCGCGCCCGATCAGGATGCGGCGGATCTCGTTGGTGCCAGCGCCGATATCGAGCAGCTTGGCATCGCGCAAATAGCGTTCCACCGGCCAATCGGTGGTGTAGCCCGCGCCGCCCAGCGCCTGGATCGCCTCCAGCGCCACCTTCACCGCATTCTCGCTCGCCAGCAGGATCGCGCCGGCGGCATCGAAGCGGGTGGTCTTGCCCGCATCGCAGGCGCGCGCCACCGCATAGACATAGGCGCGCGCGGAATTGAGCGCGACATACATGTCCGCCACCTTGGCCTGGATCAGCTGGAACTGGCCGATCGGCTGGCCGAATTGCTTCCGCTCGCGGACATAGGGGATCACCGTATCGAGGCAGGCCTGCATGATGCCCAGCTGCACCCCGGCGAGCACCGCGCGCTCGTAATCGAGGCCGCTCATCAGGATGCCGACGCCGCCGTTCACCTCACCCAGCACATTTTCGGCGGGAACGCGGCAATCGTCGAACACCAGTTCCGAAGTGGGCGAGCCGCGCATGCCGATCTTGTCGATCTTCTGGCCGATGGAGAAGCCGGGCATCCCACGTTCGATCACGAAGGCGGTGATCCCGCGCGAACCTTCGCCGGTCTTCGCGTAGACCACCAGCGTTTCCGCATAGGCGGCGTTGGTGATCCAGAACTTGGTGCCGTTGAGCACGTAGCCGCCCTCGCCCGCCTCGGCGCGCAGCTTCATCGAGACCACGTCCGACCCGGCGCCCGCTTCCGACATGGCGAGCGAGCCGACATGCTCGCCCGAGATCAGGCCGGGAAGGTACTTGGCCTTTTGCTCGGGGCTGCCCCAGCGGGCGATCTGGTTGATGCACAGGTTCGAATGCGCGCCATAGGACAGGCCGACCGAGCCCGAGGCACGGCTGACCTCCTCGCAGGCGACCACGTGATCGAGATAGCCGAGACCCAGCCCGCCATCCTCTTCGGCAACGGTGATGCCGTGCAGGCCCAGCTCGCCCATCTGCGGCCACAGCGCTTCCGGAAACCAGTCTTCCGCATCGATCCGCGCGGCAAGCGGCGCGATCTGCTCGGCTGCGAAGCGCCGCGTGGTCTCGCGGATCATGTCCGCCGTCTCGCCGAGGGCGAAATCGAAGCCTTGCATCTGGTATCTCCTGGAATCGTTTTGTCCCCCATAGCCATGCCTGCGCGCCGGAGCCAACCGGGCAGGTTCTCGTCGCTGCATCTTGACGCGGAGGCTCCGGCCCGCTTCCCCTTCCCGGAGCAAGGAGACGACATGCAGACATTCGACTGGGCCGACGCATTGCTGATCGATTCGCAGCTGACCGACGAGGAGCGGATGGTGCGCGATGCGGCGCACGATTACGCACAAGGCCAGTTGGCCCCGCGCGTGGTGGAGGCCTTCGACCGCGAGGAGTGCGATCCGGAGATCTTCCGCGAGATGGGCGCGCTGGGGCTGCTGGGGCCGACCATTCCGGAGGAGTTCGGCGGCGCGGGCGCGGGCTATGTCGCCTACGGGCTGGTCGCGCGCGAAGTGGAGCGGGTGGATTCGGGCTACCGCTCGATGATGAGCGTCCAATCGAGCCTCGTGATGTTTCCGATCCATGCCTATGGCACGCTGGCGCAGCAGCAGCGCTACTTGCCCAAGCTGGCGAGCGGCGAGTGGATCGGCTGCTTCGGCCTGACCGAGCCCGATGCCGGCTCCGACCCCGGCGGGATGGCCACCCGGGCGACGCCTCTCGACGGCGGCGGCTATCGGCTGAACGGCAGCAAGACCTGGATCACCAACTCGCCCTTCGCCGATGTGTTCATCGTGTGGGCGAAGAGCGATGCGCATGAGGGGGCGATCCGCGGTTTCGTGCTGGAGAAGGGCACCAAGGGGCTTTCCGCGCCCAAGCTGGGTGGCAAGCTGAGCCTGCGCGCCTCCGTCACCGGCATGATCGTGCTGGAGGACGTGGAAGTGGGCGAGGAGGCGCTGCTGCCGGGAGTGGCAGGGCTGAAGGGGCCGTTCGGCTGCCTCAACCGCGCGCGCTACGGCATCGGCTGGGGCACGATGGGTGCGGCGGAGGCCTGCTTCCACGCGGCGCGGCAATATGGGCTGGACCGCAAGCAATTCGGCCGTCCACTGGCGGGCACGCAGCTGTTCCAGAAGAAGCTGGCGGACATGGAAACCGAGATCGCGCTGGGGCTGCAGGCGGCGCTGCGGGTGGGGCGGTTGATGGACGAGGGGCGGTTCGCGCCCGAGATGATCTCGCTGCTGAAGCGCAACAATGCCGGCAAGGCGCTGGAGATCGCCCGCGCCGCGCGCGACATGCATGGGGGCAACGGCATTTCCGGCGAGTATCCGGTGATGCGCCATTTGATGAACTTGGAAACGGTGAACACCTATGAGGGCACGCACGATGTGCATGCGCTGATCCTCGGACGGGCGATTACGGGGATCGCGGCGTTCTGAGGGTGTTGGCGGCGGCTGGGCTGTGAGGCGGGGGAGGGTTTGGCGCAGCAGGGTTGAGGCGGTGGCGAGCCGGCGTGGGATGGGGACGCGCTGTTGCAGATGGCTTCAGAGAGGGCGGGTGCTCCGCGCGCCGAACGGCTGGCGCCTGGGATCGATTTCGGCGGGAGCAAGATCGAGGCTGTTGTGCTCGACCGGGCGGGCGCGGTGTGCTGGCAGCGGCGGATCGCCAACCCGGGCGACTAAGACGCGGCGGTAGAAGGCGATTGGCGAGCTGGTGGTGAAGGCGGAGACAAGCGAGAGGCCGAAAAACGAGATGGCCCTGCGCATTCATTGCGGTTGCCCTGGCGGGTTGTTTGGATCGGTCAGTGGCCTCGATTACAAGTATGCCAAAGAATGCATCGGCAGGCGAAACACTGAACTCTATAGCCGTGTGGCTGCGCAGGATGTCGCGGATGAACCGACGCCGAAGAGGCATGTGTTTGCAAAAAGATCCAATCGCTCTTTTTTCTAATATGTCGCGCTCCATCCGCCGCCCGATCCAACTCACGGCGCAGCCGCGCGCTTTCGGACGCTAGATCCGGCGGCGATGCATCGGCAATACTGGCAGCTTCGCCGCCGGGCTCGCGGGCACCCACCCTCCTCCAACTTACGCTGCCACCGAGCAGCCTCGTCGGCGCAATCCCAGCTCGCCCGTCACCTCAGTCTGCGGGCGCCCGCCTGTCTCCAAAGCGCGACCGCCTCCTAGTTAAACTCGTCCGTGATCCCAACGCTTCATCGTACTCGCTATCAAAACACCTCCTAGCTCCACAGAGCTATCATCATTGTCCACCGAACCGAGGGAAGATCATAGGTTGCCTTACCGTCAGGTGTCGAACAAAGCGGCTGTAGAGCGGGCGCTTGATGCCCAGTTCTACAGCGCGATGTTACCCGCCGCACCCCGGTTAGCTTGCCGGCAGGGGAGCTCCTTCCACCAAGGCGGCCCCTAATCCGGAGAAGAGGTGGCAGCCAGAGACGGGGCTAGGTTCCGGGCTGGGTCTGCATGGCCATTTGCAGGGCCGCGGTGGCAGCCTGGAGCGCCGCGACTGCGGCCTGGAGCACGGCGCCGTCCGTTGCCGGAGCGCTGGCGGGGGTCTGGGTCACCGCCTCCGGGGCCACCTGCGCCACTGCCGCTCTCTCTTCGGCGAGCGCGCTGGCTCCGGTTGGGAGCCCCGCGGGCGGCCCCTCGTTGGTGTACATCGTGGGCACCGGATCTTTCCTTGCCGCGACCGGGGCCAGTGGCTCCCAAGGCTGGCGTTCGGCGAGGGCTTGCGCGATCTCATTGTCCCGCGCGGGGCCGGTAGCGCCAGGCTCCTCATCGAACGAGTAGCGCGACGAGCGGCAGGGCCCACTGGCCGGCGCCTTGGTCATTGATTGCGCCAACATCAGCAGGTCGCTTTCCGACATGGTCGAGGCCATCCGGACAAGCGCGACGATGGTCGCACAATCGGCGGCATCACGCGCGGACGGATCGGCGGAGTGCTGGTTGGCCGCCGTCGTGACGAAGTCGCCGTAGTTGAGCGAGCCCTTGCGAGTGCTTCCTTCGCGATCAAAGCGATTCTGGAGGATCGTGTGATGGGCCTCCAGCATGTCGCGATGTCCGGTAACGAAGGTGTTGTAATCGTCGATAATTTGCGACGTCTTCTCGCGACAATGAAGAGCCCCCACCATCATTTTCGTGTTGAGCTGCATCATCTGTGCAGCCTTGGCCTCGTTCGGATACCAACAGCCGACCTGTGCTGCTGCCGTATTGGCCACGAGTGCAGAAGAAAAGCACGCAACCACAACCGCTGCTTTACGAGCAAGCATCGTTTCCTCCATCTGCCGATCGGCAGGCTTTAATGTGACAGTTGCGACGCTCGAAGTCATCTTTGTTACAAGAAATTTCGAGTCGTCTTGGGAGAGAGTGTTTACTTGGGGACTTCGGGAGTCAAGAAAAAAGCGGCGCAAAATCAATCGGTTTCAAGGAACCACCGCGGGCTTTCGGCGAGGGCCAAGCCGAGCGGACGCTGTGTGGACCGTTTGGTGTGACCCCGAACCGGGCCTCTGCAGTTTGAAGTCGAGAGAGCTACGGTGGAGATCTTCGGGGCGCTTCCAAGCCGCTGAACAACTAACTGGATGAGGAGGGAGATCCATAGGGTTCGCTTTTCCGCTTGGGGGCGGCCACGAGTGACATGGACCCCTAGCCAGGACCAAGCCTCTTGCTCGGGCTTACCACGGCATTCGGAACGACCCCTCTACGCCTCCGTTCGGGAGTGGTGCTAAAGAGGTAGAGAGCCATGGCCGATAACAGCAGCAGTATGCTTGTGGATACGTTGATCGGAGCCGCAGCGGGCGCGGCGGCGGTATGGGTGATGGACCGGGTGGACTGGTTCAACTTCGAACATGAAGACCCCGAGGCTCGCAGGCGCACGCGGGCTGTAAGGCCGGACCGGGCTGCACCTGCCCAGGTGCTGGCGAACAATAGCGCCGAAGCACTAGGCTTCAATCCGGAGCGGAAGGACAACAATGCCGCTGGTCAAGCGGTTCACTATTCGATCGGTATCGTGCCCGGCGCGCTTTATGGCGCCTTGCGAAGGACAGTGCCCGGGTTGGCTGCAGGGCGCGGATCGCTCTTCGGTCTGGGACTGTTTATTGTGCAGGACGAAGGTATGAATGCCGTAGCGGGGCTTTCTGCCAAGCCGAGCGCGTATCCGTGGCAGGCTCACGCGCGTGGGTTCGCCGCGCATCTCGTCTACGGGCTGGTGCTCGATTCCGCATTGAGGCTTGCCGACAAGCTGCGCGGAGCGAGATGAAACGCGCGCAACGTAGGACTAGTCCGTTTTCTTCCCGCGGCCGTCCAGACCTTAAGGGCAGCGTTCAGCGCGGCACTATCAACAGCGGAGCCTTAAGCTTGGCTAAACATAAGCCGGCCACGCGGGTGCCGCGTGCGAGGCTGGCTTGGGTTTCAAACCAGCCCCGCCGGCAGCTCTGCAAAGCTGACCCGCACCCGCTGGCGGACGCATCGGCGCGCCGACCGCGCCGCAGCCGATGATGATCGTCGCCCATGAGGTTGGCTCGGGAATAGCCGAGACCGCTTGGTTCAGCACCACATTGTCGATCGCAGAGGCGCCATCCGCGCTGACCGGACGTGGGTTTTGATCTTAGCCTCAGGACCCATTGATCTGAGCGTGGCGATCTGATTCAGGCTCCGCAAGGAGACTGAGCATGAGCGAC
>LXQI01000026.1:117681-131846 GCA_001683845.1 Erythrobacter sp. ANT-B3C2 | reverse complement strand
TCATGCTCAGTCTCCTTGCGGAGCCTGAATCAGATCGCCACGCTCAGATCAATGGGTCCTGAGCCTAGCCCGCGGGGGTGCAGCGATAGACCAGCCGCTCATTGGGGCTGGCGGGCAAGACGGCGAGCACCGCCTGTTGTCGGACGGCGAACTGGCCGAGCGCCTGCGGGTCGGCGCCGCAGGCAGGCGCCTCGTACTCGCCGCGTGCAGCACGCGCTTGGCCGAGCGTCTCGCGGCCAAGCAGATAGCGCTCCACTCGGTATTCCCGCGTTTGCGGGGCGAAGCGGTTGACCGAAACCACCGCCTCCTCCGCCGGCACGAACACGCGCGTCCAATTGCCATCGGCCGGCGCATATTGGGTGCGCTCCGATACGCAGCCCTGCGCGCTCCAGGCAATCGCGATGTCCTGTGCCGGGGCGCCGGTCACCCGGCTGCGCTCGGGATCGAGCACACAAGCGAAGCGCCCGGAATCGACGCCGTCGGCCTGCGCCGCGCCGTCTGCGGAGATTTCGCGCTGGAGCTGTTCGTCGAGCCGGTTGTCGATCTCGTCGAAACCGGGGCGTAGCAGCCAGGCCGCGGCAGCGCCGCTGAGCGCCAGCACTGCCACCCAGGTGGCGATGATAATGGCGCGCGGCGGCTCGTCATCGTCCTCAAGGTCCTCCTCGCCCGGTGCTTCGTGGGTGCGGGCGAGCAGCGCATAGCCCCCGGCACCTGCGCTCACGAGCAGCAGCAGGAAGGCCAGCGCCATGCCGTTCTCCCGCTCTGCCAGGACAGCGAATTCCATGCTGCGCCGCGAGTCAGCGCGCCGCTGGGCGCCGGCCTGCGCATCCTCTTCAGCGCGGCTTCGGGCGACCATTTGCGCGCGTTCGGTGCGCGCGCGCTCCTCCGCGTCGAGTTCGGCCAGGCTGCGGCACGGCAGGCTGTTGATGGGCGGGGCAATGTCGTTGGCGCGCAGAAACGGCAGCAATTCGCGGGTGGAAACGGCGAAGAAGAACTCGGCATCGGCGCTGCCGGTCTCCGCACCGAAGCTGTTGACGCCGAGCACGCGGCCGCATTCATCGAGCAGCGGGCCACCGCTGTTGCCCCGCGCCAGCGGCGCGGTGTGGAGCAGCGAATCAAAGTCGCGCGAGGGCCGGCTTCCCGAAAGGAAGCCCGTGCTTTTGACAGGCGGCTGGGCGCGGAACAGGTCGGCGATGGCAAGGCCCTGCGCGCGATCGACATTCATCGGATAGCCCACCGCGGTGACCACCCTCGCCTGGGCGTCGGGATTGCCGGCGATGGTCAGCGGGTTGAGGTTCATCGGTGCGGTGGTGGCCAGCAATGCCAGATCGTTGCGGTCGGACACGGCGATCACGCGGGCATAGACCGCATCCTCACCATCCGAGGGCACGATGCCGAGCGACAGCGAAGGGTCCTGCTGCGCCTGGCGCACGACATGGGCGTTCGTGACCACGCGCTCGGGCGCCACCGCGAAGCCGCTACCGTGCGATAGAGGGGTCATCGATTCGCCATCGCGCGAGATCACCACCACGCGCACCACGCCGCGCGCCGCGGCATCGATGTCGGCCGGCTCTGCCAGCGCAGGGAGCGGCGCGGCGGCAGGCGCGAGCAGCGCGAGTGTCGCGAGCAGGCGCAGGGCGAGGGTGAGGATCTTGGGGGTGGCCACGGAGCCCGCTTCTCGCGCGCCTGGGGTTTCAGCGCAAGCGGCGGGAAGCGGCTTGGGGCTGAAGGGCGCTAGGGGTGGTCGCGAAAGGAACTCGCCATGACCTATCGGATCGCCGGGCTGGACCCCGAGCCGTTTGCCCCTCTCTTTGCTCTCGACGAGGACGCCCTCGCAGCGCGCCGCGCGCGGCTCGATCACGGCTTTCCATGCCGGGTGAGCCTGGAGGAGGCGCAGGTGGGCGAGCGCCTGCTGCTGGTGCATCACACGCATCATGCGGTGGATTCACCGTTTCGCGCCGGGGTTGCGATCTTCGTTCGTGAACAGGCGCGCGAAGCGGCGCTCTGTAGAGATCGAACACTGTCGGTATTTGAAGGGCGGGTGCTCTCTCTGCGAGGGTTCACGGCGGAGGGAATGCTGGCCGGTTGCGCACTCGTGCAGCCGGGCGAGGCCGATGCGGCGATCCGCGCACTTCTGGCTGGCGGACACATCCTCTATATCGATGCCCACAACGCCGCAGCTGGCTGCTTCGCCGCGCGGATCGAGAGGGACGAAGCGTGAGCACGGCACAGACCATCGATGCTGAGGAGGCCTGGTCCGCGGTGCACCGGCGGGACCGGAGCTTTGACGGGCGCTTCGTGACCGGAGTGCTCTCGACCGGGATCTATTGCCGCCCCTCCTGCGCCGCGCGCCACCCGGCCCGCGCCAACGTGCGTTTCTTCGCGGATGGAGTTGCGGCGCGGGCGGCAGGGTTGCGGGCGTGCCTGCGCTGCCGACCCGACGAGCTGCCGCGCGATTCGGAGGCTCTGGCTGGCGCGATGGCGGCGATCCGCGCGGCGGACGGGCCGATCCCACTGGCGGAACTGGCGGCAGGAGTGGGCTATTCGCCGAGCCATTTGCAGCGGTTGTTCACCCGCGCCACAGGCCTTTCGCCTGCTGCCTATGCAAGGGCGCTGCGGGCCGAGCGGGCGTGCGAGGCGCTGACCGCGGAGGGCGCGGTGACGCCGGCGCTCTACGAAGCCGGGTTCGCGAGCCCAAGCCGGTTCTACGAATCGGTCGGAGACCGCCTGGGCATGGCGCCGAGCGCCTGGGCGCGCGGGGGCGCGGGTGTGCGGATCGAATGGGCGGTGGTCTCCACCAGCCTCGGCCCGATGCTGGTCGCCGCGACCGCGACAGGTGTGTGCCGCCTCTCTTTCGCCGAAGGGCCCGAGGATCTCGCCCGCCGTTTCCCGCGGGCCGAACTGGCCGAGGGTGGAGAGGCCTTTGCCGCGCTGCTGGCGCGCGTGGTCGCCGCGGTCGAGCAGCCCGGGCAGGCGCACGAAATTCCGCTGGACGTGCGGGGCACCGCCTTCCAGGAACGCGTCTGGGCGCAGCTGCGCCAGATCCCGCGAGGCGAGACCCGCTCCTACGCGCAAATCGCCGCCGCCGCCGGCAACCCGCGCGCAGTAAGGGCGGCGGGCAGCGCCAATGGGGCGAACGGCGTGGCGGTGCTGATCCCGTGCCACCGGGTGGTGCGCAGCGGCGGCGCGCTTGGCGGCTATGCCTACGGCACCGAGATCAAGCGGGAATTGCTGCGCCGGGAGCAGGGAGGTTAGCGGCAAGGCCGTGGAACACCATCGCCGAGGCCCAACGGCCTCGGGTGCGAAGCGAACAATGGAATTCGCACTCGGTTCGAGACAGGCGCAATTCAGCCGCCATTGCCCGGCTCAACCGAGGCCGCCGATCCTACCCGCCGCGAAACGATGCAATCGTCCAGCTGTGCGACGAAATGCGGAACGCCGGAGGGGTGCGCGCTGTTGTTGGAATGACGACAAACGCTTTGCGGAGAAATAAAGATGAACAGAACGGTATCGGCGATATTCGACAGCCACGATGAAGCGCAACGGGCGATCGCGTCGCTTCGCGAGGCGGGTGTTTCGGACAATTCGCTCTCCGTCGTGGCCCGCCATGAGGGCAGCGCGACCGATGGGATCAATGACGATGCAGACGGCGATGACGACAACACCAATATTCTGCGTGGCATCTTCGGTGGCGGCGCGCTCGGTGCGGGCCTGGGTATCGCCATGCTGGCAATTCCTGGCGTCGGCCCGTTCGCTGCCGTCGGTGCGATCGCTGCGGCAGCCGTTCCCGGCGCGATGGGCATTGGCGCGGCAGCCGGCGCGGCAGCCGGAACCCTAAACGAGGCGCTCAAGGATCACGGCGTCAGCGACGAGGACGCCGACTATTACGGCGAGCGGATGGGCGAGGGCGGCGTGTTCGTCTCGGTCGACGGCAACAGCACGATCACGCCCGAAGCAGCCGAGGAAATCCTCTATCGTCACGGCGGGCACAGTTCGACCCGCAATCAGGGCATGGCAGCTAACAATAGGGCGACGCAGCCGCCTCTCGCCTGATCCGGCATGTGGCGGGGAGGTGTTGCCCGCGAGGGCAGGTCTCCCCGTGGCGGCGGATTCTGGATTTAAGTCGAGTCTGGGCGACGGGATATTCACGATAGAGTCCCGTCGCGCGGATCTGCGCGGAAGAGGCGTCGCCTGAACTCGCGCAGCATTTTTTCTTTGTTCGATCGAAGGGCGGAAAGCTGGCTCAGTCGTGGACCCAGCGCGGGTCCTGCGGTTCGAGACTTTCGAGAACCTGCTCTGCGCTCTGCAGATATTCGCTGCGCCGGCTCTCGCTCATCTTGTCCCAGGTGCCGTAGATGCGGTTGATGCGCATGTTGGTCTCCAGGCGCTTGCGGTTTTTCACCATGAAGTGCCAGTAGAGCGGATTGAACGGGCAGGCATCGGGTCCTGTCTTCTGCTTCACGTCGTAGCGGCACTGGCCGCAATAATTCGACATCTTGTTGATGTAATTGCCGCTGGCCGCATAGGGCTTGCTGGCCAGGGTGCCGCCATCGGCGAACAGCGACATCGCCGCGACGTTGGGCAGCTCGACCCATTCGTAAGCATCGGCGTAGACCACCAGGAACCAGTCTTCCAGCTCCTGCGGGCGAATTCCGGCGATCAGCGCGAAATTGCCCAACACCATCAGCCGCTGGATATGATGCGCATGCGCGTTCTCGCGGGTGGAGCGAACGCAATCGGCCATGCAGCGCATCTGCGTCTCGCCGGTCCAGTAGAATTGCGGCAGCGGTAGCGTCGCCTCCAGCGCATTTGCCTCGCGCAGCTGCGGCATCTGCAGCCAGTACATGCCCCGGATGAACTCGCGCCAGCCGACGATCTGGCGGATGAACCCCTCGACCGCGTTCAATGGCGCCCGCCCTTCGCGGTACTCGGCCTCCGCCCGGCGGCACAGATCGAGCGGATCGAGCAGGCCGAGATTGATCGAGGTGGAGAGCAGCGAGTGGAACAGCTCGTCCTCGCCATGCACCATCGCGTCTTGCCAGGTGCCGAACTGCAGCAGGCGCTCGGCCATAAAGGCGTTGGCGGCCTGCTGCGCCTCGCCGGCGGTCACCGGCCAGCCGAAACGCTCTACTGAACCGAAATGGCTGGCAAACTCGGCCTCGACCAGCGCGATTACCTCCTGCGTCACGGCATCGGGCGTGAAACGCGGAACGGGCACGGGGTTCATGCGGGCAGAGGGAGGCGCGCGGTTGTCCTTGTCGTAATTCCAACGGCCACCTTCGGGCTTCTTGCCGTCCATCAACAACCCTGTTTTCTCGCGCATCAGCCTGTAAAAGAACTCCATCCGCAGCTCGCGCCGACCCTGCGCCCAGCCGAGGAACTCAGGGATTGAGCTGACGAAGCGATCGTCCGGCAGGATCTCCAGCGACACCGGCAGCCGGGCCGCGAGCGCCCGAAGATCCTCCATCACTCGCCATTCGCCCGGCTCCACGATTCGCACCGCGCTGGCCGAATGGCGCTTGGCGGCGCGCGCGATTTCACCGGCGAAGCTGCCGGTGTTCTGCGGATCGAGCAGCCGGACGTAATCCACCTGCCAACCCTCCGCCTCCAGCTCGGCGGCAAAGTGGCGCATGGCGGAAAGGATCAGGGCGATCTTGGCCTTGTGGTGCTTCACATAGGTGGTCTCTTCGCGCACCTCCATGAACAGCACGATGGTATCGGCCGGTTCGCAGCCGTCGAGGCTGGCGAGAGAGCGGGTCAGCTGGTCGCCGAGGATCGGCACGAGGATGGCTTGGGGCATCGGGTGGGGAATGATCGGGCGGCCTGTCTGCTCCCTGGGCCAGCTCCCGGGATCAGACAAAGCTGTAGGGATCGATGTCCACGCTCACCCGCACGCCCTGCGGGAAGCGGAGAGCGCCCAGCCACTCGCGGATTACCTGCTGCAACTCGGCGCTGCGGCGGGCGTTGAGCAGCAGCCGGTGGCGATGGCGGCCGCGCAGCAGCGCCATCGGTGCCGGCGCGGGGCCGAGCACCTCGACATCGGGCAGATCGGGCCGGGTCGCACCCAGCTGGCGGGCGGCCTCGCGCGCCTCGGCATCGTCTTCGGAGGAGACGATGATCGCCGCCCAGCGGCCGAAGGGCGGGGCCTGCGCGTGGCGGCGCGCTTCGGTCTCGGCGGCGTAGAAGGCGTCGCGGTCGCCGGCGGCCAGCGCGACGATGACCGGCGCATTGGGGTGACGCGTCTGGATCAGCACCTCGCCCGGCTTGGCGCCGCGGCCCGCACGGCCCGCCACCTGCGCGACCTGCTGGTAAGTGCGCTCGGCCGCGCGCAGGTCTCCGCCCTCGAGGCCCAGATCCGCATCGACCACGCCCACCAGCGTGAGTTCGGGGAAGTGGAAGCCCTTCGTCACCAGCTGGGTGCCCACGATCACGTCAATCGCGCCCGCCTCCACCTCGGCGATGAATTGCGCGGCTCGTTCGGGGGAACCGAGCGTATCGGAAGTTGCGACCGCCAGCCGCGCATCGGGGAACAGCTCGGCCACCTCGTCCGCGATGCGCTCCACGCCCGGGCCGCAGGCGACGAGGCAATCGGGTTCCCCGCAATCGGGGCAGGTGGCGGGCGGGGCGGTCTCGTGCCCGCAATGGTGGCAGGCGAGGCGGCTCGAAAGGCGGTGCTCGACCAGCCAGGCGCTGCAATTGGGGCACTGGAAGCGATAACCGCAATTGCGGCACAAGGTGAGCGGCGCATAACCGCGCCGGTTCAGGAACAGCAGCGATTGCTCGCCGCGTGCCAGCCGCTGCTCGATCCCGGTAACCAGCGGCGGGGAGAGCCAGCGGCCGGAGCCGGGCTTCTCCTGCGTCAGGTCGACCGTATCAATCGAGGGCAGCTGCGCGCCGCCAAAGCGGCTGGGCAGCACCAGCTTTTCATACACCCCGGCCTCGGCCATCTGCAGGCTTTCGAGCGCCGGAGTGGCGCTGGCGAGCACCACAGGCAGCCCTTCGAACCGGGCGCGCATCACCGCCACGTCTCGCGCATTGTAGCGCACCCCCTCGTCCTGTTTGAAGCTGACCTCGTGCGCCTCGTCGACCACGATCAAACCGAGCGCGGCATAGGGCAGGAAGAGCGCCGATCTGGCTCCCACCACCACCTGCGCGCCGCCCTCCTGCGGACCCTTGGCGATGGCTCGCCAGGCGCGGCGGCGTTCGGTGGATTTAAGCGAGCTGTGCCACACCACCGGTGGCACGCCAAAGCGCTCTTCGAAGCGCTTGAGGAAGGCTTCGGTCAGCGCGATCTCGGGCAGCAGGACGAGCGTCTGCCGCCTCTTGCGCAAAGCTTCGGCGATGGCTTCGAAATAGGTCTCGGTCTTGCCGGATCCGGTGACGCCGTCGATCAGGAACGGGGCGAAGCGCTCCGCCCGCACCGCCTCCACCAGCCGGTCCGCGGCCTCCTGCTGGTCAGGGGTGAGCGTGGGCTGGGCGAAGCCCGGGTCGGCGGACCGGTAGGGCCGGTCGCAATCTACGATGACCGGCTCCAGCACGCCCTCGTTCACCAGACCGCGCAGCACGCCTTCGCTCACCCTCGCTTGTGCGGAGAGTTCGCGGATCGTCGCCTGCTCGCCTTCAAGCGCAGCCAGCGCCTGCTCGCGCTGCGGGGTCGAGCGCCCTGGCAACGCGCCGGTCAGCCGGTACTCGGTGGTGGTGGAGGGGCCGTGCAGCGCGCCACCGCTCGCCAGCACCATCCGCGCCACGGCGGCGAGCGGGGCGCAATAATAGTCCGCCGTCCACTCCAGCAGCCGGCGCAGCTCCGCCCTCAGCGGCGGCACCGGCAGCACGGCAAGCAGCGGGCGCAGCTTGGCATCCGGCACCGGCTCGCCCGGGAGGCGATCGGCCTCCCACACGATGCCCACGATCTGCCGCGGCCCCAACGGCGCGGCGACCACCTGACCGGGCACGACCACCATCCCCTCGGGCACGCGGTAATCCAACGGGCCGAGCGCGGCATTGAAGATCAGCAGTCGGGCTCTGTTCATGAAACTCGGGCCATAGATGAAGCGTTCGCTCCAGCAAGCGACCATTACGGAACTGGCCAATAAGCAATTGGAGAGCCGATGCCCACCGTCCAGAACAGCCCGATCCTGCGCCGCCGCGCATTCCTTGGTGGAGCGCTGGCGCTGTCCGGCACCGTCGCTCTCGCGGGCTGCGCCAGTTATGGCCAGCCCTACAGCCTGACCGAAGCTGTGCGCCGGCTGTTGGTGCTATCCAGCGAGCGTGCTTTTGTTCGCATGACCGCGCCGGGCGGCTTCTGGGACGAGCAGGTGGCGCAACTGGGCCTCGGCGGGATGATCGGCAGGCGCGGCGACGTGCTCTCGCGCATCCTCAGTTCCGCGATGTTCAAGCAGCGACTTGAGGGCGCGGTGGCCGACATCGCCGTCGATGCCTCGTACCGCGCGGCGCCCCTCGTGGCCGATACGGTGCGCACGATCGGCTTTGCCAATACCTACGACCTGATCCGCGGTGGCCCCACCGCCGCCACCGCCTTCCTGCGCGGTGAGATGGGCGGGCAGCTGCTCGGCGTGCTCGTGCCGGAGGTCGATCAGGCCCTGCGCATCGCCGAAGACCCGCTGATGCGCGAACTGATTGCGGGGATGACCGGGGTCGACCCCGGCGGCCTGGCCCGCTCCCTGGGCAATCAGATCGAAGGCGTGATCTGGGATCAGATCGCACAGGAAGAGGCGGCCATTCGCGCCAACCCCTCCGCCACCGGCGATCCGATGCTGCGTGCCATCTTCGGCGCCGAGGCCTTGCTGTGAGCCTCCTGCTGCTCACCTGAGCGGGAGATAAGCCTACGGTGCCGTGCTGTGAGCCGGGATCAGCGCCGGAACACCAGCGATGCCTGGGGCACGTGGCTGATGCGGTCTGCCGCGCCCGAACGGGGCGCAAGGATCAGCAGGTAGCCCAGACCGACGGCGATCCGTTCCGAAAGCCGGCGCTGCACCGCCAAGCTGGCGCGCCATTGCTCCACCCGTGCCGCTTGCCCAGCGCGTTCGGGCCGCAGGATGTGGAAGAACTCGCCCGAGCCGGTCAGCATGGTCCGCTCGCCGAGCGGGAGGTTCGCCGCCGCTCTGTGCCGTAGGCGGAGTTGCGCGCGCGGCGCGCCCTCGAGGAAGCGCTGCTCTAGCCGTGTGCGGAAGGACAGCGGTCCGGCCCGCAGCACGACCTGCTGGTGTGGGCGCAGTTCGCGGCCGCCGGCGAATTCCACGTAGGTGGCCCCGCCGCCGATGCTGGCGCGGTCTGACAGCGCCAGGTCGAACGATGCGCGCGACTGCAGCTGATCACCCTGCTCGCGGAATCGAGGGGTCAGCTCCAGGGTTGCACTCGTCTGCGGGCCGAGCGGGACCGTGCCGGTCATCACCAGCCAGCCTTGCACATCCTCCTCGGCTGCCCGGGCCGGAACCGCGCCCGCCGCAAGCGCCGCTGTCAGGAGCAGCGGCAGAACCCGCAAGGGCGCCGCCCAAGGCGCCGAAAAGCCGGTTGTGCGCATCATCGCCGGGTCTATACGGGCCCGTGAGACGAGCGCAAACGCCGCTTTTCCCGGGGAAAGAGCATGAAATTCTTCGTCGACACCGCCGACACCGCAGAGATCGAGGAACTGGCCGCCGCCGGCCTGATCGATGGTGTGACCACCAACCCCTCGCTGATCCACAAAAGCGGCAAGAACTTCCTCGAGGTCACGCGCGAGATCTGCGCACTCACGCCCGGGCCGGTCTCGGCCGAGGTGCTCGCGCTCGACCATGAAGAGATGATGCGCGAGGCCGAGCACCTACGCAAAATCGCCGATAATGTCTGCATCAAGGTGCCGCTGACGCTGGAAGGGCTGAAGACCTGCAAGGCGCTGAGCGACGAAGGCACGATGGTCAACGTCACCCTGTGCTTTTCCGCCAACCAGGCGCTGCTGGCGGCCAAGGCCGGCGCCACCTTCGTCTCGCCCTTCGTGGGCCGGCACGACGACAACGGGCTCGACGGCATGGGGCTGCTCCGCGACATCCGACTAATCTACGACAATTACGCCTTCGATACGCAGATCCTGGTCGCCAGCGTCCGCCATCCGATCCACGTGCTGGAATCGGCCCGCATCGGTGCCGATGTGGCGACCATGCCGGCCAAGGTCATCAAGAGCCTGGTCAATCACGTGCTGACCGACAAGGGCCTCGAAGGCTTTCTGGCCGATTGGGCCAAGACCGGGCAGACGATTGGCTGATCGGCTGCTGATCGCCAGCTGAGGGCGCGGGCGCGTTGGCCGAACAGACCCCGCTTGATCGGTTCCGTGAGGCGCTGACCGGGGCCGCGCGGGCGATCGCGCACGAGCCCGAGGCGGAGGTTGCCTGGAGCACCGACACGCCGGCGCTGAACGGCCGGGCGATGAAGGTGCCGATGCCCGCGCGCTCGCTCCCGCCCGATCAGGCGTGCGAGGCGCGTGGCTTCGCGGACAGCTTCGCGCTGCGGCTGCGCCACCATGACGAGGCACTGCATCGCCGAGGCGCGCCGGCCGAGCCGGATGCGCGCGCCTGCTTCGATGCCATCGAGCGCGTCCGCTACGAGGCGCTGGGCGAGACCCGCTTTGCCGGCATGCGCGCCAATCTCTCCGCCTCGACCGATCAGCGGCTGCGCACCGACCCGATCATGCGGGCGAAGGATGCCGACGAGGTGCCGCTGCCCAGCGCACTGGCGCTGATGCTGCGCGAGCGGCTGAGCGGGCAACCCGTCCCGCAAGGCGCGCGCCCGGGCGTCGAGCTGGTGCGCGCCCATATCGAGGGCCGCGCGGGGAGCGACATCGCCGCGCTGGCCGGTTCTCTGGACGACCAGCGCGCTTTCCAGTCCCTCGCGCTCGACATGCTGCGCCACCTCGATCTCGTCCCGGCCGAATCGCTCGAAGATGCGATGCCGGAGGACGGCGAGGACGAGGAGGAAGGCGCCGACGACAGCACCGGAGAGGAAGAACAGCCCGATGGTGTCGAGCAGCGCCCGCAGGAACAGACCTCCGGTGATGGCGGAGAGGGCGAAAGCGGCGACAGCTCCAGCCAGGAAACCGATGGCGAGCAGGAGCTTTCCGAGGGGCAGGGCGAGGACGAAGGCGACGAGGGGCTGGTCCCCTCCCGCGCCAACCGCCCGTGGACCGATCTGCCCGAAAGCTTCGACTACACGATCTACACCGAGCAATTCGACGAGACGGTCGAGGCCTCCGAGCTGTGCGACCCCGAGGAGCTCACCCGGCTGCGCGCCTATCTCGATAGCCAGCTGACGGGCCTTGCCGGGGTGGTGACCCGGCTCGCCAACCGGCTCCAGCGGCGGCTGATGGCCCAACAGAACCGCAGCTGGGATTTCGACCAGGAGGAAGGCCTGCTCGATGCAGCGCGGCTGGCGCGGGTGGTGGTCAGCCCCGGCCAGTCGCTCAGCTACAAGGTGGAGCGCGAGCAGGAGTTCAAAGACACCATCGTCACCCTGCTGATCGACAATTCCGGCTCCATGCGCGGCCGCCCGATCAGCATCGCCGCGATCAGCGCGGACATCATGGCTCGTACGCTGGAGCGCTGCGGCGTGAAGGTGGAGATCCTCGGCTTTACCACCCGCGCCTGGAAGGGCGGGCAGGGCCGCGAGAAATGGCTCGCCAGCGGCAAGCCCGCGCAGCCGGGCCGCCTCAACGATCTGCGCCACATCATCTACAAGAAGGCCGATCAGCCGATGCGCCGGGCGCGCCGCAACCTCGGCCTGATGATGCGCGAGGGGCTGCTGAAGGAGAATATCGACGGCGAGGCGCTGCTGTGGGCCCACTCCCGCCTGCTCGCCCGCCCCGAAGACCGGCGCATCCTGATGGTGATCTCCGACGGTGCCCCGGTGGACGATTCCACCCTCAGTGTGAACAGCGCCGGCTATCTGGAAACGCACCTGCGCAAGGTGATCGACTGGATCGAAAAGCAATCGCCCGTCCAGCTGGTGGCGATCGGCATCGGCCATGACGTGACGCGTTATTACAAGCGCGCGGTGACGATCATGGATGTGGAGCAGCTGGGCGGCACGATCATCGAGCAGCTGGCCGGGCTATTCGAGGGGGAGTGACCGCGCTGGCATGAATTGCAGCATTCGTCTCGCCTCCGATGCCGATGTCGACCGGCTTGCACTGGTGGGCGCTGCATCGTTCCTGGAAAGCTTTGCCGGGGTGCTCGATGGTGGGGCAATCATCGAACATTGCGAGCGTGAACATAGCCCCGCGGCCTATAGCCGTTATCTGGCGGCCGGTGCGCAGGCGTTCCTGGCGGAGCTTGCTCCCGGAAATGCTCCGGTGGGGTACGCCCTTCTTGGCTTGCCGAACCTTCCCGGTGCCGCGGCCGATGGCAGCGATATCGAATTGAAACGCATCTACGCTCTGTCCCGTTTTCACGGGCAGGGCGTTGGCGCGACGCTGATGGAGCGGGCGATCGATCATGCGCGCGGACAAGGCGCCATGCGGCTGGTGCTCGGGGTTTATGCCGAGAATGCGCGAGCGCGCGCCTTCTACGCTAAGCACGGCTTCGCACAATTTTCAGCCCGCAAGTTCTGCGTCGGTGGAAGCACCTATGATGACGTGGTGCTGGCACGCGCGATCGATCATCGCTGATCCGCCCCGAGGGGCGCTGAACACGATCATGTCGAGCGCGGATTGGCGCGGTCGCTTGTCGATGGAAGCTGGTGCACCTAATCGGCCATGATGACCACTCCCCTCCGCCTGTTCAACTCCCTCACCCGCGAACTGGAGCCCTTCCAGCCGGTCCACCCCGGCGAGGCGCGGGTCTATTCCTGCGGGCCGACGGTCTACAACTACCCGCATATCGGGAACATGCGCGCCTATGTCTTCGCCGATGTGCTCGGGCGGACGCTGAGCTGGAAGGGCTACAAACTCACCCACGTCATCAACATTACAGACGTCGGCCATTTGACCGATGACGCCGACACGGGCGAAGATAAGCTGGAGAAGGCCGCGGCGGAAGAGGCCCAGTCGATCTGGGACATCGCGCGCCATTACACCGAGGCGTTCTGGGCGGATGTGAAGGCGCTCAACATCCGCCAGCCGAGCCAGTGGACCGTGGCGACTGACTATGTGCCGCAGATGATCGAGTTCGCCGAGGGCATCGCGGACAAGCACTGCTATGAACTCGACAGCGGACTCTATTTCGACGTCTCGACCGTGCCCGACTATGGAAAGCTGGCAACCGGCAAGCAAGACAACCCTGTGGCTGCATCCGCTGCTCGCGCTGCAGCTTTGGCAGCTGAAGCAGTGGCGACCAGTGATCCGCGAAAACAAGCCGAGCTTATCTTACAAGCTGTACAAGCGGCAGCTGACGCGCAAGCTTTCGCTCGCATCGAAGATGTCGATGGCAAGCGCAACGCGGCCGACTTCGCGATCTGGCGCAAGACCCCCCCGGGCGAGACGCGGCAGATGGAGTGGGACAGCCCCTGGGGCCGCGGCGCGCCCGGCTGGCATCTGGAATGCAGCGTGATGAGCGGCGCGGTCCTCGGCTTCCCCTTCGACATCCATACCGGCGGGATCGACCACCGCGAGATTCACCACCCCAACGAGATCGCCCAGAACCAGGCGCATGAGTGCTCCGACCAGAGCGGCGCGAACATCTGGATGCACAACAACTTCCTGGTGGAGCGCAGTGGCAAGATGAGCAAGTCGAGCGGGGAGTTCCTCCGTCTCCAGCTGCTACTCGACCGCGGCTACCACCCGCTCGCCTATCGGCTGATGTGCCTGCAGGCGCATTACCGCAGCGAGCTGGAGTTCAGCTGGGAGGCGCTCGGCGCGGCGCTGGTGCGGCTAAAGCGCATGGTGCTGGCCGCCGAGCGCCTCCCTGCTGCCATGGACGATTTGCCGGCTCCGCAGCCCCAACTGGAAGGCCTGCGCGATCGCTTCGACGCCGCGATCAGCGACGATCTCAACACGCCACTGGCGCTCACCGCGCTGGAAGAGGCACTGGCCGCGAAAAAGGGCGATCCGCAGGCCCGGCGCGCGATCATCGCGCAGATGGATAAAGTGCTCGGCCTTAGCCTGCTCGATCTTGCACGCGCCGATTTGCGCGTCAGGCCCGCACAGGCGGCAATCACAGAGGCGGAGATCGGCACAGCGCTGG
>LXQI01000026.1:40667-117473 GCA_001683845.1 Erythrobacter sp. ANT-B3C2 | reverse complement strand
CCCCCGGCGCCCCCGCCGCTCTCCGGCGGCGGAGCGGCGGGTGGGAAAGGCGAGCTTCAGTGGTCTTCAAGCAGCAGCACTTCGGCGCAGATCTGCATGCGCGGCGGCTCGAGCTGGTGATCGACCTCAATCACCGATGCATCGGCGACCAGATGGCCGGGAATGTCGAACTGATGTTCGGCTACGTCCGCGATGAACCGCTCGGCCCGCTCGATCGCCTCGGTGCCCTCGAACACCAGCTCCATCCGGTGGCGCGTGCCGGCAAAGGTGATGCTCGCCCAGTTCTTCTCGCGATGATCGGTGATCGTCGCATGGCCGCCGGCAAGCGACAGCAGTGCGGCGCGCAGCTTGCCGCTCGGCTGGGGAGAGCGGCGAACAGGCCGTGGTGGGGCATCAAAATGCATGGGTTTCCTCCCGGTATGCGTTCATGAAATGTTCCACCCGCTTTTCGGTGTCGGAACGGGGCGTGCGGCCATTGCGCAGATCGAGCACGAAGCGCGGGTCGCGGGTGGCCAGGCGGCCGAAACGGGTGGGGGGCATATTGGTCCGCCGGAGGAAAACCTCGATCTTTCGAATCAGCACACCTGTCTCCTTTCAGGACAATCCGGGGCGAATCGCCTGTAGGAACAACTCGCGTTAAAAATCCTACTTGTCTAGGAAAAATCCATCAGCTATGTAGGGTTTAACAGAAAAATGCAGGAACCCGTCCTCATGGACCCGAGAGAGAAACTGGCCGGTCTGGCGCGGGAGAGGGGCAGCAGCCTTGCCGCCCTTTCGCGCATGATTGGCCGCAATCCGAGCTATCTCCAGCAGTACATTACCAAGGGCAGCCCGCGCCGCCTCGAAGAGGAGGACCGGCGCCGGCTGGCGCAGTTCTTCGGCGTGGCCGAAACCGAGCTTGGAGCGTCGGAGGAAAAATCCTACGCTGGCGAGGAAGACTGGTTCGACATTCCCCGAGTCGCGGTCGAGGCTTCGGCCGGGCCTGGCACGGTCGGTGGTTCGGAGGCGACCTTCGACACCCTTCGTTTCTCCCGCCGCTGGCTGTCCGAACAGGGTTTGCCGCCCGGCCGGCTCTCGACGATCCGGGTGATGGGCGATTCGATGGAGCCGTTGCTGCGTGATGGCGACGAGCTGCTGGTCGATCGCTCGGAGCGCCCGTTCCGCGATGGCATCCATGTCGTGCGGCTGGATGGCAATCTGCTGGTCAAGCGCGTGGCCTCGCAGGGTAGCGGGCGATTCTCGCTGCTCAGCCAGAACCTCGCCTATCCGCCGATCACCGTCGAGTCGGGCAACATGGAGATTGTCGGTCGGGCGGTGTGGAAAAGCGGCCGCCTCTAAGGTCGGCGCGCTGCGGGTGTAAGGCCGGTGCACGCGCCCCAGGTTCGCATGCATGACACAGCCGAACGAGGTCCCGCTGCGGACCGCCCCTCGTCTCGGTCACCGCGCTGCAGGAGAGGCCCGGTGAATGTGCACGAAACTGGCGATGCCGAGTGGCAGATCCCGGATCCCGGAACGGTCATGCTTGGCCTTACCGGTGCGGCGGTGCCCGTGGCTGCGGCGATCGCCACCGTGCTGGAGTTGGGCTCGGCCAATGGCGCCGTGCTGTTCGTGACGTTGAGCATCGCGCTGGTGGTCGGAAATCTGGCCTTCGTCTGTATCCCCGAGAACCCGATCGCGCCAGGAGTTGCCCTTTGCGGCGCAGTGATCGGCGCGGTCCTTCCGGCGGTGCTCGTCACTCCCTGGGTTCTCTCCGATGCTACGCTGGAGAATGCTGCAGGCGCCCTGCTGACGGTCGCAGGCTTTGGCGCTGCGGGGCTGACGGGAGCTGCGCTCGCATGATTGCTGGTCCGCTGGCAAATGCGCTTGCGCTGGAGCCGTACAGACGGTCGGGCTCGTGCTGCTGGGTGTTGCAGGAGGCGGGCTAGCGCCTGAAGCAACAAAGGACCGTTCTTGCTACAACACCTTGCGCGACGGTCGCAACTTGATCAGCGATCGCCGGATTTGCCCTGCGCGTGCCGGTGGAACAGTGGCGATCGTGAACGCGAACTCTTCGCTTTTGCGCGTGAGAACGGCTGGCAGACGCAACCGGAAGTCAGGCCTGATCCGGGCTTCCCCTGGTTCCAGTTCAGCCTCTGCCGCGAGCCAGGGACCAACATCTTTGTAATAAAGGGCGCGTTTGAGGAGGGTGCGATTCAGGTTCATGTCTTTCAGCCGCAAGGCGGGACCAGCTGGCCGCGGCCGTTCGTCGCCCTGCAGGAGCGGCTGGGCGAGCTCTGGCCGAGGGCCGAGGGGGACGAGCCGATGGCTCCTGCGCGATAGCCTTTGCGCCTCGCTTGATCCCTTGCGAAAAACCGCTATAGGCCGCGCCTTCGCCGCATGGCCGTGACCAGCGCCGCCGCCCTGTGCGGGCCGGTCCTGGCTTCCGGTGGCTACCGAATATCGCAAGTGAATCCAAGGAACAGGTGCCGCAATGGCTGTCCCCAAAAGAAAAACCTCGCCGCACCGTCGCGGCCACCGCCGTTCGCACGATGCGCTGAAGGTCGAGGCCTTCCACGAGTGCACCAATTGCGGCGAGCTGAAGCGCCCGCACCATCTTTGCGTCGCCTGCGGGCACTATAACGGGCGTGAGATCGTTCCTGCCGGCATCTAGCAGCCGGAAAGGAGACACCATCGCAATGACTTTGCCGCGGATCGCCGTCGATGCGATGGGTGGCGACGAGGGTGTGCGCGTCATGGTCTCGGGCGCGGCATTGGCCCGCCGCGACCATGAGCGCTTCAAGTTCCTGCTGGTGGGCGATCGCCCGAAGATCGAACGTGCCCTCGAAGCCCATCCGAACATGCGCGAGGCGAGCGAGATCCTGCATTGCGAGGATGTCGTCACGGGTGACGAGAAGCCAACGCAGGCATTGCGCCGGGCCAAGAGCACCTCGATGGGTCTGGCCATCAATGCGGTGAAGAAGGGCGATGCCGGGGCCGCGATCAGCGCCGGTAACACCGGCGCGCTGATGGCGATGAGCAAGCTGGCCCTGCGCACCATGCCGGGGATCGACCGGCCGGCGCTCGCCGCACTGATGCCGACGCTGGGCGACAACGACGTGATCATGCTCGATCTAGGCGCCAACACCGAGTGCAGCGCGGCCAATCTCGTGCAATTCGCCGTGATGGGCGCGGCCTATGCCCGGATCGTCACCGGGCGCGAGCGGCCGCGCGTGCGGCTGCTGAACATCGGCACCGAGGAGACCAAGGGCACCGGCGAGCTGCAGGACGCGGCGCAGGCGCTGCGCGATGCGACCGGCCTGGCGCTCGATTTCGAAGGGTTTGTCGAGGCTGACCGAATCAACCGGGGCGAAGTTGACGTGGTGGTGACCGATGGCTTCTCTGGCAATATCGCGCTCAAGGCGATCGAGGGCGCGGCTCGCTTTGTCACCGATTTGCTGAAGGAAGCGTTCCGCAGCTCCACCCGGTCCAAGATCGGCTTCCTTATCTCGCGCCCGGCGACCGAGTTGCTGCGCCACCACCTTGATCCCAACAACCACAATGGCGCGGTTTTCCTGGGCCTCAATGGCGTGGTGGTGAAGTCGCATGGCAGCGCCACCGCGGCCGGTGTGGCCAATGCGGTTACGGTGGCCGCGCGGCTGCTGGAGGAAGACCTGACCCAGCGCATCACCGCCGATCTCGGCGAACTCGGGCACAAGCGGCTGAGCCGAACCGGCGTCGCTTCGTGATCCGCTCGGTGCTCAAGGGCTCGGGCTCCGCGCTGCCGGCCCGTGTCGTCTCCAACCAGGAGCTGGCCGAGCGGCTCGACACCAGCGACGAGTGGATCCGCGAGCGGACCGGCATTACCCAACGCTACATCGCCGGCGAGGGCGAGACCACCAGTACGCTGGCCACCGCGGCCGCGCGCGCGGCATTGGCCGATGCCGGGCTGGAGCCGGGCGAAATTGACCTGATTGTGCTCGCCACCGCCACGCCCGACAGCACCTTTCCGGCCACCGCGGTGCAGGTCCAGCACGCGCTCGGCAGCACGGGCAGCGCGGCGTTCGACGTGGCGGCGGTGTGCTCGGGCTTCCTTTACGCGCTCGGGGCGGCCGATTCGATGCTGCGCACCGGCATGGCCAGCCGCGCGCTCGTGATCGGCGCGGAGACCTTCAGCCGCATCCTCGATTGGGAAGACCGCACCACCTGCGTGCTGTTCGGAGATGGTGCGGGCGCCATCGTGCTCGGCGCGGAAGAGGTGGCAGAGGATGGGCCGGGCGTCCTGGCCACCCGCCTCCACGCCGCCGGCGAGCACCGTGAGCTGCTCTATGTGGATGGCGGGCCCTCCACCACCGGAACAGTCGGCAAGCTCCGGATGAAGGGGCGAGAGGTGTTCCGCCACGCGGTCGTCAACCTCGCCGCAGTGCTGGAGGAGGTGCTCGAGGCTGCGGACTTTGCCGCCACCGACATCGACTGGGTGGTGCCGCACCAGGCCAATCTGCGCATCCTCGATGCGACCGCGCGCAAGCTGCAACTGCCGATCGAGAAGGTGGTGGTGACGGTGGACCGCCACGCCAACACTTCGGCCGCCTCGGTCCCGCTGGCGTTCGACGTCGCCCGGCGGGACGGACGCATCAAGCCGGGCGACCTCGTGATGATGGAGGCGATGGGCGGCGGTTTTACGTGGGGCGCCAGTCTCTTGCGAATGTGAGCACCGAATTGCGCTGTTCGGCCGAGCATGGTTGCCACAAATGTTAAATTGAGGCATGCATGTGCGTGCAGGCTGTCGCTGCGAAGGGGGTTTGGCATGCATTTCATGCGTTCCGTGGGCACGCTGACCCGCGCTGATCTGGCCGAGACGATCAACGGCAAGCTGGGTTTCTCGCGTGCCGAGAGCCTGTCGCTGGTGGAGAACATTCTCGACGAAATGTGCGAATCGATGTCGCACGGTCAGAATGTGAAGATCTCCGGTTTCGGCAGCTTCGTGCTGCGCGACAAGAAAGAGCGCGTCGGCCGCAATCCCAATACCGGGATCGAAGTGCCGATCACCCCGCGCCGGGTGCTGACCTTTCGGGCCAGTCAAAAGCTGAAGGACCGGATCGGCGCCGCCAATTGACCCGCCGGCCGGCTTTCGTTCGGCCGCACGGTCTCGTCCGATGAGCGACGGCAAGGATCCGCGGGCGCTGCGTACGATCGGCGAGGTGGCCGAGGCGCTGGACGTCCGCCAGCACGTACTGCGCTATTGGGAGCAGCAGTTCCCGATGTTGCAGCCGCTCAAGCGCGCTGGCGGACGGCGCTACTATCGCCGCGAGGATGTGGCTCTCGTCTCGCGCATCGACCGGCTGATCAATCGCGAGGGCTATACGCTCAAAGGCGCCCGGGCAGCGATCGAGCGCTCGCCCGGCGATGGGGGCGATCGCAGCGGCCCGGCTCCCGGCGTGGGGAAGGACGAGCTGCTGCCCACGCTGCAGCGAATCCGCGACCGGCTGGCAGCCGCGCTGGACGCCTAGCGGAGCCCTCCGGCCCGTTCGTCGACCGTCTCCGGCCCCAGCGTCGCATCGAGGTCGCGCGGGCGGGCGAAGTGGACCAGCCGGCCGCAGCCCTTGGTGCACTCGCTCCACCGTTCGATCTCCAGCTCCAGCACGGCAAAGGCAGCGGTAGGATATTTTTCGGCCGCGGCGGCAAACAGCGCGTTCTCGTGCTCGTCTGAGACGAGGTCGAAAATCAGTTCCTGCAACCCGGGGTTGTGCCCGAGCAGCAGCACGCTGCCGGGATCGCCCTCAACCCGCTGCAGCAATTCGACCAGCACGCTGGCGGTGGCGAGATAGGCGCGGTCTTCGAAGCGGATCGGCAGGTCGAGGCCGGTCGCCTCGATGGTACGGCGCACGCGCTCGGCCGGGCTCGCCAATGCCAGCTCCCAGGTGATGGCATGCTCGCGGATGTGTTGGCCCATCAGCGCGGCGCCGCGCCGCCCGCGATCGTTCAGTCCGCGGTCGAAATCGCGCATGGAAAGGTCGTCCCAGTCCGATTTCGCGTGCCGCAAGAGGCCGAGTCGTTTCACCCTATCCGCATTCCTCTTGCCCGGAGCCCGCCGGGTGCGCCTCGACTGTGCAGGAAACACCGCCCTCGATCCGTTGTAAAGCCTCGGCGAGCGGCAGGCGGTGTATCGGCGTGCCGGGCGGGAAGGCGTCCGCCAGCCGCGAGGGAAAGGCGGGCGAGAGAACCACGAAGTGTCCGCGATCGCCTTGGCGGCGGATCAGCCGGCCGAACGCCTGTGCCAGCCGCGCGCGGATCAGTCGATCGTCATGCGCCTGCCCGCCGCCGGTCTCCTGCGCCGCGGCCCGCCGGGCGCGGTGAAGGATGTTCGGGCGGGGCCAGGGCACCTGCTCCAGCACCACGCAGCGCAGCGATTCGCCCGGCACGTCCACCCCGTCTCGCAGCGCATCGGTGCCCAGCAGGGAGGAGCGCTCGTCGTCGCGGAAGATGTCGACCAGTGTGCCGGTATCGATCGGATCGACATGCTGGGCGTAGAGCGGCAGGCCGAGCCGGGCGAGCCGGTCCGCGATGCGCGCGTGGACGGCCCGCAACCGGCGGATGGCGGTGAACAGGCCGAGCACCCCGCCGCCCGCCGCCTCGATGATGCGGGCATAGGCGCCGGCCAGAGCGGCGAGATCGCCCTTGCGGATATCGGTGACGACCAGCACCTCGGCATGGGCGGCATAATCGAACGGGCTAGGGGCGGATGCCAGCAGCGGCTGGCCGTCCAGATAGGCCGCACCCGAGCGGGCGATCGCCGAAGCCCAGTCCGCGCCGTCGGGCCCCGTGGGGCACAGGGTGGCGCTGGTCAGCATCACGCCGTCCGCCGGTCCGAGAACCACTTTGGCGAAGGGTTTCATCGGATCGAGGTAATGGCGGTGAAGGCCCACGTCGTATTCGCGCGCCTCGGCCCGGTCGACCGCCAGCCAATCGACGAATTCCGGATCCGGCAGATTGTCGCCATCGACCCCTCCGAGCCGGCCGAGCAGCGCCTCCCACGCGGCGAGCGTGTCGATCCGCCAGGCCAGCGAATGGCGGGCGCCATCCACCCGGGCGCGGCCCTGTGCATCGAGCCAGTCGGGCGCGTCCTCCACCAGCGCCTCCAGCCGCACGGAAAGGCGCATCAGCGGCTGGCGGATGGCGGCGAGCGCGCTGCCTGCTTGCTGCGCGATCTCGAGGAAGGGCCCGTCAAGCTGCGCTGCCTCGGTTTCAAGGCCGTAGCCCGCCTCCTGTCCGCTCTCGTCGCGCGCATGGGTGATCCGGCGCACTGCGGCGAGCAGCGCCTCCAGCGGGCCCGCGGCGTCGCCATCGGCGATGCGCTGCAGCCAGCCCTCGGCCGGGAGCGCATCGGCCGCGGCACAGGCGCGGGTGATCGCCTCGCCACCGGCCTCGTCGTAGCTGGCGATATCCGCCAGCCGCGCGGCCAGGCCCCGCCGGCGCCCGCGTGAGCCGCGCTCCGGGCCCACGATCCACCGGCGCAGCTCCACCGCCTCGCGTCCGGTCAGCGCGGCGGCGAAGGTGCTGTCGGCCGCGTCGAACACGTGGTGGCCTTCATCGAATACGATCCGCGTGGGGCGCTGCCAGGGGTCGCGCGCTCTCGCTGCATTGACCATCACCAGCGCGTGGTTGGCGATGACCAGATCGGCCTCGGCGCTGGCGCGGGCGGAGCGCTCGATGAAGCACTTTCGGTAGTGCGGGCAGCCGGCATAGATGCACTCGCCGCGCTGGTCGGTCAGCGAGCGGATCGCACGGGCGCGGAACAGCGTGCCGAGCCAGCCGGGCAGGTCTCCGCCGACAATGTCGCCATCCTGCGTGTAGGCCGCCCAGCGCGCCACCAGCTGCGCCAGCACCGCCGCGCGCCCGCCGAAGCCGCCCTGCAGCGCATCCTCCAGATTGAGCAGGCAGAGGTAGTTCTCGCGCCCCTTGCGGACGACCACTGGGTGGCTGCCGTCCGCGCGCACCGCGGGCCAGGCGCGGGCGCTCTCGCGGCGGAGCTGGCGCTGGAGGTTCTTGGTGTAGGTGCTGACCCAGACGGTGCCGCCGGCGCGCTCGCTCCACAGCGAAGCGGGGGCGAGGTAGCCTAGGGTCTTGCCGATGCCGGTGCCCGCCTGCGCCAGCAGCAGATGCGGCTGCCCGCGCCGCTCGCGGGGGGCGAAGATGCGGCCGGCCTCGCGCGCAAAGGCCTGCTGCCCCTCGCGCTGCTCGGCGCCTTCGCCGGTGAGGAGAGCAAGCCGCGTGGCGATCTCCTCCTCGCCGACGACCACCGGAGCGGGCTGTGGGCGGGGCGGTAATTCGCGCCATTCGGGCAGGCGGGCGAACAGCCATCGTTCGGCGCGCTCGGGGCGGCGAATGCGCGGGGCCAGCACTTGCGCCCAAGGCCAGCGCAGCCGCATCAGCGACTGGAGCGCGGACCATGCCCCCTCGCGCTCCGGCCAGCCATTTGCATCACAGGTGGAGAGCAATGCACCGGCCGCCTGCTGCAGCAGCAAGGGCACCGCATCGTCGCTGCAAGGCTCCTGCAAGCCTAGCGCAAATGCGAGGCCGCGGGGCGTTGGCACCATGAAGCGCGCGGGGTGCACGAAGGCGAACAGCTCGAGCAGATCGAGCCCGGAGAGGTCTGGATAGCCCAGCCGGCTGGCCACCAGCGGGGCGTTCAGCAGCAGCAGCGGCGTATCGGCAGCGGCGGTCACCGCCTCGCCCTTGCCGACGGTGCGCACCGCGCCATCCGCGCCGCGCAGCCAGCTGCCCGCATGGCTGGCGTGGAGCGCGGGAAGAGGCAGAACAGGCCAGGAGACGCCAGGGAGGGAGAGCGCGGGCGGTCCGGTCACCGGCGCACTATGGCCGGCGGGAACGGAATGTAAACATGCGGGCCGGCGAAGCCCCTCTATTGGTCGGTTTCGAACACCCGCCGCGGGATCTTCACGGTGACGTCCGTGCCTTCGGGGCCGCTAATCACCAGCAGCTCGGCCTGGAGCCGGCGGGTGAGATCACGCACGATCCGCGCACCGAGGTTGCCCTCCTTGGGCCAGTCGCAATGGTCGGGCAGGCCCCGGCCATTGTCGCACACCTTGAGGTAGATCGTCGGGCCGCGGACCCAGAAGCGCACGTCGACCCGTCCGGTCTCCTCGCCTTTGAAGGCGTGCCTGAGCGCATTGGTCAGCAGTTCGGAGATCAGCAACCCCACCTGGGAGGCGGTCTCCACCGGCGATTCGAAGGGCTCCGCGCCGACATTGACCATCACGTCGCGGTTGCCGTCGAGCATGTTCAGCGTCGCCGCGACCCGCGTGATATAGGCGCCCAGGTGCAGGCTGCCGCACAGGTTCGTGTTGCGCAGCGAGAGCTCGTCATACAGCAGGTTCAACGTCTCGACCCGATTGGCCAGAACATCGAGGCTGCTCTTCACGTCGCCCGGGCGCTTCGCTTCGAGCCGGATCAGCGCCAGCAGCATCGAAAGATGGTTCTTTACGCGGTGCTGCACCTCTCGCAGCGACTGGTCGAGCTGCTGCAGCTTGCTTTCGTAACTCACATCCTGCGCCAGTTCGGTATTGATGGCGAGGAAGTGCGTGGTCTCCTTCCCCTGCGCGGCGAGCGGGCTGAGCTGGATTCGATTGAGGAAGCGCTCGCCATTGGCGCGGTAGTTCACGATATCGACCGATCGCGCCGCTCGGCCAGTCCCTGGCGCAGCGCCAGCCGGTGCTCCTCGCACGTTTCTTCCCCTTGCAGCAGGCGGCAGTTGCGCCCCAGCACTGCGCTGCGGTGGTATCCCGTCATCTGCTCGAAGGCGCGGTTGACATAGACCAGCGGGTAATCCGGGCGGGCGGCATCGGCGATCGCGACGCCAAAGGGCATGTGCTCCATCGTGTGATGCGATAGACCGTGCGCGGAGATCGGCCGTAATTCACCTTTTGTTCTAATTATTATGGGAAAGTCGTGACTGTTTTCAGTCGGCTCGTCATAGGGGTGCGCCATATTTGTCTCGCCAGCATCGTTCGGAGCCCGCACGGAACGGGCATAGAGGGGTTCGGGGGCCTGAGAAACCGCCGCGCACCTGCGCGCTTGCGCGGGCGAACGACCCCGGCGTCCGTCAGGTTGTTGGCTGGTCTCCTACGGCTGCCCTGTTGTGTAGGACAGGACCGAAAGGCGGACGCCGGTAAGAAGAACGAGCGCCATCGGCATGGCACCTCAAACTTGAACGGCGGTTCTTCCCTCGCGCGGCCCAAGTGGTACCGGCTCGGCAAAGGTGTGCGTGACATAGGGAAAGGGAATTTCAATTCCTGCTGAATCGAGCGACTTCTTGATCGCCAGCACCACGTCCGTGCGGGTCTCGCGCATGTCGCGAGGGCGGGCATCGGTCCACCATTGCACCAGGAAATCGATCGAACTGGAGCCGAATTCGCGGGCATAGATGCCCACGGGCTTGTCCTGCACCACATGCTCCAGCCCGGGGAACGCTGCCTTGATGGCCGCAATGGCCTCGGGCAGATCGGTGTCGTAGGCAACGCCGACCACCAGTTCGTCGCGGCGGATGGTCTCGTCGGTCAGGATGCGGACCGGGTTCTTGAACAGCAGCGAGTTGGGCACGATGGTCAGCTCGTTGGTCAGCTGGCGGATATGCGTTTCGCGCAGGGTGATCCGCTCGACCTTGCCCATGATGCCTTCCACCTCGATGATATCGCCGATATGCATCTTCTCTCGCACCATGATGAGGATGCCGGCAAGGAAGTTCTCGAAAATGTCCTGAAAGGCGAAGCCGATCGCCAGCGCGCCGATGCCCAACCCCGCCACGAGGCTGGCAGGGGTGAGACCGGGCATCAGGATGGTGGCGGACACCAGCAGCCCTCCAATCCAGATGGCGAGCCGCACCAGCGTTTCGACCAGCTGCTTGAGGCTTTCCCGCATGTTGGTGTGCGCGGTCAGCCGGTCGGCGATGTTCACGGCAAATCTGGCGACCAGCCAGGTGATGACCAGCACCACAAGCGCGACGGCGAAATTGGGCAGCAGCGCGACGAAGCCGGCGACCATGCCCTGCACCTCGTTGCGCAGCAGCTCGATGTAATCCACGTCTCTTTCTCCGATCGGCCGGCAGGCGGGGCGGGTGAGGCTCGCGCGGGCGGCGAGCGGTGCGGTCCGTGGGTGGACCCCGTGTTTGCGAACCGCTGCGCCGAGGTGAGGTTCCGGCGCGAGGCCCTGCAAGCCCTTCGCACTTGCACGCGCGGCTGGGTTGGGCGAGGAACCGCGGCCATGTTGGATGCAACGCTGATCGAGGCTGCCCGTAGCTCCAAGGCCTGGCCTTTCGTGGAGGCGATGAAGCTGGTGCGGCGCTACCCGGAGGGCAAGCGGGATGCGGATGGCTCACCTGCGCCGGTGATGTTCGAAACCGGATATGGGCCCTCGGGTCTTCCCCATATCGGCACCTTCCAGGAGGTTCTGCGCACCACAATGGTTCGGCGGGCCTTTGAGATCGTCGGCTCGCGCGATGGTATGCCGGCCCCGACGCAACTGGTGGCGTTCAGCGACGACATGGACGGCTTGCGCAAGGTGCCCGATAATGTCCCAAACAGGGACATGCTAGCCGAGCATCTGGGCCGCCCGCTTAGCCGTATCCCCGATCCGTTCGGGGCGCATGAGAGTTTCGCTCACCACAACAATGCGCGGCTGCGAGCGTTTCTCGACCGGTTCGGGTTCGATTACGAGTTCGTCTCGGCCAGCGAGCGTTATGCGGCCGGCGCGTTCGACGCGGCGTTGATCGGTGTGCTGCGCCGCTACGATGCGATCATGCAGATCATGCTGCCCACGCTGCGCGAGGAGCGGCGGCAGACCTATTCGCCCATCCTGCCGGTCAGCCCCACCAGCGGCGCGGTGTTGCAGGTGCCGGTGGAGGTGGTCGATCCGGAAGCGGGAATCGTGCGTTTCCGCGACGGCGACGAACTGGTCGAGCAATCGGCTCTGGGCGGGCGGGCCAAGCTGCAGTGGAAGGTCGATTGGGCGATGCGCTGGGTGGCGCTCGGCGCCGATTACGAAATGTACGGCAAGGATCTGACCGATAGCGGCGTGCAATCCGGGAAGATTGCGCAGGTGCTCGGAGGGCGCAAGCCGGAGGGGCTGGTGTACGAGCTGTTCCTCGATGAGAATGGCGAGAAGATCTCGAAATCCAAGGGCAACGGTCTCTCGATCGAGGACTGGCTGACCTATGGCAGCGAGGAGAGCCTTGGCTTCTACATCTTCCCGAACCCCAAGAGTGCCAAGCAGCTGCATGCCGGCGTGATCCCGCGCGCGGTGGACGAATATTGGCAATTCCGCGAGCGGCTGCCCGAACAGGCGCTGGACAAGCAGCTCGGCAATCCGGCGTGGCATCTGCTGCGCGCGAATGGCGGGGGGGAAGGTGCCGAGGCGCCGGGGGCGGGCGATGCGCTTCCGGTGACTTACGGGCTGTTGCTGAACCTGGCTGGCGTGCTGGGCGCGGGTGCAACGCGCGAGCAGGTGTGGTCTTACCTCGCCAATTACGTGGCCGGGGCAGACGCGGCGGCGCACCCGCAGCTCGATGCGCTGGTGGGGACCGCGCTCGCCTACAACCGCAATTTCGTGGCGCCCACGCTGAACCGCCGGGCCCCTGCGCCCAACGAGGCGGCGGCGCTGCGGGCGCTGGATGCAGAACTGGCTGCCGCGCCGGAGGAAATGGCGGCCGAGGAATTGCAGACGATCGTCTACGATATCGGCAAGCGCGAGGCGTTCGGGTTCGAGAGCCTGCGCGATTGGTTCGGTGCGCTGTACGAGACGCTGCTCGGTTCGCCACAGGGGCCGCGGATGGGCAGCTTCATCGCGCTTTATGGGATTGCCGCCACGCGCAAGCTGATCGCAGAGGCGTTGGCGAAAGGCTGAACCGGGCGGGTCAAGCCCAGGGCAGGGTTCGGTACCATTTGGTGACGATGTATTTGACTCCGCTCACCACCGGCATGCCGGCGTGGATCGTCCAGGGGTTGGGCACGCCCTTGCGATCGGCGTTGTTCCAGAGCAGCAGGGCACCCGGCTTGGGCTCGATCGAGAGGCCGAGCCGGGGGAATTGCGTGTGGCCGCCCTCCTCGACCGCGTTCAGGAACACCATGGCGGTGAAGCAGCGTTGCCCGCCGCGCACCTTTTCCTCGTTCCAATATTGAGTGCCGTCCGGAAACCAGTCGGTGTGCGGCTGGAACTGCTGCCCGGGGAGGTAGCGTTGGCCCTGGATCGTCTCGCCATGGCTCGGCTCGATCCCGAGCAAATCGTCGAAGCGGCGCTGGATGCGCTTTACAAAAGGGTCGGTCGGGTCCGGATCGCCGGAGTATGAGGTGCGGTAGCCGCTGGAATAGTCCAGATCGTAAGCGGTGCTGGGCCGCGCCACAACGTCGATCAGCGCGATCAGCCGGGCGCATTCGTCGGCATCGAGGAAATCGCCGACGGCGAACAACTCCGCCTGCTCGGCCGGGATTGCATATACCGCAGGGTTGGCCGCGAGCCGCTCGCGCACCTGTCGGCCTGTGCGCTTCATCCGCACGCGATCGGGGTTGTCGCCGGGGACAGGCACATCGGGGACGGAGGCGGTGCTCATGGCCGGCGATGTTCCACTCCGCCGCGGCGTTGGCAAGCAAAACGGGGCAAGCAAAAGGCGGGAAGGCAAAAGCTCCCGACCTTGCGATGAAGATCAGGAGCTTCCGCCCCGCCGGGCCACTCATTCCGGCAGAACTGATTTGCTTACCAGAAGAAGTCGTGGATCACGTCGACCACTTCGCCGGTGTGCAGATCGACCAGCATCACGTCGTCGTAATAGCGGACCCAGCGATAGGGGCCGTAGACTTCGGGCAGGCGGTACTGGTACGGATCGTTGAGCCAGTAGCGATTGCTAAAGAACAGGCTGTCTATTCGAAACCCGATCGACAGGCGGCGGTAATTATAATTGCGATAGGGAGAATGGTAACGCCCGACGTTGTAGTGGTGGCGATTGGCCTCACGGTAGCGATGCCAATCGTAGCGGCTGTTGTCGCGCCAGCGACGATCCCACCGGTGGGCCTGGTGGCGATCCTGCCGGTAGTCGCGCCGATCTTCGCGATAGTCGCGCCGGGACTCGCGATAGCGGTTATCGTCCCAGCCGCGGTTGCGCTCGTCCCAGCCACGATCGTCCCGGTTCCGATCGTTGCGCCAGTCGCCTGCGCCGCGGTTGCGGTCGTTGCGCCAGTCACCCTCGCCGCGGTTTTGATCGTTGCGCCAGTCACCTGCGCCCCGCTCGCGATCATTGCGCCAGTCACCCTCGCCGCGGTGGCGATCGTTGCGCCAATCGGCGCCGCGCTCGGTTTGATCGTTGCGCCATTCGCGTCCGCGATCGGCGTTCCAGTCGCGCCCCTGCCGTACCTGTGCGGCGCGCTGATCGCCGCGGCGCTCCACCTGGCGGGCGGCCTGCTCGCTTTGACGGTCAATCCGGGCAGCGCGGTCGTACTGGCCTTGGCGCGTGGCTTGCCGAGCAGCACGATCGCCGCCCTGCTCGATGCGGGCAGCGCGCCGCTCGCTGCGATTGTCGATCCGCTGGGCGCGTTCGGCCCGCTGGGCCGGCTCGGCGCGCTCGACGCGCTGTAGGGCTTCGTTGCTGACCTCCCGGTGCTCCCGCTCGGCACGGTGCTCCGAAGCGCGTTCGCCACGGTTGCGCCATTCGCCGTCCTGCGCCTGTGCGGCCATCGGAGGAACCAGCAGCGCCGCGGCGAGGGCCGCGAGGCCGGTGGACTTGAGAAAGTTAACCATCTTCATCGCCGCATCTCCCAACTCATCTGTTGCCGCTGAGTGGCTGCGGCCTCGGATCTGCTTAGCCGAGTCGTGCTGTCCGTTAAGTGAACGGGCGAGTTACCTTAACAGAATGGATCGAGTGGCGCAGATCAGCGCTGTTTGAAGCCAACGATCCCCTCTGGAGGGCAGGGCTGCTGCTCGGTCCGCTCGACCTGTGCCGCGGGCGGCCCCCGGCGCATTCGCTCCACCATCTGGTCAAGCGCGCCGAGTTCACCTTCCAGCAGCGCGGCGACGGTGCCGTCGGCTTCGTTGCGGACCCAGCCCGCGAGGCCGAGCGTGCGCGCCGTCTCGACCGTCCAGTCGCGATAGAAGACCCCCTGCACGCGGCCGTGGACCGTCACGCGCAGGGCAGCCTTTTCGCTCAACGGGTTAGCTTCTTGCCAAAGCGATGATGCTTCATCGCGTCAGCTTCTTATACGCCAGCTTGGTGGGGCGGTCGGCCGCGTCGCCCAGGCGGCGGCGCTTGTCTTCCTCATAGGCGGCAAAATTGCCTTCGAACCATTCGACATGGCTGTTGCCCTCGAAGGCGAGGATGTGGGTGGCGAGGCGATCGAGGAAGAAGCGATCGTGGCTGATCACCACCGCGCAGCCGGCGAAGTTCTCGATCGCATCCTCCAGCGCGCCCAGCGTCTCGACATCGAGATCGTTGGTCGGCTCGTCGAGCAGCAGCACGTTGCCGCCCGCCTTCAGCATCTTGGCCAGATGCACGCGGTTGCGCTCGCCGCCCGAAAGCTTGCCGACGTTTTTCTGCTGGTCCTGCCCCTTGAAGTTGAACGCGCCCACATAGGCGCGCGTGCTCAGATCTTCCTTGTTGACCTTCATGTAATCCAGCCCGTCGGAGATCTCCTCCCAGACGTTCTTCTTGGGGTCGAGATGGTCGCGGCTCTGGTCGACAAAGCCGAGGCGCACCGTCTCACCAATCTCGAGTTTGCCCTCGTTCGGCTCTTCCTGACCGGTGATCATCTTGAACAGGGTCGATTTGCCCGCGCCGTTCGGACCGATCACACCCACGATGCCGCCCGGCGGCAGCAGGAAGGAGAGATCCTCGAACAGCAGCTTGTCGCCAAACGCCTTGGTGAGGCCCTTGGCCTCGATCACCTTGCCGCCCAGCCGCTCGGGTACCTGGATCACGATCTGCGCCTTGCCCACGCGCCGGTTGTCCTGCGCATCCTGCAGCGCCTCGAACTTGCGAATCCGCGCCTTGCTCTTGGTCTGGCGGGCGGCGGGGGTCTGGCGAATCCACTCCAGCTCCTGCTGCAGCGCCTTCTGCCGGCCGCTTTCCTCGCGCTCCTCCTGCGAGAGGCGCTTGGACTTCTTTTCCAGGTAGGTGGAATAATTGCCCTCGTAAGGGAAGTACTTGCCGCGATCGATCTCCAGGATCCAGCCGACCACATTATCGAGGAAGTAGCGATCGTGGGTGATCATCAGCACCGCGCCGGCATATTCCTTTAGGTGGTTCTCCAGCCAGTCCACGCTTTCGGCATCGAGGTGGTTGGTGGGCTCGTCCAGCAGCAGGATCGAGGGCTTCTGGATCAGCAGGCGGGTGAGCGCCACGCGGCGCTTCTCGCCGCCCGATAGCTTGTCCACCGCCCAATCGGAGGGCGGACAGCGCAGCGCTTCCATCGCGATCTCCAGCTGGTTGTCGAGCGTCCAGCCGTCCACTGCGTCGATCTTCTCCTGCAGCTCGGCCATTTCAGTGCCTAGTGTATCGAAATCGGCATCGGGCTCGGCCATTTCCGCCGATATGGCGTTGAACCGCTCGACCAGATCGGCCGTCTCGCGCGCCCCGTCCTTGACGTTCTCGAGCACGGTCTTGCTGGCATCCAGCTCCGGCTCCTGCTCCAGATAGCCGACGGTGATGTGTTCGCCCGGCCACGCCTCGCCGGTGAAATCCGTGTCCACCCCGGCCATGATCTTCATCAGCGTGGACTTGCCCGCGCCGTTGGGGCCGACGATGCCGATCTTGGCGCCCTGGTAGAATTGCAGATTGATGTCGCTGAGCACCGGCTTGGGCGCGCCGGGGAAGGTCTTCGTCATGTTCTTCATGACGTATGCGTATTGGGCGGCCATCGTTGGGTCCTGTCGTCGATCGGATACTGGTTATCGGGGGTGTGGGGAGTTGGGCGGCAGATAGACGCCCGCCGGGGCAGCGGCAAGGCGCTTGGCGAGGCAGGACTGGTGCAGCCCGGCCGCCCGGATCAGGCGGCTCGGCGGCGGCCTTCGACGATCCGTTCATAGCGGGCGAACAGATCGGCGAAGTGCTCGTCCATCGTGCGCACCGTGCCCGAGGCGGCCACGCTGCGTGCGCGGCTTTCGGCCAGCGGCTCGCCGACGATCTCGCCCAGCAGGGTGGCGAGCGCGCGACCGTCGCCCGCGGGGTAGGTCCAGCCCATGCCGTTCGCCGCCTGCTCGGCGCAGCCGCCGCGATCGGGCATGATCACCGGCAGCCCACTCGCCCGCGCCTCGACCCCGACCATGCCGAAGCTTTCCGATTCGCTGCCGTGGACCAGCGCATCGGCGCTCGCCATCAGCCGGGCGAGTTCGCCGCGATCGCTGGTGCGGCCGAGCACCTTGAGGTGCGGGTTGCCGGCCATCGCGCGCTCGATCTGCGGGCGGTGGCGGCCCTCGCCGAGCAGCACGAAGCCCAGCTTCTGCGCATAACCCGCGGCGGTGACTGCCTGCGCGATCATCGGCCAGCGCTTCTCGGGCGAGAAGCGGCCCACGCCCAGCAGCAGCGTGGCATCGGGTGGCAAATGGAGCGAGGCGAGCAGGCTTTCGCGTAGGGCCTCGTCGCGCAATTCGGGGGAGAAGCGCCCAGGATCGACCCCCATCGGCTCGAACACCACATTGGGCACCTCGTGGCTGGCGAGCTGCTCCACCAGCCCGCGATTGGCGCAGACGATCGCATCGTAGCTGGAGCCGAAGCGCCGCATCCGCCGCCAGAAGAAGGCGAAGGGCACGTCGATGGTGCGCGTATCGGCGATGCCGCCCAGCCACCGATAGGGATAGGTGGCGAACACATCGAGATGCATGATCAGCGTGCGCGGCGCTCGGCCGGGCCAGCGCTCGACCATGCCGGCGCTGCTCCAGGGCGTGGCGCACTCGACGATGTCCGGCTCCAGCGAATCCAGCTCGGCGTGAAGCCGCGCCTCGTCGTCGAAATAGCGGTAGCGCGGGTCGAGCGGGAAGGCAGGGCCGGGGATGTTGCGCAGCCGAGCGCCGGGCGCCACCTCCTGCCAGCTCTCCGCCTCGGCCGGAGCGATCACCACCAGCTCGTGACCGTAACCGCCGACCGCTTTCAGCTTGCGGTCGACATAGGTTTTCACCCCGCCACCCAGCGGGGTGTAGAAGCCGCAGACGTCAACGATCCGCATTGGCCGCAGGTTCGCCTTCGTACCTGTCATTGGTCGGGGCCGCGCCCGGCAGCCACTCGCTGAGCGCCGCGAGGATGCCCACGATCACGTGAGTCGCCAGCACGATGCCGGCCACCAGCGCCATCAGCCCGGCAATGCTCTCGTCCTCGCCGACGAGGAAGATCGCCATTCCGGCGAACACCACGTCCTTGTTGGCGACGAATGGGAGGCGCCCGACCAGCTGGCGCAGCATCGAAAGCAGAATCCACCAGGTCAGCGCCACCTGCGGCAACGCCAGGTGCCACATCAACGCCAGCAGCACCACGCCTAGAATAATCCGGGCGCAGTGCAGCAGGGTAACGAACACCAGCTCGCGCCCCGGCAGGCTCAGCACATGGCGGCGCAGCACCACCAACGCGGTGGAGGTCACCCCCATGGCGATAATCGACAGCAGCAGCGCGGTCTGGTCGAGCTGCAGCCCGCTTGCGAGCACCGCACCGCCCACCAGCGGGGCGCCGAGCAGCAGCATCATCAGCGTGATGCCATTGCCGCAGACGGCGGAGAGCACCGCTACGTCCTTGATCGCCCCGAATGGCGCGGCGCTGATCTGGCTGTTGCGGCGCGCCCAGAGGTAGAAATAAACCTCGCCCAGATAGCCGACGATCAGCTCGTTGCTGACCTTCTTGCGCAGCAGCGGCACGATGCCGGCGGGGGGAAGACGCCACAGGCGACGGAAGATCAGCCATTCGCTGGCTGGGCCGATGAAATAATAGACAAGGTAGACCAGCCAGAATGCCGGAGCCACCGGCACCAGCGCCAGTAGCGAGGCCGTATCGAGCTGCGACCACTGCCACAGCGCCGCGCCGAGCACCGCAAGCGAGATCAGCGGCGCTGCCCAGCCGAGCCATTTGTAGCCGCCCCGGCTGATCAGCGGATCGGGATCGAGGGCAATTGCGGGCGGCATCTGCGCCGAAGCGGGCGACGGCCCGACCGAAGCTGTCACATCGCACTCCCAAAGAAACTGCGGCCAATCACAAGAACTTGCGCACCAACAAAGCCGGTGTCGCATACACCAGAGAACAGCCGCGTCACCCATTTTCAAGCGACAAGCAGACCAATCCCAGCGTGCAAGATGGGCGCAGCGGGGCTGCTCGGCAAGCGGCAAGGCATCGAAAGGCTGGCACATCGCTCTTGGCGCAGGCCCTGCACCGTGCGATGCGCGCGCGATCGCCGGGATGAGGAACAATTGTTCAACGACGTGACGACGATGCGCTGGTCAGTGGTCATCCCGGTGTTCAACGAGCGCGCGTTCCTGCCGCGCACGCTGCACTCGCTTGCCCGGCAGACGCGGCGCTTCCGGCTGGTGCTGGTGGACAATGGCTCCACCGATGGGTGCATCAAGGAGGCCCGCGCGATCATCGAGGAAGCCGGCATCGACGCCGCCATTATCCACGAGCCGACCCCCGGCCAGGTCCATGCCCTCCAGACCGGGATCGCCGAAGCCGCGGGCGAGTTCGTCGCGATCTGCGATGCCGATACCTGGTACCCGCAGGAATATCTCGAACGGGCCGAGCGCCTGTTCGACCGCTATGGCTCCGGATGCGTCGCCACCTCGGCCTATCTGCTCCCGGAGAAACAGGATGGGGCGTGGGCGCGCTGGCGGGCGTTCCACCAGCTCGCCGCGATGACCCTGCTGCCGCTGCAGAACCACACCAGCGGGGCGGGGCACTGCTACCGGCTGAAGGCCCTGCGCGCGGCCGGCAGCTATGATGCGAAGCTGTGGCCCTATGTGGTCAAGGACCACGAGCTGATGCACCGCCTGTTGCTGCGCGGCCGTCAAGCCTTTGCACGCGATTTTTGGTGCGTGCCTTCCGAACGGCGCGAGAACCGCACCGGGGTGCGCTGGACGCTGAGCGAGCGCATCCTCTATCATCTCACCCCGTTCAGGCTGAAGACACGCTTCTTCGGTCAATTTCTGGGCCCGCGCTTCGCAGCGCGCCGGCTGGGCGACACCGTGCTGCGCCAACAGCCCTGGGCCCGCAACAGGTGAGTAGACATTTCGTGATTTCCAACCGACTGGCGGCGCTGTGCGCCATACCCGCCGCCTTCATGCTGATGGCCGCGAACCCTGTTCCGCCGAAGCACCTGCGCGGCAAGGAAGACGCCGCCTGCCGTGCGGGCGAGGCGGGCCCGGCGTTGCGGGTGACCGTGCTGGGGCTGAAGGACCGGGCCGGGCAGCTGCGGATCGAGCTCTATCCGGCGAACGAACAGGATTTCCTCGCTCCGGACAAGGAGCTGATTGCCGCCGGCAAGCTCTTCAAGCGGGTCGATGCCGCGGTTCCGGCCAGCGGCAACCCGGGCCTGTGCATCCGCGCTCCGGGGCCGGGTGTCTATGCGGTGGCCGTGCTCCACGATCGTGACGGCAACGGGAAGTTCGGCGTGATGCGCGACGGGATCGGCGTGCCTGGGCCCGAGCGCCTCGGCCGGCGGCGCCCCCCGGTCGACAAGGCGACCGTATCGATCGGCAGCGGCGTGACCACCCGCACGGTGACGATGCAATATCTGCGCGGGTTGGGCTTCGCGCCGGTCGACGGCTAGGCCGCGCGCGGGCGGCGGCGATCCTGCTCGATCCACGCCCTGACGGCTTAAGCGCCGCTCCCCGTGCCCCTGCCGAGCTGGCCCCCGGCTGGCTGGCGCCGGCGCTGCTGGTGCTGGTGGCCGCGCTGCTGGGCTTCGTGCTGCTGCAGCACGGGACCGATTTCGTCGCCGAGGACGAGCCCGGGCAGGTCTGGCTGTGGAGCGCGGTGGTCGGTCTGCTGGCGGCGATTTTCCTGCCGGCGCGCTATGCCGACATGCCGCCGGTCGGCCGGCGCGCGCTGAAAGGGTCCGCCGCGTTCCTCGCCTTCTACTTCCTGGTCGAGCCCTTCGCCATTCCCTATGCCGCGATGGAGCCGGGCCATCCGGCTGTGCTGTTCCACCAGAATGGCCGCTGGATCGGTCTGGCGCTGGCGCTGGCCGGGTTTTGGCGACCCAGCCCGGTGTTCGCCGCGGCGATGGTGCTGTGGATGGTCCGCGAGCTGCAGACCGGCCTCACCGGCTTCTATTTCTCCTCGCTCGATATGCGCAACGTGGCCGAAGTGGCGGGCTTCTGGGCGATCGGCTTCGTGTTTATCGCCGTGGGCGCGCGGCTGCCGCGGCTGCGCGCGGCGATCGGGCTGCACCCGGAGGCGCAGTTCCAGGCCGGGCTGATGGTGTTTGCCGCCGGGCTGGGCGCGCATCTGGCGAATTACTTCTGGTCTGCCCTGGCCAAGCTGTGGCTGGACGGGGGCGCGGGTTCCTGGCTGTTCGACAACCGGCTGTACGACGGCATTCCCGCCGCGCTCGAAAAAGGCACGCTGCCGCTGGCGGCCTTCCCGGCCGCGGTGATGGCGCTCGATCTTGCGCTGCGCTGGCTGGTGATCCCGATCAACCTGGCCTCATGGTTGGTGCAGCTGAGCGCCATCGTCGCACCGTGGCGGCGGCGCTGGCTGATTGCGGCGGTGGTGGCGTTCGATATCTTCCACCTCCTGGTGTGGTTCTCGCTCGGGCTGCTGTTCTGGAAGTGGATCGCGCTCAATCTTATCATCCTGTTTGCCGTGGCGGTGCTGCGCGACTTGGACTGGAACCGCACGGTGCAGGTGACCACGCTCGTTTTCACCCTCGCCGGCATCGCCCTGTTCCGCACCGCGACGCTGGCCTGGTACGAGAGCCCGGGCTTCGCCTCGCCGTTTTTCGTGGCCGAGATGAAGGACGGCTCGCAGCAGCGCATCCCCAACGCCTTCTTCCTCTCCTCCTCCTATCAGGTCTCGCAGGGGCGCATCTGGTGGCCGGGGGAGGCGGGCCATTTCAACCATTCGATCTGGGGCTCGGTGCTGCCACACGCCGATCTCGAGGCCGGCCGACGCTGCACGCCGCCCGATCTCACCGAACCGGCCGAGCCGCTGTATGGCCCGCCCGAGGCGATCGGGCGGTTCATGCAGGCGCAGCACCGGCAGATGCTGGCGCGGGCAGATGACAGGGGGCGGGTAAATTACTATCTGGTGCCGCACCACCATGTCCCGAGCCCGCTGATGCCCGATGCGTTTGCCGCCACCGATCTGAGGCAAATTGCCCGCTATGCCTACGTGCTGGACAGCGTGTGCCTGGGCCTGGCCGATGGCCGGCTGGAGCGTCGCCTGCTGAAGCGCACTTACCGCCCGGTGTACGATGCGGCGAACGACAGGGTATTTCCATGAGGATGCTGCGATGAGCGAGCCGGTGATCATCGTCTACGATGGCGAATGCCCCTTCTGCAGTGCCTATGTGAAAATGCTGCGCCTGCGCCGCTCGCTGGGTGCGATCGAAATGGTCGATGCGCGCAGCGACCATCCGCTTGTGCGCGAGATGATCGCGCGGGGTCTCGATCTGAACGAGGGCATGGCGGTGAAGGTGGACGGGGTGATCCACCATGGCGATGCGGCAATCCATTGGCTTTCGCTGATGTCCACCCCCTCGGCAGGGCTGAACGGGGCCATGGCCTGGCTGCTGAAGGACCGGCGGCGGGCGCGGATCGCCTATCCGATCCTGCGTTCGGGGCGCAACCTGGCGCTGCGGCTGCTGGGCCGTCGCAAGATCGGCGCCGCGCCGCGCTGAAGCGCCGGAGCGGCGCGTGCGGGCGCTGCCTTTTGCAATTGTTGGCGGAGTGGCTGGTGTCGCTGGACTGGTTACGTGCTGAGCCGCTCATCGCACGGCGCAAGCGCTGACCTTGGCGGTGTTGCCACGCCGAGAAAGCTACACGGAACTTGGGACCACTTGTAAACCAGCCGTCAACCATCCATATACCATCCAGACAGATGGTGGAGCGGTAAATGGGTGCGGTTCAGGAGCTGAAGCCTAAGGCGGAGAGCGAGAAAATCACGATCAATCTCGGCTATGTGGATCTGGGCCATATCGATTTGCTGGTGCGCGACGGCTTTTTCTCGAACCGCACCGATTTCATCCGCACAGCGATCCGCAATCAGCTCGAGCGGCATCGCGAGGCGGCCGAGCGTTCGGTCGTGCGCAAGCAGCTGGATCTGGGGATCAGCCATTTTACCAAGGCACAGCTCGAAGCCGTGGCGGCGGCGGGCGAGGTGCTGGAGATCCGGGTGCTGGGCCTTGCCACGATCGATGCCGATGTCTCCCCCGAACTCGCCCGGGCGGCAATCGCTTCGCTCAATGTTCTGGGTGCCTTTCATGCCAGCGCCGCCGTGAAGGCAGCCCTGGCCGATCGCACCCAATGACCTTCAAACTAGGAAATGACATGGCACTGAATTCGTCAATGGTAGAGGCGCTGCGCCTCACGCGTTCGGGCAATCTGATGGAGGCGACCGCCCTGCTTCAGGGGGCCTTTGGCATCGGCGAGCCCGCGGCCACTCCGCCGGCCGGCAAGGCTGAAGGGCTGATCGACCTCGTCTCCGTGGACGGCGTCTGGCGGCCGAAGGCACCAGCCAACACCGCTTCTGGCCCCGCTGCTGCTCCCTTCGCTCCCGGTTTCGGAATGCCGCGGAGTAAGGCGGATGAGATCCCGGCCGGAGCCCGCTTCGAGGAGCAGGTCTATCGTGGGAGCGCTGGCTCGGTGGGCTATATGCTCTACCGCCCGGCCCATACCGCGCCGGGCATGCCGCTGGTGGTGATGCTGCATGGCTGCACGCAATCGCCCGAGGATTTCGCCCGCGGTACGGGGATGAACCGGCTGGCGGAGGAGCTCGGCTTCTTGGTCGCCTATCCGCGCCAGAGCCAGGGCGCCCACCCGCAGAAGTGCTGGAACTGGTTCAAGCCGGGCGACCAGCGCCGCGATGCCGGCGAGCCGGCGCTGCTGGCCGGCGTCACGCGTCAGGTGATCGCCGAGCATGGCGTCGATGCCGCGCGGGTCTATGTCGCCGGGCTTTCGGCAGGCGGGGCGGCGGCGGCGATCATGGGCGCCGAATATCCCGATCTTTACGCCGCCATCGGCATTCACTCGGGCCTTGCCTGCGGCTCTGCGCGGGATCTGCCGAGCGCGCTGATGGCGATGAAGCGCGGGGGTGGGGCCGCCAGCTCGAGCGGCAAGCGGCGGTTCGTGCCCGTGATCACCTTTCACGGCGACCGGGATGCTACCGTGCACGAGGTGAACAGCCGCGAGATCATTGCCGCGGCATCGGCGGCGGCGGGCGTGCCGCTCGAGGTGCGCGTCGAGGAAGGCCGCAGCAATTCCGGCCGTGCGTACACGCACCAATCGAGCGTGGATGCAGCAGGCAGGGTGCTGATCGAGCAATGGACCATCGAGGGCTCCGGCCACGCCTGGTCAGGTGGCAATGCGGCGGGCTCCTACACCGATCCGAGCGGCCCCGAGGCCTCGCGGGAGATGGTGCGGTTCTTTCTTGCCAAGAGGCGCAGCTGATCACGCCTCATGATCGGCAGCCGGGAATGGTGCCACGCCCCGGAGCGCGTGATAGGGCTGAGCGTAAACAGGGCAGGGAGGCCACGTTCTTGAGCATCAGCGACCATCGGCGGTTCCGCCTCGCACGCTAGAGCGCAGTGCTCGTTCTTTCCCTGGTGTTCGTGCCGCCCGCCGCGGCGGAGGAGTGGGCCGAGCCGGTGGAAGCTGTGGAGCTCGTCGATCCGTTCGACGGCACCGAGGCGGGCGGCAATACGGTGCCCGGCGCCTCCGTTCCGTTCGGCTTCGTCTCGCTCAGCCCGCATATGTCGCGCGCCATGCCAGCGGCTATGATTCTGCCGGGCCGGTGCTGACCCCACGCATGTTAGCGGCACCGGCCGGGCGGCAAAAACGGCAATTTCCGGGTGACGCCGGCGATCGGCAGCGATGCCTCGCGCACTCTGGCCTTCCCCCGCGCCGATGAGAAGGCGAGCCCCGGATGCTAATTGGTGACCAGCGGGCGGCCGGCGAAGGAGATGGGCGTCGAACTGACCGCGAGCCGGCCTGCCGGGTTCCAGCGGTTCACCTTTCCCCCTCCCCCGAGGCCCGGCTGATCCTCGATGCCAGCGCCACCGTGCCGCTCCGCGGGGGCGGTCCGCGCAGTACTAGCGCCACTGTAAATGTGATCGATTCCCGCCGGTTCCCCGCCCCGGCGTCGTTCACCGGCGGCTGGAGCAGCGGCGCCTACACGCTGCACTACCACGGCGAGTTCAGCCGCCCGGCGCTGGACTTCAGCGGCTGGAGCTCCGCGCCCGGACGGCATGATCGCAGCCCCGGCCCCGGCACCTCTACCGGCGGCGATACGCGCGAGAACCTTGCCAATAGCCTTGGCACCTGGGCCACGTTCGACACGCGGAGTGATCGCGAGGTCTCGATGAGGCTTGCGGTCTTCTTCGTGAGCGTGGAGCAGGCGCGCCGCGGTCGGCCGGTTCTCCATGGGTCCCGCGCCGTCTACCTGGGCACAGGATCCGCCGCCGCCACCGCAGCTGGTTGCGGTGCTGCAGGACGAGCAGCCCTGAAATCCTCGCGGTCGGCTGAACAGCCGACACCCTGCCCGCTATTTCACCGGGCACTCTCTAGGGCCGGGTGGGCGCCTGAGACCGCGCGATAGCGAGCAGCAGCGCCAGCTGCGGGCCGAGCCACGGCTGATCGGCAATCCATTCCTCTTCCAGTGCGTGGGCATGATTGCTCCGTCCACCGCGGCCGATCGTCACCGCCGGAATGCCGAGTGCGATCGGGACATTGGCGTCGGTCGAGGCCTCGGCCAGCTCTGGCTCTATCGAGAGGTGGCGCAGCGCGGCCATCGCATCGGCGACGATCGGCGCATCGGGCGGGTTAGTCCCGGCTGGCCGCTGTCCTAAATTGGTCCATTCGACCGTCAGCTTCTCGCCGCGGGTGCTCGCGGCATTCGTGGCCTCGACTGCCTCTGCAATCGACTGGTGCAGCAGGGTGTCGAGCGTTTCCAGGCGCGCGGCATCGGCCGAGCGTAGGTCGATCTCGAACCAGCTCTCGCTGGGGATTACGTTGACCCCTGTTCCGCCACCCAACCGGGCCACCGAAAAGGTCGATTTGATGCCCTCCTGGGTCACGGGCGTTGCCAGCGCGACAAACCGGCTGAGACCCGCTGCCAAAGCATGGTGCGGGTTGGCCGTTCCGAAGGCGCCATAGCTGTGCCCACCCGGACCCTTGATCATCACCCGGTAGCGATTCGAGCCCACAGCGGTGGTCACGATCCGCCCGATCTCGCCACCATCGACCGCGATGACCCGGTCGAAGCCGTGGTCCGCGCTCGCGAACAGGTGGCGCATCCCGGCGAGGTTGCCGATACCCTCCTCCCCGGCCGTGCCGGCGAAGACGATGTCGCCATCGGTCTCGATCCCGTGCTCCTGCATCAGCCGCGCCACCACCAGCAGGGACACGAGGCCGCGGCTGTTGTCGCCGATGCCGGGGGCGATGTACCGGTTTCCGTCGCGTCGCACGGTCAGGTCGGTGCCATGGGGGAAGACGGTGTCCAGATGCGCCGCGAGGAGCACCGTCGGCCCGCCGCCCCGTCCGGCGCGGCGCGCGAGCACATTTCCGGCGGCATCGATCGATACATCGAGCCCGCCGATCTCGCGCAGCATTTGCGCATAGGCGCTGGCCCGCGCGGCCTCTTCGAGCGGCGGCGCGGGAATCTCGGTCAGCGTAACCAGGCGCTGCACGGCCCATTCCGCCTCGAGCCGGGGCGCCTCCGCGAGCGCGGCGGCGACTTCCGGGCGGCTGGCAGTGAGCGCAACGGCCGTGCCGGGGGGCAGGGCTGTGCTCACCGACGCGGCGGGAGCGGGCGCGGGCAGAATGATCTGGTGCCGTATTCCACTCTCGTGGTCCTTCGTCGCCGGAACGTGGGGACTGCTGGCGGTTTCGAGGCCAGCGGAACCGGCGGACGGCAGCGAGCCCTGCGCGGCAATACTCACCTGCCGGAGATGCAGCCCGCCGGTCGGGAGCACGGGCGCGGACCATGCCGCGGACCCCAGCATCGCTGTGAGCAGCCAGAGAGCGGGGCGAGCGGCGTTCCGGACGATCATCGGCCAGTGCATACCACCCCTTCGTGCAAGGCCAATGGGCCAACGTATGGCGGGATCACCTGTTCACGCTCTGCGCCGGGGCACGGCGCGTGGTCGGCAAGCGCCTGCCGCGGCCGAAGGTTCGCTTTTACGGCATCAACGCTCCCCATTGTTGCAACGCAGCTTGCGCAGAGTTGCCCGAGCGCCTTTTAGGGCCGCATGCCTCCCGTCAATTCTGAAATCGCGCTGCTCGTGGTGGGCGTCCTGCTTCTGACCACCGTGCTGGCGGGCACGTTGTCCAGCCGGTTCGGGCTTCCGGCGCTGATCGGCTTCCTGGCGTTGGGCATGGCGGCCGGGGTCGATGGGCCGGGCGGGATCGCGTTTGACAATTACATGCTCACGCAGGGAGTCGGGATCACCTGCCTGATCTTTATCCTGTTCTCCGGCGGGCTGGATACCGATTGGCGCGACGTGCGCCGGGTCGCGGCCCCGGCCCTGCTGCTGGCCACGCTCGGCGTCATGCTGAGCGCGGGGATCATCGCGCTGGCGGCGGTGCTGATCCTCGATTTCAATCCGCTGCAGGGCTTCCTGCTGGGCGCGGTCGTCGCCTCGACCGATGCGGCCGCGGTGTTCGCCATCCTGCGCTCGACCGGGCTCGACCTGCATGGGGATGTACCAGCGCTGATCGAGGTCGAATCCGGCTCCAACGACCCGATGGCGATCTTCCTCGTCGGTGCGGCCCTGCTGTTCATCGCCGCGCCCGATACATCGCCGCTGGGGCTGTTGCCTGATTTCGCCATCCAGATGAGCGTTGGCGCGGCTGTGGGCCTTGCCGCCGGCTTCCTGCTGCCCGAGGTGCTGAAGCGATCGCACTATCGCCATGGCGGGCTGGCCTTCGTGGTCTCCATCGCCAGCGTCCTGATCGCCTATGGCCTGGCCGAGGTGCTCGGCGGCAACGGTTTCCTCGCCGCCTACATCACGGGCCTCGTGGCGGGGAGCCGGGTCTATACCGCCAAGCGCATCGTCTCCACCTTCCAGGACGGGCTGGCCTGGCTGGGGCAGGTGGTGATGTTCCTCACGCTCGGTCTGCTGGTGGCCCCCTCCAACCTCGTCGAGATCATCCCGGCAGGGCTGGCGATCACCTTCATCCTGATGCTGGTCGCCCGGCCACTGAGCGTGTTCCTCTGCCTTGCCCCGTTCCGCCGGTTCGGTTGGCGGGCCAAGCTGTTCGTCTCGTGGGCCGGCCTGCGCGGCGCGGTGCCGATCGTGCTGGCCACCTTCCCGATCGTCGCGGGCGTTCCGGGTGCCTTTGCCATCTTCAACATCGTGTTTTTCGTCGTCCTGCTGTCCAGCATCATTCAGGGGCCGACGATGAACTGGATGGCCGCGCGGATGCAGATGGGAGCGAGAGAAGGCACGCCGGTTCGGGAGGGTGGCACGGCCTGAGCGCCAGGGCCCGAGCGCCAGGGCCCGAGCGCCCAGGCCCGAGCGCCCAGGCCCGAGCGCCAACGCCGGAGCATGTCTGCCGGCGTGTCCGGCTGCCTCGCAGCATTCCCTCGCAGGGAGGCGCCTATTTCGGCACCAAAATGGTGGTGGGCCATTTGTCGCTCAAGGGCCCCCGCGCGCCATTCAGTGGAATTCAAGAGCATGCAACGCGCCCTGCAGAGCAACTCGAGCGCGGGAATTCGGCTTGACCCGTTCAGCCGAGCGAAGAGGAGGAGCAGATCTCGCTAGCGATCGCTTATTGCGGGGCGGCCCCGGCGCCAGCCGAGCTGCTGGGGCGGTGGAATTTCGATCCGTGGCTGCTGGTCGGGCTGGCGCTGGCGACGATGCTGCTCGCCCGGAGGGCGGACCCGGGCGAGCGGAGGATGCTGGCTGCGGGCGCACTGGTCCTGCTGATCGTCTTCGTCTCGCCGCTCTGCGCGCTCAGCAGCGCGCTGTTCTCGGCCCGGGTGCTCCATCACGTGCTGCTCGTCGCCTGCGCCGCGCCGCTGCTGGCGCTTGCCACGCCCGCCCCGCGCGAGCAGCCCCGCGAGCAGGGCGTCGGCCTGCCGCTCGCCGTTTCGACGATGACGCTGTGGCTGTGGCACGTCCCTTCGTTTTACACCGCTGCGCTGGAGCAGGTGGCGCTGTACTGGCTGATGCAGCTCTCGCTGCTGGGCACCGCATGGTGGTTCTGGCGCGCGGTGTTCGCGGCCCGGGCCACGCTCCCCACCGCGCTGGTGACCATCGCCGCGGCGGTCGGCCAGATGGGCCTGCTGGGCGCCATCCTCACCTTCGCCCCGCGCGCGCTCTATGCGCACCACTTCACCGCCCCGCTCGCCTATGGCCTGACGCCGCTGGAAGACCAGCAGCTCGGCGGCCTGATCATGTGGGTGCCGGCGATGCTGCCCTATGCGGTCATCGCGGGCTGGATCGCCCGGCGGGCCTGGATGGCGGGCTGGGCGCCGCAAAAGGCATGATGCAGGCGATCGTCCTGCTGAAGATCCTGCATATCGCCGGTATCCTCCTGTGGAGCGCGGGCCTGATTGCCCTGCCGCTGATGCTGGCCCAACACAAGGAGCAGGACGGGCAGTTCCAATACCAGCGCATCCGCCGGTTCACGCATTACGGCTACACGCATCTGCTCACGCCCGCCGCGGTGATCGCGGTGGCGGCCGGCACGGCACTGCTGTTCCTGCGCGGCGTGTTCGTGCCGTGGATGTTCGCCAAGCTCGTATTCGTGGCGGCACTGGTGGCGCTGCATGCGTGGATCGGCGGGCTGGTGGTGCATATGGGCGAGCATACGAATGAAGAGCAGCCATCGCCCACGCTCCCGCTGGTGATCGGCGGGTTCGTGCTGCTGCTGATCATCCTGCTGCTGGTGCTCACCAAGCCGGTGATCGGCGTGGAGATCATCCCCGAATGGCTGCTGAGCCCGCGGAACCGCTACTTGCCGCTGGACGAGGTGCCGAGTTGATAATCAAACACCAGCTTGCCGCCGTGCCACCCGGTAAAGGCGACCATCGCGGCCGACAGCATGGAAAGCAGCAGCCCATAGGGCAGCAGCGCCTGTTCATAGCCATACAGCCGATAGCCCCAATTGGCGCCCAGCACCGCCAGCAGCGTCATCGCGATGATGAAATGGGTCCAGCTCGCCGCACGGGCGCGGATGCCCGGCACGGCGAGCAGCTCGATCGTGCCGGAAAGCCCCGCCAGCAGCCCCATCAGGAACGCCATGCCCGCGCTCCACAGCGCCGCGCGCGCCCAGAAGATATCGCCCGTCCACCAGTAGAACAGGTCCGCACCCAATGCGCAGGCAGTGAGGCCGATGGGGAAGGCCACCAGCATCGCATGGATCGGGTGGCCGGCAACCGCGATCTTGGATTCGGAATCATCGAAACTGGGGTTGCTGCTGATCGGATCGGTAAGCTGGTTCTCGCGCTTCTCGGTGGTGGTCACCGGGGGCTCCTTGTTCGTCGGTTGCTTGCAGGGCTAACGCTCGGGCTGCCGTTTGTTTCAACCGGTTGCACGGGCCCGCTCTCGACGATGGACCCGGCCGGGCCCGCGGCAGAGGCGATCAACACCATCTGGTGGGTGATGCTGGCCGGAGCCATGGCCATCTTCCTGTTCGTGGCCGCGCTGCTGCTGCTGGCGTTCCGCCGGGGCGAGGCGGGCGAGGCGTCGGTCCGCTGGTGGATCATCGGCGGCGGGCTCGTCTTCCCCGGTACCGTGCTCACCGCGTTGCTGGTCTATGCTCTCGTCACCGGCGAGCAATTGCTGCCGACCGACGAGCGATCGCCGTTGCAGGTGGCCGCGCACAGCAGCCAGTACGAGTGGATCTTCACCCAACCGGCCGCCGGCGGCGGCGCGATCCGCACGCGCAACGTGCTGCACATCCCGGCCGGTCGCCCGGTGGACGTGGCGCTGACCACCAGCGATGTGATCCATTCCTTCTGGGTGCCACGGCTGGCGGGCAAGCTCGATGCCATTCCAGGCCACCGCAACGTGCTGCGGATCGAAGCGAGCGAGCCGGGCACCTATTCCGGCATGTGCGCCGAATATTGCGGCATCGGCCATTCGGGGCACGTCTTCCGCGTGATCGCCCACGATGCCGCCGGTTGGGTGCAATTCCAGAGCGGAGAGGGCGCATGAAGGCGCTGCGCCTGCACCGCGCCTTCGAGCAAATCTGGGGCTCGCCGAAAGGCTGGCGCGGCACCTTGACCACGGTGAACCACACCACGCTGGGCAAGCGGCTGATGATCACCGCGTTCATCTTCTTCCTGATCGGCGGGCTGCTGGCTATGGTGATCCGCGCGCAGCTGGCGACGCCGGGCAGCGCCTTTGCCGGGCCCGAGGTCTACAACCAGCTGTTCACGATGCACGGCAGCATCATGATGTTCCTCTTCGCAATTCCGATGTTCGAGGGCTTTGCGATCTACATGCTGCCCAAGCTGCTGGGCGCGCGCGATTTTCCCTTCCCGCGGCTGACTGCGCTGGGCTGGTGGTGCTATCTGTTCGGCGGCATCATGCTGCTCGTTTCCATGGTGCTGGGCGTGGCGCCGGATTCGGGCTGGTTCATGTACACGCCGCTCTCGTCCAAGCCGTTTTCACCCGGGATCAATTCGGATTTCTGGCTGCTGGGCATCACCTTCGTCGAGATTTCGGCGATTGTGACCGCGGTCGATATCGTCACGGCGATCCTGAAGGTGCGGGCGCCGGGCATGTCGCTCGACAAGATGCCACTGTTTGCCTGGTACATGCTGGTGACGGCGATGATGATGCTGCTTGGATTCCCGCCGCTGATCCTGGGCTCCATCCTGCTGGAACTGGAACGGGCGTTCGGCTGGCCCTTCTTCGATGCGGCGCGCGGTGGCGATTCGCTGCTGTGGCAGCACCTGTTCTGGCTGTTCGGCCACCCGGAGGTGTACATCATCTTCCTGCCCGCTGCCGGCGTGGTCTCTACCATCCTGCCGGTGATGGCCCGCACCAAGATCCTGGGTTACGGCTGGATCGTGGGCGCGGTGCTGGCGCTGGGGTTCCTCAGCTTCGGCCTGTGGGTGCACCACATGTTCACCGTCGGCATCCCGCACATGGCGCTGGCGTTCTTCTCCGCCGCATCGACGCTGGTGGCGATCCCCACGGGGGTGCAGATCTTCGCCTGGATCGGCACGTTGTGGGCCGGGCGGCCGCAGATGCACCTGCCGATGCTGTACCTGATGGGCTTCTTCTTCGTGTTCGTGATGGGCGGGCTCACCGGGGTGATGGTGGCGGTGGTGCCGTTCGACTGGCAGGCGCACGATACCTATTTCGTGGTCGCTCACCTCCATTACGTGCTGGTGGGCGGGTTCGTGTTCCCGATGCTGGCCGCCGCCTATTACTGGCTGGGCCATTTCACCGGGCGCCAGCGCCAGTACCGGCTCGGCGTCACCGCCTTCTGGCTGATCTTCATCGGCTTCAACCTCACCTTCTTCCTGATGCATGTCGTGGGGCTGCTGGGCCAGCCGCGGCGGATCGAGACCTATCCCGAAGGGCTCGGCTGGACGGGCTACAATCTGCTCTCCTCAGTCGGCAGCTTCGTGCTGGCGATGGGCATCGCTTTGTTCATCATCGATCTCAGCCTGCAATATTTCCACGCCCCCAAGACCCGGCGCAACCCGTGGAAGGCGGGCACGCTGGAATGGGCGATGATGCTGCCCTCGCCATCGTACAATATCGCCAGCCTGCCCCGGGTGGACGATCGCGATCCGCTCGAAAGCCAGCCGGATCTCGCGCTCAAGCTGGCGCGGGGCGAGGGCTATCTGGCCGAGCCGCGCTACGGCTGGCGCGAGACGCTGGCCGTGAACACGACGAGCGGGCGCCTCGATCACATCATGATCGTGCCCGGCAATACCAGCCTGCCGCTCTGGACCGCGCTGGTGACCGGCACTTTCTTCGTCATGATGCTGCTCAAGCTCTACTGGTTCACGCCCTTGCCGCTGATCGGCCTCGTCGTGCTCGGCTGGCGCTGGGCGGCAGCGCTGGGGCAGAAGGAGGATATCGGACCACTGCCGATCGGCCATGGGGAAACGGCGCTGACCCATTGGGAGGTGCAGGATCCGCCCGGCTGGTGGGGCAGCGTGTTCGTGCTCACCGCCGATGCGGCGTTCTTCGGCTCGCTGCTGTTCGGCTATGCCTATCTGTGGACGATCGCACCCGCCTGGCCGCCGCCCCAGCTGCTCGACGGGTCGTTGATCGAGGTGGCGATCGGGCTGGCAGGAGGAGCGCTGGCGGTGCTCGGCACGCGCTGGTCTGCGCGGAAGGTCCGCGATGGCGGCGCTGCGGCGGCGCTGGTGCCCCTCGCCGGGCTGGCCCTGCTGCTGCTGGCGCTGATCGCCACCGTCGCCTTCCGCTCCTACCCGCCGACCTCGCATGCCTATCACGCCATCGTCGCGGTGATGCTCGGCTATGGCATCTTCCACACCGCGCTGGCGCTGGTGGTGCAGGCCTTCGTCCATGTGCGCGATAGGGCGGGGTACCATTCGCCGAGCCGCAGCGCAGCGCTTCGCATCGCCACTTTGTGGACCGATTACGGCGTGGCAACCGGCGCCATCGTGCTGCTCGTCACCCATGTTCCGGCGCTGCTCGCATGATCGCCCTGCTGCGTGCGGTGGCCGGGCTGATCGTGTGGGCGGTGGCCTTTTCCGCCATCTACGGCCTGCAGGGGCTGGTCTGCGCGCTGGGCTGGCAGGCGGTATCGCTCGGGCCGGTCAGCCTCGGCCGGCTGCTGCTCATTGTGCTGTGGCTGGGCTTCGTAGCGCTGCTCGGCTGGATGAGCTGGCGCTTCCGGCAGGATTGGCAAGAAGGCTCCTTCCTCGGCCGCATGGCGTTTGCCATGGCCGTGGTCGGCCTCGTCTCCACCGCCTTTACCGGCGCACCCGTCGTCTCCACCTCGGTGTGCCACTAGTGCGCTCGCGCGCGGCGAAGACCACCCGCGGCCCGCGAGAGTTCATTGTTATGCACGCCGGGCGCTGGTAGAGCGCCGCTTCTTCCCCACCACCGAAATGGCCCATTAACTTGGATGTTCTTATTCCGCTTGCCGTCATTCTGGTGATGGTGGCCGCCAATGCGCTGTTCGTTGCAGCGGAGTTCGCCACGGTGGGCGCGCGCAAGTCCAGGGTGCAGGAAGCGGCCGAAGGCGGCAATCGCGTGGCGGTCGGGCTGCTCGCCATCCTCAAGAGTCCCGCCCGGCTCGACAATTACGTGGCCGGTTGCCAGATCGGCATCACCATCAGCAGCCTGGTGGCCGGTGCCTATGGCCAGGCACAGTTGACCCCGCTGCTCACCCCGGTGCTGGGCGCAGTGGGCGGGCAGGCGACCGCGATCCTGATCGTGCTGCTGGCGGTGACGATGGTGCAGGTGGTGCTGGGCGAATTGCTGCCCAAGACCATCGCGCTGCGCTATCCCGAGCGGCTCTCGATGGCCACGATGATGCCGATGCGCGTCAGTCTGCTGCTGTTCAAGCCGCTGATCTGGGTGATGAACGGCACCGCCTTCTCGCTGATGCGGCTGTTCGGCCTGCATGGCGATCACAGCCATCTCCACGTGCACTCCCCCGACGAGCTGGAGGGGCTGTATCGCGACAGTGCCGCGGGCGGGCTGATCGATGCCGAGGAACGCGACATGCTGGCCGGCGCGCTGGGCGTCGACGATACGCGGGTGCGCGAGATTATGACCCCGCGCATCCGGATGACGACGATCTCCATGAACGACGATGTCGCCGCCGCCATCGCCGTGGGCGCCGCATCGCCCTTCTCGCGCTTCCCGGTGCGGGGCGAGAATGCCGATCAGATCGTCGGCATCGTCCATTTGCGCTCGCTGTTCGCCGCAGCCCAACGCGATCCGGGCGTGCGGGTGGAGGCGATCATGAGCAAGCCGCTGATCGTGGCCGAGTTCATGAGCGTTCCCAAGCTGTGGAGCACGTTGCGTAACACCGGCCGCCGCAGCGCCATCGTCATCAACGAATATGGTACCGTGGCCGGGCTGGTCACGCTGGAAGACGCGCTGGAGGAGATCTTCGGCGAGTTGCAGGACGAGTTCGACCAGGAGGAAGAACTGGTCATCGCACGCGATGATGGCGATAGCGTGCGCGGCGACGTCTCGCTTTCCACCCTCGCCGATCGCTACGACATGGAGCTGCCGGATGATCGCGCCGATACGATCGGCGGGCTGGTATGGCACCTCGTCGGCCGGCTGCCGCAAAAGGGCGATCGGATGGAGGTGCCCGGCGCGCCCTATTCGCTGGTGGTGGAGGTGATGGATCGCCACGCGGTGCGCCGCGTGCTGGTGGTGCCCACCCCCGTGGAAGAGGAGGAGGGGGCGCTGTGACCGAATATCTCATCCCCATCCTCGTCATTATCTTGCTGATCGTCGCCAACGGCGTGTTCGTGGCCGCCGAATTCGCGCTCGTGGGCTCACGCCGCAGCCGGTTGGAGACGCTTTCGCAAGGCGGCAACCGCGTCGCGCGCTGGCTGGTCGGCGTGTTCGACCGTCCGATGGGCAAGGACGGCTACATCGCCATCGCCCAGCTGGGTATCACGCTCGCCTCGATCGGGCTGGGCATGTACGGCGAGCCCGCCGTGGCCGCCTGGCTCTACCCCACGCTGGAACGGTGGGGCCTCTCCTACGACCAGTCGCACGTGGTGGGCTTCATCATCGCGCTGGGAGCGATCACCTATCTGCACGTGGTGTTCGGCGAGATGATCCCCAAGGCGCTGGCGCTCCAGCTGCCCGAGAATGTCAGCATCGCGGTGAACCCGGTGATGCGCGTGTTCGGCTTTCTGTTCCGGCCGATGACCATCGTGCTCAACTGGATGGCGTTCAACCTGATGCGGCTGCTCGGCATCCCCGATCCGGGCAAGAACGCATCGCTCTACAGCGCCAAGGAACTGGCGATCGCCACCGAGGAGGTCGCCGCCAGCGGTCAGCTCGACAAGGCGCAGCGCGTGCTGATCGACAACATCTTCGAAATGGAAGACCGCACCGCCGAAGAGCTGATGAGCTCGCGCGCGCGCCTTTCCGCGATCGAGGTGGAGACCGACCTCGAAGAAGTCGCCGCCTTGATCACCGACAGCCGGCAGACCCGCTATCCGGTCTATGCCGGCTCGCTCGACGAGATCCTGGGCGTGTTGCACGTGAAGGACTTCATCCGCACGCGCCAGGCCGGTGAATTGCGCAACCTGCGCCAGATCGTGCGCCCGCTCGCCCGCGTCGCGGCGACCACCTCGGCCACCGAACTGCTGGCGCTGTTCAAGAAGCAGCGCGTCCATGCCGCGCTGGTGGTGGAGGAGTTCGGCGGCACGCTGGGCTTCGTGACGCTGGACGACATCATCGAGGATCTGATCGACGAGCACGAGGGGCAGTCGACCGACTGGCTCCGCCGCATGCCCGATGGCAGCCTGCTGCTGGATGGCGAAGTCACCCTCGCAGAGCTGGCTGAAGACCACGGGATCGACATGGAAGAGCCCGACGTCGTCACCATCGCCGGCCTGTTCCTTGCGGTGGACGGTACCCTGCCGCAGCCGGGCGCGACGATCCAGCGGGACCGGTTTCAGCTGCGCGTCGAGGAAATGGACGGGCTCAAGATCACCCGCGTGGCGCTGTCTGCCAGCCCCGCCGATCGGGCCGTGGCCGAGCCGCAGGCCGCCCGGTAAGCGCAGCACTGCCGGCCAGGCTCGGCCGTTCGCCGGGTCTATCGGGCGATACGCGGGTTCCATCCGCCGATCGCGACCTCGTCGGGCGGCGGCCTAACATCCGGCCGCGGCCCATCTATCCGTGTCATCCGCGCAAGCAGCGCCACCAGCGGCGGAGCGGTCCGCGCCAGCCGCAAGGCCGCCTGCGCCACGGCCGGGCGTTCGGCCATGTGCCAAACTGCGGCGGCGACCGCGATCGGCCGCCGCGCTTGCGCTGCGAACCCCGCCTGGAACGTCTCTGCCCCGGCCGCGCCTTGCCGGACGTAAGCGTCACCCGCCGCCATGGCGCTAGCGATGGCAATGCCCATGCCCTCACCGGCAATCGAGGGGATCACCGCCGCCTGATCGCCCAGCCGGAACAACCCCGTCAGGCTCTCCGTTGCCCGCCAGCCGTAGGGAACATTGGCGATGGCATCGATTGGCGAGCCGCTGGCGCGATAGGCCAGCCGCTCGCCCAATGCAGGCGATTCGGCCGCCAGCGCCAATAGCAGCGGCTCCAGCCCGCCCGCTTCGCGCAGCCGCGAGCGATGGACCGCCATGCACAAATTGGCCGTGCCGTCCTCCATCAGCGAAAGCCCGCCATAGCCGCGATCCAGCAGGTGCAGCTCGACCGCACCGCCAATCGACCGATCGAGCGCCGCCGCGGGAGAGAGCCGCACGCGCAGGCCGATCGTGGGGTCTGCGCCCCGCGCAGCTGCCGGCCGCGCCAGCCCGCGCACGTCGCTCTTGCCGCTGGCGAGGAACAGCGCCTCGCCCGTGAGCAGCGCGCCATCCTCGAGCCGCGCGGTGCGGCCCTCGATGCTGCGCACGCCGGCGCCTCGCTCCACGCGGGCGCCCGCGCGCTCGGCCGCCGCCAGCAGCAACCGGTCGAGCCGCCGCCGCGAAACGCACCGGCCGGGCTGCGGCAGCCGCGCCTCCGCCACTACGCCGCCAGCGAACAGGCGCACATGGCTCAGCGTGGCCCGGTTAAGTCGATCGCCCGCGATCCCGATCCGCTCCAGCGCCGCCAGCGTCCGCCAGCTGAGGAAGCCGCCGCACAGCGCATCGCCCGTTTCGCGTGTGCGCTCCACCAGCAGATGCGGCAGCCCGGCCTGCGCCAGGCGCAGCGCGAGCGTCGCCCCGGCCGGGCCACCGCCCACGATCAGCGCGGGCGTTCGGCTCATTGGCGTTCGACGCATTGGCGTTCGCCACAGAGGCGCTCGACGCACAGGCGAAACGGAAAGGCGCGAAACACGCGGGCATCGGTCACGCCGGCCGCTGCCAGGATCGGCAGCCACTCGGCCGGCCGGAAGGAGCGGGCGATGGACAGCGTGCCGTCGTGCCGCACGATCGGGTGCCAGCGCGCGATGCTCGCCAGCAGCGGGAAGCCGGCATAGGCGAAGCGATGGCGCAGCAAATCGTTGACGAACCACCCGGCGCTGGCCTGTGCCTCCATGAAGCGGAGGAAAGCGACCAGCTCGGCCTCGCTCATATGGTGCGCGACGAGGCTGGAGATGACCACATCACAAGGCTCACCCGCAAGCGCCGCATAATCGCCGGTGATCCAGCGAATCGCCGAGCCCGGTGGCGTGTGCGCCCGCGCCGCCGCCTCGCTGCGCGGGTTCAGATCGACGCCCACCAGCTCGACCTTCAGCCCCCGCCGAAGCGCCCAGCGCTCGATACGGCGCAGCATGTCCCCATCACCAAAGCCGACATCGAGCACCTTGAGCGATGCGCGCCCCTGCGCCGCACGCCCGAGGAACCGCAGCGTCGGGCGTGCCGCCAGCGTGACAGCATTGACCCGCGCCAGATCGCCGACCACCGCCGTGTAGGTCTCCTCGGGCAGATCGGCGGCATCCATCAGTTCAGGGCCATTCGCGCGCACGGCAAGGCTCATACGGCGCTCTCGAAGGCAAAGCCCTCGGAGGCGAGCCCCGGACCGAAGGCCAGCGCCACCCCGCGCGAGACCCGCGGCCCGGCGAGCAACCGGGCGAGGACGAACATCAGCGTGGCGGACGACATGTTGCCGCACTCCGCCAGCACCCCGCGCGAATGGTCGAGTGCAGCGGGCGGCAATGCCAGCGAGCGCTCCACCGCATCGAGGATCGAGCGCCCCCCGGCATGCACGGCCCAGCCGTCGATCTCGCCCGGCGCATGGCCGCCCATCGCGGCGGCGGAAAACGCCTCGCCGGCCAGCGCCTCGGCAATCCGGCCCGGCACCTCGCCGGAAAGATGCATGACGAAGCCCGTATCGCTGATCGCCCAGCGGATCAGCTCGTGGCTGTCCGGCAGGGTGGCGGCGAAGGGCTGGCCCAGCGCAAAACCGGCAGGATCGCCCGTCACCAGCGCGGCCGCGGCGCCATCGCCGAACTGGAGCATCGCCAGCATTGCCTCCAGATCGCTGGTCTGCTGCAGATGGAGCGTGGAAAGCTCCACCGTCACCACCAGCACCCGTGCCGCAGGTTCGGAGCGCACGATGTGCCGGGCCGAGCGCAGGGCCGCCACCGCGGCATAGCAGCCCATGAACCCCACGAGCAGCCGCTCGACCGACGGCGCCAGCCCAAGCCGCCGCGCAATAATCTGGTCGACACCCGGCGCGACGAAGCCGGTGCAGCTCGCCAGCACCAGATGGGTGATCCCCTCCAGCGATACCTGCGCGGAGAGCTGCTCGATCGCCGCGCAGGCCAGCGCTGGCGCCTCGCTCGCGTAAACTTCCATGCGGGCGGCGGTACCGGGCCAGTTGGCGGCATCGTAGAACCCGCCGGCACCGGTGGGTGAGCGGTCCTCGGCGAGCACCGACCAGCGGTGTCCGATGCCCGATCGCGCCGCCATGCGCTCGAACAGCGCCGCCTCGCGCGGCCCGGTCAGCTGCTGGCGGGCCCAGTCGAGGAACGCGGGGTGCACATCGTGGCTAGGGACGGCGGTGCCGATGGCTTCGAGAAAGGCAGGCAGATCAAAAACTTTCTTCAGGACGGCACTCTAACGAGCGGTGACCGGAAAGGAGCCGGTGAGAGTGAGGCCCGGCGGAACACGGTACTCGTTCGGGCACGCGCAGACGCTCTGCCCGTGTGAGCGTCAACGATCCACCCGTCCGTTGGTTCAGCATGAAGTGAACTGCTGCTGCGCGGCCACGTTGCGAGCGGCTCTCGACAAGCGGAGCACGCTTGCTAACACAATGTCTCCGCAAGGAGACGACGTGGTCGCAACCATATCCACGATGGGTTTTCGCGGGCAGGAGGCGTGCCCCGCCGAAATCCGCTGCCAGCTCACGGCCGGCATGGCCCGCATCTCCGTCGCCGGCCTGCCCGATGCGGCGGCGGAAAGCCTCCGCGAACGGCTGAAGGCCGCGCTGTCCGCCATCGGGCTGTCTTTGCCACCCAAGCGCATCGAGATCACCCTCTCGCCGGTCGACGCGCCGAACGAGGATTCGCATTACGATCTGCCGATCGCGCTCGCGCTGCTGGCGGCGATGGGGGTGATCGATCCCGCCCAGCTAAGCGGCTGGGTCGTGCTGGGCGCGGTGGCGCCCGATGGGCGGATTCTCGCCGCGCCGGGCGTGGCGCGCGCCGCCGTCTTTGCCAGCGAAAGCGAAAAGGGGCTGATCTGCCCGCAAGCCCAGGAGGCGGAAGCGCTTGAGGCGGGCGCCGGCCCGGTCCTCGCGCCGGCAAGCCTGATCAAGCTGCTGGCCCGGCTGAAAGCGGAACGCAGCGCGCCCGAACCGGAACAGCCGGCGGCGCAGGAGCCGTTCTGGAAGCGAGTGGTCGGCCTCGGCCGAAAACCGACCCCGCCAGCAGCGGGCAACGATCCAGCGCTGGTCCCGATCGTTCCCCCGCCGCCGGTCGCGCCACCAACCTATCCGGAGCGCCAGCCGCCGAAGCAGTCGTCGGCCGTGAGGGAAATGCGCCAGCAGTTCGACTCCCCACCCCGGGAGAGCCCCGCCACATGGCAAGGCGCGCCCCCCAATCCGCGCCCGTCGCGGCCGTTCCAGCGCGAGCGGCGCGAGCCCAGTCCGGATTTTCATGGCATCGGCCACCGCGAGCGGCTGCGCGATCGCCTGCTCGAAGGCGGCGCCGATGCGCTGGCCGATTATGAGGTGCTGGAATTCCTGCTGTTCGGCGCCCGCCGCAAGGGCGATACCAAGCCGCTGGCCAAGGCGCTGATCAAGCGCTTCGGCTCGCTGCCCGCAGTGCTCAACGCCAGCCCGGATGCGCTGATGCAGGTGCAGGGCATCGGCCGGCACAGCGTGGGAATGATCATGATCGCCGCGGTGTCCGCCAAGCGTATGGCGCGCGCGCAGATCCGCGATCAGCCCGTGCTCGGCACCTGGAACCTGCTGATCGATTACCTCTCGATCGACATGGCCCACCTCACCCGCGAACGCGTGCGGGTGCTCTACCTCGACAGCAAGAACCGGCTGATCAAGGACGAACACATCAGCGATGGCACGATCGACGAGGCCTCGGTGCACCCGCGCGAGGTGATCAGCCACGCCCTCACAACCGGCGCCAGCGCGCTGATCCTGGTCCACAACCACCCTTATTACCCTCATTCGATCACGCTTGATCACGCTAGATACCCCTGATGCACTGAGCTTTTTTCGCCTTGCGTGGGTTGGGGTGTTGTGCGCATATTGGGGGCGGTTGTTGGGGGATCGGGAGCTGTACAGCACCCGCATACTGACCCCAGCGCAGCGGTGTTCTCAACGGGTCGGGAGTGCGAGAGATGGGCAGCTTGACCGACGGCGCGATACGCCAGGCGCTCAAACGCGTGGAGCAAACCGGCAAGCAGGAGAACCTCACAGATGGCGAGGGCCGCGGGACCGGTCGCCTGGTGCTGATCGTCCGCGCCATGCCCAGGCGCGTCATCGCCGACTGGATGGCGCAGCAATGGCGGGACGGTAAGCGCACTAAGAAGAAGCTCGGTGCGTACCCGTCCATGTCGCTCGCCCAGGCGCGCGAGGTGTTCAAGCGCGACTTCTCGGACGCCATCCAGAAAGGCCGCAGCATCAAGATCAGCGGCGACGCGCGCCCGGGCACAGTGGGCGACCTGTTCGAGGGCTATGTCGCTTCGCTCAGGACCGCAGGTAAGCCGTCTTGGAAAGAGGCCGAGAAGGGCCTCAACAAGATCGCCGGCACCCTGGGGCCTAACCGGCTTGCTCGCGAGATCGAGCCCGAGGAGTTGGTAGAACTAATCCGGCCAATCTACGAACGTGGTGCCCGGTCAATGGCCGACCACGTGCGTTGCTACCTCCACGCTGCCTACAGCTGGGGCATGAAGTCGGAGCACGACTACCGCAGCGCCTCCCCCCGGCGCTTCCGCATCCCATTCAATCCCGCCTCAGGCATCCCGACCGAACCCAAGGTGCAGGGCACGCGCTGGCTCGACGAAGACGAGTTCGTGAAGCTCTACCGTTGGCTCGACTGCCCGGACGTGCCGGTCCACCCCTCCTATCCTCGCGCCCTGCAGCTTATCATGCTCACCGGTCAGCGGGTCGAGGAGATCGCCAGTCTGCACGTCGACCAGTGGGACGCGAGAGAGCGGATCATCGACTGGTCCAAGACGAAGAACTTGCAACCGCACGCCATCCCCCTGCCCTCGCTCGCCGCTGAACTCATCGAGTCGATCACGCCGTCACCGGCGGGCTGGTTCTTCCCGTCCGCCAAGGATCCCAAGAGGCCGGTTACCCATGGCACGCTGTACGCGTTCACGTGGCGGCAACGGGATCGCGGCGTGATCCCGTTCGCCAGCAACCGGGACCTCAGGCGCACGTGGAAGACGCTGGCTGGCAAGGCCGGCATCGCCAAGGAGATCCGAGACCGCATCCAGAATCACTCGCTCCAGGACGTGAGCTCGAAAAACTACGACCGGTGGAACTACATGCCCGAGAAGAAGGCTGCCATGGCGAAGTGGGACCGGTACGTGCGCGCCCTCTTCGACCGCAAGAAGCTGAAGCAGGCCGCCTGATGCCGATGGGTACACGTCATCGGCTTGAGGGGCTTCTGCTGAACTCGAAGCGTGGACTGGTGCTGAAGATCGACGATGGCGGCGTATGGGCGCTCGATCACGACCGGCATGCGGCCAAGCTGGTTGGTGCTGACCGTGTTCGCTGGCATTGCCGAGTTCGAGCGCGAATTTATCAACCAACGCACCAGCAGCGCCTGGGTCACGGCCAAGGCGCTGGGCGTTCAGTTTGACCAACCGCCCAAACTCACGGCGTACGAGATCGCGCTACGTGCTGGGCGTGCTCGACGGGGTGAGATTCGCGTGGACTACCTACGCAACCGATCGAGCATTGCGAATGGCGGCGATGGCCAGGTTATTCGCGCCTTCGTCCCAGCGGACACCGCTTGGCGAGGAGCGATGGGCCGCATGAACTGCGGCGTGCTCACTTCTGACCTGTCAGCTGGTCCTTTACGAAGAAGAACGGGTTTGATACCCGTTCTTAGTCAAAGATCGGGTAAGACCCCCTTTCTGCAAGGAGGCCATCCTGCGCTACGTTCCTGCCCCGATCGCGTCCCAGCTCTCCGGCCTGTCGACAGACAAGCTTCGCGAGTGGACGAGCCGCCGCGCGCTGCTGCCGCCGGATGTGCGTCCGCGGGGCAAGGGCTCGCCGGCCCAGTTCACCTGGCAGACGATCTTGGTTCTACGGATTGCCGTGTTGCTGCGCGACCGCTTCAACTTGGAGCTGGAAGCGCACAGGCGGTCGTTCGCCGACCTTCGCAAGCAGCTCCGGGCCAGGTCGTTTATCGCGCTCTGGGGCCAGAGGCTGGCGCTCAGCACTACGGGCGAATGGGCTTTGATCGAAGAAGGAGGAGCAGCACCCGAAGCGGATGTTCTACTGGTCCGCCTCGACCCGCATCTTCACGTGCTTCGCGATGGCTTCGCGCTCCCGGACGCGTCAGCGAGTGCCGGGCAGCTCGACTTGTTCTCACTGCCAAATGTGCACGGTCGCGGTGCCGGCTTGGAAGCAGCTCGATCATACTCCGCAAAGCGGCGGTCGTTATGATTGTGATCCATCGCCTAAATGCGACCAGGGCTAAGCAACCCTGTTTGTATGTTCCTATTACGTTCTGTTATGTCTTGATCGGTCGGGAAGGAACCATTCAGTGACATCCGCTACGCAGAACTGGCTTGAAAGGCTCGGCTACGCCGCAGAGCCAGCAGTTCTGCATATGCGCGGCGAGGCGGTGCCCGAGACGCACCCTTACGCACTAGAGATTAAGACGTTGCTGAAGCCGGATGGCGCTGTCCGGGCACAGGCGGTTTTCGACGTCGAAGGAGTGCCGACCGTCGTTTTCGTAGGCGGCGATGAGGCGCCCATGACGGCGAAGGCGTTGGACGAGGCTCGGCAGCGCATTTGGAATCAGAACCTCGCCACCGTTGTGATCGAGATAAAGGGCGAGAAGGCGCTCGCCGTGCCGGCTCGGAAGCTCAAGAACGCCGGTGAACCTCTTACGCTCGGCGAGGCGAGGCCTGACGGCCCGTTCTCGGCGCTCGACATCGTCTCGGCCAACCTGTCGCGACGGTCCCCTAGCTGGTTCGACGTAAAGGCACGGGTCGATCGCAAACTGCTCGCCAATCTCACCACCGCCGTCTCCAAGTTGACGAGCGGTGGCTTCGAGGGCGTGCCGCAGGAGAACGCGCGTCGTCGGCTGGCCGAACTACTCATGGGGCAGGTGCTGTTCGTCTCATATCTCGAGCATCGCGGCATCGTAGGCGAGACTTATCGGCTTCGCCGTGAAGTCGGCCAGCTGCACAGCCTCGTCGCGCGGACCGACCAAAACGGTATCGGGGCGCTGATCGATCGTCTGCGCGCCGACTTCAACGGCGACTTTCTGGGTGACGATCGGCACGGACCATGGTCGGCGCTGACCCCTCAGGGTTTCGGGCTTCTCGACGAGTTCCTCAGACGCACGGACATGGGGACGGGCCAGGGCGACTTCTGGAACTACGACTTCAGTTACATTCCCGTCGAGTTGCTTTCCGGCCTCTACGAATCGTTCCTCTCCGCCGAGCAGCAAGCTGAGGACGGTGCCTACTACACGCCGCGCAACCTAGCGATGCTCGCGGTCGATCAAGCCTTCGCCCTTTCCCCGGACCCGCTTGAGGAGACGATCTACGACGGCGCTTGCGGGTCGGGGATTCTACTCACGACCGCATACCGGCGTCTGATCGCGCTGTCCGAAGCTCGAGAGAAGCGGCAACTCAGCTTTGCCGAACGCGGAGAGCTTCTGCGCCGCCGCATCTTTGGCAGCGACATCAACTTCATGGCGTGTCGCGTGACCGCCTTCAGCCTTTACCTGTCGCTCCTCGAGGGTCTCGACCCGGCTGATATAATGGAGGCGCAGGAGCGTGAGGACGTAAAGCTGCCGTCGCTCGACGGGGGAAACCTTCACCACGGGAAGGCCAACGCCGACTTCTTTCGCCAAGATCACGCCTATGCGGGTCGACGCTTCTCGTTGATCATTTCGAACCCTCCCTGGGCCGAACCGGAGGGTGAGGCCCACACGTCGGCGGACGAATGGGCGACCCGGGCAGATGCACCCTTCGTTCGGCGGCAGATTGCGGGTGCCTACGCCTTGCGCGCGCATGAATTCCTTGCCGAGGGCGGCCGAGTCTGCCTTATCCTGCCCATCGGCCAGTTTCTTGGCGGGTCCAGTGCTTCATTCGTCTCGCATTTGCTTGTCGCTTACCGACCGCAGCGCCTGATCAACTTCGGCGACCTTCAGGGACTTTTGTTTCCGACCGCCGAGAACACCTGCCATGTGTTCCTTGGCGAAAAACGCTCGAAGGCGACACTGCCCGCGATCCCGTTTGGCGAGACCTTCGATTATTGCGTACCCAAGGCGGATATGAGCTTGGCGCTCGGCCGTCTCACAATGCAGTCGGCAGACCGTCATCAGCTCCAGACCCGATCGGTCGCACAGGACCCGCAGCTCCTAGTCACTCTGATGTGGGGTGACGCCAATGACTTGGCCATCTGGGCGCGACTGACGGCGCGGGGAGTGTTTGCCGACTTCTGGAAAGGGCCACGCGAGTTCCGCCGCTGGGTGAATCGCAAAGGCATCCATCTCAATGATAAGAGCCGGGAAGCAGTCAGCGCCGAACCGTTGCGCGACAAGCCTTTTGTGCCGGTCGCAGCGCTTAGCGCCGGCTCCCCCGTTTTGCATTACGACTTGCTTACTCCCTGGCCCAAGGATCAGAAGTTTGTCGTCGGGTTAAATGACAGCGTAAAAGCCGTTTTTGATGGACCGCGCGTACTATTTCCGGACGGCTTCTCGAAGCAGGACCACAGCGTAAGAGCCGCCTATTACGATGGCCCGGCGAGCTTCACGCACAGCGTCGGCGTGATCGCAGGCAAGCGCGAAGACGCGGCGCTCCTTCAGTTCGCGGCCGTCTACCTTCGGTCCAGCCTCGCGAAATACTTTCTGATGATGCGGGGCTGGAAGATGCTTTGCGAACGCAACGGCGTGCATCTCGCGGACGTCGAGACCTTTCCGTTCTTCGCCCCGGAGGACGCACCGAACCCCGAAGCGGCCAAGGCCGCGCTCGATGAGATCAGGGGTTACATGGGCGAACTCACAAGGCTCACCGAGCTGGAGCAGGGCCCTCGCTACAGCGCGCTGCGACTTACACTCGATAAGGCCATTTTCGCTTACTTCGGGCTGACACCACAGGAACAAGCGCTAGTTGAAGAGACAGTCAGGGTGTTGATGCCTTCGATCAGGCCGCGCAGCTTCCGAAGCCTCGACACGCCGGCGCAGCACCCGGCGGCCGCCGAAGACTTCAAGACCTACGCTGAAGCATTGGCCAAAGCGCTTACCACGTGGCGCACCCGCACCCAGGGCCGCGGTCGCTTCCACGTCGGCGTAGTCGCTAGCGATCCGTCCCGCGCGGGTCCATCCGGCATCGTGCGGATTACTTACGCGGATCAGCCAACTGCTGCACCAAAGGTTGACAGCACCATCGACGACGAGCTTGTGCTGACGACTTTGGCACAGCTCAGAAGCGCCGGATTGCGCGCCATCCCTGCTGGGGAGTCCCTCACGCTGGTGCCCGATGCTCATATATGGATCGAGGGATCGCTCTATCTCGTCCGGCCCTTAACCCAGCGAAGCTGGACTATTCGTCAGGCCTTTCGTGACGCCGAGCACATCGTGCGGACCGTTCAAGCCCGCGCCGGATCATCGATGCCTGCGGAGGTCGCGTGAGCTCGACGGACGACTGGCTTTCGGCCTTCCCCATCCAGCCGGCCACCGAGGCGGTAGAAGCGCTTCGGCAAGGCTGGATCGAACTCGCAGACCGGCCCCATCCCCAATTCAACTCGAACACCAAGGAAGCCGCGCTCACCAAGCGGCTGAAGATCTACGTCGAGAACCATACCGCACGACAGCGAGGGCTGCTCGGCATGTGGTCGGCGGAGGACATCATCGGCGAGATCGATCCAGCGACAGGAGCCCTGATACAGGAACGGCGGACCGATATCGTCTACGGTTGGAACAACGATGCACTGGGCATGCGTCTTGTATTCGAGTTTAAGCGAATCGGGCGGCAGAAGAGCCATCGAAACCACTACCTTCGCGACCAAGGCCTCGGCCGCTTCGTCACCGGGATATACAGTCGCCAGCAAGCCGTTGCGGCGATGGTCGGCGTACTCCTCGATCCGGAGCCCGATGTCGTACCTCCTCTGCGCATGGCGCTGGAGGACAAAAGTCTTGCGACTGCGCTACGGCTGCGGCCTGCCTCCGCCGGCGGCGCAATCGCTAAGCCGTCAACGCTGTTCGCGGCCGCCGACTTCGATACCGAACACGATCGTGATCCCGCGCTCGCTCCCAGCCACGGCACCATCCGCGTGTCGCATTTTTTCTTTGCGTTCGGTTATCCGACCAGCACCCTCAAGCCGAAGAAGAAGTAAGCCGTTCCGAATAGCGTTCGTTGGCAATCCTCTTCCACCTAAATGGACTACGAAGAACAGAAAATTTCGCCGCTAGGTCGGTTCGAAACCGCCCGCGCAGAACCAATCGCTCTCGTGCCAGGCTCGATAGGCCGCCGCCCGCCAACCGTTTTGCCGCCCGACTTCGCAACTCACCGCTCGCCGTCCGAGTTCATTCCTCACCCCAGCCACCGCGTCGCTTGCCCTCAACGTGACAAGCTGATGCCGTATGTTTATGAGCTCCTCGGCAGATTCAGACGCATAGAGCGTAGCCAAGCCTAAGGTTTGAAAGTGATTTAACACCCGGGTGGCGAGTACAGGACTCCATACCGCCGGGACGGCCACCCTGAACCGCAAAGCAGTCGGCCGCGTTTGCACGACGCGGGCGACTAGCCAGCCTTCGCCGCCCAGATCGTCATAATATGGATGGAGCGCAACTTCCTCGGCACAGGTGGGGATCGCGTCAAGCTTAGCCTTGTTACAGTCAGAACAGGCGGGGACCAAGTTCAGAGGTGCGACTGCGAGGGCGGGGTAATGTGCCTTTGGCAGGTGGTGGTCGAGTGTAGCCACCGAGCGCTGCGCGCAAAGCGGACATCGCCCCTGTGGCGATGATACGAAAATTTCGTCATAGATATCGCGCCCCGGTGCCCCGTTCTTCGCCATCCTTTGGGTGTAGACCTTGCCCATCTCCTCAGTAGTGATGTCTGGTGCCACCGTTGCTATGGGCACGATTTGGTTGAGCGTGCCTTGAGCGGCCGCCCGATCGAACGCAGCGGACGCGTTGACGATCGTGGTTGTTGCCGCACTTAAGCGAGCAGCGAGTCCGGGATTACGAACGCGGCCGATGCAGGTCGTGAAGGCGGATCGCGCTGAGTGACCCGGTCGCGCTAGGGGCTGCATCAGAGATCGTCTTCATCTTGGTCATCGCGCGCAGCCAAAAGCCCCTGCACGATCGCGCGGGCCTCATCGCCAAGTTCACCGTTAAATTTGCGCACGACCGCGTCATAGGTTGGAAGCTCAGTCGTTGCCTCGCGGAGCATCTTGTGGAACCCGGACTGCGTTACCTCCAAACCAAAGACCTCGCGCGTCAAGAGCCCGACGTTTTCACCGAACGTCTGCACGTCGGGCCGCTCCCCTATCGCGCGACTACCGGTCCGACGGATCTTCCACACACAACTCTGTGGCACTTCCTGCAGGACGACGGGCGAGTGCGTCGCAATTACGGCCACGCCATTGCGGTTGATTAGCAAATCGGACAGCGCTCGGATGAACGCCGATAATAAAGGCGGATGGAGATGCGCCTCTGGCTCGTCCAGTAGAACCAACGTTTTCTCTTCGACGGTCTCGACAAGCCGAGTGATCGTCAGCAACACGATTTTGTGGCCCGAACTCAGATTCTTGAAGATCCGGCGCGCCTCCATTTTGACGGCGTCGGCTTCAACCCCAGAGCGAGCGAGGGTCGCCACTTCAGCGTCGCGGAAAATCGGATCAGCTTGGAGCATCTCTAGCGCGCGATGCCACCGACTCACACGCGCGCCTTGACGGCAGATCAGGACGCTGCTGCTAAAATCACCAGACAGGGCCTCGGGCGTTTTCGGCGGCCGCGGCTTGCCATCCTTCCCCAGTCCAACGTGCTTCAGACCAATATAGGCATACTGCACCCCTTCGGATTTATCCTGCCTCGTTGGCAACGGCTCAAACGGATCAAACGCGCTGAAGGTTACAGAAACGAGACTGGTAAACAGTCGCTCATCACCGTCGTCCACTTCGTCTTTAAAGGCACCGACCTCTTCCTCGTCGGAATCCGCGTCGACGATAGCTTGGGTCATGTTGTTGAGAATCGTGGTTTTGCCGACACCGTTACGACCGATCAGAACGTGCACGTTGGTCGGCGGATAGGACTCAGGGGCAACGGTAAAGGAGAGCGTAAGCGGGCTCGCTTTCCTGCGGCTTCGAGCAGGCGCTGTGTAGCTGAACTGATAGTCGGTTAGGCGCGCGCCGCCCTGAGCCATGCGATGGAACTGCCCTTCGACCGTGGCGCGCGTCACTGAGCGCAGAAGTGACGTGCCAGTCACCTTCTCCTGCAATGCGCGCTCGAATAATTCGGCGTCGAGGGATACATCTTGCAAGGCTCTGAGAACGCGGTCGCGCGTCGCGGCGCCAAGCTGGTTCAATTCGCCATAGTAGCTATCGTCTTGACCAAGGGAGAAGAAGCGAGCGTCAAGCTGATCGAAGCTGTCCGGGATCGAGGGGCTTCGTTGATCGTCTGCCATGTTGAATTGACCGATCTTCACGCCGCCGATTGAGTGCCGCTCGCCGTCTTCGTCGAAGATAAACAGCACATAAAGCGTGGAGAATTTGAACCAGTCGTCCCAGTTGTCCCTCAACAGGAAGGCCTTATCGGTCGCCTGATTAGGCACCCGGGTTCCGTTCGGTAAGACCTTGAAATACGCCATGCCCCATCTGCCCTAGCAGGTCGCGACCACGATTGCAGCCTCGCCCGCCAAGGTCGGGCATGGCACAGCCCTCTGGTCAGATGTCGTCATGTCGACGCCGACCCTGGGAGCTGGGGACGCAGGATGGACCCGAGGGGACAGAGTGAGAGGGCAGCGGCTGTCGCCGTGACGGGTTGAGGGTCGAGAGAGAGGCTCCCGGCCGCCCGTCATGGAGATGACCCATGACCCAAGTCGAAGTTCCAGACGCCCGCCCCGATTTGGGGCGCGGCTACAAGGTGGATGTGTCGCGCGGCGAGAGAGTCGGCCGCGTCTCGTCCGAATGGTTCAACCGCCCGGCCGACGAGCGCTACCTGTCGCTGACGGAATTGTTCGCTTCGGTGAAGGGCCGCAGTGAACGGAGCCGCACGCGCACCGTGGAAAGCGCCGCCGTCCGGGTTGAGGCAAGCCGCGACGACGCGGAGCGCCTGTCGCTGATGCTGCCCGGTTCGGACGCGCCTATCGCGCCCACGCACTGGAGCTTCGGACAACTCGCCAGCCTGGTCGGCGCGCCTGCCGCCTATCTCCGCCAGCTCCCCGCCGCCCTGGCGGGGATCAACCTGCAATATGGCCTGACCTCGCATCGCGCCGAACAGGTCAAGACACTCGAGACCGACGATGGGCGGGTAGAGCTTCGCGCCGTCACCGGCCCCGACTACGGTCGCATTTACGACCACGAGCTGGTCGCAGCCGTGCAACGGATCGCGGGCAACGGCACCGGCGACACGCGCTGGAAGGTGCCGGGCGTGCTCGACTGGTCGACGGGGATCTACAACCCGCGCGTCGACGTCACCCAGGACACGACCACGCTTTACGCCAGCGACCGCGACGTCTTCCTCTTCCTGGTCGATGACCTCAACCCGATCGAGGCGGGGCGGCTGCCCGACGGCTCGCCCGATCTCTACTTCCGCGGCTTCTACTGCTGGAACTCGGAGGTGGGCGCGAAGACGCTCGGGATGGCCAGCTTCTACCTTCGCGCCGTCTGCCAGAACCGCAATCTCTGGGGCGTCGAGGACTTCGAGGAGATTGCCATCCGGCACAGCAAATATGCCGCCTCGCGGTTCGCAAACGAGGCCGCGCCGGCGCTTACACGGTTCGTCAACTCGTCGCCCGCGCCGTTCATCGACGGCATCCGCCAAGCGCGCGCGAAGATCGTCGCCCGTACCGACGAGGACCGCGCCGACTTCCTGCGCAAGCGCGGCTTCAGCAAGGCCGAGACGACGAAGATCCTCGAACGCGTGCTGAACGAGGAAGGCAAGAAGCCCGAGAGCGTCTTCGACTTCGTGCAGGGCATCACCGCCGTGGCGCGCGACAAGACCCACCAGGACGCCCGGCTCGACCTCGAGGGCCGCGCGAAGAAGCTGCTGGAGCGCGCGGCCTGAGCGGCTTTCCGGCTCTGCGCCTTTCCTGATCCACGGTTCTGCGGTCCACCCCCTTCAGAGGAAGAGGTGGGCCGCAGCTTCGTGACGGTGAGAAGGTCGAGAGAGAGGTTCTCCGGCCAGGCCGTCATGGAGACCTACCATGGCCACGAAAGCCAACAACGTGCAGAAGATCGTCCTGAGCGCGTCCCGGGACATCCCCTTCAACAAGCTGGTGCTCAGCCAGTCCAACGTCCGGCGGATCAAGGCCGGTATCGCGATCGAGCAGCTCGCCGAGGACATCTCGCGGCGCACGCTCCTCCAGAGCCTGACCGTCCGCGCGGTGTGCGACGCCGATGGCGTGGAGACCGGCATGTACGAAGTCCCGTCCGGCGGCCGCCGGTTCCGGGCACTCGAACTGCTGGTCAAGCAGCGCCGGCTTTCCAAGACCGCACCGGTGCCGTGCGTGATCCGCGAAGAGGGCATCGCCGAGGAGGACAGCCTCGCCGAGAACGTCCAGCGCGCGCCGCTCCACCCGCTCGACCAGTTCCGGGCATTCCTGACGTTGCGCGAGAAGGGCCAGTCCGAGGAGGAAATCGCGGCTGCGTTCTTCGTCGCGGTCGCGGTCGTCAAGCAGCGGCTCCGTCTCGCCTCGGTCAGCCCCAAGCTGCTCGACGTCTACGCCGAGGACGGCATGACGCTCGACCAGCTGATGGCGTTCACGGTCAATGGCGACCACACGCGTCAGGAGCAGGTGTTCGAGCGGCTGTCCCAGTCCTACGACAAGCAGCCGCACGCCATCCGGCGGATGCTGACTGAGGGTGCGGTCCGCGTCGTCGACAAGCGCGCGCAGTTTATCGGTCTCGCCGCTTACGAGGAGGCCGGCGGCGTGATCCTGCGCGACCTGTTCCTCGGCGACGACGGCGGCTGGCTGCAGGACGTCGGCCTCGTCGAGATGCTCGTCGCCGAACGCCTGCGCGAGGAGGCCGAGACGATCCGCGCCGAGGGCTGGAAGTGGATCGAGGTCGCACCCGACTTCGCCTACGGCCACGTCTTCGGGCTGCGTCAGCTCCGCGGCGACGAGGTGCCGCTCACCACCGACGAGGAATCGACCCGAACCGCCCTCCGGGCCGAGCTCGACCAGATCGAGGAGACCTACGCCGGTCCCGACGACCTGCCCGAAGAGATCGATCAGCGCATCGGCGAGATCGAAACCGCCCTCGCGGGCTTCGACGAGCGGCCGGTCCTGTTCGATCCGGCCGAGGTCGCGCGCGCCGGTGCGTTCGTCAGCATCGATGGCGGCGGCAACCTGCGGATCGAGCGCGGCTACGTCCGTCCGGAGGACGAGCTGCCGGTCGCCCCCGAGCCCGAAGCGGAGATCGAAGCCGAGATCGACGGTGGCGAGCCCCGCTCCGTCCCGGCCGGTGGAGGCGATGACAACGGCGCCAGCGACGCTGACCCGCAATTGGCGCCCGAGCCCGAGGAGGACGAGGGCATCAAGCCGATCCCCGACCGGCTAATGACCGAGCTCACCACCCACCGTACGCTGGCGCTTCGCCATGCGCTTGGTGAGCACCCCGATGTCGCGTTCCTCGCGGCCTTGCACGCGCTCTGCCTCAAGGCGTTCTACCCCTACGCGCTCGACACCTGCCTGGAGCTCGACATCAAGAGCGTCGGCTTCCATTCGCAGGCACCGGGGCTGAACGACAGCGCGCTCGCGACGGCGATGACCGCACGGCATCAGTCTTGGGCCAAGGCACTGCCTAAGGAAGCGGCGGATCTGTGGGACGCGTTGGCGGCGTTCGACGGCGACAGTCGGCAAGCCTTGTTCGCCCACTGCGTCTCGCAGTCGGTCAACGCGATGTTCGAGGCCTACAACCGCAAGCCCAAGGCGCTCGCCCATGCCGATCGGCTCGCCCAAGCGGTCGATCTCGACATGGTCGCGGCGGGGTGGACGCCCACTGTGGAGCGCTATCTTGGCCGGGTGACCAAGGCGCGCATCTTGGCTGCGGTTCGAGACGCCAGAGGGGATCGCGCAGGCGACCGGATCGAGCACCTCAAGAAGGTCGAGATGGCCGAACAGGCGGAGGAGTTGCTGGTCGGGTCGGGCTGGCTGCCCGAGCCGCTGCGCACGCCGGGCCGCGTTCTACCGCCTGCCGTCGAGACCACCCACATCGACGCGTCAGGAATCGACATCGAGCCGAGCACCGAACCGCTCGGCGAAGAGACGGCGGTAGACGGCGGCGAAACGGCCATCGACGAACCGGATGCTCCGGTCGAGGATGAGCCGGTCGAGATCGAGCCCCTCGCGATCGCAGCCGAATAGGAGGAGCAACGCACCCTTCCCCCTGGGGCCCGCCGGAGACGGCGGGCCCTTTTCGTTTAGGAGCACGCGATGCCGGACAACGCTTCGGACCTGGCGCACCGTCTCGCGCGCGATGCCGAGGCGGTGTGCCGTCACTATCTTTCCAACGGTCGTCGTGAAGGCCACTACTGGCTCGTCGGCAATGTCGACAACATGTCGGGCCGCAGCCTCTATGTCCGCCTGAAGGGTGCTGAGTCCGGCAAGGGTGCGGCGGGCAAATGGACCGACGCCGCCACCGGCGAACACGGCGACCTGCTCGACATCATCGCCGCCAACCGCCATCTCGACAGCTTGCGCGACATCCTCGACGAGGCTCGCTCGTTTCTGCGCCTGCCGCGACCGGAGCCACCAACCCGAGAACCGCCCGCACCGACAGGTTCACCCGAAGCCGCTCGTCGCCTGTTCGCGATGGCGAAGCCGATCGGCGGCACGCTTGCAGAAGCGTATCTGCACGAACGCGGCATTGCGGATTTGCGGCACTGCACGTCGCTCCGCTACCACCCGCGCTGCTTCTACCGGGGTGACGAGGACGATCCGCGTGACCGGGTCCGAGACGCCTGGCCCGCACTCATTGCCTGCGTCACCGACCTCGACGGCAAGCTGACCGGAGCGCATCGCACCTGGCTCGATCCGTCGGGCTTGGACAAGGCGCCGGTGTCGACGCCGCGACGCGCGATGGGGCTGCTCCTCGGGAATGGTGTGCGGTTCGGGGTGACGACCGATATCATGGCGGCCGGCGAAGGCATCGAGACGATGTTGTCCCTCCGATGCGTGCTGCCGAACTTGCCGATGGTCGCCGCGCTCTCCGCCAACCACCTGGCCGCTCTGGTGCTCCCGCCAACGCTGCGCCGACTCTATCTCGCTCGCGATGACGATCCCGCCGGGCACTGGGCAGTGGAGACGTTGGCGACCCGGGCGAACGAGGCCGGGATCGAGGCGCTGCCGCTGGATGCCGCCCTCGACGACTTTAATGAGGATCTGCGCAAACTCGGACTAGAAGCACTCGCGGCAGGTATTCGGGTGCAGTTCGCGCCGGAGGACGTTGCGCGCTTCTTCGACACTGTCACCGTAAGACGGACCCGGATGCGGGACAGGGTTGGCCGCGTGGCGTGACGGGCCGGTCAGGGTTCGCCTTCGAGCTTGAGAGGACCGCGCCCACGGCCTTCTGAAAGGGCGATCGGACCGGAGCCGGCCCGGGTCGGCAACGGCTGCGGCCAAGTTTCTTCCCCGGCGCTGCGCACCTCCTCGCACAGCAACAAACTTGGCCTTCGCCGTCCTCCGCTGCGCTTCGGCCGATCGCGCTGGTGCGCGTCGGTGCAGGCCCGGTCCGCCCCCGCTCTTCGTCGCCTGCGAAGGCCGCGATGGGTGTGGCCACCAGCCAAGAGGCGAACCACCATGACGACCGACCACGACTTCTCCAACCACGAGCCCCCGCACGCCGAATCCGCGACATCCACACTGCTCGACGAACTCGCCCTCTACGGCCACCGTCCCTTCCAGGACGAACCCGATCCCCGGCCGCTCCCCGAGGAACCCGTCGTCCGCGGCGCACTCGCCGACATCTTCGACGCGCTGGTCTCGACCTTTCAGGACACGCGCCTCGAACCCGACCTCGACGACCTGCTCTGGTCGACGGTCAACATCTTCCACCGCGCCGGCGAGCGGATCGAGCGCGACCTTGACGACAACGAGCAGGCGCAGAAACGCGGGCAGCGCGATCAGGACGGCTCCGAGGTCAAGTCGGTCGAGCTGGAGCGGCTCCTAGCCGAGGGGCTGACGCTGATCGAGCGCCGCAACGCCTTCGAGCTCATGCGTGACCAGGCCGCCGACCTGTTCGAGGTCCACACGCGCAACACCTGGCGCCCCCGCTCAGGATCGATGGTTAACCGCAAGATGCTGACCTCGGCGATGATCGACAGTCGCGACTTCCTAATGGCCCGCCGCCGGGCCGAGACGGAAGTGATGCTCCCGGCAGGGCCGAAGGTCGCTTTCACCGGTGGGATGGACTGCAACGACACCACGCGCATCTGGGACGTACTCGACAAGGTCCGCGCCAAGCACCCGGGCATGGTGCTGCTGCACGGCGGCAGCCCGAAGGGCGCCGAGCGGATCGCCGCCTGCTGGGCCGACAATCGCAACGTCACGCAGGTCGCGTTCAAGCCCGACTGGACCCGCCACGCCAAGGCGGCACCTTTCAAGCGCAACGATCAGCTTCTGGACATCCTGCCGATCGGGGTCGTGGTATTCTCGGGCTCGGGCATTTCCGACAACCTCGCCGACAAGGCGCGCAAGCTCGGCATCCCGCTGTTCGACTTTCGGACGAAAGGAGGCGGCGCGTGAGCGCCGCCTTCGACCCCGAGGCGGACATAGAACGGGCGAGCTAACACTCCGGCAAGCCGTTATTCAATCGATTACACGTGACTGAGAATGTTGAGCATCCGCCCGAAGGGATCGCGCACAAAGAACCTTCTTACGCCCCAAGGCTCTGTCACGGGGCCGTATTCCAAGACATAGCCACCCTCGACGACGCGTCGGTGAACTTCGGCCAGGTCATCGACCTCGATAGATAAGTCGGGCACTGGCGTGCCCGATCCACCCTCGGTCGCAAAGCTGATCTGGGGCATCGCCTGTCCGGTTCCGGCGAAGGTAATTATCCAGCCGTGATCCATCGCCACTGTCATGCCGAGGACTTCCCCGTAAAAGGTTCTGGCGATGTCCACATGCTCTGTCGCAACATTCGGGACGATACGGTTTACGGCCACGGTAAGCTCCGTCGAGAAGGGTCCGCGTCAGCTTAGCTTATCTGAATGTCAAAAGCAGCCCGACCGGAGTCCACCAGTTCCAGACGCTCGGCGCGATCCTTCTCCTGCTCTTTTGGCCGGAATCGCCCCGCTCGTTATTGGCGCTGATCCTTGGTCCAGCTCAGGGCCTGACGCCATCAACCCGCTAGGGGTCCGCTAAGCAGAGCTTGCGGCCGCTTTGGGCTGCGCCGTCGCGGTGATTGCGGCCCCGTGCCGCACACATCGGGCGCCTGTCGAGCGGGGACGGTCCTCGCTCCAAGACAGGAGCCGATCCGATGTCCCTTACCACCGCTCAAGCCCTCGGTTGGAGCCTCGCCACCACCCTCATGGTCTGCGTCGTCCTCTTCCAGACCGGCGGCGGCTATGGCGTGATGCCGTCCGCGGAGTTTGACGGCGATGCCTTGAGCGTCGTCCACGAATATGATCCGTTCGCCCGTTGAACACTCCGATCTCGACCTTGGCGACGTCGGAGTCGGATTTCGGATTCCGGCGTCGCCGATCTTTTGCTATTCTCGTTGTCGCGCTGTGGAGGTGGTGGAAGCGCGTCCGAGAACCCTTACGATTGGGAGGACGCCATGTTCATAACCGCTTTCCTGAGCATCGCCGGCTTGGGCTTCTTCTGTTGGCTGCTGTTCACCCTCGCCGTCTACGCCTTGCCGTTCTTCGCTGACGTGTCGTCAGGGATGTTCGCTTACGACACCGGTTCAGGGCCGATCGGCGCGATCGTCGTCGGGCTGGTCGCAGGTGCGGTGACGCTAGTGGTCGGACAAGTCCTTTTCGCGAAGGTTCGTTCGCCGGTGTTGCGGGCGATGATTGCTATCCTGTTCGCCGCACCGGCGGCGCTCGCCGGCTACCACGCCGTGCATGGCCTGACCGGCATCGGCGAGACGACTGAGATCTGGCGACAAGCGTTCGGCGTGATCGCAGCGGTGATCGTCGGCTTTGTGGCGTGGTCACGAGTGAGTGCCTTCCACCCCGCCCGCCCGGTCAGGGCATCGACGCAGCGGCCCCGCCCGTAGCGTGGCATCGCGCAGCCAACGACGGTTGACGTGCCGCGCTCTGTTCGCGCGTTGACTCGGTCGGCATTGGGCGCGGGTCGTAGCCGTGACCGGGAAGAGCGGCGGCGTTCGAGGCGTTCACTCTGGCGACTCCAGTCGCCCGCGTCACAACGATCCAATTTGGTGTCGTGGTGAGGCCGGTACAGGTTCGGGGATCGGAGCCGCCGTTTCGTTCGCTAGGGCTTTTCCCTGTACGAAGGGCCGTTGCTGGGTCTTGTCAGGCTGCTGCGGGGGTCGCCACGGCTCCTGTCGAGGCGTTGTCGCCCGCGGCCCAACTCGTCCTCTCTCTGGCTTGATCTAGCCGGGGTCGGCTTCGCCTCGATCGCCTGAGCCGCAACGGAGCCGTGCGAACTTTCTTCCCCTGCCGGCAAGCCGGCATTCCTCGCGAGGCAAGAAAGCCCTTCGTCTTCCGTCCGCCGCTGCGCTCCGGGCCTTCGGCTGCATCGTCGATCGTCCCCGGCATTGCGATCGCCATCGAGGCCGCGATGGGCGCGGGTTCGAGACAACGAAGACAGGAGACTATCATGGCGACCATCGGCACCTTCAAGAAGACCGGCAACGACTACACCGGCGACATCGTCACCCTCAGCGTCCAGGCCAAGGGCGTCCGCATCGTCCCCGAGACCAATCGGGCCAACGACAACGCCCCTTCCCACCGGGTCATGGTGGGCCGCGCGGAGATCGGCGCCGCCTGGAGCAAGACATCGAACGAGGGCCGCGAATACCTCGGCCTGAAGCTCGACGATCCCAGCTTCAACGCCCCCATCTACGCCAACCTCTTCGACGACGAGGAAGAAGGCACCTACAGCCTCATCTGGTCGCGCCCTACCAAGCGCAACGGCGACTGAGCCGGCCAGACGCCCCGCCCGGGTCCGCCCGGGCGGGGCTCCTTACTTCTTACGATCCGGCTTTACGGTTCGGCGCTTTTCGGATTTTGCGGCCTTCAGGTTTTGCGAGTTCACCCCGCGGCTCTTCAGCTGGGACAGCACGCCGAGGCGACGGCTGGGGACGCACCAAAAGGTCAGCGGCCTCGACGCCGAGCTCGCGCGCAAGCCGATCGACGACGTCGATGCTGGCGTTGTAGACGCTGCGCTCCAGCGCACTGATATAGGTGCGGTCGATGCCGGCGCGGTGCGCCAGCTCCTCCTGCGACAGGCCGTGCGACCGTCTTCTTGAGCGCAGATTAAGCGCCAGCACTTCGCGAATCTCCATGCCCGCGAAAGCAGCCGCTTGTAGAGTATCTAACCACGGAGTATTCTCGACAATCCGCTGCGCTGAGCTGCGCGAACGCCCGTCGTGGTGCTTGACCTAATGGCGTCGTGAAGTAGTGGCACAGTGAGAGATGGTTAATCGCCAGTCGTGGCAGGACTTGCCTATGCCCTCACCTCTCCTCGACCCAGCCGTTGCCGACCGGGCACCCGACGAACACGCGTTGACCGACTATGATAGGGGCCACTTCATCACGTATCTGCGCCTACTGGATGCCGATGCGGACGGTGCCGACTGGCGCGAGGTCGCCTCGATCGTGCTTCACATCGATCCAGCGCGCGAGCCACAGCGCGCGGAAGCCGCTTGGCGCAGCCATCTGGCGCGCGCTCAATGGATGACGCGGAGCGGGTATCGACATCTTCTGCGGCAAGACGCGCAAAATTGATCCGTTAATTTTCTATGTGATTGACTGATCGCGTGGCGCGATCACCCGTTCGCACGTGCTGGACTATGCACTTGCAACTCAAGGGAGAATACTTTTCGGTCCGGCCAGCCGCGACCCGGCGGGCTAGTATCGAGGTCGCCATGCCTGAGTTCGATTGGCGGTCGCCGGACGCATACAGGCCGATCCAGGACATCACGGCCCCTGGCTTCGCCTGGGAGTTCCTGCGCCGCAGCCCCGATTACCGCCGCGATGTGCAGCGTCATATCCGAAGCTCTTCCGACATCAATCGCGCCGACGACGTCTTCGTGCGGCACTGGGGGTTACCCTTTCGCGGTGGACCCCCGCCGTTCCGCGATCGAGGTGCAAGTGGTCTGGTCGCCCGCAGCGTGCGCGTTCACGGTTTCCCTCTCGCCCGCGCCGCCTGACTTTCCGACTGCTTGGGATCTGCGGTCGCTCGAGGACGTCGCGACCTGGACCGAGCAAGGCCAGCTTGCGGTGGGCCCGCCCGGGCGGGCGCACCTGCTCACGTTCCCTATCGATGCGTCCGTCGCGACGCTCGCCATCCTGGCACCGCTCGACGCGGACCTGCCCGCACGGCTCGACGCCGCACTGCGGCTCTGGCGACGCCTCACCCAAGGCGCGGGTGAGCCACCCGGAACACTGACGCCGCAGCGACGCGCTAGGCTGGTGGAGACGCTTCGTGCGCTCGACGCCCGACTTGCCGGCGCGAGCACCCGGGAGATCGCCTCTGAGCTGTTCGGTGCCGAGCGCGTGCCGTCGGGGCCGGAGTGGAAAGCCCATGACCTGCGTAGCCGCACCAAGCGTCTAATTGCGGCAGGTCTTGCCCTAATGAACGGCGGTTACCGCGACCTGTTGCGACCGCCCGGATCGCGGCGACGCGACTAGGGGGTCGTTTTCAGACCCGTCGTCTTCGACCTCCCCCCACGCGCCGCTCCTCCGCCACCGTAACCTCCAACGGCCGCTGCTTCGCGACCGTCCTCACGGAGGTCCCCATGTCCGCCACAGCCACCAATATTCCGCCGCGCTACCTGCGCACCCCCGAAGCCGCGCGTTTCCTTGGATTATCGGGCCGGACGCTGGAGAAGCACCGGACCTACGGCACCGGCCCGCGCTATTCCAAGCTCGGTGGCCGGGTCGTCTACCGCGTCGACGATCTCCAGGCCTGGGTCGACCGCGGCTCCAAGCAATCGACCAGCGACGACACCGGCGAGGAAGTGCTGCCCGCCAAGCGCCATGCCGCCGTCTCGCCGGCCTATGCCGACCAGACCCGTCGTTGACAGCCGGACCCGGAACCGATGTCGGCAACGCGTGGCAAGGCTGGCGAGCGTGAGCAACTCGACCTCTTCCGCGCGCTCCCCGGCGAACTCGCTCCCCGCGACGCGCAGGACCTCATGGCTTATCCCTTCTTCTCCCTCGCCAAGACACACCGCACGCGTCCGATCGACTTCAAGTCGGGCGACGTGACCATCCGGGTCGAGGCCGTGCCCGAGCACGGAATGGCGACCATCTGGGACGCAGACATCCTGGTCTGGGCCGCCTCACAGATCGTCGAGGCGCGCGACCATGGTCTGCGCACCTCGCGCCTCATGGCGGCCACGCCCTACGAGATCCTGACCTTCATCGGCCGTGGCACGTCGGTTCGCGACTACCATCGCCTGAAGGCCGCGCTCGACCGGCTCCAGTCCACCACGATCGCCACCTCGATCCGCCAGCTCTCCGAACGGCGGATGCACCGGTTTTCCTGGATCAACGAGTGGAAGGAAAGGCTTGACCAGAACGGCCGACCGCTCGGCCTCGAGCTGATCGTCCCCGACTGGTTCTATGCGGCGGTGATGGACGACGCGCTCGTCCTTACCATCGACCGCGCCTATTTCGGGCTGACCGGTGGGCTGGAGCGTTGGCTCTATCGCCTGGTCAGGAAACACGGCGGCCGTCAGCGCACCGGCTGGCGCTTCGACTTTCGCCACCTTCATCTCAAGTCGGGCTCGCTGTCGCCCTTCAAGCGCTTCGCCTTCGAGCTGCGCGACATCGTCCGCCGCCAGCCGCTGCCCGGCTACGCCCTCTTCATCGAGGTGGAAGTCCGCGGTCGCACGCTACTCGCGTTCGAGCCGGCGCCCTGTGGAAAACCTGTGGAAGCGCTCGTGCTATCGGGAACCTGCACTATCGTGCCATCAGGAACCCGACCCTCGTGCTATCGGGAACCCAAACCGGGTTTAAGTCACGGGCGCAAAACAGGAATTCGCGCCCTTAACTTAGAGTCTAACCAAGAATCTAACTCTTTAGCTGGAAAACGGCCGTCTGCTGACAACGTCGCTGGCCGATGATCGTCGCGCTCCTCAATCAGAAAGGCGGCGTCGGCAAGACCACCCTAGCGCTCCACCTCGCCGGGGACTGGGCCGGAAAGGGAAAGCGGGTCGCGGTCATTGACGCGGACCCTCAGGGCTCCGCGCTCGACTGGTCCGAACAGCGCGGCCGTGAGGGCCTGCCCCGCCTGTTCGTCGTCGTCGGCCTGGCGCGCGACGTGCTACATCGCGAACTGCCCGAGATCGCCGCGGATTATGACCATGTCGTCATCGACGGGCCGCCGCGGGTCGCCGCCATCGCGCGCTCCGCGCTGCTGGCAGCCGACCTGGTGCTCATCCCCGCCACGCCTTCGCCGTTCGACGGCTGGGCGTCTGCCGAGATGTTGCGGTTGTTGGACGAGGCGCGCGTGTTTCGTCCCGAGGTCCGCGCCCGCTTGCTGCTGAACCGCTGCGCCGCGCGCACCGTCATCGCGCGCGAGACGGCCGACGCTCTGGCCGAGCACGATCCTCCGGCGCTGGTCGCGCGCGTCGGCCAGCGCGTCGCCTTTGCCGACACGGCGCGCACCGGACGGCTTGTTCAAGAGGTGCCGGCCGGAACGATCGCCGCCCGCGAGATCGCCGCTGTCGTCGCCGAGATCGAAGGGCTCGCGCCATGAGCGGCGGCGATCGCAAGCGCGCTTTTGCTTCGCGGCCGAGCGCCCCGGACGCCTGGGTCCTGGCTCCGGACAAGCGCGGGGCCGGGGAGACCAACACCGCGCGGCTGACGATCGACGTCACGCCGGCGCTCCGCGCTCGGATCAAGGTCACGGCCTTCCAGCGCGGCCAGACCGTCGCCGAGATGCTCCGGGCGCTGCTCGAACGCGAGTTCCCTGGCGACGCCGGGGGCGTGCCATGACTGACCGAACGCGAGTCGACCTCCTGCACATTGAGGGTAAGATCGAGCGCTGGATCCGTTTCGGCCGGCACGCCGAGGAAGAGATCCTCGACCGCCGCCGTCGAGCGCTGTGGTTTTCACCTGGCCAAATGTTTGCCTTCGTCCGATGGGCGTCGAACGACTACGGCACGATCGTTTCGCGGATCGACATCCTGCGCGCTGCAGCCGCTGGCGAGGCGGTCACAACCGTGCCCGGCGTCACGCCCGGCGGCGAGGTCCTGCTGCGCCTGTCAGGCTGGCCCAAGGTCGAGCGGGTCATCCAGGCGATCGATCAGGTCGAGACGCTCGACGTCGATCCGGCCGACGTCTGTCCCGACCATTGGCGCCACCTCCACAACCGCATTTCCGCCGGCGAGACACCGCGGGCTTACGCCCTCGAGCGTCATCGCGCCTGGCTTCTCAGACGGAGGACGAACCCATGACCAAAGCCCGGCATTTTCCTTGGCGGACGCTGATCGCGGTGCAAATCGCTGTCAGCGTGATTGCCACGACCATGGTCGTCGATCTGCCGACCAAGCTCGTTTGGAATGCATCGGCCAGCGTGCCGATCGGGCTTTATGCGATCCGCCCGATCGAGCGGCTGGAGGTCGCCGACCTGGTGCTCGCGCGACCGCCCGAACCGCTCGCGGCTTTCCTCGCCGACGGCGGCTACGTTCCTCTCGGCGTACCGCTCCTGAAGCGGGTTGCTGCCCTTCCTGGGCAGACCGTCTGCCGCGACGGGCGCGAGGTGACGGTCGATGGCGTCACGCTGGCTGTCGCTCGCGAACGCGACCGAATGGGCCGTCCGCTTCCGCACTGGAACGGCTGCCGCTCGCTCGTCGACGGAGAAGTTTTCCTCTTGAACCGTGACGCGCCTTCGTCGCTCGACGGGCGCTACTTCGGTCCGCTCCCCGCCAACGCGATCGTCGGCCGCGCGTCGCTCATCTGGGCACGGGAGGCGGACTGATGGCCCGCCTTTCCTGTCCTTTACGGTCGTCCCTGATCTCATTCTTGATCGCGTTCGGCATCAGCTCGACGGCTCAAAGCCAGACCGTTTCGCAATCCAGCTCGGTTCCGATCGCCACCGCTGATCCGATCTCGGCGGCTGTCAGCGAAGCGTCGCGCCGGTTTGGCGTGCCGGAGTCCTGGATCCGTTCGGTGATGCGCGTGGAAAGTGCCGGAAACGCCACAGCCGTGTCGCGCGCCGGGGCCATGGGCCTCATGCAGGTGATGCCCGGGACCTACGCAGAACTGCGGACCCGCTACGGCCTCGGCGCAAACCCATTCGACATTCGTGACAACGTGCTGGCGGGCACGGCCTATCTCCGGGAGATGTTTGACCGCTACGGCGCGACGGGTATGTTGGCCGCCTACAATGCCGGTCCCGGTCGCTGGGAAGAGCATCTCGCTGGCCGCCGATCGCTTCCCGGCGAGACGGTCAGCTATCTAGCCCGGCTTGGTCCGATGCTGGATTCCAATGCAGCCGCCGAGCCGTCAATCGAACGACCCGCGCCGCGTCCATCGCCATTCGCGGCCCCGATCTTTGTGGCGCTGAACGGCAGTACGAGCGAAGCGCCGACGTCGACCGAAGCGCCTTCGTTGCACCAAGTCATTGCCACCAATCCGACTGTCGTGCCGTCGAGTGGTGAGCTGTTCGTCCGTCGTTCGTCTGCTGGGAGCGCGTCCAACCTGTCGGAATGGCCGGCCAATGATGATGATCGGTCTTCACGACTGGCGCGGCGTGAGATCACAGCCAGGGACCAATCGGCCACCCCGTCGAACGCGCTTTTCCCTTCGCGTTCAACCACAGGGGAGCGGTGATGGGTCCGATGGGACTTCCTCGCAGTCTATCGGGTCCTGGCGTGCATTTGGTCGGGTTGGGCAATGGTGCGGGGGTGAAGCGGTTAGGAGGGCAAGATGAAAGCCACGCCTGCGTCTGTGGACTATGCGGTTGTTGTTGCGGGTGTTTTTCGTATGGCACGACATCCTCATGGCTGGCGCCTCCGACATGATCCCATTTGTTTTCAGCAACTTGGATAGCTGGCACGTTGCACGCCAAGGCCAGCGGGCATGAGCGGCCGCGACGACGAGCTGCGCATCAGACCCGGTCGCGTTCGGGACGGCGGCCGGGGCGCCGGCAAGCCGCAGAGCTTCGTAGGCAAGGTCATGAAGGCCGCCCAGAAAGCGGGGCACGTGGGCCGGAGCTTCGGCCGATCGAACGGCGGCCGTTCGACCTTCGGGCGCGGTCGGGCGGCTTCCATCAACGCCACCCTTCGCAGCCCGACGACGCGGCGCGTGATGGTCAAGACCCGCATCGTACGTCATCGCGGCGGCAAATTTCGCTCGGCACCGCTGGCGACCCACGTCCGCTATCTTCAGCGCGACGGCGTTACCCGCGACGGAACGCCTGCCGCGATGTTCGACGCGGGCCGGGACGAGACGGACGCCAAAGCCTTTGCCGATCGCTGCGAGGAGGATCGGCACCATTTCCGGTTCATCGTCTCACCCGAGGACGCAGACCGGATGGCAGACCTCAAGGCGTTTGCACGAGACGTGATGGCGGGTGCTGAGCGTGACCTTGGTGCCAAGCTGGATTGGGTCGGCGTCGAGCACCACAACACCGACAATCCGCATGTCCACATTCTCGTGCGAGGCCGGGTCGATACCGGCGAAGATCTCGTCATCAGCCGCGACTACCTCACCCGCGGGCTTCGCGGCCGAGCCGAGCAACTTGTCTCGCTGGAACTCGGGCCGCGCAGCGAGCAGGAAATCGGCGCGGCGCTGGCGCGCGACGTAACGGCTGAACGCTGGACCAAACTCGACCGGGTCTTGCGTGACGGCGCTGACCGAGATGGCGGCGTGATCGATCTTCGGCCCGGCGCACCGGCCGACGCCGATCCAGACCTGAGACGTTTGATGATCGGACGCGCTCAGCAGCTCGAACGCCTGGGACTCGCCGAACCGCTCGGACCGGCGCAATGGTCGATCGATCCCGAGGCCGAAGCGACGCTCAAAGCTCTCGGCGAGCGCGGCGACATCATCAAGACCATACACAGAGCGCTCGCCCGAAACGGACGCTCACCAAGCGTCGCGGAATTCGCCATACATGGTGACGCCCAGCCCAACATAATCGGTCGGCTCGCCGATCGCGGTCTCCACGACGAACTCGCCGGCACGGCCTATGCCGTGATCGAGGGCGTCGACGGGCGTAGCCACCACCTCCGCTTCGCCGACCTCGACGCGACCGGAGACGCTAACCCCGGCGCCATCGTAGAGGCACGCAGCTTCGAAGGTGCGGACGGCAGGCGACGATTGACGTTGGCGGTACGCTCGGACCTGACGCTTGCCGGACAGGTAACAGCACCCGGCGCGACCTGGCTCGATCGTCACCTCATCTCCCGCGAGCCGCCACCGCTGGCGGGCGGTGGGTTCGGCGCGGAGGTGCGCCAGGCGCTCGATGCGCGGACGGAGCATCTGGCGGCCGAGGGGTTGGCGCGTCGGCAGGGACAACGGGCGGTATTCGTGCGCGACCTTCTCGACACGCTGCGCCGGCGCGACCTCGACGGGGCTACGGCGCGCCTGGCCAGCGATACCGGCTTGGTTCATCGACCGGGCGCCGAGGGCGAACACGTCGCCGGTGTCTATCGCCAGCGCGCCACGCTCGCGTCGGGCCGATTCGCGATGATCGACAATGGGATCGGGTTCGAGCTCGTGCCTTGGAAGCCGGCGCTCGAACGTCATCTTGGCCAGCAGGTCCAGGGCGTTATGCTTCCGGGCGGCGGCGTCGATTGGAGCATGGGCAAGTCGCGGGGGTTAGGGATCTAAGTCTTGAATGGCAGCCAGCGACCCATAGTCGGTTGTGACCAAGTGATCTGTCAGTCCTAGTCACGGACATTCTCGAGCAGGCTCCTAACACCAGCCAAGCCCCGGAAATCGTGGGTAGAACCGACCGGTTGTGATACGAAGTGAACAAACCAAGGTGGGGATCCGACGGGCAGCTCTAGAAACGGCAGGCTCGAATCTTGCGGTCCCCCGCAGCTGTCTTTACCTATCGCTTTTCGTCAGGGCCTTTGCAGTTTGGCGTCTTCGAAAGGAATGTTTTAGAAGGCGCGCCTTAGCAATTCGATGGAGGCATTGTGCCTGGGGAGACTGACCTAACTGAGCTGCTGAGGCGACTGCGCCCCCGCCTATCGCCCACCGAGTTCGCGTTCGCCACTCTGCCGCTGGGTTCTGACCCTCCTGCCGGCATTGAGCCGACCGGGACTTTCCGCGAAGCTGAAGGGCTCACGGTGATCGCGGCGGCCGAAGAGCTGGCGACTGCAGGCATCGCATGTTCCGAACGTTGGGCTTTGATTACGCTTGCTGTTCATTCTTCCTTGGAAGCCGTCGGTATGATCGCCGCGGTATCTGCGGCGCTCACCCGAGAGGGCATAAGCGTCAACCCGATAGCTGGCTACTTCCATGATCACATCTTTGTACCCTGGGACCGCCGCCACGATGCGCTCAACGCACTTGGGCGCCTAAGCGGAGAACACCATTGCGAGCGGTGGTCACAAGCGTCATCCACTGTGCCGATGGTTCGGCGCGCTGGCGTTCGCGACGTCGATGCGGTCGCCGAGTTATTCGACGCCTACCGGGTTTTCTACAAACAATCGTCCGACTTGGCGCTCGCACGGGATTTCCTGGCCGAGCGGCTCACAGCCGACGACTCGGTTATCTTCCTTGCCGAGCGGGACGGCCAAGCGATCGGCTTCACTCAGCTTTACCCGAGCTTTTCATCAACACGTGCGAAACGCATCTACATTTTAAATGACCTTTTCGTGGCTTCCGAGGTGCGCCGGTCGGGCGCGGCAGGTAAGCTACTCGAGGCGGCCGCGGCATTTGCGCGCGGAAAAGGTGCCCTTCGGCTGACACTTGCAACAGCACACGCCAACGCCCCGGCGCGGGCGCTCTACGAGGCGACAGGCTGGGTTAGAGACGAACAGTTCAGAACCTATAATCTGACGCTCTGACGGAAGATGTGCACGAATCGATCAAGCTGGTTCCAAAGTCGCCGTGTGCCGTTGCTCATGGCTTTGTCGAAGTTTGGCCGTTGCACGGATCGACCTGATCTTACTTCAGCTGCTGCGACCACCTTTCAGCAGCGGGAACGGCCGCTATTCCCAACGTGATTGGAAGCACCAGACAGTCCGCTTCGTCGGGTCGCCGGACGAAGCTTGATTTCAGAGCTTCTGACTAAGCCGCCGATCTCCGCGCCACCGTATCCCACCGCTATACGATCATCACAACAGCCTTGCACTGCACAAGCTCGCGCGCGTGGGTGTTGCCCGTCGTATTTGGGAGGCCGAGTGTCCGCCACGCGCATTCTCTGGGGCCAGGTGTTGATCGTCGGCCTGATCGCATTCGCCGCGATCTGGGGAGCGACCCAGTGGACGGCGTGGCGGCTCGGTTATCAGGCGCAGCTCGGCGCGCCCTGGGCCGAAGTTGCCGGCCACCCGCTCTATGCGCCGCCGGCGTTTTTCTGGTGGTGGTATTTCTTCGACGCCTACGCGCCCGATGTCTTCCAGGAGGGCGCGCTGATCGCAGCGTCAGGAGGATTCGTGTCGATTGCCGTCGCGATCGGGATGTCGGTGTGGCGCGCGCGTGAGGCGAAGAATGTCACCACCTATGGCTCGGCGCGTTGGGCGACCCGCAAGGAGATCGCCCGCGCCGGCCTGCTAGGACTCGATGGCGTGCTGCTCGGCCAACTCGGCCGCGACTATCTCCGCCACGACGGCCCCGAGCATGTGCTCTGCTTCGCGCCGACCCGCTCGGGCAAGGGCGTGGGACTCGTCGTGCCAACGCTTCTGACCTGGCCGGGGTCTTGCATCGTCCACGACATCAAGGGCGAGAACTGGGGGCTGACCGCCGCCTGGCGCTCTCGCTTCGGCCGCGTGTTGCTGTTCGATCCGACCAACGCCGCGAGCCATGCCTACAATCCGCTGCTCGAAGTGCGGCGTGGTCCTTGGGAAGTCCGCGACGTCCAGAACATCGCCGACATTCTGGTTGATCCGGAGGGTGCCCTCGAGAAGCGTAATCACTGGGAAAAGACCAGCCACGCGCTCCTGGTCGGCGCGATCCTCCACGTCCTCTATGCCGAGCCCGACAAGACACTGGCCGGCGTCGCCAGCTTCCTTTCTGATCCCAAGCGGCCGATAGGCACGACGCTGACGGCGATGATGGCGACCGCGCATCTCGGCGATCGGCCTCACCCGGTCGTCGCGTCCGCCGCCCGCGAGCTTTTGAACAAGTCCGAGAATGAGCGGAGCGGTGTGCTCAGCACGGCGATGTCGTTCCTCGGCCTCTACCGCGATCCGGTCGTGGCGGCGGTGACGTCGCGGTGCGATTGGCGCATCGCCGATCTCGTCGAAAGTCGGCGTCCCGCCACGTTGTATCTCGTCGTGCCGCCGTCCGACATCAGCCGCACGAAGCCGCTGGTCAGGTTGATCCTCAACCAGGTCGGGCGCCGGTTGACCGAAGAGCTGGAAAGCCGCGACCGCCGCCATCGCTTGCTGCTCATGCTCGACGAGTTCCCGGCGCTCGGTCGGCTCGACTTCTTCGAGTCGGCGCTGGCCTTCATGGCGGGATACGGCATCCGCGCCTTCCTGATCGCCCAAAGCCTCAACCAGATCGAAAAGGCTTACGGGCCGAACAATGCCATCCTCGACAACTGCCACGTTCGCGTCAGCTTCGCGACCAACGACGAACGGACCGCCAAGCGCGTGTCCGACGCGCTCGGCACCGCTACCGAGATCCGCGACGCCCGCAACTACGCCGGCCATCGGTTGTCGCCGTGGCTCGGGCATCTGATGGTGTCGCGGCAGGAGACCGCGCGGCCGCTGCTGACGCCCGGCGAAGTCATGCAGCTCCCGCCCACCGACGAGCTCGTGCTCGTTTCCGGCGTCGCCCCGATCAGAGCGCGGAAGGCGCGCTACTACGCGGACCGCCGGCTTCAGTCGCGCGTGTCACCGCCACCCAATCCCTCGCGAGACGCGCCCCGAAGCGCGCCCGAGGGCGACTCCGGAGGCCGACCCTCCCAGCCCGATGATTGGAGCCGGTTGCCCCCGCCGGCGCTGATCGCGGGTGAGACCCGGTCGGTCGTCGGCTCTTCGTCCGCATCCGATGACCCGGCCAATGCAGGCGTTCGTCGCGAGCCGATGCTTCCCGAGCACGAAGCCGTCGCGCCCGAGGCGCCGTCGCCGGCCGACGAGTTCTCGGGGCTGGCTGACGAACCGGACGACGACGGCGTGCGCGCCAAGGTTCTGAACGATCGCGTCATCGGCCTCGCTCGTCAGGCGGCCCTCGACCCGGCTGACGGAGTCGCAATGTGAAGCGCCCCATTCGTGTGAAGCAGACCTTCCGTCTGCAAGTCGAGATCGGTCGAGATCTCGCCGACTATGCGCGGCGCAAGCGCGTGAGCCAGGCAAGCGTCGTTGAGGCGGCGCTCGCCTCGTTCCTGTCCCCGGACGGTGCCGATCGGCTTGAAGCGGCGTTGTCGCGTCGCCTCGACTTGCTCACCCGCCAGAGCGAGCGGACGGAGCGGCACGTCACGATCGGCAACGAGACTCTTGCGCTGTTCGTGCGGTTCTGGCTGACCTCGACGCCTCCCTTGCCCGACAGCGCGCAAGCGACCGCCCAAGCGAAGGGCCGCGAGCGATTCGAGGCGTTCGTCGACGCGGTTGGGAGACGCCTGGGCAAGGGCCGGACCTTCGCGGACGAGGTGACCCGCGATCTGCCCGGCGTGCCTCCCAAAGACGCATAGCGCGTTCCCCTGCCTTTCCACGCCAGCCCGCTACTACGCCCTCAGGCTTGTTGAATTCGTCCCAGTCGGCCGCTTTGTATCGGCCCCGTTGAGCCAGCCGCCTGCCGGTGCTGGCCGCATCGGGATCGAATATCTTGACCACAGTCGCTTTCAGGTCCGAGTCCTTCGCACGCGGCGCGCGGATGCTGCGCACAGCGCTCGGGCCCAACATCGCCGGCTTTCTCGACGATCCGAGCGTGGTCGAGGTGATGCTGAATCCAGACGGCCGCCTCTGGATCGACCGGTTGTCGGGCGGGCTGGAAGACACCGGCTTCCGCCTGTCGGCGGCTGACGGCGAGCGCATCGTCCGCCTCGTCGCGCACCATGTCGGCGCCGAGGTCCACGCCGGATCGCCCCGCGTTTCGGCAGAGCTGCCCGACTCGGGCGAGCGCTTCGAAGGACTGCTGCCGCCCGTCGTCGTCGCGCCGAGCTTCGCCATCCGCAAACCCGCCATCGCCGTGTTCACCCTCGGCGATTATGTCGATGCGGGCATCATGACCGCCGGCCAGGCCGAGATGCTGCGGTCCGCTGTCCTGACCCGCAAGAACGTGCTTGTCGCGGGCGGCACCTCGACCGGCAAGACCACGCTCGTCAACGCTCTTCTCGCCGAGGTCGCCCACAGCGGCGATCGCGTGGTGCTGATCGAAGACACCCGCGAGCTGCAATGCGCCGCCCCCAATCTCGTCGCGCTGCGCACCAAGGACGGCGCGGCGACGCTGACGGATCTGGTTCGCTCGGCGCTCCGCTTGCGTCCGGACCGCATCCCGATCGGCGAGGTGCGCGGCGGGGAGGCGCTCGACCTCATCAAGGCATGGGGGACAGGCCATCCCGGCGGGATCGGCACGCTGCACGCCGGGTCCGCGCTCGGTGCGCTCCGCCGCCTCGAACAGCTCGTGCAGGAGGCGGTCGTCACCGTCCCGCGCGCGCTGATCGCCGAAACGATCGACGTCATCGCTGTCCTCTCCGGCCGCGGCTCCGCCCGCCGGCTTTCCGAACTCGCCCTGGTCGCAGGGCTCACCCCGGCCGGAGACTACGCCCTCACAACCCCTTCAGTTTCTTTGGCAGGAGACCTCGCGTGACCAAGCTGCAATCGCGCCTGACCGGCGCCGTTTCGATCTTCACCCTGACGATGTTGACCGCGCCCGCCTATGCCGCGGGTTCGAACATGCCGTGGGAAGCGCCGCTCCAGTCGATCCTGGAGTCGATCCAAGGTCCGGTCGCCAAGATCATCGCGGTGATGATCATCATCATCACCGGCCTGACGCTGGCCTTCGGCGACACGTCCGGCGGCGCGCGCAAGTTGATCCAGATCGTGTTCGGCCTGTCGATCGCCTTCGCGGCGAGCTCGTTCTTCCTCAGTTTCTTCAGCTTTGGCGGCGGGGCGCTGGTCTGATGCTGGTCGGTGACGAACCCGCGGTCGGCTTCTACGCGCCGGTCCGTCGTAGCCTTACTGAGCCGATCCTGCTCGGCGGCGCGCCGCGCGCGCTCGCTATCATCAACGGCACGCTCGCCGCGGCGCTCGGGCTTGGCCTGCGCCTATGGATCGCCGGCCTGCTGCTCTGGCTGATCGGGCACATGGCGGCGGTCTACGCCGCCAAGCGCGACCCGGCGTTCGTCGATGTCGTCCGCCGTCACCTCCGCTACCCGACCTTCCTGAGCGCTTGAGGTGACGCCGTGCTGAACCTCGCCGAGTATCGCAACAAGCCCCAGTCGCTCGCCGACTTCCTGCCCTGGGCGGCGCTGGTCGGCGACGGCGTCGTCCTGAACAAGGACGGCAGCCTCCAGCGCACGGCGCGGTTCCGCGGTCCCGATCTCGACAGCGCCACGCCCGCCGAGCTGGTCGCCACGACCTCTCGGCTCAACAACGCACTGCGCCGCCTCGGTTCGGGCTGGGCGATCTTCGTCGAGGCGCAGCGCCATCCAGCCGGCGTCTATCCGATGAGCCGATTCCCTGACGGCATATCGGGACTGGTCGATGCCGAGCGGCGCGCACAGTTCGAGGAAGCCGGCCAGCATTTCGAGTCGACCTACTTGCTGACGCTCGCCTGGCTGCCGCCCGCGGAGGACGCCGCCCGCGCCGAGGCCTGGCTCTACGAGGGCCGCGATGTACGCGGTGCCGACGGCCGCGAGTTGCTCGCCGGCTTCGTCGATCGCACCGACCGCGTCCTGAACCTGGTCGACGGCTTCATGCCCGAGACCGAATGGCTCGGCGACGCAGCGACGCTGACCTATCTGCACGCCACCGCCTCGACCCGTCGACACCGCGTCCGCGTCCCCGAGACGCCGATGCACCTCGACGCCATCCTGGTCGACGAGCCACTGACCGGCGGCCTCGAACCGCGCCTCGGCTCCGCGCACCTGCGCACGCTCACGGTGATGGGCTTCCCGAGCCAGACCTGGCCCGGGCTGCTCGACGATCTCAATCGCCTCGCATTCGAGTATCGTTGGGTCACCCGCGCGCTGACGCTCGATAAGACCGATGCGGTTAAGGTGCTCGGCCGCATCCGCCGCCAGTGGTTCGCGAAGCGCAAGAGCGTCGCCGCGATCCTTAAGGAGGTCATGACCAACGAGGCATCGGTCCTGATGGACTCCGACGCCTCGAACAAGGCCGCCGACGCCGACCTCGCCCTCCAGGAGCTAGGCTCGGATCTCGTCGGCACCGCCTACGTCACCGCGACCGTCACCGTCTGGGACGAAGACGCCCGTGTCGCCGACGAGCGGCTACGGCTCGTCGAAAAGGTGATCCAGGGCCGCGACTTCACCTGCATGGTCGAGCGCGTCAATGCGATCGAGGCGTGGCTCGGATCGATCCCCGGTCATGTCTACGCCAATGTCCGACAGCCGCCGATCTCGACGCTCAATCTCGCCCACATGATGCCGTTCTCGGCGGTCTGGGCCGGGCCGGAACGGGACGAGCATTTCGGCGCGCCACCGCTGTTCGTGGCCCGGACCGAAGGGTCGACGCCGTTTCGGTTCGCGCTCCATGTCGGCGACGTCGGCCACACACTCGTGGTCGGTCCGACCGGCGCGGGCAAGTCGGTTCTGCTTGCGCTGATGGCGCTGCAGTTCCGCCGCTACGAGGGCGCGCAGGTGTTCGCGTTCGACTTCGGCGGTTCGATCCGTGCCGCCGCGCTCGCAATGGGCGGCGACTGGCACGATCTCGGCGGCTCGCTGACCGACGACACCGCCGAGCCGGTCGCATTACAGCCGCTCGCGGGAATCCACGCAGCGGCCGAGCGCGCGTGGGCAGTCGAATGGGTCGCGGCGATCCTCGCGCATGAGAGCGTCGTCGTCACGCCCGAGGTCAAGGAGCACCTCTGGTCGGCACTGCTGAACCTGTCATCGGCGCCCGTGCAGGAGCGCACGCTGACCGGCCTGGCGGTCCTGCTCCAGAGCCAGCCTTTGAAGCAGGCGTTGAAGCCCTATTGCGTGGGCGGGCCCTGGGGCCGACTGCTCGACGCCGAGGCCGAGCGGCTCGGCGAGGCCGAGGTCCAGGTGTTCGAAACCGAGGGCCTGATCGGCACCGGTGCCGCGGCCGCCGTGCTCGCCTACCTGTTCCACCGTATCGAAGGGCGTCTCGACGGTCGTCCGACGCTGCTGATCGTCGACGAAGGCTGGCTCGCGCTCGACGACGAGGGCTTCGCGGGCCAGCTCCGTGAGTGGCTGAAAACGCTGCGCAAGAAGAACGCCAGCGTCATCTTCGCGACCCAGAGCCTCGCCGACATCGACGGCAGCGGGATCGCGCCAGCGATCATCGAGAGCTGTCCGACCCGCATCTTTCTGCCCAACGAGCGGGCGCTCGAACCGCAGATCGCCTCCATCTATCGGCGGTTCGGATTGAACGATCGCCAGATCGAGATCCTCAGCCGGGCGACGCCGAAGCGCGACTATTACTGCCAGTCGCGGCGCGGCAACCGGCTGTTCGAGCTCGGCCTCGGCGAAGTGGCGCTGGCGCTGACCGCCGCATCCTCGAAGACCGACCAGGCGCTGATCGCCCGCCTGCTGGCCGAGCACGGCCGCGACGGCTTCGCCCGCGCCTGGCTCGACGCCCGCGGCGTCGCCTGGGCGATCGACCTCATGCCCGACGCCCAACCCGAACAGGAGATCGTTCGATGAAGACCCGTGCCCGTTCCTTGCTCACCGCCGGCGTCGCCGCCGTCACGCTGCTCGCCGCTTCCGCGCCCACGCAGGCGCAAGTCACCGTCTGGGATCCGACCAACCACGTCCAGAACGTGCTCCAGGCAGCGCGTGCGCTCGATCAGATCAACAACCAGATCCAGAGCCTGACCAACGAAGCGCAGATGCTGGTCAACCAGGCCCGCAACCTTGCCTCGCTGCCTTACTCGTCGCTGCAGTCGCTTCAGCGCTCCGTCGCCCGCACCCAGGAGTTGCTCGGACAGGCGCAGCGTGTCGCCTACGACGTCCAACAGATCGACCGCGCCTTCACGACCACCTATGGCTCCGCGGGCGGCCAGACGAACGAGGCGATGATCCGCAATGCGCGCGAGCGCTGGGCTACTTCGGTCGGCGGCTTCCAGGACGCGCTGCGCGTGCAGGCGGGCGTCGTCGGCAACATCGGCACCAACCGTGCCGAGATGCAGGCACTGGTCACGTCGAGCCAATCGGCGACCGGCGCATTGCAGGCGACGCAGGCCGGGAACCAGCTCCTCGCGCTTCAGGCGCAGCAGCTCGCCGACCTGACGGCGGCGGTCGCGGCACAGGGCCGCGCGTCGAGCTTGGAAGCAGCGCAGCGAGCCGCCGCGCAGGACCAGGGCCGTGAGCAGCTTCGCCGCTTCCTCGCGCCGGGTCAGGGCTATCAGCCCACCACCGTCACCATGTTCCACAACCGCTGAGCCCGAAGATGCCCGTGCGGCGGCGATTCTCGGCTCGGCAGCTCGACGAGCAGGTGCGGACGATCCGAGTGCTCGGCGTCTTCGCCCTCGGCCTGTTCCTGTGCCTGGTTGCGGTCTGGCTGATCCGGGATGAAGCGCCGACGGGGCGGTCGCCGCATCCGTGCGCGCCGCCGATCTGCTTCACGCCGAACTCGTCCGCTGCGGCGCGATCGGCTCGCTCGCGCTCGACGATCCCGCCTGCCGCAGCGCTTGGGCCGAGAACCGCCGCCGCTTCTTCGGTTCGCCCGCGACGCAGCCGCCGAGCGTGAACGTCCGCCGCGGCGACCGGCTTCCGAACGCAGAGGAGCCGCGTTGATGCAGGGCACCGGCGTCATTGATCGCTTCCTCGAGATCTTCACCCGCTACATCGACAGCGGGTTCGGCCTCTTGCAGGGCGAGGTCGCTTGGCTCGCGTCGACCCTGATCGTCATCGACGTCACGCTCGCGGCCTTGTTCTGGGCGTGGGGCGCCGACGACGACATCCTCGCACGGCTAGTCAAGAAGACGCTGTTCGTCGGCGTCTTCGCCTTCCTGATCGGCAACTGGGGCTCGCTGTCGCGGATCGTCTTCGAGAGTTTCGCGGGCCTTGGCCTGAAGGCGTCGGGCACGGGCCTGACCGCCGCCGAGTTCCTGCGGCCGGGTCGCGTCGCGCAGGTCGGGTTCGATGCCGGCCGACCGATCCTTGAATCCATCTCGGGGCTGATGGGCTACATCAGCTTCTTCGAGAACTTCATCCAGATCGTCGTCCTGCTGTTCGCGTGGGGCGTCGTGCTGTTGTCGTTCTTTATCCTCGCGATCCAGCTCTTCATTTCGCTGATCGAGTTCAAGCTCGCGACGCTCTGCGGCTTCGTGCTGATCCCGTTCGGGCTGTTCGGCAAGACCGCGTTCATGGCCGAGCGCGTGCTCGGGCTGGTCATCAGCTCGGGTGTCAAGGTGCTGGTCCTCGCCGTCATCGTCGGCATCGGCTCGACGCTCTTCGGCGAGTTCACCGCCGGGTTCGCGGCGGAGCCGACCATCGAGGATGCGATGGCGCTCGTTCTCGCAGCGCTATCGTTGCTGGGCCTCGGCATCTTCGCCCCCGGTATCGCCAACGGCATAGTATCGGGCGGACCGCAGCTTGGCGCAGGCGCGGCGGTCGGCACCGGCCTCGCCGCCGGTGGCGCGCTCGTCGCCGGCGCGGCGGGCGCGAAGATGGCGGCCGGGGCCGCGACTGGCGCGGTCCGTGGCGCCGCGACCGTCGCGGGTGGCGCGTCGACCGCTTATCAGCTTGGCTCGGCCGCCAAGGGTGGGAGCGTTGCA
>LXQI01000026.1:0-40657 GCA_001683845.1 Erythrobacter sp. ANT-B3C2 | reverse complement strand
GACTACACCGGCGACATCGTCACCCTCAGCGTCCAGGCCAAGGGCGTCCGCATCGTCCCCGAGACCAACCGGGCCAACGACAACGCCCCCTCCCACCGTGTGATGGTGGGCAAGGCCGAGATCGGCGCCGCCTGGAGCAAGACCTCGAACGAGGGTCGCGAGTACCTCGGCCTGAAGCTCGACGATCCCAGCTTCAACGCCCCCATCTACGCCAACCTCTTCGACGACGAGGAAGGCGGCACCTACAGCCTCATCTGGTCCCGCCCCGCCAAGCGCAACGGCGACTGAGCCAGCCAGACGCCCCGCCCGGGTCCGCCCGGGCGGGGCGCTACTTGTGCAGTCGTCTAAAAGATGCGGACGAAGTCACCGGGACGATTGCCGCGCATGCTGCACGACCAACTCCTTCCTGAACTCGACGCCAAGGTTAGGGAGCCTCGACGCGGCTGGAGCAGCGCGCTCAGGTCACTTTTTAATCCGGAGAAGTCGCCGCCCCGTGGCGGGGTGATTTTGAGCGCCGTAAGCTGCGGCACCCGCTCGATGTCGTAGCCCAATCGGTCGAGCCGTCGGATTACTCGACCGATGTTGTCTCCGAGACAGCGATTGAACTCAGCTAGGTATCTACGACGAAGTCGAAGCTTCTTTGCCATGCGCGGGCCTCCCAACAACGCTCCAGTCCCAGCCAGATGCGACGAACTATACCGCGGATTAGCGCACTTCGCTACGACGAGGCGGCCTCCTCTTCAAGGAGCAGGGCTGGCCGGATGCCGAGCGCCTCTGACGCCGCCCAAAGGGTTAGCAAGGTGACGTTCTGCTGGCCTCGCTCCATGCTGCTGACATGAGCGCGATCGACGCTCATGCGCTCGGCCACCGCTTCCTGGCTGAGCCCGGCGGCTAGCCGGAACCGGCGCATGTTGCCGCCGAAGGTTCTGCGGATATCCATCCGCAGTGTCGAACCGGATCGCGTATCTTGATGCTACGCATTATAATACGCGCTAATGACGACACCGCGCCGTCTGGGAAGGACATGGCGCGGTCTTGAAAGTCGGCTATCAGGCGCGCCACCAACGCGTCGAACGGGAGGAGACGAGCGTGGGTGACCCCAACCTACACTTACAAGACAAGCCGCCGGCTCGCGACACGGTTACCGACTACGACCTTTGCCACGGCAGGATCTACCTCCGGCTCCTCGATGCGGCGGCCGAGGGCGCCGACTGGACCGAAGCGGCCGAGCTTGTTCTGGGACTCGATCCGAGGAGCGATGCGGACCGGGCGCGGCGCGTTCACGACAGCCACCTTGAGCGCGCGCGCTGGATGACGCGCGTAGGTTACCGAGACCTGCTCGCGCGTACTTCCTGAGCGATGCTGCCCGCGCATCGCATGATGCTCGGACGCGGACTATCGGCGTGAAGGGCGAGGTCTAAGCATCGGGAGTCCACGCGGAGCGTGAGACGGCTCCGCACATAATAGTGAGAGCCATTATGCCGTCCGCAGACTGGCGGTCGCCGATCGCCTACGAGGCCCTGGACACCGTACCCAGCAACGCGCTCGCCTGGGAGTATCTCCGCCGCAATCCCGATTACGCCCGTGACTTCGCGCGAGCTGACGCCCTTCCGCCCATGTCAGCCGACGCGATCGCGCTGACCTGGGGGTTGCGATTTCGTGGCCGATCCGCGCTTGTCCGACCACGGCAAGCCAGTCTTCTGGTCGGCTCACGAGGCCACCGCCGTCCTGATCCTGGCGGAACTCCCGCTTGGCTTTACGTCGACGGCGCAGCTGCCGAAGCCGTCGGCTGAGCGAGTCGCAGAGGACGGACACCATCGCCTGATCCACGACCCGCCGACGCAGCTTTGGCTGCTCGACGATCGAGACGCCGACAACGGACTCGGCGTGCTGATCCCTTTAGACGAGATGCTGCCGGATCGTATCGCAGCCGCAATGGCGTTTTGGCGGCGAACGCGAGGGCTCGGCGACACGGCAACAACATCGCCCACCCCGCACCGGCGTACCCGCCTGATACTCGGCCTTCGCGCCCTCGACGGCCGAGCCGAAGACGCGAGCTACCGCGAGATCGCATCCGCTCTTTTCGGGCCGGAGAACGTCCCCGCCGGGCGTGCTTGGAAAACGCACGACCTGCGCAGCCGCACGCTCCGGCTCGTCGCCGATGCTACCGCGCTGATGCGCGGCGGCTACCGGAAGCTGCTTCGCTGACCCGGGCCTAACACCGGATCGCCGCACATCCGTAGAACCGCTTTTGCGCATCTCCGGGTGGGGTTCGCTTTCGCGCACCCGCTCTTCGGACTCCCCCTCCGCCACGCCGCTTCGCCATCGTGAGCGTCGAGGGTCGCCGGTGTCCGGCGACCCGCCCTCGCACCATGGAGGCACCCCGGTGTCCGCTACCGCAACCAGCATCCCTCCACGCTACCTGCGAACACCCGAAGCCGCCCGCTTTCTCGGCCTCTCGGGTCGCACGCTCGAGAAGCATCGCACTTATGGCACCGGCCCTCGCTACTCGAAGCTCGGCGGTCGCGTCGTCTACCGGGTCGACGATCTCCAGGCATGGGTCGACCGCGGGTCGAAGTCATCGACCAGCGACGACACTGGTGAAGAGGTGCTGCCCGCCAAGCGCCACGCCGCCGTCTCGCCGGCCTATGCCGGCCAGAACCGTCGCTGATCTGGCACCGAGCGTAACCGATGTCGATCCGTCACTCAGCAACCGGCGAACGCGCCCAACTCGACCTGTTCCGGGCCATGCCCGGGCAGTTCGCGGCGCGCGATGCGCAGGACCTCATGGCCTATCCCTTCTTCTCGCTCGGCAAGTCGAAACGGATCGCGCCGATCGACTTCACCGCCGGCTCGGTCGCGATCCGCGTCGAGGCCGTGCCGGAACACGGCATGGCGACGATCTGGGACGCCGACGTGCTGATCTGGGCCGCCAGCCAGATCGTCGAGGCCCGCGACCATGGTATCCGCACCTCGCGGCTGATGGCGGCGACCCCGTACGAGATCCTCGCCTTCGTCGGGCGCGGCGTATCGGCTCGCGATTACGAGCGCCTGAAAGCGGCGCTCGACCGTCTCCAATCGACGACCGTCGCCACCACCATACGGCAGCCGACCGAGCGCCGCCGTCATCGCTTCAGCTGGGTCAACGAATGGAAGGAGCGCGTCGACGCGCGAGGCCGTCCGCTTGGCCTGGAGTTGATCCTGCCCGATTGGTTCTACTCCGCGGTTATGGACGACGCGCTCGTCCTTACCATCGACCGGGCGTATTTCGACCTGACCGGCGGACTAGAACGCTGGCTTTATCGCCTTGTCAGGAAGCACGGGGGCCGTCAGCCGGGCGGGTGGAGCTTCGACCTCAAGCACCTCCACGCCAAGTCCGGCAGCCTCTCGCCGCTCAAGCACTTCGCCTACGACCTGCGGGACATCGTTCGCCGCCAGGCGCTGCCCGGCTACGCGCTGACCATCGATCGTGGACCGATCGGCCAGGAGCGGCTCGCCTTCGCGATCGTGCCCGTCGATCCGCTCGAACGCGCCATGCGCCGCGCCCTCGGCCTGGATCCTCGGACTGAGGATAAGCTGTGAATCGTCTCGTGCTATCGGGGACCGGCACTATCGTGCCATCGGGGACCCGATCCTCGTGCTATCAGGGACCGAAACCGTTCCTAAGCGCTTGGCGCAGCACGGCTTTTCAGCCCTGTAACTTCTCTAACTCAGATTCTTACAGAATCTGTCTAACGCGATCGATACGCGCGAGCGCTGAGTATCTAGCCCTTCGTCAGCGCGAGGCGCGGTCGTGATCGTCGCCCTGATCAATCAGAAAGGCGGCGTCGGAAAGACGACACTCGCGCTCCATCTCGCGGGCGAGTGGGCCGGGAAGGGGAAGCGGGCGCTGGTCGTCGACGCGGACCCCCAGGGGTCGGCGCTCGACTGGTCCGAGCAACGCGCGCGCGAGGGTCTGCCACGCCTGTTCGGCGTTGTCGGGCTGGCGCGCGACGTGCTTCACCGAGAGCTGCCCGAGATCGCCCGCGGCTACGACCGCGTCGTCATCGACGGTCCACCGCGCGTCGCCGCGATCGCGCGCTCCGCGCTGCTCTGCGCCGACCTGATCGTCATCCCGGCCACGCCCTCGCCGTTCGACGGATGGGCGTCGGCGGAGATGCTTCGCCTCCTGGACGAAGCACGGGTGTTCCGACCCGAGCTGCGGGCGAGGATGCTGCTCAACCGCTGCGCCGCGCGCACCGTCATCGCCCGCGAGACCGCCGAGGCGCTCGCCGACCATGATCCGCCGCTGCTAGCTTCTCGCGTCGGTCAGCGCATTGCATTCGCCGACACGGCGCGCTCCGGTCGACTGGTCAGCGAGACTCCGGCCGGGTCGATTGCGGCCGGTGAGATCGCCGCGGTCGCGGCCGAGATTGACGAGCTTGCGCCATGAACGCCCGCGATCCCAAGCGCGCTTTTGCCTCTCGGCCGAGCACACCTGACGCCTGGGTCAGAACGCCGGAGACGACGGAGACCGCCCCGCCGGCCTACACCGCGCGGCTGACGATCGACGTCACGCCGGCACTGCGTGGGCGGATCAAGGTCACCGCGTTTGGGCGCGGCCAGACCGTCGCCGACATGCTGCGCATGCTGCTCGATCGCGAGTTCCCTGTCGGCGGCCATGGCAGCGAGGACGCGCCATGAGCCAGCGCACTCGCGTCGAGCTGCTCCACCTGGAAAAGCGGATCGAGCGTTGGATCCGCTTCGGCCGGCATGTCGAGGAGGAGATCCTCGACCGCCGCCGCCGCGCGCTCTGGTTCGAGCCGGGACAGGTGTTCGCGTTCGTGCGCTGGGCGGCGAACGACCACGGCACAGCCGTTTCGCGCATCGACATCCTGCGCGCCTGCGCGACCGTCGAGCCGCTGACCACCATTCCCGGTGTGACCCCCGGCGGCGAGGTCCTGCTACGTATCTCCGGCTGGCCGAAGGTCGAACGCGTGCTGCTGGCCATCGACCAAGTCGAGGCGCTCGACCTGCATCCTTCCGACGCCTGCCCCGACCATTGGCGGCACGTCCACAACCGCATCACCGCCGGCAAGGTGCCGCGAGCCTACGACCACGCGCGTCACGAGGCGTGGCTACTCCGACAGAGGATCGACGCATGACCGACATACGCTTCGCTTGGCGCACACTGATCGCGGGATTTCTCGGCTTGGGAATGATCGCCATCACCACGGTCGCATCGATGCCGACGCGGCTCGTCTGGAACGCGTCCGAAAGCGTGCCGCTCGGCCTCTACGCCGTGCGTCCGATCAAAGACCTCCGGCACTCCGATCTCGTGCTCGCACGGCCGCCCGAGCCGATCGCCGAGTTCCTCGCCGATGGCGGCTACGTACCGCTTGGCGTGCCGCTCCTGAAGCACGTCGCGGCGCTGGCCGGACAGCGAGTCTGCCGCTCCGGGCTCGACGTGACCGTGGATGGAGAGTCGCTGGCGATGGCCCGCGAACACGACCGCATGGGCCGCCCGCTGCCACACTGGGATGGCTGTCGGACACTCACATCGAGCGAGGTGTTTCTCGTCAACTGGGACGAGCCGGCGTCGCTCGACGGGCGCTATTTCGGGCCACTGCCGACCAGCTCCATCGTCGGCCGCGCGACGCCAATCTGGACCGGCGAGGAGCGCTGAGGATGCCGTCTCACGTTCCTTCCCGGCCCGTTCTGGCATTAGCCATCGTCGCTGCGGCTGCAGCCTGGGCGACCACCGCGCCTGCTTCGCGAGCGCAGGTGCAGCGCGTCGCTCCAGCGGCCTTGGTGCAGATCGACCCGGTGTCGGTGGCCGTCGCGGAGGCGTCTCGGCGGTTCGGGGTTCCCGAGAGCTGGATATGGTCGGTGATGCGCGTCGAGAGCGCCGGCAATCGCGGTGCGGTGTCGCACGCGGGTGCGATGGGCCTCATGCAGGTGATGCCCGCGACCTACGCCGGACTGCGCCGTCGCTACGGTCTGGGAGCAGACCCGTTCGACGTGCGCGACAACGTTTTGGCGGGCACGGCGTACCTGCGTGAGATGTTCGACCGCTACGGTACGCCGGGGTTCTTGGCTGCTTACAACGCCGGTCCTGGACGCTGGGAAGCCTATGCGACCGGTCGCCGAGGTCTCCCATCAGAGACGGTCGGTTACCTCGCCCGGCTCGCTCCGATGATCGGCGTGGAAGCTCCCGCTGCGATCACGGACGCCGCAGGGAGGTCGTTCGGATCACCAAAGTCGGCCTCAGTCTTTGTCACCTTCAACAGCGCTTCGGACGCATCGAACGTCGCGCGGCTTCGTCAAATCATCGCAGCGAACACGACACTGGTGTTACCGCGTGAAGAGCTGTTCGTCCGCCGTTCTAGTGTCTCTGAACCCCTTGCTGAACCAGCTTCGACTACGGGCGCGACAAGCAGGCCATTTACGGTCAGCGACGTCGTTGAAGCTTCGATCGGCGCTCCATCATCGCCGCCGAACACCCTCTTTCCACCCCGCACGTCGCTGGCGAGAATCCGATGAGCCAGATCGTGCTCCTTAGTTTTCTGGCGTTTTCTAGCGTGGGCTCGGGGGGAAGGCGGGTCAGGTGCGGAGAAGGCGACAGCAGAGGGCAGGATAAAAGCGGCAGCCTATGGCGCCGGTTTGCGGTCGGTTTTCCGTTGCTTCTCAACGGTTTAAGACAGGCTGCGCTTTCGCTGGACAGCCTGTCTCTTGAACTAAGTCGTTCAAATGCATCGTTATTTCCTAGGCTGCAATCATCGTGAGCACCCGCGACGACGATCTGCGCATCCGCCCAGGACGAGTCCGCGACGGTGGCGGGCGGGCCAGCGGGAAGGCCAGGAGCTTCATCGCCAAGGCGCTCGCGGCGACCGAGAAGGCTGGCGGCCTGCATCGCGGTCGCGGAGAGCGAGGCTCGGGGGCGTTCGGGCGCGGTCGCGCCGCCAGCTTCGCCGCCAAACGCGGGCTCGGCTCGCGCTCGCGCGGTGTCGTGATCAAGGCGCGCGTCGTCCGCCACGGCGGCAAGGCCGCGCCGCTCGGACCGCACGTCGCCTACCTCAAACGCGAAGGCGTTAGCCGCGACGGGGAGGCCGGCTGCCTGTTCGATGCCGACGCCGAACAGGTCGACGGCAAGGCGTTCGCCGAGCGCTGCGACGGCGACCGGCACCATTTCCGCTTCATCGTTAGTCCGGAAGACGCGGCCGAGCTCGCCGATCTCAAGGCCTACACCCGCGACCTCATGGCCGACATGAGCCGCGACCTCGGCACCCGGCTTGACTGGGTGGCGGTCGAGCACTGGAACACCGAGCATCCGCACATTCACTTCCTCGTCCGCGGACGCAGCGACGACGGATCGGACCTGGTGATCGGGCGCGACTACATCAGCCAAGGCCTGCGTGCCCGCGCCGAGCAGCTCGCCACGCTCGAACTCGGCCCACGCTCCGAGCAGGAAATCCGCCGCGGCCTCGAACGGCAGATCGACAGCGAGCGGTTCACCCCGCTCGACCGGATGCTGACGCGCGACGCCGCGCGGAATGGCGGAGTCGTCGATCTGCGGCCCGGACCCGATCCTGCGCGTGAGCCCGATCGACAGCTGCTGGTCGGTCGAGCCCGAAAGCTGGAGCGGCTCGGACTGGCGACACCGGCAGGCTCAGCGCGCTGGAACCTGTCGGAGCAGGCTGAGCCGACGCTGCGGGCGCTCGGCGAGCGCGGCGATATCATCAAGACTATGCACCGGGCGCTTGGCCGTCGAGGCATCGAGCCTGGCGGCGAAATCGCGATGCACGCAGAGGCAGAGGTGCCATCGATCACCGGCCGCTTAGTCGAACGCGGTCTGCATGACGAGCTGACCGGCTTGGCCTATGTGGTCGTCGACGGCGTCGACGGCCGGGCCCACCATCTCCGCTTGCCGAACCTCGATGCGACCGGCGATGGGCGGCCCGGCGCGATCGTGGAGGTGCGCAGCTTCGAGGATCGGACCGGAACGATGCGAGCGGCGGTTGCGGTCCGCTCGGACACGACCCTGCAAGCGCAGGTGACCGCCGATGGAGCGACGTGGCTTGACCGGCATCTGGTCGGCAAGAGCACGGTGGCCATTGCTGACCGCGGCTTTGGCCAAGACGTCCGCACCGCGCTTCAAGACCGGACCGAGCATCTGGTCGGCGAAGGACTGGCGAAGCGGCAAGGAAAACACGTCGTGTTCGCGCGCGATCTGCTGGACACGCTTCGCCGCCGCGAATTGGACGCGGTCGGCCGCAGCATAGCGGCCGAGACCGGCCTACCGTCGCGGGCCGCCGCGACGGGGGATCAGGTGAGCGGTGTCTACAGCCGGCGGCTAACAACCGCTTCGGGCCGGTTCGCCATGCTCGACGACGGGACGGGCTTCCAGCTCGTGCCCTGGTCGCCCTCGCTCGAAAAGCAGCTCGGACAGCACGTCAGCGGAGTCGCAACGCCGGGCGGCGTCGACTGGAGCTTCGGCCGGAAGAAGGGGCTGAGCCTGTAGGCCGTTCCGAATGTCCGCCGATCTGCGCGGCGGACCGCGCCCTAGCACGACCGGCAAGAGTTGTGTGTTGCTTTGGCCCGTTCGATACTCCCTGTCATCGCCCCGCAGCCATGCGAGGTGAGAGTGCCGGCGACAAAGATCCTCTGGGGGCAGATCCTCGTCGTCGCGCTCTTCGTGCTCGCGACCACCTGGGGCGCGACCCAGTGGACCGCGTGGCAGCTCGGCTATCAGGCGCAGCTCGGCGCGCCATGGTTCGTGATCGAAGGACACTCAGTCTACGCGCCGCCCGCCTTCTTCTGGTGGTGGTACTGGTTCGATGCCTACGCGCCAGAGGTTTTCAACGAAGGCGCGATCATCGCGGCGGCAGGCGGGTTCGGTTCGATCGCGCTCGCCATCGCCATGTCGGTCTGGCGAGCGCGGGACGCCCGCGAGGTCACGACCTACGGCTCGGCGCGCTGGGCGACCCCGCGCGAGATCCGCGCCGCCGGTCTGCTGGGTCCCGACGGGGTCCTGCTCGGACGTCTCGGCCGCGAATATTTGCGCCATGACGGTCCCGAGCATGTGCTCTGCTTCGCGCCCACGCGGAGCGGCAAGGGCGTCGGCCTCGTCGTGCCGACGCTGCTCACCTGGGCGGGCAGCTGCATCGTCCACGACATCAAGGGTGAGAATTACGGCCTGACCGCCGGCTGGCGGACCCGCTTCGGCCGCGTGCTCAAGTTCGACCCGACGCAGGTCGGCTCGGACGCCTACAACCCGTTGCTCGAAGTGCGGCGAGGGTCGTGGGAAGTACGCGACGTCCAGAACATCGCCGACATCCTGGTCGACCCCGAAGGCGCGTTGGAGAAGCGCAACCACTGGGAGAAGACGAGTCATGCGCTGCTCGTCGGGGCCATTCTCCATGTTCTCTACGCCGAGACGGACAAGACACTCGCTGGTGTCGGCGCGTTCCTGTCCGATCCCCGCCGCCCGATCGAGACGACGCTGCAGGCGATGATGACCACGCGCCACCTCGGCGAGGCGGTCCATCCGGTGGTGGCGTCGGCTGCCCGAGAACTCCTGAACAAGTCGGAGAACGAGCGATCGGGCGTTCTCTCGACCGCGATGTCGTTCCTCGGCCTCTACCGGGACCCTGTCGTCGCGGAGGTCACCTCGCGCTGCGACTGGCGGATCGCCGATCTCGTCGAGAGCAGCCGTCCGGTCACGCTCTACCTCGTCGTGCCGCCATCCGACATCAGCCGGACCAAGCCGCTCGTCCGGCTTATCCTTAATCAGGTCGGCCGCCGCCTGACCGAAGAGCTGGAGGGCAAACGCCGCCGCCACAAGCTGCTCTTGATGCTGGACGAATTCCCGGCGCTCGGGCGGCTCGACTTCTTCGAATCCGCGCTCGCCTTCATGGCCGGCTACGGCATCCGCGCCTTCCTGATCGCGCAGTCGTTGAACCAGATCGAGAAGGCTTACGGCCCGAACAACGCGATCCTCGACAACTGCCACGTGCGTGTCAGCTTTGCGACCAACGACGAGCGCACCGCGCGGCGCGTGTCGGATGCGCTCGGCACGGCGACTGAGATCCGCGACTCCAAGAACTATGCCGGCCACCGGCTCTCGCCCTGGCTCGGGCACCTGATGGTCTCGCGTCAGGAGACGGCGCGCCCGCTGCTCACGCCAGGTGAGGTCATGCAGCTGCCGCCGAGCGACGAGCTTGTGCTCGTCTCCGGCATTCACCCGATCCGCGCCACCAAGGCCCGCTACTATGCAGACAGGCAGCTCGCGTCCCGCGTCCTGCCGCCTCCACAAGCCTCGGCGACTCTCAGCAGCACCGAAGGTGGCGAACGGCGGACGATTCTTCCCGACGATTGGAGCCGGTTGCCGCCACCGCCGTCGGTCGCGCGGAAGGACGCATCGGTTGCCGGTTCATCGGGACAGCGGGAAGAGGACGAGGCCAACAGCGGCATCCGGCGCGAGCCCGAGCTGCCCGAGCATGAGGCGATCGCGTCCGAACGGGAGCGCGATAAGGACCCCGAAACCGACCTTGAGCCCGACCTCGAAGAGGAGGATGCGATCCGCACTCGGGTTCTTCGCGGCCGCGCCCTGGCGCGGCAGGCGGCGATGGACCCAGACGACGGCATCGCGCTCTGACCATGCCTGCCAAGCAGCGCATCTCCGTCTACATCGACGCCGCTATGATGGACCGGCTCGAAGCGCTCGCGAAGAAGCAGCGGCAGCCCAAGTCGACGATCGGCGAAGCGGCGATCCTGTCGTTCCTGACCGCCGACGACGCGGATCGCTGGGAGGCGGCGACCGGCCGACGGCTCGACCGGCTGGTGCGCCAGGTCGAGCGGCTCGAACGCGACCAGAGCTTTGCCGTCGAGACGCTGGCGCTGTTCGTCCGCGCCTGGCTGACCGCGACGCCGGTTCTGCCCGACGCGCAGCAGGCGGCAGCCCAGGCCAAGGGCCGCGAGCGCTACGAAAGCTTCCTCGACGCGCTCGGCCGCCGGATGTCGCGTGGTCAGAGGCTCGCCGACGAGGTCACGCGCGACATCGATCCCGACGACACCGCGGGAGAAGGAGTTGCCTTGGACCACTGACGATCGGTCGTCCGCCTGTCCGCCTGTCCCTGCACGCCAGGACCCTACTACGCCCACGCGCTTGTTGAACCGGCCCCGAACTGCCGCTCTGTATCCGCCCCGAACGATGGGCCGCCGCACCGGCCCCAACTCGAGGGCCGCCCACTTGTCCATTCACGCGCTTCGATCGGAGTCCGCCAGCCGCGGCGCGCGGATGCTGCGCACCGCGCTCGGACCTCGTATCGGCGCTTGGCTGGAAGACGCCTCGATCGCCGAGGTCATGCTCAACCCCGACGGGCGGCTCTGGATCGACCGGCTTGCCGGGGGCCTTGAGGATACCGGCGAGCGGATGAGCGCGGTCGACGGCGAGCGCATCGTCCATTTGGTCGCTCACCATGTCGGGGCCGAGGTCCATCCCGGCTCGCCTCGCGTCTCGGCCGAGCTGCCCGAGAGCGGCGAGCGGTTCGAGGGTCTGCTTCCGCCAGTCGTCGCCGCGCCGACGTTCGCAATCCGCCGTCCGGCGGTCGCGGTGTTCACGCTCGGCGGCTATGTCGAGGCGGGCATCCTGACGGCCGATCAGGCGAAGATCCTGCGCAAGGCCGTCTGGTCGCGCGCCAACATCCTGGTCGCCGGCGGCACCTCCACCGGCAAGACCACGCTGGTCAACGCGCTCCTGGCCGAAGTCGCCAAGAGCAGCGACCGCGTCGTCCTGATCGAGGACACGCGCGAGCTTCAGTGTTCCGCGCCCAACCTGGTCTCACTCCGCACCAAGGACAGCGTCTGCTCGCTGTCCGATCTCGTGCGCTCATCGCTTCGGCTCCGGCCCGACCGCATCCCGATCGGCGAGGTGCGCGGCGCCGAGGCGCTCGACCTCTTGAAGGCGTGGGGCACGGGTCACCCCGGCGGCCTCGGCACCATCCACGCAGGCTCGGCGCTCGGCGCGATCCGCCGGCTCGAACAGCTCATCCAGGAAGCCGTCGTCACTGTCCCGCGCGCGCTGATCGCGGAGACAATCAACCTCGTCGCCGTCCTGGCCGGCCGCGGCTCCGCCCGCCGGCTCGCCGAACTTGCCCGCATCGAGGGGCTCACTCCGACCGGCGACTACCGCCTCACCCAGCTCACCGATCCCCCTGCAGGAGACCCATCGTGACCCAGCTTCGCTCGCGCCTGTTCGGCGCCGCCTCGTTCCTCGTCTTCGCGGGGCTGACCGCGCCGGCCTACGCCGCCGGGTCGAACATGCCGTGGGAAGCCCCGCTTCAATCGATACTGGAGTCGATCCAGGGTCCGGTCGCCAAGATCATAGCGGTGATGATCATCATCATCACAGGCCTCACGCTCGCCTTCGGAGACACGTCGGGCGGCGCGCGCAAGCTCATCCAGATCGTGTTCGGGCTCTCGATCGCGTTCGCGGCGTCGAGCTTCTTCCTGTCGTTCTTCTCGTTCGGCGGCGGGGCGCTCGTCTGATGAGCGGCCTGGAAACGAGTGGCGAGCCGGCAGTCGGCTTCTACGCGCCCGTGCGGCGGAGCTTGACCGAGCCGATCCTGCTCGGCGGCGCGCCGCGGTCCCTGGCCATCATCAACGGCACGCTTGCTGCCGCGCTCGGCCTTGGCCTGCGTCTCTGGCTGGCGGGTCTGCTGCTGTGGCTGATCGGGCATGCGGCCGCGGTCTACGCCGCGCGCCGTGACCCTTCGTTCGTCGACGTCGTGCGCCGGCACCTGCGCTACCCCACCCATCTCGGCGCGTGAGGCCAGCGTGCTGAACCTCGCCGAATACCGCTCCAAACCGCAGAGCCTTGCCGACTTCCTGCCCTGGGCGGCGCTTGTCGGCGACGGCGTCGTCCTCAACAAGGACGGCAGCCTCCAGCGCACTGCACGCTTTCGCGGCCCCGACCTGGACTCGGCAACCCCGTCCGAGCTCGTCTCGACGACATCGCGGCTTAACAACGCACTGCGCAGGCTCGGGTCTGGGTGGTCGATCTTCGTCGAAGCGCAGCGCCATGCCGCGAGCGCATACCCTTCAAGCAGCTTTCCCGACGGCGTCTCAGCGCTCGTCGAGATGGAGCGCCGCGCACAGTTCGACGAGGCCGGGGCGCATTTCGAGTCCTCCTACTTCCTGACGCTTTGCTGGCTGCCGCCGGCCGAGGACGCCGCCCGTGCCGAAGCCTGGCTCTACGAGGGCCGAGACAAAAGCGGTGTGGACGGGCGCGAGCAGCTCGCGGGCTTCATCGATCGTACCGATCGTGTGCTGAACCTGGTCGACGGGTTCATGCCCGAGACGGAGTGGCTGTCCGACGCGGCGACGCTCACTTACCTGCACGCGACCGTTTCGACCCGTCACCACAAGGTGCGCGTCCCCGAGACGCCGATGCACCTCGACGCCATCCTGGTCGACGAGCCGCTGGTCGGCGGGCTCGAACCCCGATTAGGCAACGCGCACCTGCGTACCCTTACCGTCATGGGGTTCCCGACCCAGACCTGGCCGGGGCTGCTCGACGACCTGAACAGGCTAGCCTTCCCCTATCGGTGGGTCACCCGTGCGATCTGCATGGACAAGACCGAGGCCACCAAGGTCCTCGGCCGCATCCGCCGGCAATGGTTTGCCAAGCGCAAGTCGATCGCCGCGATCCTCAAGGAGGTGATGACGAACGAGGCGTCGGCGCTGATGGATTCGGACGCGTCGAACAAGGCGGCGGACGCCGACCTCGCGCTCCAGGAGCTTGGCTCCGACCTCGTCGGCACGGCTTACGTCACCGCGACGGTGACGGTCTGGGACGAGAGCGCCCGCATCGCGGACGAGCGGCTGCGGCTGATCGAAAAGGTCATCCAGGGCCGCGACTTCACCGCGATGACCGAGCGGGTGAACGCGGTCGAGGCCTGGCTCGGCTCGCTCCCCGGCCACGTCTACGCCAACGTCCGGCAGCCACCGATCTCGACGCTCAACCTCGCGCACATGATGCCGTTCTCGGCGGTCTGGGCCGGGCCGGAACGTGACGAGCATTTTGGGGCGGCCCCGTTGCTCGTAGCCAAGACCGAAGGCTCGACGCCGTTCCGCTTCGCGCTCCATGTCGGCGACGTCGGCCACACGCTCGTGGTTGGTCCGACGGGCGCGGGCAAGTCGGTGCTGCTGGCGCTCATGGCGCTGCAGTTCCGCCGTTACGAGGGCGCGCAGGTGTTCGCGTTCGACTTCGGCGGCTCGATCCGCGCCGCCGCGCTCGCGATGGGCGGCGACTGGCACGATCTCGGCGGCTCGCTGGGCGACGACGCGGCCGAGCCCGTCGCGCTGCAGCCTCTGGCTGCCATCGACGCCGCCGATGAGCGCGCCTGGGCGGCCGAATGGGTCGCCGCGATCCTCGCCCGCGAGAAGGTCGTCGTTACCCCCGACGTCAAGGAGCTGCTCTGGTCGGCGCTCGCCAACCTTGCATCAGCGCCGGTGCAGGAGCGGACGCTCACCGGCCTGTCGATCCTGCTCCAGAGCCAGACGCTCAAGCAGGCGCTCAAGCCATACTGTGTCGGCGGACCTTGGGGCCGGCTGCTCGACACCGAGGCCGAGCGGATCGGCGACGCGGACGTCCAGGCGTTCGAGACCGAAGGGCTGATCGGCACGGGCGCGGCCGCGGCGGTCCTCGCCTACCTGTTCCACCGCATCGAGGACCGGCTCGACGGGCGACCGACGCTGCTGATCGTCGACGAGGGCTGGCTCGCGCTTGATGACGAGGGCTTCGCCGGGCAACTGCGCGAGTGGCTGAAGACACTCCGCAAGAAGAACGCGAGCGTCATCTTCGCCACTCAGAGCCTCGCCGACATCGACGGCTCGGCGATCGCGCCCGCCATCATCGAGAGCTGCCCGACACGACTGTTCCTGCCCAACGAGCGCGCGCTCGAACCGCAGATCGCGAGCATCTACCGGCGGTTCGGATTGAACGACCGCCAGATCGAGATCCTGAGCCGAGCGACGCCCAAGCGCGACTATTACTGCCAGTCGCGACGCGGCAACCGGCTGTTCGAGCTCGGCCTCGGCGAGGTCGCGCTGGCATTCACCGCCGCGTCCTCGAAGTCCGACCAGGCGCTCATCGCCCGACTTGTCGCCGAGCACGGCCGCGCCGGGTTCGCGCGCGCCTGGCTTGAAGCGCGCGGCGTCGCCTGGGCGACAGACCTGATCACCGATCCTCAACCCCAGCCGGAGACCGTCCGATGAAGACTCGTGCCCGTTCCTTGCTCACCGCCGGCGTCGCCGCGCTCGCGCTGTTCTCGGCCGCCGTGCCGACCCATGCGCAGATCGCCGTCTACGACCCGACCAACCACGTCCAGAACGTCATGCAGGCGGCGCGCGCACTCGACCAAATCAACAACCAGATCCAGAGCCTCACCAACGAGGCGCAGATGCTGGTCAACCAGGCGCGCAACCTCGCCTCGCTGCCCTATTCGTCGCTGCAGTCGCTGCAGCGGTCGGTCGGCCGGACGCAAGAGCTCCTCGGCCAGGCGCAGCGCGTCGCCTACGACGTCCGCGACATCGACCGCGCTTTCACGACGACCTACGGCTCGAACGGCGGCCAGTCGAACGAGGCTATGATCCGCAACGCCCGCGAGCGTTGGGCGACCTCTGTCGGCGCGCTCCAGGACGCGCTTCGCGTACAGGCCGGTGTCGTCGGCAACATCGGCACCAACCGCGCCGAGATGCAGGCACTGATCACCTCCAGCCAGTCCGCCAGCGGCGCGCTACAGGCGACGCAGGCCGGCAACCAGCTACTCGCGCTCCAGGCGCAGCAGCTCGCCGACTTGACCGCGGTCATGGCCGCGCAAGGGCGGGCTCAGGCCCTGGAAGGCGCGGAGCGTTCCGCTGCGGCCGATCAGGGGCGCGAGCAGCGCCGCCGATTTCTAGCGCCCGGTCGCGGCTACCAGCCAACGACCGTGAACATGTTCGGCCACCGCTGAACCGGCTATGTACTCGCGGCGACGGTTCTCGGAAGCACAGCTCGACAAGCAGGCACGGACGTTCCGCCTGCTCGGGCTGATCGGCGTGGGGCTATTCTGCGTCGTGCTGGCGTTCTGGCTTGCAAGCGACGGGGTGCGGGCCGTCGCGCGCAGCCCTTCGGCGACGGTTCGACCGGTCGATCCGCTCCGCGCCGAGTTCGAACGCTGCAACGGGCTCGGCTACGCCGCGCTCGAAGACGACGCCTGTCACCGGGCCTGGATCGAGCACCGTCGCCGCCTCTTCGCAGGACAACGCTGATGCAGGGTACCGGCGTCATCGACCGCTTCCTCGACGTCTTCACCCGCTACATCGACAGCGGGTTCGGGCTCCTGCAGGGCGAGGTCGCCTGGTTGGCCTCCACGCTGATCGTCATCGACGTGACGCTCGCGGCCTTGTTCTGGGCCTGGGGTGCCGACGAGGACATCCTCGCACGCCTGGTCAAGAAGACGCTGTTCGTCGGCGCGTTCGCCTTCATTCTTGGCAACTGGAACAACCTGGCCCGCATTGTCTTCGAGAGCTTCTCAGGGCTCGGCCTGAAAGCGTCGGGCACCAGCCTGTCGGCTGCCGAGTTCCTCCAGCCAGGCCGCGTCGCGCAGGTCGGGTTCGACGCCGGACGACCCATCCTGGAATCGATCTCCGGCATGATGGGTTACATCTCGTTCTTCGAGAACTTCATCCAGATCGCCGTGCTCCTGTTCGCCTGGGGCGTGGTGATGCTGTCGTTCTTCGTGCTGGCGATCCAGCTCTTCATCAGCCTGATCGAGTTCAAGCTCGCCACGCTCTGCGGCTTCGTGCTCGTGCCGTTCGGCCTCTTCAACAAGACCGCCTTTATGGCCGAGCGCGTGCTCGGGCTCGTCATCTCCTCGGGCGTCAAGATGCTCGTCCTGGCGGTGGTCGTCGGTATAGGCTCGACGCTGTTCGACGAGTTCACTGCGGGCTTCGCGGCCGAGCCGACCATCGAGGACGCGATGGCGCTCGTGCTCGGGGCGCTGTCACTGCTCAGTCTCGGCATTTACGCGCCCGGCATCGCTAACGGCATCGTTTCGGGCGGGCCGCAGCTCGGCGCCGGCGCGGCGGTCGGCACCGGCCTCGCTGCCGGCGGCGCGGCGATGGCGACCGCGGGCGCGGCGCGCATGGTCGGCGGCGCTGCGGTCGGCGCGGTGCGTGGTGGCGCCAGCGTTGTCGGCGGCGCATCGCGCGCCGGTGGCGCGAGCCCGACCGGGACGGGTGGAGGGTCGCCGACCCCCCGTGCCGAACCAAGTGGCGGCGGAGGTGCCGCGCCCGCGGCTTCGCCGCTCAGGCCAATTGCGCTCGAACAACGCGGACCGGTCTCGCAGCTTGGCGGCTCTGCGCCGCTCGCTGACACCGGACCAAGTGGCAGCACTGCTGAAACAGGCAGCGGCGAAGCAGCACCGTCTGCCGACGCTCCCGCGAACGACAGCGACAAGTCCGGCGAGCCCGGCTGGGCGCGCCGCGCGCGCCGCGGCCGCTCGCTCAAGGAGGGCGCGATGCTCGCAGCCCACGCCGTCCGCTCTGGCGACGGCGGTGGCTCCGGATCTTCCATCAACCTTTCCGAGGACCGCTGATGTTCAAGCGTTCATCCATCCGCTACGGGCGCACCCCCGAACCGGAGACCCCCTACCAACGCGCCGCGCAGGCCTGGGACGACCGCATCGGCTCCGCCCGCGTCCAGGCCAAGAACTGGCGGCTGATGGCATTCGGCTCGCTGTTCCTTTCCGCCGGGCTCGCCGCCGGGCTCGTCTGGCAGTCGGCGTCCGGCACGATCGTGCCGTGGGTCGTGCAGGTCGACCGGCTCGGCCAGTCGCAGGCGATCGCGCCCGCGGACGCCGACTACCGCCCGACCGATCCCCAGATCGCCTGGCACTTGGCGCGGTTCGTCGAGCAGACGCGCTCGATCCCCGCCGACCCGATCGTGCTGCGCCAGAACTGGCTGCGCGCCTACGACTACACGACCGACCGCGGATCGGCGGCGCTCAACGACTACGCCCGGACGAACGACCCCTTTGCCCTGCTTGGCAAGGAGCAGCGCGCGATCGACGTGTCGAGCGTCATCCGCGCGTCACCGGACAGCTTCCGAGTGGCTTGGGTCGAGCGGCGCTACGTCGATGGCGCGCTCGCCGCGACGGACCGCTGGACAGCGATACTGACGATAGCGGTCCAGACGCCGCGCGACGTCGAGCGCCTCAAGCGCAACCCGCTCGGCGTCTACGTCCATGCCCTCAACTGGTCGAAGGAGCTCGGCTGATGCGCCGCCTGACCTTGCCCGCCATACTGCTCACCTCTGTCTCGCTCGCGGCCTGCTCGCACAAATGGCGACCGCCGGAGATCGCCTACGACGAGGTGGCTGCACCGCTCGCCGCCGCGACTAGCGCACCGGCGTTTGCCGAGCCGGAGCCGCCCCGGTCCGTCGAGATCATCGAGGTACCGACGCTACTGCCGCTTCCCGGCCAGCTCATGCCTATTCCGTCCCGCCGGACGCCATCCGAGCTGGCCGATCCTCGCGCGCGCGTCGCGGCCGCGAACAGCGACGCCCGCGTCCAGCCCAGCCGTGCCGGTTACGTCAATGCGGTCCAGGTCTACCCGTTCAGCGACGGCGCGCTCTACCAAGTCTACACGGCGCCCGGCCACATCACCGACATTGCGCTCCAGCCCGGCGAACAGCTGGTCGGCACCGGACCCATCGCCGCCGGCGACACCGTTCGCTGGGTCATCGGCGACACCGAGAGCGGCACGGGCACGAGCCGGCGCTCTCACATCCTGGTCAAGCCCGTGCGCACAGATCTTCAGACCAACCTAGTCATCAACACCGACCGGCGCACCTATCACCTCGAACTCCGCTCCGCGGAACGTACCTACATGGCATCGGTCAGCTGGTCGTACCCGCAGGACGAGCTGCTCGCTCTTCGTAGCCAGAACATGGCTGCGGCGACTGCAGATCAGCAAGCATCGGCAAGTTCGTTGCCGCCCATCGAGAGCCTCAACTTTCGCTACCGGATCGAAGGCGATCGGCCCGCCTGGCGGCCAGTGCGGGCGTTCGACGATGGGCGGCAGGTCTACGTCGAGTTCCCGGCGGGGATAGCCCAGGGTGAGATGCCGCCGCTCTGGATCATCGGCTCCGGCGGCGACGCCGAGCTCGTCAACTACCGCGTTCGCAACCGCTTCATCGTCGTCGATCGGCTGTTCGGCGGAGCGGAGCTTCGGCTCGGCGGCAAGCGCCAGCAGCGCGTCCGAATCGTGCGGACCGACGGGAAACCGGCGTCATGAGCGACGATCGTACGCCCGACCCCACCGAGGAGCCGGTTCGGCCGGAACGCGAAGTCGCCGCCGAGCTGCGTTTGCGACCCGAGGGACCGAGGGTGGTGCGCCTGTCGCGCAAGATCCTCGGCCTGCTTGCGGGCGTCTCCGCCGTCGCGCTCGGCGGCGCACTCATCTTCGCTCTCCAGTCGAGCCGGCCGCAGGCGACCGCCGAGCTGTTCAACACCGACAACCCGAATCAAGCAGAGGGTCTGACCCGGTTGCCCGGAGACTACGCCACCGTGCCCCGCCAAGTGCCGCAGCTCGGCCCGCCGCTGCCCGGTGACCTGGGCCGCCCGATGCTCAACGCCGGCGTCCAGCCGCCGCCGCTGCCCGGTGCGCCACTTCCCGCTCCTCCCGCCACAACGCCTACGCAGCCAAATCTCGAAGCGCAGCGGCTGGCGCAAGAGCGGCAGCGCATTGCGCAAGAGCGGGAGGCGGCGCGCTCAAGCCGCTTGTTCGCGGCGGAGGCTCGGTCCCGTCCGTCCGCTGGTCAACCTGTCAGTGCGGGAGAAGCTGCCGAGCTGGGAGGTGGATCGGCGTCGTCGCTTGCGCAGGTGAGTTCTTCAACGGGAGACGATCCGCAGTCTCGTCAGACACGGGGCGAGCGGCGCCAAACGTTCCGGGATGGAGGCGCGGACCGCAAAACGGCCAGCTCTGACCGCGTGCAAGCTCCAGCCAGTCCCCACGTTGTCCAAGCCGGAGCGGTCATCGCCGCGGCGATGATTACCGGGCTACGCTCGGATCTGCCCGGCCAGGTCACCGCGCAGGTGACCGAGCACGTTTACGACGGCCCAACCGGTACGACCCTGCTGATCCCGCAGGGGTCGCGGCTGATCGGGCAGTACGATGCCCAGATCGCTTTTGGGCAGTCGCGCGCGCTGCTTCTCTGGAACCGCATCATCTTCCCCAATGGCCGCTCGATCGTGCTTGAGCGCGAGCCTGCCGCCGACGCCACCGGCTACGCGGGACTACAGGACGGGATAGACAACCATTGGGGTCAGATCATGCGGGCCGCTCTGGTTTCGACGCTGCTCAGCGTCGGAACGGAAGCCGGGTCCAAAGAGGGCGAGAGTGAGCTTCTTCGCGCCATTCGCCGCGGCAGCTCAGATAGCGTCAGCCAGACAGGTCGACAGATTGTTGGTCGCTCGCTCGACGTGCAGCCGACCCTGACGATCCGACCAGGTTTCCCGGTTCGCGTCGTGGTCACCCGCGACCTCGTTCTCGAACCCTACCAAGGCTGACCGATGCCGAAGCTTAAGCTCGGAGCCCTATTGGACGAGAAGCCGGTGCGCCTGACGGTCGAGTTGCCAGCGCCGGTACACCGTGAACTGATCGCCTATGCCGAGGTGCTCGCGGCCGAGACAGGTCGAGTGACCGAGCCTTCGAAGCTGGTCGCTCCCATGCTGGCTCGCTTCATGAAATCGGACCGAGCTTTTACGTCGATGCTACGTCGCGGCCCCGCTGCGAACGGGCGTGAATGCGAGCAGCGCTGAGAAAGCGTCGGAGCGCTGGATTGTCGTTCTGCGCTAGCCAGATCATGCTGAACGGCAGCTGCTCTCCCGACAGCGGAATGAATGTCACGCCGGGGTACTGAACGCCTGCCTCAGCTCCTGAGACTAGACTCACGCCCATTCCGAGGCCCACCATCGCCATGAGGGTTTCACGACCGACGGCATGATAGCCGACGTCAGGATGGCGACCCAGCTCAGAGAGGTTCTTTACGACGTAGTCGTGGATCTCTGGCCCGGGCGCAACCCGACTGACCATGAACACCTCTGCTGCAATCGCCTTCAGCGGGATTGTTCGTTCGACAGCGAGCATATGATCTGACGGCAAGGCGACGAATACCGGCTCGGTCCAGACCAATTCAGCATCACAACCTGGGGGCACGCGGGCGCCCGTCAGGAAAGCTACGTCCATCTTTCTGGCTACAACGGACTGCACGTGCTCGCCGGGACCACCGTCGACAAAATCAAGAAGTAAGTCCGTATGTCCGTCTCGCCAGCTGCGAAGGAAGCTTCGCGCCTGCCCCGAAGCAATCGAGGCGACGATGCCAACGCAAACGGATCCCTCGTTGCCTGTGCCAGCAGCACGCGCGACACGACTTGCTGTTTCTGCTTCCGCCAACACTCTCCGAGCTCGGCGAAGAAAACGTTGTCCTGCATTTGTGAGCCGCACGCCTTCGCGATTCCGCTCGAACAGGGAGACGCCGAGATCATTCTCAAGCGCTGCGACACCCCTGCTCAACGTCGACTGGCGCACACGCGTTTCCAATGCGGCCCTTCGAAAGCTGCCGGCCTCGGCGACTGCTAGTAAATACCGGAGTTCACGCAAATCCATCAGCACACCCCAGTGTGGAGCGGGGCAGCGAGTGACAGACGGTGCCCGTCGATAGTCTCGCCTGCGCTGATGCTGCTGTGAGCTCGGTTCCCATCGCAATTAGCCGTTCGCCATCGGTGCTTCGAGCGCGGGGGAAAAAGCGGCTTGCCATCTCGTGATCATTAACTTAGGACTCCTAAGTGTCAAGGAAGGAGCAAGTTCGTGGAGAGACCTCCAGTCGATTTCGACACGATCAGCGAGCCGCTCGAAGTTCACGTGTCGACGGGACTCGCCAAGATCGGAGCCGCGCTCAAGGCCCGCGCTTGGAAAGGCGCGGGTCCGGCGCGATTGACGCCCACCCAGGGGCAGGCGCTGACGTTGCTACGCGGCGAGCCCCAGGGGCTTCGCCTGAGCACGCTCGCGCGCTCGTTGGCGATCACCCCCGCCACCGCGAGTGACGCGGTCGCCAGCCTAACTGCCAAAGGCTTCGTTGTGCGCGGAGTCGAGGCGGCGAACCGCCGCGCCGCCGCCTTCGCGCTCACTCCCGAAGGCGCCGCGCTGGCGGACGAGGTCGCGACCTGGCCTGACTTCCTGGCGCGCGCAACCGGCACCCTGGACGCGTCCGAGCAGACGGTCCTCTACCGTGCGCTCGTCAAGATGATCCGCGCGCTGCAGGAGGCAGGCGACATCCCTGTCCAGCGCATGTGCGTCTCATGCCGGTACTTTCGGCCGAACGTCCGCCCTGATGATCCTCAGCGCCCGCACGTCTGCGCCTTCGTCGGCGCGCCGTTCGGCGACCGCCACCTCCGTCTGGATTGCCGGGAGCAGGAGCAGGCGTCGGCGGCCGAGCGCGACGCGCTCTGGCGCAACTTTGCCGGGTCGCAAGTCGATCAATCCCATCCCACTCAAGGAGAACCGAAATGAAGCATTCGTCACTTGTCGTGCTAGTCGTGCTTGCGATCGGGGCGATACCCGTCGCCTCGGCCGCCCACGAAATCAAGGCCGCCCGCAAAGCTACCGTGGCTCCAGCGTTCGATGTGACGCGGGCGGAGGCGAACACTGACGGGCGGCTGGCGACCTTCATCATGGAAGTTGCCGGAACCGCCGGCTCGGTCAAGCCGAAGCCGATCGGTAAGCTTCAGGGCGCCAAGGCTGACGCCTATGTGTGGCCGACGCGATTGAATCCCGCAGTAGTGGGCTTCGCACCCGCGTCAGGCATCCTGGCCCTTGCGATCACCGCTCATCCTGATTTCGACGATACACCGCTCTTTGACGAGAACGGCGACGGCGACCCTGCGAACGATGGGGCGGGATGGCACTCGCATTGGGTCGTTCTGGCCGAAGACAAAGCGTGCGGCGGGGGGTTGAAGGTCCGCGACGTCGCTCCCGGCCAAGAGGTGATGCCCGACACAGCGGCTGGTCTCCCGCTTGCCCTCGACAGCCCCGGCATGAGCCCGATTTTGAAGGGGAGCACCGTCCGCATCACGGTGCCGGTAAAAGGCGCCGAGAACATCGCTTTCGATGCCGTCACCGCCGAACTGCAGGTCAATGCACAGGGCAAGACGCCGCTGTTATGCGTCTCCGGCGTCCGCAAGGTCGCATCCGGAAATCTGAGCTTCCCCGGTCGGATCATTCCCAAACCGTAGACTTGTCCGTCCGATCCGAAGGGCGGGACGTCGACGGCCATCGACGTCCCGCCGAGAGAAATCCCAGGCAAACCCACCCAAGGAGAACTCCCATGTCACGCATTAATCTCGTTACCCCCGCTGCGGCAACCGGCGACACAAAGCTCGCGCTCGATCAGATTGCGGGCGCATTTGGCTCCAAGCCCAACATGTTCCGCGCCGTCGCGAACTCGCCGGCGGCGTTAAAGTCGATGTGGGGGGCATTCGGCGCGCTCGGAGGCGGCACCCTCAGTGCCAAACTCGGCGAACAGATCGCGGTCGCCGTAGCTGACCGAAACAACTGCCAGTACTGCCTGTCGGCGCACACGGCGCTTGGCCGCAAGGCGGGCGCTTCGAGCGACGAAATGACCGATGCCCAGTCCGGTCGCTCGTCCGACCCCAAGACAGAGGCCGCCCTCGTGTTCGCGCTGAAGCTCGTCGACAGCCGTGGGCAGGTGAGCGACGCGGACGTGGAAACGCTGCGGGATGCCGGCTTCGACGACGAAGGCATTGTCGAGATCGTCGCCCACGTCGCGCTCAATCTCTTCACCAACTACGTCAACGTCGCGCTCGACGTGCCGCTCGACTTCCCCGCGGTGGCGTTGCGCAAAGCAGCTTGATCGTCGTGCGGGCTCGCCCCGGCGGGCCCGCACCCTTCCAGGTAGGAACTCGACAATGCCCGACCTCCGTTCTGCCCCCGAACTCGACGTAATCGAATGGCTCGGCGCACCCGCACCGATTACCCTTGCGGGCCTGCGCGGCCGCGTGGTGGTCATCGAGGCCTTCCAGATGCTCTGCCCCGGCTGCGTCCAGGTCGGCCTGCCGCAGGCGGCGCGCGTCCGCGAGACTTTCGCCCCCGACGATGTCGTCGTGCTCGGCCTGCACACCGTCTTCGAGCATCACGAGGCCCAGGGCACGCGCGTGGCGCTGGAGGCGTTCCTGCATGAATACCGCTATGCCTTCCCGGTCGGTATCGACCGGCCCGGCGCGAGCGGCGGCATCCCCCGCACTATGGCCGCCTATGCAATGCAGGGCACGCCCACGCTCGTGCTAATCGATCGCCAGGGCCGGCTGCGACGCCGCGTGTTCGGCCATATCCAGGATCTCCGGCTCGGCGCCGAGATCGAAGCACTGACCGGCGAGACCGACGCTACCCTAGTCGGGGAGCCAGAGCTGGGCGAAGCTGCACCCGGCTGCACTATAGCGGGCTGCGCTCCATGAGCCGTCGCTGTCTCGCTATCCGACACGTTGCTTTCGAAGACCTCGGCACCTTCGCCGAGCCTATCGCCGCAGCGGGCTATGCGACGCAATACGCCGCGGCCGGGACGGATTCGCTCGAAGATGCCGACGCGGCTGACCTGCTCGTCATACTGGGCGGCCCCATCGGTGCCTACGACGAGGCGCGCTATCCCTGGTTAGCCGCGGAAGTGGCGGTCATCGAGCGGCGGTTGAGTGCAAGGCGGCCGGTGTTGGGCGTCTGCCTGGGCGCGCAGTTGATCGCCCGTGCTGCTGGCGCCCGGGTCTATCCGGGCCCGCTCAAAGAGATCGGCTACGCACCTGTCCGGCTGACGCGGGCTGGCGAGGTCTCGCCGCTTGCGGCGCTCGCGACCGACCCTGTCGTGCTGCACTGGCACGGCGACACCTTCGACTTGCCTGAGGGCGCGAGCCGTTTGGCGGAAACCGACGCCTACACGAACCAAGCCTTCACGCTCGGTTCCTCACTCGGACTGCAATTCCATTTGGAGGTCGATCCCAGTGCTTTTGAAGCCTGGCTGATCGGCCACGCGGCCGAGCTCGCTGCCGTCGAGCAGAACCCCGTCCAACTGCGAGAGCAAGCCCGCCGTTTTGGCGGAGGGGCCCACGTGGTCGCAGACAAGGTTATGCGCGCATGGCTTTCGAGTCTCGAATGACGCCGCCTTGCGCGGCGGACATCGCGAACAGCGTTGCCGACGTGCGACGCCGGATGGACGCGGCCGCCCTGCGCGCCGGCCGGTATCCCGCGTCGGTTCGCTTGTTGCCGGTCACCAAGACAATACCGGTCGAGCGCCTGCGCCTCGCGTTTGCGGCGGGCGTCGCGCGGTTTGGCGAGAACAAGGTCCAGGAAGCGCGCGAAAAGTCGGAAGCTTTGGCGGACCTTCCTGTTACCTGGTCGGTCATCGGTCATCTGCAGACCAACAAGGCGAAATACGTCGCGCATTTTGCAGACGAGTTTCAGGCGCTTGACAGCGTGCGGGTCGCTGCGGCGCTGGACGCCGCACTCCAGAAGCAGGGCAGAGCGCTCGACGTGTTCATTCAAGTAAACACCTCGGGCGAGGCGAGCAAGTTCGGCCTTCAACCCGAGGAATTGATGCCCTTCCTGCGCGAATTGCCTGCATTCCAGAGCCTGCATGTGCGGGGTTTGATGACGCTTGCGGTCCTCTCGGCGGATGCCGCCCGGGTTCGCCCTTGCTTCCGGCTCCTGCACGAGCTTCGCGAACGGCACAGGGACGCTCTGCCCGGTGGCGGGCTGGACGAGCTCTCCATGGGCATGTCGGGCGATTACGAGATTGCCATCGAGGAAGGCGCGACGATCGTGCGGGTCGGCCAAGCGATCTTCGGTCCCCGGTCGACGCCGGACAGCTTCTACTGGCCGGAAGGTTCGCCCGACCAGCTGATGGGTGCGCAGAACGACAAGGTCGGGCCTACGACCGGGTTACCTCCCCAGGTACTCCAGTGATGGATACCGAGGCAGTCTTGCGGAATAACGTCGATGAAGCCTTGATCGAGCAGCTTGTGCGGCGCTTCTACCAAGACGTTCGATCTGACTTGGAACTTGGGCCAATTTTCGCCGAAGCAGTGGCCGGCGATTGGGAGCCACACTTGCGCACTATGTGCGCGTTCTGGTCCTCGGTCATGCTGACGTCCGGGCGCTACAAGGGAAACCCCGTGCTTGCGCATCGACGTCAGACGCGAATTCGCCCTGAGCATTTCGATCGGTGGCTGGCTCTGTTCTCCGTCGCTGCGTCGGAAATTTGTCGACCTGATACCGCCGCCGCCTTTGTGGCCAAAGCAGCCAACATCGCTGAAAGCTTAAGGTTAGCGATATATTTTACGCTTCCCGCAAAGGTGGATCGCCTAAGTTGAGCGTCGCCCCCCCCGAATGACCCCACGCGGTCGGCCATGGCGGCATACGGGGCTTGGGCCCATCCAGAGCTAGGTCGCGCGAGCACATTCTGGACCGTCGCTGCGGCGGTCCGTCAACAAGGGCTTGCCCGATCTTCCCGACATAAAGAGCCCACCAGCGAGTTCTGCTGCAACCACTGGACGACCTGTTCTGCGCTCAGATCCGGCGGAAACACCGGATAGAATACATGCTCAATCAGCCCTTCGCGGACGATCAAAGTCAGCCTCCTGATCAAACGCAATCCTTCGGCTTCGAATGTCGGGAGCTTGAGGGCCGTAACGAACAGCAAGTCGGCATCACTCAGAACCTCGAAAGGAAGATGGAGGCGCTTCACCATCTCCTCCTGGTATTCGGTCGACTGCGTGGAGAGGCCGAACACCTTCGCCCCTAGTGCGGCAAGTTCGGTGTGATGGTCACGGAAGGAGCAGGATTGCGGCGTGCAACCCCGGGCACCGGGGATGCCGTCCCACCCGCTCGGCAGCGGCTGGTCCGGCACGCCAGTCATGGGGTAGCAGTAGATCACCGTTCTGTCGGCACCCAACCTACTCAGGTCGACATCCTGCCCTGCCGTCGAGCGCAACGCCAATTGTGGCATCGCGACACCCGGCAGATGGTCACAAGCGCCGTCCTCGACCGGACGAGGCAAATCACGTGGCAGCGTGTCCAATCCGCTCATTGTCCGCTTCTCCTTAGGTGGTCCACAGCTTGGGGGATGTTACACACGGCATCGAGTTCGGCGAGCTGCTGCCCGGCGGCGGTCAGCTTCCACACGCGATCGGGGGCGAATGCGGAGACACAATCGACTCCACATGGAGCACCGCAGCACCCATCCTCGAGAGCGCCCTTAAGCATGAAAGCCTTCCACAAACGGTCCGACGCCGCCTCGAAGCGCCTCTCATCGAAACCAGAGTGTGCCATCAACCGCTCGCCCGCGACGGACTTCTTTCCGAGCAGTCCTAGAAGCGCCCTCTCGTCCGGCGTCGTTTCGAACGAAAGAGCGCTCACCGGTCAGCGCCCGACCGGCTCGACAGCAAGCCCTTCGAGAAGGCCCTTGAGCGTGGTGCGCGCCGCATCGGGTAGCACTTGCAGAGGAAGTCGCGGATTTCCAACGGCAAGCCCTCGCAAGGCCAATCCTGCCTTCACCGTAGTCGGAAGGCCGCCCGAGACGATGAATTGAAGCACGGGTAGGAGCTGGTAAAACAGGCTCCTGGCTGCATCGACATCGCCCGCCTGCATCAGCGAGAAAAGCTGCTGCGGGCGACCGCCCAGGAGATTGGGGGCGGCCGTGCACCACCCCGACGCGCCAGCGGCGAGCGCCTCCAACGCCATGTGGTTCGCGCCGTTGTAGAATGGGACGGAGTCGTCCGACAGCATTCGGATCGCGTGCATCCGATTCAGGTCGCCGCTGCTCTCCTTGACGTAGCGCACGGTCTCGATCTCGCGGACCATCCGGACGAGCAGAGCAGGCGACATGTCGACTCCACTCGTACCCGGGTTGTTGTAGGCCATGATCGGCAGATCGGTTGCTTCAGCGATGGCGGCGTAATGTTCAAAGATCTCAGCGTCGGTCAGCTTCCAGTAAGCGATCGGAATGACCATCAGCATGTCGGCACCGACCTCCTCGGCATATCGCGCCTTGGCGACCGCCGCCGCCGTCGTGAGTTCGCTGATGCCGAGAATGACGGGCACGCGTCCCGCAACCGTTTCGACGCCGAGGCGCGCACTATGGCGCCATTCCTCTGTGCTTAGGTAAGCGCTTTCCCCGGCGCTGCCGAGAAAGGAGATCGCGGCCGGAGCGTCTACCAGCAAATTCTCGGTGACTTGGCGGAAGCCGTCTTCGTCGATACCGCCTCCGCCCGTCCCGAACGGGGTGACAGGATAAGCGATAATGCCCGAGACCGGTTCGTGCATGTAGCCGCTCATTTCGCTTCTTCCCGGATCGCGAGCCCGCCAGCGTTCTGCAACATCGGCGCGTTCTCGCAGGCGAGGTAGCGGGCGGGTCTGTCGGGATCAGCGTTGACGTGGTGGTGCCAGGCCCAGACGGGGATGTAGAGAGCGTCGCCCGCCTCCCACTCGATCCGCCGATCCTCGATCATGGAGTAGCCGCGGCCCTCGAGCGCGTAGAGGATCGTCTCGTAGGTGTGGCGATGGCGCCCGGAACGACCGCCCGGATGCAGCCCGCCGATTGTCATGCTGATCGCATGCGAGGGCAGATCGACGATGAATACGGGATGCTTGCGCTCAGCTGAGAAGCCCGCGCTGGCGTCCTCTTTTTCAACGCCTGGGTGTGAAAGGCGCTCAGGCATTCGCAGCTGAATGGACGATGGCGTTTTGCCGAAGTCCTTTGACCCAAATCTCGTCTGCTCAATCATGGGTACTCTCCTTGGTCCGGCCGAGCGTTATCTAAATGCCTTTCATTGTTCCAAGACGCAGTTTCGATTGATCAAATAGGCTACGCCTATAATGAGGAAGGATGGACCTACGTCGCCTCCGCTACATCGTACGGCTCGCCGAGGAGCGGAGTTTCACCCGGGCCGCGCAGTCTCTGAGTGTCTCGCAGCCCACGCTCTCGCAGCAGGTGCGGGACATCGAATTGGAACTCGACGTAATCTTGTTCAGCCGTGGCGGACGTCGAGTTGAAACCACCGAGGTCGGTGCGATAGTGGTCGATCATGCGCGTCTCGTTCTTAGTGCAGTCCGAACCTTGAAAGAAGCTGTCCTGGAGCATCGCGGACTAAAGCGCGGACGGCTGCACATCGGTGTGACGCAGACGTTCAACGCCTTGTATCTGCCACCGATCCTAACCGCCTTCGCGCGCGAGTACCCGGCCATTGATCTTGAGGTCAGTGAACTTTCCAATGACGAGATCGTCGCGCAGATAGCGGTTGGACAATTGCATCTCGGTGTCGGAATTCCGGCGGACATCGACAACGAACATGCCGATCCGCTGTATAGAGACAAGCTCGTCTTCGTCTGCCACGCGCGCCACAGGTTGTCGGGCTTGCCGACCGTCCCCGTCGATCAGTTAAGGAGCGAGAGCCTGGCGCTACTAGCCGACAAGTACCAAACGAGGGCCGCGGTTGAGGCTTACCTGAATGCAGCGGGAGTGACGCCGAATCGAGTGACGTCATTCAACACCTTCGCGGCTATCCTTCAGAGCGTCTCGCTCCGCGGGCACTCGGCGATCGTTCCCGCCGACCTCGGGCGTGTGGACGGACTTTCGGATTTGCGTTTCATTGCGCTTGATCCCGCACCGGCGGAACGCGTCATCTGCTTACTCAGCGGGTCAATTGGATGTCGCACGCCAGCCTCGGACGAGATGGCGCGGCGCATCCGAGCGGTATTCGCCAAGCCCAGCTGACAACACGGCATAATGTTCTTTGGGTAACGCTCCGTGTCGGCGAATTGGTTTAGACTGGTGCGCCGACAGGATCCAAACCTATCACCTCGGCTGCAGAGCAAATGAGTTCTGGTGCGGGGGGACGGGGTCGAACCGACACTCTTTTTGGAACTGTATTTTTAACGACTTCAATTACGGCCTTGGTGGCCGGCAGGACGTCTACAGCGTGACCGAGGGGCCATGATTATCGCTGCGCCTATGCGGCACTCGAGATCGGCCCAAAAGCAACATACCTGCTTTAGCTAAACCCGGGCAGTCAGCCGGAGCTACGCGCCTACGCCGCATCTAGACCCAACGAGGGTAGGGTGGCGCACCCGGCAGGATTCGAACCTGTGGCCTCCACCTTCGGAGCCGCTCAGGACCGCTTTTCGCCACAGCTTCTCTTCGCACGCTAAGCCCCGATAAGCCGCTGTAACCGAATCTCTTTCCTCGCGCTCAACTCCGAAAAGCGTATCCGAGGATAGGCCCGGTTTTCCGCTCGGCTGCTGCCCCCTGGCTTCCAGAACTGGAGCCCGACGGCTTCTCAGACACTCGTCGTCGAGATGAAGTAGTCACGCTCGCCCGGCTCCGCCCCGTCCTTGATGCGCTTGCTGTTCCTCGATCGTCAGAATGGGCGCGCCGGGCAACTCGACCAGTGACGTGCCAAGAACCCCGAAGCTCACCACGGCGAAGGCCAGCACCGTCACGGCGAGGGTGACCGCGCTGGTGACGACGATCCCGCCGACGGACGCGCCGCCCAGGCCGCGCACGATCGTCGGGCGCCAGAAGACCGCCGAGACGCTGAGAAAGACCACGCCCCCGGGCGACGACGGAGAAGCTCAGGGCCGCACCGTCCCTGAACGCCTTGCCTCGAGCTTCGAGGCCTCTCCCGCGCGGGCGAGCCGGTTCAGGCCGAAAGCGTTGATGGCCCCGAACAGGACCGAGCCGACCGAGGCGGCCACGAACACGATTGCGAGGCTCGCGCCTTGGCTCGCCAGCCACCACGCGCCGCCCGCCGTCACCGCAAGCCGGACGCCACCGGCCACGAAGGGCCAGAACACCTTCCCGCGGCCCTGGCAGGCGAAGTAGAGGATGAGGCCGAGGCCGATCGCGCCGTAAAAGGGCGCGACCACGCGCAGATAGATCGCCCCGGCCGCCAGCACGTCAGGATCGTCGGAGAAAAGCCCCACCCAAACGTCTGGGAAGAGCGCGGCGGCAACCCCGATGACCTCGGTCACCGCGAATGCCAAGCCCGCAGCTGTCCAGGAGACACGGTCGGCGCGTTCGGGCAGCCCGGCGCCGGTGGCGACACCCACCATGGTGATGACCGCCGTGCCAAGGCCGAAGAGGATCGGAACCAGCAGCGAGTCGATCCGCGAGGCGATGCCGAAGCCCGCGAGCGCCGAAGGCCCGGCCAGCCCGACGGCGCCGGTCACCGCGACCACGGTGAGACTCGCCATCAAGGTCCCGAGCGCCGACACAAGGCCGACTCCCAAGATCGCCCCGAACAGCGGACGGCGCAGGCGCGACCACCGCAGTCTCAGGGCTCCGCCGTCTCGCGTCAGGTAGCGCAGGAAGACCGCAAGGGAGACGAGGTAGTAGAGGACCACCGCCAGCCCGGCGCCCGCGACTTCAAGGCGGGGCAGCGGCCCCCAGCCGAAGATGAGCGCCGGCGACAGGGGAAAGAGCGCGGCCGCGCCCGCGAGGGTGACGATGGCCGGCAGCCGGACCTCCCCCGCCCCGCGCAGCGCGGAGGCAAGGAGGTTGACGATCCAGATCGGAACCGCCGCCCCGAACACCCAGCCGGAGTAGAGCAGCGCGGCATTGAGCGCGGCGCCCTCGCCGCCCAATGCCCCGTAGAGCGCGCGGCCACCGAGCACCGCGCCCGCGGTGAACAGTAGGCCGAAGCCGACCGCCAGGACGATCGCATGCAGGAGCAGCGCGTCGGCCTCCTCGTTCCTCGCCGCTCCCACCGCCCGCGCCACCGCGGACGAGACGCCGCCGCCGATGCCGCCGTTGCTCATGGTGGCCATCAGCACGAACACAGGCAGGACCAGGGTGACGCCGACTAGCGCATCGGTGCCGAGCCGGCTGATCCAGTAGGTCTCAGTCACGGCGACCGCCGTCTGGGCGACGATGACGGCGATCACCGGCAGTCCGAGGCGAAGGAGGGTCGGGAGGACAGGTCCGTGGAGGATCGCCTCGCGCCTGCGATCCTGAGGCGTCGGTGGCTTGACGCCGTCGGTGACGGGCGGATCCGATCGGCCTTCAGCTGCTGGCGACAGCGGCGGAGCCTGACGGCTGCTCATGAGCGAGGTTCCTAAAACCCGGGCAGCGCGACGAAAGGGCGGCCGGACAGCGCTTGCCGGAACAAGCCGAGCGTCAGCGCCGTCCACACCAACGTCAGCGACAGCACTGCCGCGGTCGCCGCCGGCGCCGGCAGCACGCGCGCGGCGAGGAGGCCGCCGAGCGGCACCGCCTGGATCATGTGCGTGGCGAAGAAGTGCGCCGGGCGAAAGTCCCCGACCTGGAGCGACCAGCCCGTAAAGGCCATGCGCGCGGTGCCCGCCGGCTCGACGCCCACGTGATGGTTGAGCCGGCCACCCATGGTGAAGGCGACGACGAGGGTCAGGATCGTTCCGCCGATCAGGCCAAGGACGACGGCGAGCCGAACGGGCGGGGTCAGAGCCACCTTTCCATCGAGCGCGACCGCCGCCCCGAGTGCCGCCGCGGCGAAGATGATCATCACCGCCCCGAGGGCCATCAGCGCGTACATGGCCGCGTAGAAGGGCGTGCTCAGGTTGAAATGGGACGCCTGCTGCCGCCCTGCCTGAACGAGGATGTAAGCCATCTCGAACGCCGTGCTGAGCACCGACAGGCCAGCGATGATGAGGAGGAAAGCGCCGCCCCTCCAGGTCGGACTGAGGACGTGCGCGATCAGGGCGAGGGTCGCGAAGTGGAGCGCAAGCGAGACCTCGAACTTGAGCGGCTTGGCCCAGACGCTGGCCCCGTCGATGACGCGACGGTCGAGCCAGAAAGCCACGAGCGTCGCCGCGAACATCGCGGCCAGGATCGCGGCCGTAGCCCACCAGAGCTGCTCGGTGAGCGTCAGGCGCTGGAACGGAGCCGTCATCGCCGCACGCTGTCGGTCGCTTTCTTACCGGTGGTCGGCGTCATGCCGGCCATCACCTGCTGCATGATACGCGTCCGTCCCCATCGCGGCAGCGGAGCGAGCGAGGCTTCCAGAAGCTTGCCGAGCCAGCCGGGCCGCACGGTTCCGCGCCGGCCGAGGGCGGCAAGGGTCGCCTTTGCCACGACCTCGGGCCCCTGGCTCATTCCCATGCTCATGTTGGCGCGCTCGCCGAAGCCGCTCTGGATGGGGCCTGGCGCGGAAGCGATCACATCCACGCCATGGGGTTTCAGCTCTCGCCGGATGCCTTCGGCGAACACCTGGATAAAACCCTTGGTCGCGGCGTAGGTCGCCGCCCGGGGCACGCCCTGGAAGGCCACGAGCGAACTCATGAGCACGATGCCGCCGCGTCCCCGGGCCGCGAAGCGCCGCGCGAAGACGTGCGTCAGCTCGGTCACGGCGCGGCAGTTGACCTCGATCATCCGTAGCTCGTCCGGCACGTCGGCGTCCAGGAACGCGCCGGAAGTGCCGTACCCGGCCGCGGCGACCACCAGCCCGATGTCGACGTCCGCCGTCGCGGCTTCCAGGAACCCGACCGAGTCGCCGTTCCCCAGATCGAGGGCGTGGACGACGCAATCCACGCCGTGCCGCGCCTTCAGCTCCGCGGTCAGCGTCTCCAGCTCCGTCCGCCTGCGCGCGACAAGCACGACGTTCAGGCCGGCGGCCGCGAGCTCCCGCGCGAACTCGCGTCCGATCCCGCTGGACGCTCCCGTCACAAGAGCCCAGGTGCCGTAACGCGCCTTCAGATTGCCTTTTCCCGTCCGGCTCATCGGGCCACCGTCACGGTGATCTGCTGCGGGGCGTCCCCGGCCACTGTGAAGGAAGCCTCGTCGAAACGAGGTGCCCGCAGAGAAGGTCGGGCGCCCCGGGACACGCCCCAGTCCTCGCGCGGAATACCGACGAAGTTGGTGTCGGTGCGCCGGTTGCCGTTGAGGTCGTGCGATACGGCGACCGCATAGGTGCCCGGCCGCACGTTCTCGAACCGGCACGAGACTCCCTCGCGTCTGGCCGCGTGCCATTGCATCGTGGCCTTGCCGGTCTTCATGGGAAAACCGTCGCCCGACGAAAACAGAGCGCAGCCGATCTCGCCGGCGTCCGAGCGCACGCCGCGGACCACGACGGTTACGGTGGAAGCCAAGGCCTGGGTTGCAGTCATGGCGAGCGCTACCGCTGCCGCCGTTCGTGTCATCATCGTCATTGTCTTGCTTCCTTCCTCATGGTTGAACTGGAATCGATCGTGCAGGCGTCGAGGCCGTAACGGTGAGCGTGGGTGGATCGACGGGGCTCCCGAGCGCGCGATGGCAGGCGACGATCGCGCGCGCGGCATCCTGGCGGGCTGCGGCCAGTCCCTCGTCCGCCTCCACGAGCGCGCGCGTGCTGTCGAGTAAGGCGTCCCGGCTGATCTCTCCGGCAGCGAACGCGCGTCGCGCGGTGTTCAGCACCGCCTGGACCGACGCGCGCCGCGCCGAGAGCCGAAGGGTCCGGGCCCGGGCCGCCGAAAGCCGTTCGAAGCTGGTCTCGACGTCCTCGGCCGCCGTCAGCACGGCCTGGCGATAAGCGGCGAGCACCTCGCGCTCCCGGCCTCGCGCGGCGCGCACGTCGGCGTCGATGCGGCCGAAGTCGAACAGGCGCCAGCGCAAACCCGCGCCGCCCTGGAGCACGCTCGATCCCTCCGAGACGAAGCTGCCGAGACGGTTGGAGTCGAGACCAACGAGCCCGGAAAGGGAGACGCTCGGATAGTATTCTGCCAGGGCCGCGCCCGTGCGGGCGCTGGCGGCGGCGACGCGAGACTCGGCGACCACCACGTCCGGCCGAGTCCGGAGGACGTCGGCCGGAAGGCCCGCCGCCGGGTCGGGCGCGTTCGGAACATCGCCGCCCGGCTCGAGGAGGACCAGCACCTCCGACGGCGTGCGCCCGAGCAGGACTGCCAGACGATTATGCTGTGCCGCGACCTCGCCACGCAGGGGTGCCGACGTAGCCGAGGCGGCAGCGACCGATGCGTCGGACTCCGCGAGGCTGCGTCCGGGAGCCTCCCCCAGCCGCACCCGCGCGGCCATGATCCCGCGCTGGTCGATCAGGAGCGCTTCGGACTGCTCCAGCAGCGAGAGACGAGCCCAGGCACCCCTGTAGGCGACATAGGCGTCGGCGACCTCCGCGCTGATGGTTAGCCGCGCGACTTCGACGCTCGCTTCCGCGCCCGCCGCTTCGGCCCGGGCCGCCTCCCGGCGGCGCCGCGCGGCGCCCGCGAAGTCCAGGTCCCAGCTGGAGCCCAGGCCGAGCTGGCCCCGATCCACGGTTCGCGGGAAGTCCGGAACGACGGTGGACAAGCGGCCCAGGCCCTCGTTCTCCGACTGCCGCCGCCGCACGAGTGTACCCGTCACCTCGCTCAAGGGCCTGAGGGCGGCGTCGGAGCCGCGCAGCGCCGCGCGGGCCTGTACGACGCGGGCCAGCGCCTGCTCGACGTCGATGTTGCCGGCCAGCGCTTCCGCCTCGAGCCGGTCCAGCACGGGGTCATCGAAGGCGCGCCACCACGGGCCTTGAGGAACTGCGGCCGACGCGGTCGCGCGCCAGGCCGGCGGCGCGCCGAGATCCGGGGCCGTGTAGTCTCGGCCAACGGTGCAGCCGCCCAGCAGGGCGAGGGCGGCGAGGGCCAGTGGGCGGCGCATCAGGCCACCGCTTTCGCGTCGCGTCCGGCGAGCAGCAGGTACATGACCGGCGTGGCGATGCGCGCGAGCAGTGTGGAGGAGATGAGTCCGCCGATCAGCGTTATCGCGAGCGGTGAGAACAGCCCGTTATTCTCCAGCGCGAGCGGGAGCAGCCCTCCGATGGCGGTAACCGAGGTGAGCAGCACCGGCAGGAAGCGGAGTTCGCCGGCGCGCTCGATCGCCTCGCGCACGGGGACGCCGTCGCGGCGCAGCTGCTCGGTAAAGTCGACCAGCAGGATCGAGTTCTTGATCTCGATGCCGATCAGCGCGATGAGGCCGATCGCGGCGGTGAAGGACAGCGAGTTGCCCGTCAGCCAAAGCGCGATGACCGCGCCGAACAGGCCGAAAGGCACGATCCCCGCAACCACCGCGACGGTGCGGAAGCGGCCGAACTCCAGCACCAGCACCGCGAGGATGCCGAGCGTCGAGACCGCGATCGCCGGCAGCAGGCCGGCGAAGCTGCGGGCCTGGGTATCGGCCTCTCCGCCCAAGGAGATCGCGTAGCCCGGCGGCAGTTCGAGCGCGGCGCGGACCCGCGCGGCCGCATCTTCGGTGGCCCGCGCCGTGAGCACGCCGGTGTCGACGTAGGCGGTCAGGGTCACCGTCCGGGCGCGGTCGAGCCGCTCGATGCGGGCCGGGCCCGAGACGAGGTCCGGACGCGCGATGGCCTGCAACGGAATCGCTGAGCCGCCCACCGAAGGCACGAAGATTGCGTCGAGCGAGCCGATAGTGTTGGCCTCGGCCATCGGCAGGCGGACGTTCACCGGATAGTCGTCGCCGTCGCCGTCTCGCAGGGTGGCGACCGGGACGCCCGAAAGGGCGAGCTGCAGTGTCTGCCGCAGGCTCCCGGCGCGGACGCCGAGCGCGGACGCCGCCGCCTCGTCGACGTCGATGGCAACGTCGGTCCGCTCCAGCCGCAACGGATTGGCGACGTCGCGCAAGCCGGGCGTGGCGGTCATCGCCCGTTCCGCCTCGCGCGCCAGGGTCGCCAGCGTCTCGAGCCTGGGACCCGAGATACGAAGCGCGATCGGCGCTTCCACTTCGGGGCCGTTGCTGAACGTGATCACGCTGATGTTGGCGCCGGCGTAGCGGCCGAAGTCGCCGCGAAGTCGTTCCAGCAAGGCGTCGCTGGCGCCGGGCTCCCAGCGCTTCAAAGCAACGGCGACTTCGCCGAAGGCCGGGTCGGCTTCGCGCTGGCCGACATTGTAGTAAAGCTGCGGATTGCCGCGTCCGACGTTCGCGGCGGTCCACCGCACCTCGGGCTGCCGCGCAAGCCGACGTTCGACGAAGCGAACCGCAGCGTCGGTCCGCGCCAGCGACGACCCTTGCGGCGTCTCGACCCGCACCAGGAACTGCGGGATCTCCGCCGGCGGAAACAGGCTGGAACCGATCAGCCCGATCACCGGCAGGGCCGTCCCCGCCACGAGCAGCAAGATGACGAGCGCGATCCAGGGCCGGTCGAGCGCGGCGTGCAGCATCGGTCCGTAGAAGCGCCGGATGCCGCGGGTCAGTCCCCGGAGGAGGAAATTTCCCTCGGGATCGTGCTCGCGCTTGAGGAGCAGGCTCGCCGCGAGCGGGATGACGGTCAGGGCTACGATGAAGGAGCCCGCCACGGTGGCCAGCACGGCGACCGGAAGCGAGCGGATGAACTCTCCCGAGGCTTCGGGCAGCGCCAGGAGCGGCACGAACGACAGCATGAGGCAGGACGTGCAGCCCGCGACCGCCAAGGCGATCTGGCCGGTGCCCTGGACCACGGCCGTCACCCGGTCGGCGCCGTCGCGGAGCCACCGCGCGATGTTCTCGGTGACGACGATCGCGTCGTCGACCAGGAGGCCGAGCGAAAGCACGAAGCCCGAGATCGCCAGCTGGTTCAGCGTGAAGCCAAGCGCGGCCAGGATGGCGACCCCGGTCAGCAGGGAGAGCGGGATCGCCAGCATGACGACGCCGGCCGCGCGCCAGCCGAGCGGCAGCAGCGTGATGGCGACCAAGGCGAAGGCGAGCAGGAAGTCGCGTCCGAGCTGGCGAAGCCGGAAGGTGACGTTGTCGGCCTGATTGAAGCCGCGCTCCAGCCGGACACCACCGGGCAAGGTGCGTTCGAAGGCGTCCAGCTCCGCGGAGATCCCGGTCGCCAGACGCGTGACGTCCTCGCCGTCACCTTGCGTGGCGGTCACGAATACGGCGCGCCGGCCGTTCAACCGGGTGACGTGATCCGCCTCGGCGCTGCCCCAGTCCACCTCCGCCACATCGCTGACGCGAACCGTCCTGCCGTCGCGTTCGACGACGTTGATCTGACGTACCGCTTCCGCCGTCGGATACGCGCCGGCGTAGCGGACGCTGAACCGCCGGGCGCCCGCGGTCAGGCTGCCGATCGGCGTCTCGGCACCGCCTGCGCGCAACGCATCCGCCACGTCGCTGGCGGCGAGCTGAAGTTCCGACAGGCGTCCAAGGTCGAGGGCGACACGCATCTCGCTGGGCTGCGCGCCCCAGTACTCGGCCCCACGCACGCCGGGGACGCTGGCGATGCGCTCGCGCAGGTCGTCCGCGAGCTTTTCGAGACGGCGCATTGGCAGAAGGTCGCTGACCAGCGCGACCTGCACGATGGACACCGAGATCGGGCGCGCGCGGATGATCTCTAGGCGAGAAAGGCCGGCCGGTAAGGTGGCGCGCAGCCCGTTCACCTCGCGCACGACCTCGTCGTAGCTGCCCTCGGGATCCGTCCCCCAGACGAAGTCGACGCGGGTCGAGGACAGGCCATCGCTGCTGCGCGAGCGCACCTCGCGTATGTCGTCCAGACCGTAAACCGCATCCTCGATGGGCTTGGTCACCTGCTGCTCGATCTCGGCTGGCGTCGCTCCAGGAAGGACGGCGACGACGATGAAGGTCGGTGGATCGAGCTGCGGGTCCTCGGTCCGAGGAATGCTCAGGAATGCGCCTACCCCCAACGCGGTGAGCAGCGCGATCGCGAGCAGCGTGAACTGCCAGCGTCGGAGCGCGAAGGCGGCCGGATTGAAGCTCACCGCCCCGATACCTGCACGCGCTGACCGTCGGTTACGAAGCCAGCTCCGGACGTAATGACGAGCGCATCGGGGGCGAGGTCGAGTACCCGGACCCGATCGCCCTCGAAGCCTACAAACCGGACCCGCACGCGGCGCGCGACCGAACGGGCGCGGTCGACGACGAAGAGACTGCCAAACCCTTCACGCGCGTCCAGCAGGACCTCGGCCGGCAGCAGGCCGCCGGCCTGGACCGTCTCAGTCCCGGAGAAGGACACCGAGCCGATCGTTCCGTTGGCGATCCCCGAAGCACCCTGGAAGGTGAGTTCGATCTCGGTGGTCGCCGTGCGGGCGTCGCTCGCCGCCCCGATCCGCCGCACCCGGGCCGGTATAGGGTCGGCTTCGCCCGGCAGGAGCAGGCTGGCCGTTTCACCGACACGCAGGCGCGCGGCGACCCGCTGAGGGGCCTGAACGCGCGCCAGAGGCGGGCTGGAAAGATCGGCCACGGTGGCCAGCCGCTGGCCGGCCGATACCGTTTCGCCGACCTCGACGTCGCGCGAGAGCACGACACCTGCGAAGGGCATGCGGACCTCCGCCGAGCGCTCGTCGTAGCGGGCGCTGTCGAGCGTTGCGCGCGCCGCCGCCAGAGCGCTGCGATTGTCTTCCTCCTGGACGCGGGAGATCGCTCCGGCTTCGACCAATGCGCCGTAGCGCTGCGCGGCACGGGCCAGCCGCCCGACCTCCGCCTCCGCGCGGGCGCGCGCCGCCCTGAAGGGTGTTGCGTCCAGGATCGCGACGACTTGTCCCCGGCCCAGGCGATCGCCGATCCGGACGCCGATGGAACGAACCTGGCCGCCGATCCGGAAGCTGAGGTCGGCCTCTCGGTCGCGAATGATGGTCGCTGGAAAACGGGCCGACTGGATCGTCGGGTCCGTATATTCGATCGACGTGACTTCGACGGCCAGCGGTGCCGGCGGCTCCTCGACGACGGGCTCGGGCGCGCAGCTGGCTAGCGCGACGACCATCCCCGCTGCTACCAACACCCAGCCCAGCAAGATCGCCTCCTATCTCTGATAGGCTATCAGTGATAGGGTGACGGATTGTCAAGGGACAAACGAAACAATGGCGCAAGGCGCGAGACCTAGGATCGGCGAACGGAGGGAGCAGATTCTCGACGTGGCGCTCAAGCTCTTCGCCGAGCATGGGATCCAGCAGGTCACGACGCGCCGGATCGCGCAGGCGGTCGGTATCAGCCAGCCATCGCTGTACGCGCACTTCCGTACCAGCGACGAGATCGCGATCGAGCTTTGCTGCCGAGGGTTCACGCGGCTGCACGACCGGCTGACACACGCGTCGGCAGAGGCGGGAACACCAGAGGAGAGGCTTCGGCGGCTCGGGGAGGAATATGTCCGTTTCGGGCTCGATCACCCAGCCGTCTACCGAGTCGCCTTTATGGTCGATCAGCCGACCGGCCGCATTCCTGAGCCGTCGCCCGTACTCGCAGCCGGCCTCCGTGCCTTTGGCGTGCTGCTCGCGTTGTTTCAGGAAGTGCGTGACGCTCACGACGAGACCACCGCCGCTCTGGCACAGTCGACATGGGCCAGCATGCACGGGCTCGTGGCCCTGCTTCTGGTCCGGCACGAATTCCCTTGGGTCGGGCGCGAGAGACTGATCGCGCTGCATCTGGGTCGTCTCTGCGCTCACGCCTTTGAAGATGCGTGACCGATGGCCGGTCTCAGCGAGATCGCTGCTCCTGACGCGCGCATCGCGTCCGGAACATTGGTGCGGGCGGCCAAGCCGAACCGGCACTCCTGATGGAACTGACTGTTGATTTGCGCGGAGAGTTGACCCGGGATTTTCATCGAGAAGTGACCCGGGTGGTAGGTATGTC